>PLTZ01000085.1 GCA_003164715.1 Opitutaceae bacterium | reverse complement strand
TAGTAGCCCTCGTCGGTACCCAATCCTACGCGCAGACAAACACGTTATCCAGCGTAGCCATCACCACGGCGATAACGGCAGGTGGCACCGCAAACGGTGTCGCGGTCATCACGCCGCGGATCGGGACCGCCCTGAATCAGCCGGGCAGCATCGGCAATAATCTCGCAGGAATCCAGTATGTCGCAGGCCAGATCCCGCTGACCGGGGCGCCCGCGTCGATTGCGTTTTATGCCCTTTCCGGGGCGGCCATTCCCGGCGGAGCGGCCAATCCCGCCACCGCCTTCACGAGCTACGCCACGCTTACTTCCCCAACGGGGGTTGTGACCTATTCCGACGTCGCCTCCAAGCTTACGCCGAATTCCTATTCGGGCCTGACCTTCGCGGCGGCGGACCTCGGATTCGGAGCCAGCAATTTCTACGCGATCCATCACACGCCCAGTAACGTGGACTACTGGGCAGAGATCGTGCCCGGTACCGGCACCGCATCCTCGATTGCGGACTTGAAGCCCATGTCTTGGCAGGGCCCAACGGCCGGCACGCCGGCCAGCCCTGGTTCGAACGGCTACTTTGCGCTGACGTGGGCCACCGGGATCCTGTCAGCGGGCGCCCCGTATGCGGACCAGAGCATATATTACCTGCGAACCAACGCCTCCAACCATACCATATTTGGCGTGATGATTCCGGCGTTGACCGGCGCCTCCAGTGACACCCTGGATCTCACCACCGCCGTCGGGAGCTTCGGCGTCGGCGGCTATACGACGCTGGCGTTCGTGCCCACCTCCGTCATCGGGAACTTCCCGACGAACAATTTCTATTATCTCCGGACTGACCCCGTCACCGGCAACTCCGTCCTCGGCCGCCTCAACCCCAGCCTTGTCGCCGGAGCCAGGACAATCTCCGACATCGCCAACCTCGGCGGCCTCTTCAATACGCTGAACTTCGCCTTTGACGCCACCGGGCCCGCAGGAGCTTGGGGCACCGTTCAATTCTACGCCACCGGCTCATCCGCTCCGGGAGCCCAATCAATCAGCTTCGAGGCCATTCCCGACCACAATATCGGCGATGTGTTCAACGTAATGCCAACTGCCAGCTCCGGCCTGGACATCGATGTGACCGTCGTGAGCGGCCCCGCCACGATCGCGCAGACCGGCGTATCCGGGGCCACGCCCACGTCGCTGCGCATATTCACGGTCACGACCACAGGCCCAGGCATCGTGACGCTGCAGGCGCGCCAGGCGGGCCAGACTGCCGCCCCGGCATTCACCGCAAACATGCTGCAGCAGAGTTTCAACGTCCTTGGATTTCCGTCCATCACGAGCGCCAATTCCGCGCCGGGCACCGTCGGTGCGGCCTTCACGTTCAGCGTCACCGCGACCGGATCGCCCACGAGCTATGCCGCGACCGCCCTCCCGGCCGGCCTCGTGTTCAACACGGCAACCGGTGCCATCACCGGCACGCCCACGGCCGCCGGAGTCACCGTTGTCACGCTGACCGCGACCAATGCCACAGGTACCAGCCTGGGATCCACCCTGACCATCACAGTCGCCGCGGCCGGCGTTGCGCCCATCATCACGGGTCCGATCGCCGCGCCCGGAACCGTCGGCACCGCATTTGTGTATGACATCGCCGCGACGGGCTCGCCCACGGGCTATACCGCCAGCCCGCTGCCGGCAGGACTCGCCGTCAACGCCGCCACGGGGGCCATCACCGGCATACCCACCGCGGCCGCAGTCACGATCGTGACCCTCACGGCGACAAACGGCGCCGGCACGAGCCTCCCCGTGACCCTGACCATCACCGTGGCCGCGGCCGGCGGAGCACCCGTCATCACGAGCCCGCTCACCGCCCCAGGCACCGTCGGCACGCCGTTCGTAACCTACACGATCGCGGCGACGAACTCGCCCACGAGCTTCACCGCCGCCGGCCTGCCGGCTGGCCTGACCCTTAATCTCGCGACGGGCGCGATCAACGGCACGCCAACGGCAGCGGGCGTCTCGGTCGTGGCGCTCGGCGCCACGAATGCCACCGGCACCGGGACCTCCACGCTGACCATCACGGTAGCCGCGGCCGGCGTCACGCCCATCATCACGAGCCCGACCAGCGCCAATGTTCCGGGTACGGTCGGCACCACGCTCGTCACCTATCCGATCACGGCAACAGGCCTGCCCACGAGCTACTCGGCCACCGGCCTTCCGCCCGGGCTGACGCTTAACACACTGACCGGCGCCATCACGGGAACCCCGACGGCCGTGGGCACGTACACTGTGACGATCGGCGCCACGAACAGCACCGGCACCGGGACAGCCACCGTTGTATTCGCGATCTCGGCAGCCGCCGTTGCGCCCATAATCACCATCCCGACGAATCCCACGGGCACGGTCGGAACGCCGATCGTCACGTACCCCATCACGGCAACGGGGCTGCCCACAAGCTATACCGCCACGGGACTTCCGCCCGGCCTGAGCCTAAATCCGCTGACGGGCGAGATCAACGGCACGCCCACGACCCCGGGTACCTATACGGTTACGATCACCGCCACGAATGGCTCCGGCACCAGCACAGTCACCATCACGTGGGTGATCGCACCGTTCGGCTACAGCCACATCGTAAACTTTTCGGCGCGCGCCATGTCCGGTCCGGGAAGCGATACCCTGATCGTCGGGTTTGTCGTCTCCGGGGACGGCAAGAACCTCCTCGTGCGCGGCATCGGCCCTGGCCTTGCGGCCTTCGGCATCGCAAACTTCCTCCCCGACCCCATCCTGACGCTTTTCAACATCGACGGCACGGTCGAGGCGACGGACAGCGGCTGGCAGGTCAACAGCGCCGGCCTGAATGACGGCGCCCTGATTGCATCAACCGCCGCCTCGGTCGGGGCGTTCCCGCTCGCGAGCGGCAGCATGGACTCGGCGCTGCTCGTCACGGTCGACAACGGCGTCCACACGACCGGCCTTCTCACGACGAACGGCGCGTCGGGAGTCGGCCTCATTGAGATCTACGACACGGGCGGCAATCCCTACGCCAGCCTGACCAACGTGTCGGCGCGCATGGAGGTCACGGGCGGCAACGGCATCCTCATCGCCGGCCTGGTGATCGGCGGCAACGGCCCCAAGACGGTGCTCATCCGCGGGGTCGGCCCGACGCTGTCGCAGTTTGGCGTCACCGGCGCGCTCGCCGACCCAGTGATCACGGTCTTCTCGGGAACGTCCGCGATAGCCAGCAACTCAAGCTGGGGGACCGGCACCAGCACCGCCGCGCAGATCGCTTCAGCCTCCGCAGGAGTCGGCGCGTTCCCGCTGTCGTCCGGCAGCAAGGACGCGGCCCTGCTCACCACGCTCAATCCCGGCGCCTACACCGTCGAAGTCACGAGCGCCAGCAGCGCGAATGGCGTCGCGCTCATCGAGGTCTACGACACCCAGCCGTAAAACAACGCCCAACGGGTGCGCAAGGGGCCTCGCGGACAGTCCGCGAGGCCCTCTCCTTTTGTTGGGCCTGTTGCGTCGATCGCTTTGCTTCGTTCGCGCGCGTATTTGCCTCGCCCGCCCCTACGTCGCCCACCTGCCGCTGCGGCCCTCGCGCTGCCATCTCAAGAAGACGTAGCCCGGTCAACGTCTTGACGAGCGCCGCGGCGGCCTCGCCTGAATGGCAAACGATGCCCATCGAGGCGGAGTTCGATCCCTAGGAGATGTTCGGTTGCTAGGGCTCTTGTGGAGACGTTCTCCGCTGCTCGGGCGCCTTTGTCGCCGCAAACCAACAAGCCCCGGCTCAGCGCACCAAAGAGATCCCGGCGCGGACGATGTTGGACGGTTTGTCGTAGCTCCGGAGGCTCTCGCCGTAGCCGTCAAAGTACTGCACGATGAAGTACGTACCAAAATCCAGCAGGCGGGTTCTGATCGGGAAATTCAGGTCGAACTCGCTCGTGAAGTGATTGAGGTCCTTTCCCGCACGACCCGTGTAGGACAGCGAGGGTCCGTCTCCGCGTGCCACGGCCACCTGCCAGTCGCCGTAGCCGCGATAGTTCTCCAAGTCCGGGTTGTCCGACAATCCCCCCACGTAATCAAGCACGCGGACCATCACGATCGCGTGCCATCCCTCCGGCCGGCCGAACAGATAGCCCGTGCGCACGAACATCGTGTTGAGGCTGCGCGACTGGACCGAGCCCTGGCCGTTTGACTCATGCTGGTAACCCGACTGAAACCCAAGCCACGTCGGACCGCCCCTAGACGCGTTCGGGTCGGGCGCAAGGGTCAGGAACTGATAGAAGAGCGCAGGCATATAGCTCGTATCGTAGAATGGGCTCGAGCTCGCGTTGACGTCCCACAGCGAACGCTGCGTATAGGCGAACTGCAGGGTCTGCTTGGGAGCCTCCGGCGAGTCTGGGTCGAACGATAGCAGGCGGTATTTGAAGCTGAACTGGAACTTCGCGGCCGGCGCCTTCGGCCCGTACACAAAATAGATCGGCTCGTGCATGCTGAAATGCCCCACAAAGCCGCGCGGGATCGTGGACACCGTCGTGCGGACGCCCCGCCCCGCGACGACGGCGGCGGCCGGCGGCTCCAAAGTGGCGGCTCCCGCTCCCGCAGGCGCCACTGAAACCACCGCGCGCAGTGATCCTGGAAGTTCCCCGGAAACTTCGAGGATCAGTCGGCCACTGATGCCGGCCGGAACCGAGAGCACATAGTCGCGGCTCAAGAAGCCGCCCGGGGCAATCATCGCGCCATTCCCCTGACGAGCCCTGAGGACCACAGGCCAGGAGCGCTCCCCCTGCCATACCAGTCCTTGGATCGAGGGCGGCGGCTCAAACTCGACCCCAGAACTTCCGGGATTTGCCGCCAGAAGGACCACGATCGGATCGGATCCGGGCGCAACCGGATTGGGCGGGCCCGCCAGCGTCAGGATAAGGCCATCGGCAAACATCGCCCCCGGTGACGCCAGCAGGCCGGCGATCACCAGAATGACCAACGCGGAGCGGCGACCAACGAAACCGCCGGCGCGATTGCTCACTGAGTCCCTGGAAGACACCACACCTCGAGTACTCGCAAAACCGACAAAAGTCAGCCTTTCCGTCCGCGGCAAAGCGGCCGAAGGCGCCCGGCCAGGAGCCTCAATAGCCCGGTGTCGCGATGGCCGCCTTGCCCGGCTGGCCCAGTCCCGCGGGAATGGGCCCGGGCAGGCCGCGCTTCACGGCCTCGCCAAGGATCGCCTCGGTCGCCGTCGCCCCGATCCGGCTGACACCGATCGAGCGCACGAGCAACAGGTCGTCCAGCGTGCGCACGCCCCCCGCGGCCTTGATCCGGACCCTCTCCGGGCAGTGGGCGCGCATGAGCCTTAGCTGGCGCTCCGTCGCCCCCTTGTAGTTGTAGTCGCCGTTCGGCTGCTTCACGAAGCCGTAGCCGGTCGACGTCTTGACGAAGGCCACGCCGATCTCCGAGCAGATCTCGCACAGTTGGATAATCTGCGGGTCCTGCAGGTAGTCATTCTCAAAGATGACCTTGAGAATCGCGCCGCGGGCGACGCAGGCCGCGTTCACCTGCCGGATGTCGTCCGCGACATAGCGCAGGTTGCCGCCGAGCACCCGCCCGGCGTTGGCCACCATGTCGATCTCCTTGGCGCCCTCGGCCATGGCGAGCTCGGCCTCGCGGACCTTGATCTCGGTGTGGCTGTTGCCGTGCGGAAAGCCGATGACCGAGCAGACGAGGACGCCCGTGCCCCTCGTGAGCTCGGCCGCGCGCGGCACGTAGTAGGGCTTCACGCAGACGGTGGCCACGTCGCAGCGGATCGCGAGTGCGCACCCGGCGTCGAGCTGGGCGTCCGTCATCGTCGGATGCAGGAGCGAGTGGTCGATCATCTTGGCGAGCTCGAGTACTGAGGGCTGGGTGGGTTCTGGGTTCATGGAGAATGAGGAAGTGGGGCCTGGCGCGGGCACCGCGCCTCCGGGCGTGGCCGGGCCTTGTAGGCCGCGGGATTTCGTACTACGCCCTTATGCGCGCAAGGGGAAGCCGTCTTTTCCCGCCCTCGGCTTCCGGAAGACCCCCACCATGAAACTTGGATTCGTGTCCGCCATTCTTCCCGACCTCGACCTGGACCACGTCCTGGCCTTCGCCAAGGAGGCCGGGTTCGAAACGGTCGAGCCAATGTGCTGGCCCGTCGGCAGGGCCGAGCGCCGCTACGCGGGCGTGACGCACATCGACGCGTCGCGGTTCGGCCGCCCGGAGGCCGACGCCGTCCTCGCGCTCTGCGCGAGGCACCGCGTCTCGCTTTCAGGACTCGGCTACTACCCGAACCTGCTGGCGGCCGACGAGGGGGAGGCCGAGGTCTGCATCGGCCACCTGAAGAAGGTGATCTCCGCCGCAGCGCTCCTCGGCGTCAACCAGGTGAACACGTTCGTCGGCCGCGATCCCGCGCGCACGCCGGACGACAACTGGAGGGTGTTCGACGAGCGCTGGCCGGCGATCGTCCGGCACGCCGAGGCCGCGGGCGTGCGGATCGGCATCGAGAACTGCCCGATGTTCTTCACCAAGGACGAGTGGCCCGGCGGCAAGAACCTCGCGGTCTCGCCGCGGGCCTGGCGCGAGATGTTCCGGCGCATCCCGAGCCGCGCGCTCGGCCTCAACTACGACCCGTCCCACATGGTCTGGCAGCAGATGGACCCCGTCGCGCCCCTGCGCGAATTCGCGGACCGCATCTTTCACGTGCATGCGAAGGACGTGAAGGTGGACCGCGCGAGGCTGAACGACGTCGGCATCCTGGCCCCGCCGCTCGACTATCACTCCCCGAAGCTTCCGGGCCTGGGCGACATCGACTGGGGGGCCTTCCTCTGCGCGCTCCGCGATTGCGGCTACGACGGACCCGTGTGCGTCGAGGTCGAGGACCGGGCCTACGAGGCGACACGGGAGCTGCGCCAGGAGGCCCTGCTCCAAAGCGGGCGCTTCCTTCGGAATTTCCTGCCCGCCTGATCCCGCGCAATCCCTGCGTTGGGTGCGCCAGTCCCGGGACGACGCCTCTTGAGACACGGCATCGGGCGGCCCTTGGTTAACCCGAGGCGCCTGCGCGTCGATAAATGGAGATGGAATGTGTCCCACAAGTCTCCTAGGATAACAGGCCCCAACGTGCCCCGTCTTTGCCGCGTACCCCAGGGCAATTTCCAATCGCTGTTCACGGCGGTGGCCGGGGATTGCAATAGTTTATCCAGGAGGCTTTTGCGCCTGCGCCGGGTGGGACTGCTGGGGATCGGCCTCGTGCTTCTTGGCCGCGTTCCCGCTGTGGCGACGGAGCAAAAATGGCCCACCATTACCGATCCGGAAATGGTGTGGGCGATGCCTACCGACGAAAAGTCGCAGGCCCACCCCCTCCGGCTTCAGGGTCGCGTCAATTATTACGATTCGCAATACGGGCTATTCTGGATCGAGCGCGAGGATCATTTGAGCGTCTACGTCCGGCTTTCCGCCAAGCCCCCGGTGATGCATTCCGGCCAGTTCGTGGTGATCGAGGGAACGATCACGCCAAACATGGGACTCAGCGCCGACGAGGTGACTGTGCGGGTCATCGAGGAGAACGCACCCGCCACCGTGCTTGAGACGGAGGGCCGGATCAACGACCTGAACGCCTTCTCCGACCGCCTGGTGATCGCGGACGGCTTCGTCGACAGCCAGCAGGTGGTCGATCCCAGCCACGTCCGCCTTATCCTGATCGTGGAGAACCGCCCGGTGGTCTGCTGGCTCAAGCCCGACGACCCGGACCATGTGCCCGACTGGCGCAACCACTTCGTGCGGGTGACCGGGCTGTACTCCCGCCGCTTTGATCCCTCGAAAACAAACGCCTTCATAGAGATCTGGATGGCCGGCCAGGCCGGACTCAAGGTCCAGGGAACCCTGGACGAAAGCCCGCGGTTCGGCGCGCCCGTCACGGCCATCAACGACCTCTACCGCCTGGCGCCCGGCACGGAGGTCAGGGTGCGGGGCGTAGTCAGGAGCCACCAGGTCGGGACGGTGCTCACGCTGGGCGACGACACGGGCCAGGTGGAGGTCCGCTCGATCCAGACGAGGCACCTTCTCCAGGGGTCCGGGGCGGAGGCCATCGGGCGCGTAGGGCTCGACGGCTCCAGGTGGGTGATCGACAAGGCGCTCTACAGGCCGGCCGCCGAGTCCGGCATGGCGCAGCACGCCGCGCGGAGGGTCCTGACGACCGTGTCCGAGGTGAAGGCGGTCGGCAACGCGCGGGCCGCGCAAGGCCTCGCGGTCGACCTCCGGGGCACGGTCACGTGGTCGCAGCTGGAGTCGGACTTCTTCTACCTGCAGGATCTCTCCGGCGGCGTCCGCGTCCACTACGACCGCGCGAAGGCGGGCTTCTTCCAGTTCGTGAAATACCTCGAGGTGAAGGGCGTGACGCGCGCAGGCAGGGTCAGTCCCACCGTCGAGCTGAGCGACTTCGCCGACCTCGGCTCGATGAACTATCCTCCGGCCAAGCCCATCACGCTTGAGCAGGCCCTGACCGGCAGGGAGGACGGGGGATGGGTCGAGATGCGGGGCTTTGTCCGGAGCGTCGTCTCCGAGGGCGACTGGCGCTGGATCTTCGTCACGACCCCCTCGGGGGACTTCGTGGGGCACCTGCAGAACCCGGTCACCTTCGCGGCGAACCCGGGCTCGCTCATCCGCGTCCGCGGGGTCTGCGAGACGCAGGCGGGCGTCGACGGCCTCTCGGCCTCGGTCATGCTGCGGATCCCGTTCCTCCACGACATCACGGTCGAGGAGGACGCCCCAGCCGACCTGTACGACCTCCCGCTGTGCCACGCCGCGGACCTGGATGAGATCAGCGCGGGCCAGGGCATGCTCAGGGCGCGGGTCACCGGCACGGTGCTCTTCGCCATCGCCGGCCAGCGCATCTACATGGACGACGCGGGCAAGGGCCTGCTGCTGCTGAGCCGGGAGAACCTGCGCCTCGTGCCGGGCGACCGCATCGAGGCGGTGGGGATCCTCGGGCGCGAGGGCGCCCGCACCATCCTGCGCGAGGCCGTCTGCAGGAGGATCGGCGCGGGTGCGCCGCCGCAGCCGGTCGTCCTGCCGGAGGCCCGGCCGCTCGTGCCCGAGGACGACTACCGCCTGGTGCGCCTGCACGGCATGCTGATGAACCTGGTCCGCAGCGCCGGGCACACCCGCCTCACCCTGTACCAGGGAGACACCCATTTTGACGTCGCGTTCGACCACCTGGCCGGCGCCGACGACCTGGACCTTCCCGTCGGGGCCGGCCTCGAGGTCACCGGCATCTACCAGCTGATCTTCGACGACTTCCACCAGCCCCGCACCTTCGCGCTCCTGGCGCGCACGCCGGCGGACATGGCGGTCACCACCCGCCCGCGATTCTGGACGGTCCGGCGGTCGCTCTTGGTCGCGGCCATGCTCGGGGGCTGCGTGCTCCTCGGCCTCGCGTGGATCGGCGCGCTGCGCCGGCGGGTCCGCCAGCAGACGGCGCAGCTGCGCGCCCAGATGGAGCAGCAGGCGCGCCTCGAGGCCGAGGTGCAGCGCGCGGCGAGGCTCGAGTCGCTCGGCCGGCTGGCCGGGGGCATCGCCCACGACTACAACAACCTGCTCACGGTGATCATGGGGAACCTCTCGCTGATGAAGCTCAATCCCCTGGTCATGGGATCCGAGGAGGAGCAGGTGCGCGAGATCGAGAAGGGGACCCTGCGGGCCCGCGAGCTCACGCGGCGGTTGCTCACCTTCTCCGAGGGCGGGGAGCCAATGCGCACCGCCGTCGACCTGTCCGCCATCGTGCGCGAGGCCGCGGCGCGCGCCTCGGACGGCGTGCCGGGGAGGTGCGCCTGCGAGATCGCGGCGGACCTGCGGCCCGCGAGGGTGGACCCGGAGCAGATTAGCCAGACGCTGCAGGTCCTCATGCGCAACGCGGTGAGGGCCATGCCCGCCCCGGGCGCCGTGCGGATCACGCTGGCCAATGCGGACGTCCAGAAAGGATCCCACACGCTCCCCCCGGGCGCGTACCTGAAGATCACCATCGCCGACACCGGCGAGGCCATCCCGGCAAACGAGCTGCCGCGGATCTTCGAGCCCTTCTTCGCCACCAAGAGGTCCGGCGACGGCCTCGAGCTGCCCACGGCCTTCTCGATCATCAGGAAGCACCAAGGGTACATCGAGGTCCAGTCGGTCGCTGGGCTCGGCACGGTCTTCACGGTCTGGCTCCCCGCCTGCGTCGCCAGCGGGGACGTGGCGCCGAAGGCGGCGGCGGCGGCGCCCGCCGGCCCGGCCCCGGCCCCCTCCCCCGCGCCCGCCACCCGCGTCCTCCTCATGGATGACGAGGAGAGCATCCGCCGGATCGGCTCCGTCGTCCTGAGAAAGTTGGGGCTCGAACCCACCGCCGTGCCGGACGGCGAGTCCGCCCTGCGGGAGTTCGAGGCGGCGCAGAGTGCGGGGAGGCCCTTCTCGCTCTTGATTCTCGACCTGACGATCCCAAACGGCATAGGGGGCCAGGCGACGATCGAGGCCATCCGGAAATCCGGCTCGAACGTCCCGGCCATCGTCTGCAGCGGCTACTCGCGAGACCCGGTCATGGCCAACTTTAGCGACTACGGCTTCCAGGCCGTCGTGCCGAAGCCCTACGACATCGCCACGCTGACGGAGACGATCAAGAGGCTCCTACCGGGGATCCGGACGCTCTGACCGCCGGCTGCGAGTCCAAAGTGCAGACCGAAGACCCCCACATCGCGTAGATGGGGCCGGAATCACATTGTTTAGACGCCCCGATAGGAGGAGGCTCGGCCTTAAGCGCAACCATGAATCCAAAGCCATTCAAAGGACGGTGCACGGCATCGACGGGCGGCAGTACGCCCTGCAGGACGGCCACGGTGCTTGGCCTCGCCTCTCTTATTCTTGCGGCGACGGTCCTTCGCGCGGAGAACGTGGACCTGGTCGACCCCGCGATCGGGACACGGGACGGGGGCAACACGATCATCGGCCCCTCCCTGCCCTTCGGGATGATCAAGCCCGGGCCGGACACGGGCGCCAACGACCAGAACTCGGGCTATGCGCCGGGGGACAACATCAACGGGTTCAGCCAGACCCACGTGAGCGGCACCGGCGGCGGCGCGAAATACGGCAACATCCTGATCCAGCCCACGGTCGGCCTGCTGGCAATCGACGACATTGGCTCGCCGCCGGAGCACGAGGAGACGCGGCTTTGCTACTATGCCGTAACCCTCAAGCGCTACGGCGTTCGCGCCGAGGTGACGGCGGCCAACCGCGCCGCCCTCTACCGGTTCACGTTCCCGGCCGGAGGCCAGGCCCACCTCCTGTTCGACGCCGGCCACTGCCTCTGCTCCGGAATCCCCTACCATGAGGGGCAGATGGTGGCGGCCTCGACCGCCCAGGTGCTGTCCCCGACCGAGGTGGCGGGCTCGACCACGCTCATCGGGGGATGGAACGAGCAGACCCGCCCGTTCACCGTCTTCTTCTACGCCGTCACCGACACCCCTGCAGAGGGCTTCGGCACATGGAACCGGCAGGACCTGCATCCGCTCCACCCGGGCGGCAAGCTCGAGTCGGGCGGCCAGATTCTGACCGGGGCCTGGCTGGACTTCCCGCCGGGCAGGGTCGTGCGGCTGAAGGTCGGGATCTCGTTCCTGAGCGTCGCCCAGGCCCGGGCCAACACGCGCGAGATCGAGCGGTTCGATTTCCGGAAGACGCTGGCTGCCGGGGTCGACGCCTGGAGGAGGGCGCTCGCCACGGTCCAGGTCGCCGGCGGGACGCAGGCCGAGCGGACGCTCCTCTACACCGCGCTCTACCACGCCATGCTCATGCCGGCCGACCGGACGGGGGAGAACCCGCTGTGGACGTCCCCCGAGCCGTCCTACGACGATTTCTATACCCTCTGGGACACGTTCCGGGTCACAAACCCGCTTCTGACGCTGGTTGCGCAGGAACGGGAGGCGGGGATCGTCCGGGCGCTGGTGGATATCGCCAGGCACGACGGATTTCTGCCGGACGGCCGCTCAGGCAACGCCAACGGCCGCACACAGGGCGGAAGCGATGCCGACATCGTGATCGCCGACGCCTACGTCAAGCACGTCCCCGGCGTCGATTGGCACGAGGCCTACGCCGCGGTGGTCAGGGACGCCGAGGTTCCGCCGGTCGACCCGATGAAGGAGGGCCGCGGCGGCCTCGGAGACTGGTGCACCCTGGGGTACTGCAGCATCGAGGGGATCGACCGCCCGGCGTCGAAGACCATGGAGTACGCCTACGACGACTTCGGGGCCGCCGAGATGGCCCGGGGTCTCGGCAGGCTGGAGGACGCGGAGAAATATCTCGGGAGAGCGCGCCAGTGGCAAAACCTCTGGGACCCGGATTTCGCCGAAGGCGGATACTCGGGGTTCATCCGGCCCAGGCACCTGGGCGGCGCGTGGAAGGAGCCCTTCAAGGCGTCCGAGGGTTGCTCGTGGTACGGCGACTCCTTCTACGAGGGAAACTCGTGGACGTACTCCTTCTTCGTCCCGCAGGACGTCGCGGGCCTGATCGCCAGGATGGGCGGCCCGGCGAAGTTCATCGGCCGGCTAGACGCCCTCTTCGACACGCCCGGCCTATGCGACGTGGGCGACGAGCCCTTCTTCCTCACCCCGTACCTCTACATCTGGGCCGGGCGCCACGACAAGACCGCGGAGCGCGTCCATAGCATCCTCGCAAAGAACTACTCCGCCACGCCCGGCGGGCTGCCGGGCAATGACGACTCGGGCGCGATGGCGGCGTGGTACGCCTTCGGCGCGATCGGGATCTTCCCAAACGCCGGCCAGGACTACTACCTGATCGGGACCCCAGTGTTCTCGGCGGTGAGTCTTAAGCTCGCGAACGGCCGGACGTTCACGATCCGGGCCGAGAACCTGTCCGAGGCGAACTTCTACGTCACCTCGGCTGATCTGGACGGCCGTCCGTACGACCGGGCGTGGATCCGCCACGACGACCTCATGGCCGGGGGATCCCTCGTCCTAAAGATGGGCAACAGGCCGTCGTCGTGGCCCGAGGGCCCCGCGCCGCCCTCGCCCCTCTCGGCCGGGCCGGCCGCACGCTAGGCCACGCCGAGCGACTCGCCAATCACGCGGCTGAACTTCATGGCGTCGTAGGGTTTCGAGGCCACGCCGCAGAAGCCGTAGTCGCGGTAGTTGGCGAGGATCGGGTCGCTCGAGTACCCGCTCGAGACCACGGCCTTCACCTTCGGGTCGATCGCGCGCAGCAGCCCGATCGCCTCGCGCCCGCCCATGCCTCCCGGGACCGTCAGGTCCATGATGACGAGCGAGAAGGGCCTGCCCTCCTCCTTCGCGCTCTTGAACTGCTCGACGGTAACGATGTCGAGCCCGATCCGCCGCATAAGGCCCACGGCCATGCTGCGGATGCTCGCCTCGTTGTTTAGGGGTATCGGCGCTCTCCTGGGCGAATCCCCCGGCGGGGCGCCGACGCGGGACCGGCGGCCGCCCCGGTTCCCTTATCAGGAGCCCGCGCTCAGGGGTCACGGGCGGCCGCAGTTGCGCGCCAGCTCCCGCGACACGTGCTCGATCATGGCGTCACCGGACAGCTCGGTATAGACCCCGAGGTTGTGTGTCACCCTGGCGTGTACCACGTAGGTGTACCGGATCCCAAGCTCCTTCAGGCGGCTGATGAATGGGGTGTGCCGCGGGTATAGGAAGTCGTCCTCTCCGACCACGAGGTAGAGGTAGAGACGGCTCCGGTCCGCCTGGCTTAGCGCCGACGCGTAGCGGTAGCACGTGTCCCCCCCAAAGTCGTCAGGGGACTGCTCGAGGGCCGCGGCAAGCGACGCCGCCGTCCCGAAGAGCTCCGGGTGCTTGAGCGCCATGCGGATCGCGCCGACCCCTCCCATCGAGAACCCGCAGATGCCGCGGGCCCCCGGCCGGTCCATCGTGCGGTAGTGCCCGTCGATCCAGGGGAGCAGCTCGCGGATCAGGAGCGTCTCCGCCATCACCGTGCCATCCGGCCAGTCGCGGTAGTAGCTTTCCGCGCCCCCGTTCGGGAAGACGTAGATGACCGGGGCGATGCGCCCGGCGAGGATCTCCGCGTGCACGCGGCGCGCAAGCCCGGCGTCCGAGCTTTCCGTGCCCGTTGATCCGTGCAGGAAATAGGCGACCGGAAACCGGCGGCCCGGCTCGCTCCCATACTGGGGCGGCAGGTAGACGTTGAACCCGACCGTGCGCCTCATGGACGCACTCTCGATCGTCCCGTGCCGCAGGCCCGAGATCCCCAGGTCCTTTGGATCGTTCCATTTCCAGGTGCTCGGGTCGGGCTTCGCCTCGGGGGCGCCGGCCGCCGCGGCAGAGGCGGGGAGCAGCCAGAGAAGCGGCAAGAGGGCTGCCGTCGTGAGAATTCGCGTGCGGGGGTTCATGGGGCTTCGGCAGGGGCCGTGGGAGAGCTGATTGCATTCAACGCGGCGACGCAAGGACCTCAAAGGCGCCGGCGGATCCTCCGGAGTCGCGCCCGCGGAACTCTGCGAGGTTCTGACCGGGTTCCGGAATGGGGCTGGCAGGGGAGTCGGAAGGGCGGGGGCCGCGCGCCGGCGACCGCCATGGAAACGCCCCCCGCTTCCAGGGTTGTCCGCGGCGCGAATTCCGGCCACTCCATAAGGGCCCCGACCCCAAACCCAGGGCGCCCCAGCGTCCCCACCCCCGCCCCAGACACCCCATGACCTCCACCTCCGCCGCGACCACCCCCAAGCTCATCTTCTGGCGCGAAAAGCTCGGCTACGCCGTCGGCGACACCGCCTGCTGCCTGTTCTGGGTCATCGTCTCGAGCTTCCTGAACATCTTCTACACGGATGTGTTCGGCCTGGCTCCGGCGGCGCTGGCCGGGCTCCTCTTCATCACCCGCCTGTGGGACGCGGCCTTCGACCCGATCGTGGGCATGTTCGCCGACCGCACCTCGAGCCGCTGGGGCAAGTTCCGCCCGTGGATCCTCTGGGGCATTATCCCGTTCATGGTGGCGGAGATCGCGCTCTTCTACACCCCGGGCCTCGGGCCCACGGGCAAGCTGGTCTACGCCTACGTCACCTACAGCGTGGTGATGCTCGTCTACTCCGGGATCAACGTGCCGTACGGGGCGCTTCTCGGCGTCATCACGCCCAATTCGTACGAGCGCACGGCCCTCGCGTCGTACCGCTTCGTCGGGGCCTTCGCGGGAAACTTCATTGTCCAGGGGACGCTCCTCTGGATGGTGAGCCACTTCGGTCACGGCAACGACCGGATCGGCTACACCCTTGCGGTCACCGTGCTGGCGTTCGCCTCGGGCGGCCTCTTCCTGTACCTGTTCGCGTCGACCAAGGAGCGGGTGCTCCCCCCCGTGGAGCGAAACTCGATCCGGACGGACCTCAGGGACCTGATGCACAACCGGCCATGGGTCACCCTCTTCATGATGGGGGCGACCACGCTGGTCTACATCACCTTCCGCCAGACCACGGCCGTGTACTACTTCGTCTATTACGTCGGCGACAAGGCGATGGCCTCCACGTTCCTGCTGGCCGGGACGGTCTTCTCGATCCTCGGGGCCATCTCGACGCCCTATCTGGTCCCGCTGTTCGGCAGCAAGAAGGCGACCTTCATCGGGCTCACCCTCATCGGCGCGGCCTGCAACGCGGCCACCTTCCTCGCGGGCCCCAGGGACCTGGTCCTCATCTTCGCCACGCACATGCTCGGTTCGATCCCGCAGGCCGCCATCTTCCCGCTGATGGGCTCGATGTACGCGGACACCGCCGACTACGGGGAATGGAAGTTCGGGCGCCGGGCTACGGGGCTCATCTTCGCGGGCTCCACGTTCTCGCAAAAGACGGGCGGCGCCATCGGGGCGGCGCTCGTCAACGTCGTGCTCACCGTCGTCGGCTACAAGGCCAACGTCGTCCAGTCGGCGACCTCGATCGCGGGGCTGCGCCACCTGATGAGCACGCTTCCGGCCGTGCTCGGCCTCGCGGTTGTCGGCCTCTCGATGCTCTACCGCCTCTCGACCGAGGACGAGCGGCAGATCGCCGCCGAGCTGCGCGAGAGGAAGCGCCTCGGGGCGGCCCCGGCGTCCGCCTAATCGAACCGGGGAACCCGGTCCCGGCACCCCGAGTCGGGGGTCATATTGTGTATGTTTTCAGTCATTTCCTCGATTCCCCGCACGAGGCCGATCTGGTATGTTTTGCCCTCTGTTCACCCCATCGCCCTGAAGCTCAAAGTTCATATGAAAACAGGCCCCAGCATCCCGGATGACGTGAGTCCCCAGAATAGGCCCGAGGGAAGGTTCCCGATGACGCAAGGGCCCATGAGGGCCTTCATTCTCGCATTCTCGCTGGCGCTGGCGTGCCTGCCGGTCGACCTAACCGCGCAGCAGGACCGGGATTCCTTGGCGCAGGGGTTCTCTAATCCGCCCGAAAGCGCAAAGCCTCGCGTCTGGTGGCATTGGATGAATGGAAACATCACCAAGGAGGGAATCCGGCTTGATCTGGAGTGGATGCATCGAGTTGATCTGGGCGGTTTTCATAATTTTGACGCGAGCCTGGACACGCCGCAGGTCGTCGAAAAAAGGCTGGCTTACATGACTCCGGAGTGGAAGGAGGCCTTCAAGTACGCGACCGAACTCGCCGACCAGATGGGCATGGAGGAAGCCATCGCCAGTTCCCCGGGCTGGAGCGAAACGGGCGGCCCTTGGGTGCCACCGCCGCAGGCGATGAAGAAATACGTCTGGAGTGAGACCGAGGTTGAGGGGGGCAAGGCCTATACGGGCACCCTCGTGCATCCTCCGTCAAACACGGGACCCTTCCAGAACCTGGGTGACCCGGATGCCGCGGCGGCGGCCGGCGGCCTCTGGAGGTTCTACGCTGATTCCGCGGTCGTGGCCCTTCGCAGGCCGGCGACCGACGTGCCGGTCGAGTCGCTCCAGGTCAGGGTGACTGCGAGCGGGGTCGAGCCCGACTTGAAGGCGTTGGGCGGGGAGGACGCCGCGATCGTCACCAGGCTTCCGATTCCGCCCAGCGGCGCAAGCGCATGGATCCAGTATGAATTCGCAGAGCCCGAGTCCGTGCGGGCCCTGACCATTGCGACCCAGGACCTCGACGAGGTCAGCTCGGTTGGCTACGGCATCTCCAACCCCGATAAATCCCTGGAGAGCAGCGATGACGGAAAGAGTTTCCGCGTCATCGCCAGAATACCGCAGGACGGCGCCCCGGAGCACACGGTCTCGTTCCAGGCGTCGAAGGCGAGGTTTTTCAGGGTTGTTTTCAAGCGAGGTCCGGCCCCGGCCACTCCCTCATGGATGATGGGCATTGACCCCGCCTCGCTCGGGGCCCGCAGAGGCCCGCCTCCGACAAGCTACGTGATCAGGAAGCTCCGGCTGCACACCGGGGCGCGGGTCAACCGGTTCGAGGAGAAGGCCGCCTTCACGCCGCTTCCCGACCTCTATCCATTCGCAACCCCGCACGTCGGGCCGTCCGAGGCCATCCCGAAGTCCGATGTGATCGACCTCACCGCCAAGATGCGTGCAGACGGATCGCTTGACTGGCGCCCGCCGGATGGCGCATGGGTCGTCCTTAGGTTCGGGTATTCGCTGTTGGGGATTACGAACCACCCCGCGACAGCCGAGGCCACCGGACTTGAGGTCGACAAGCTCAACGGCGGATATGTCCGGAATTACATGGACGGGTACCTTTCCAGCTACGAGGCCGCCGTCGGCAAGGGACTCATGGGCAAGCGGGGCATCCAATTCGTCGTGACCGACAGCTGGGAGGCGGGCTCGCAGAACTGGACCGACGACATGATCGCGCAGTTCAAGGCCCGCCGGGGCTACGATCCGGTTCCCTGGCTGCCGGTGCTGGCAGGGCGCGTCGTTGACAGCGCGGAGGCCAGCGACCGTTTCTTGTGGGATTTCCGAAAGACGATAGCGGACCTGATTGCCGACGAGCATTACGGCCAGGTCCAGGCGTCGCTCAAGGAGCGCGGCATGGGCCATTACGGCGAATCCCACGAGGGCGGACGCGCCTTCGTCGCCGACGGCATGGAGGTCAAGAAGCTGGATGACATCCCGATGAGCGCGATGTGGACGCAGCTTTTCGGCCAGAATGACGAGAGCTATAACTACAATGCCGACGATCGGGAGTCCGCGTCCGTGGCCCATATCTACGGCCAGAACCTTGCCGCCGCCGAATCAATGACTGCCTCGGCCGCTCCCTGGGCCTGGTCGCCCGCCACCCTGAAGCCGACCGCCGATTCGGAGTTCCTGAATGGAATCAATCGCATCGTGATCCACGAATCGGCCCACCAGCCCTTGGTCGGCAAGGCGCCCGGGCTTACGCTCGGGCCGTTTGGGCAATGGTTCAACCGCAACGATACCTGGGCAGAACTGGCGGGCCCCTGGGTGAAGTACCTCGCCCGTTGCAGCTACTTGCTGCAGCAGGGGAGATTTGGCGCCGACTTGGTCTACTTTTACGGCGAAGACTCGAACCTCACGGCGATCTTCACGAGCAAGGCACCCGCCGTCCCCGCGGGCTACGGGTTTGACTACATCAATGCCGACGGCCTGATCCATGAGTTGAGCGCCAGCGACGGCCGCCTGGGAACAAGGAGCGGGATGACCTACCGCGTGCTCGGTCTCGATCCGTACAGCCAGCACATGTCCCTGCCCGTGCTGCGGGCCATCTACCGTCTGGTGGAGAACGGCGCGGTTGTGGCGGGCCCGAAGCCGACGGACGATCCCAGCCTCGCTGACGACCAGGCGGAGTTCGCAAGGCTCAGCAACCGGTTGTTCGGCGACGGAACGGGGGTTCACAGCCTCGGCAAGGGACGGGTATATTCCGGGCAGGCCCTGAAGGATGTTTTCAACGCTTTGGGCGTGGTCCCGGACTTCGAGCACACAATGCCAAAGCGCGATACGCGAATCCTGTTCGTGCACCGCAAGCTTGACGATGGAGATATCTACTTCCTGGACAATCGGAACGACCGCGACGAGGACTTTGATGCATTCTTCAGGGTGACCGGGAAAGCCCCCGAACTCTGGCTGGCCGAGACCGGCGCGGCAGAGCCGGTCTCATACGAGATCCAGGGCGGCCGCACGAAGGTGCCGTTGCATCTCGGCCCCTGGGGCAGCGTCTTTGTCGTGTTCCGCGCGCAAGCAAAACTTGCCTCGCTCACGCTGCCCAAGCCCCCGGAGAGGCTGGTTGAGACCTTGAACGGGCCGTGGAACCTGAGCTTCCAGGCGGACCGGGGAGCCCCGCCGAGCATCCTGTTGGGCGCCCTGTCGTCGTGGAGCGACAGCCCGGAGGCCGGCGTAAGGTACTTTTCCGGAACCGGCACCTACACGAAGACCCTTGAGGTGCCGCCGCAATGGAGGGCAAAAGGGGTGCACCTTTGGATCGATCTGGGAAGCGTCAAGAATCTAGCCGAGGTGGTGCTTAACGGAAAATCGCTGGGGATTTCCTGGCACCCCCCGTATCGCGCGGACCTGACCGGAGAACTAAGGGAGGGCCGAAACGAATTGGAGATCAAGGTTACGAATGCATGGGTCAATAGGCTCATCGGGGACGAGCAGCCCGGAACAGCCACAAAGTACACCTTTGCGGACATAAGGCCCTACAAGGCCGATTCGCCGCTCCTGGAGTCGGGATTGCTTGGACCCGTGCGGATCCTCCGCATCGGGGCCCCGTGAGTCCCGAGTTTCAACGCTCGACGAGGCCCATCAACCCATGATTCCACGATCGCTGGCGACTGCCGGACTCGCGCTCTTCATGGCCGCGGCCCTGGGCGCCAGGGCCGCGGAGTCCCCGGGCTTGGTGCAGGTAAGGGGAACGCAGTTCGTGCTGCCCTCCGGCTCCCCCCTACTCCTCAAGGGCATCAACCTAGGCAACTGGCTCCTTCCCGAAGGCTACATGTTCAAACTCGATGACGATCTGGGCCCCTGGCAGATCGACCAGGTGATCCGGGAGCTCGTGGGGGACTTCCGCGCCGCCGAATTCTGGGAGCGCTGGAGACAGAACTACATCACCCGGGAGGACATCCGCCTTATCCGGAACTCGGGCTTCAACTCGGTCCGGATTCCCTTCGATTGGCGGCTCTTCGTGGAGCAGCGTCCGCCCTACCGGATGGAGGGTCCGGGCTGGAGCGTCATGGCAAACGTCATCGGCTGGTGCCATGAGGAGGGCGTCTATGCCATTCTGGACATGCACGCCGCGCCGGGCGGCCAGACCGGGATGAACATCGACGACAGCTACGGGCGCCCGTTCCTCTTTGACGACCCGGCCGCGCAGGAGCTGACAATTAGGCTCTGGACGGAGATCGCGCGGCGGTTCGCCGGCGAGAACGCGGTGCTCGGGTACAACCTGCTCAACGAGCCGATGGCGGACTTCTTCGATGAGAAGGCCTATTTCCCGAGGCTCGAGCCGTTCTTCCGCAGGGTGATCGCGGGGATCCGGACCGTGGACCCCGGCCACATCATCATCCTGGGGGGGGCCCGCTGGGACAAGGACATCGACACCCTGCACCCGCCGCACGGGCCCAACGTGGCCTACACGTTTCACCTCTATGACAAGCCCGCGGCGATGGCCTCGCTCAAGCCCTACCTTGACTTCCGGTCACGGTACGGCGTGCCGGTCTGGCTCGGGGAATCCGGCGAGGCGGACAACAGCTGGATCCGTGCGTTTCGGGAGCTCCTCGAGGCGAACTCCGTCGGCTGGTGTTTCTGGCCCTACAAGAAGATGGAGGCCACGACCTGCGTCGCCAGTGTCCCGGAACCGGCGGGCTGGAAGGCGGTCTCGGCGTTCAGCGTGGCCGTGCGCACCCACTACGCCGACATGCGCAAGGGGGCGCCACCCCAAGCGCAGGCCCAGGCGGCCCTGGACGAACTCCTCGCCAATGTCCGGCTCGAGAAATGCCGGATCAACGGGGAGTACCTGAGGGCCCTGGGCCTTGCCCAGCCCCCCGGCCGCTGAGCGCCAGGAAGGAGAACGCCGGATGCCGATCCATACCCCGAGCTGCATCGGCCTCTGCGGGCCGGGCGCCTGGTACGTTTTGAGGGCGGCCGCGCCCCATGCCGCGGTAGTGGTCAGGCTTTCAATTTTATGACGACAATCGTACCACAGTTCCACCCGACAGCCTTTTTCCGGCGCTCAAGCCGGAGGCCGGTCGCTCAGCCTGCCGCAACCCTGAATAGCGCCAAACGCGCGGTCCTGTGCGCGCTCCTCATGTCGTCCGGTTCACTCCGGGCACAGGACCCGGGATCGTTCCTGATACACAACGGGGACCGAGTCGTATTCTACGGAGACAGCATAACCCAGGACGGCGGATACGCCACCCTGGTCGAAGCGTACGCGCGCACGCGTTTTCCAGCCTGGGACCTGCGCTTCTACTATTCGGGTGTGGGCGGTGACACCGTGGCAGGTGGCGCCAGAGGCGACATCGCCACGCGCCTTGAGCGCGACGTGGTCTCGATGCACCCCACCGTGGTTACACTCATGCTGGGGATGAACGATGGCCAATACCGAGTCCTTGAGACCCCGACCCTGGACCGTTTCACCGCCGGATACCGGTCCATCATCGAGCGTCTGAGACGGGAGGCTCCAGAAGCCCGGCTCGTCCCGATCCTTCCCTCCCCCTTTGACGACATCACCCGCAGCCCCCAATTCGGTGCGGGATACGACCAAGTGCTCCGCAGGCTTGGCCAAGGCGTGGAGGCGATTGCGGCCGAAAACCACCTTGCAACCGTCGACTTCGGTGCGCCGCTTAACGCTGCGCTCGTCCGACTCCTCAAGGCGAATCCGGAACTGGCGCGCACCCTTCTCCCCGATCGCGTCCACCCGAGCGCGTCGGCGCACCTGATTCTGGGGGCCGCCCTGCTGCATGCCTGGCACGCGCCCTCGCTCGTGACCCGGGTCGGCATCGACGCCAGGTCGGGCGCAATCAGCCCTTCCGAAAACACGAAGGTGAGCGGCTGGTCGGCCGGCTCCGGGAGCTTCACGTGGCGCCAGCTCGACGGATCCCTGCCCCTGCCGATCGACTATGACAACGAAGCGGTGGCGATCGCAATTCAAGCGGGAGCGGACTTGGAGTCGCTCGACCTTGAGCCGCTGGCCGTCACCGGTCTCGCGAAGGGTTCCTACCAATTGGCCATAGACGGGCAGGCGATCGGGGTCTTCACCGCAAGCCAACTCGCCTCGGGCATCAACCTCGCGCGCTATGGCACCCCGATGCGCTGGCAGGCCTTCTCCGTGGTCTGGGGAGCCAGCGGAGGCGCTGAGACGCAGCGCGTGAGGCGAAATCTCATGTTTGACGGTCTCGCGGACCCGGGGACCGGCACCGCCGCGCAGACCCTCGCCGCTCTCGACGAGAAGGACCAGGCGGACCGGATGGCCGCTGCCGCGCCCAAGGAGCGCACGTACATCCTTTCCCTGGTTGCGCCAGGCAATCCGTCCGGCAAATGAGCCCCGCGGCCGGACCGAGCGCCCTTCCGGCTCCACCGAGCGCCTCCCGAATGAAACACCCGCCACGGCTGTCTGCGTTTCTCCGGAACGGCGTCCTTTGCCTCGCGCTCGGCTGCGCCCTTCGCGGAGCGGACCAGAACGGGACAACCGAGCCCTCGATTAGTCCCCGCCTACTAACCGAATTGTGGCCGGCGTGGTGGATTGCGCATCCCAGCGGGCCGGCAACCGACTTTGGAGTATTCCATTACCGCAAGACCTTCTCGCTCGCCGTGAAGCCGGAGCGTTTCGTCATCCATGTTTCGGCCGACAACCGCTACCGGCTCTTTGCCAATGGCGTTTTTGTCGCCACCGGGCCGGCACAGGGCGACTTGTTCAACTGGCATTTTGAAACCGTCGACCTGGCCCCGTATCTGCGGGCGGGAAACAACGTGCTGGCCGCGGTCGTGTGGAACGGCGGCGTGGCCAGGCCGATGGCCCAGATCAGCCATCGCACCGGTTTCATCCTGCAATCCGACGATCCGGCCAACAAGGCGGTGAACACGGACGGCGCGTGGAAGGTGACCGAGGATCCGGCGTACCGGCCGATCGTCTACAACCACAATGACGAGCGCCTGCGCTGGAACTACTACGTCGCCGGGGCGACGGAGCGGGTGGATGCGGCCCTTTATCCGTGGGGATGGGAGCTGCCGGCCTTCAACGACTCGGCATGGCTCCCGGCTGCGCCGATCGACCAAGGCAGTCCGGCCAGGGTCCTCGGCATGCAGCGCTGGCAACTCACGCCCCGCTCCGTGCCGCTCCTGCCGGAGGCGCCCCAGCGATTCGCGCGGGTCGCCCGGGCCGAGGGCGTGGAGGCCGGGGCGGCCTTCGTCCAGGGCTCCGGCCCCATGCGGATCCCGGCAAACAGCAAGGCTGCGGTACTGCTGGACCAAGGGGGCGTGACGACGGGCTACCCTGTCCTGCGGGTCGCCGGCGGCCGGGGCGCCGTGGTTCAACTCACCTACTCGGAGGCCTTGTACGACGGAAAGGGCGCCAAGGGGAACCGGAACGAATTCGAGGGAAAGACGGTCATGGGCCCCGAGGACGTCTTCCTGCCGGACGGGGCGCCGCGCGAATACCGGCCGCTGTGGACGCGCAACTGGCGTTGGGTGCAGCTCGACATCCAGACCCGCGCCGAGCCGCTCGTCATCGAGGATGCGTCGAGCCTGCTCTGCGTTTACCCGGCCACCCGGCTCGCCGTGTTCGAAAGCGACTCCCGGGAACTGACACCGATTTGGGACGCCACATGGCGCACCCTCGCCCTCAACGCGCAGGAGACTTTCATCAGCGACATCGCCTGGGAGCGGCTGCAATACGTCGCCGACACCAAGATGCAGGCCCTGGCCTGGCTCAATCTCTGCGGCGACGACCGGCTCGTGCGGCTGGCGATCGAGGAGATCGACGCCTCACGAGCGCCCTGCGGGCTGACCCAGAGCCGATATCCGGCGAACCTCGAGCAGTTCATCCCGACGTTTTCGCTCTTCTGGGTGTCGATGGTGCACGACCACTGGAGGTACCGTGGCGACGACGCGTTCACGCGGAGGTTCCTGCCGGGCATCAGGAACGTGCTCGGGTGGTGGGAGGAGCAGGTCCGGCAAAATGGAAACCGCCCCGTGCCGTGGTCCTGGACTCCCAGCGCGATCGCCGACAAGTTCCTGTTCTCGCTCACGCTGCAGGAGAGCGCAGAGCTTTTTGAGCACTTTGGAGGGAACCAGGACGCAGCGCATTTCCGCGAGCTCGCCTCCGCCATCAACCAGGAGGCGTACGCATCGAACTTCGACCCTTCTCGCGGCCTGCTGCATGACACGCCGGAGCTCGGCTTTACCGATCGGGTGAACCTGTTCGCCGTTCTTGCCGACGCGGTTCCGCACCCAAACCAAAGGGCGCTGATGGAGCGCATGCTGGGGGATACGTCCGCGGTGAAGTCAGATCCGTCCGATTTCATGTTCCTCCACTACTATGTCGGGCGCGCCCTCAAGAAGACCGGCCTGGGCGACCGCTACCTCGGGACCCTGGGGCCCTGGGAGGAGATGATGCACGACGGCATGCAGACGTTCGGGGAGCTGGCGAAGGACCCGCGCTCGGAGTGCCACCCGTGGGGCACTAGCCCTGGGTTCGAGCTGCTCGCCACGGTGGCGGGAATTGAGCCTGCCTCCCCCGGTTTCCGGACCGTCCGGATCGAGCCCTCGCTCGGCTCGCTGAACCACGTCCACGCGCGAATGCCGCATCCCGCCGGCCCGATCGAGGTGTGGCTCGACCGCACGGGCGACGGCCTTCGCGCCCGGGTCTCGCTGCCCCCGGGTCTGGACGGCGTGTTCGTGTGGAAGGGCCAGGAGCGGCCGATTCGGGGGAACGTCGATCTGAGTCTCTGAGGAGGAGTCGGTGATCATGACGGCACCCTTCTTCCACTAGACACATCCAGCCTGCCCGGACCGTCCGGGGGGTCGGGCACGAACGACGGCGGGTAGCCCAGGCGGAACGTCCTCGAAAAGCACGCAGATTGCCTCTTGTCTAATAGGCACCCCATGCGCGCACTGCCCCGCATCCCGTTTGCCGCCCTTGCCTTGGCGGCCTGCTTGCTGCCGGCCCGGAGGGCGGCCCGGGTCGACGTAGCGAGGCTGTTGAGGGCGGATTGAGAAATGAATGCGGCGCCCATCGACATTCGGAGACCCAACCGGCGGGCAGGCGGCCGATGCTTTCATTAGTGAGCACAAGCCAGCGAGTGCTTGCGCGATGGATCCTTTTCCTGGCGGCTGCCACGGCCAATGAAGGTTCTGTGGGCCGGGCAGCCGAGCAGGCGGCCAGCGCCAATCCGCCGACTCTGGCCGGCCCGGCCGCGGAAGGGACGCCCAGTTCCTCTTCATCGGCAGGGAACTCCGAGGGTGACCCGATGAAGCCGTATGTCGTGGTGGAGTCCTCCTTTAGGGCGTTTCTGACCCCAGGCGAGCTTCAGTGGATCAAGCTCTATTGGGACCTGGGCATCGACTTCGCGGTCGGGGGTCTTGGGGCCAACAGGAGCAGCCTGGTTGTAATGACTCCGCTGCGGGAGCCGCAGAGCCCGACACGAACCGCTTTCACTGCCTATGTCGTGGACGGCAAGGAGAGCAACGAATGGCCGTCTGATTCGATTGCCGGTGCGCTGAGCTCGTATCCTGAATTCGGCCTTTCAGAGCGGGCCGACAGCCCCGGTTCACCGCCACAAAGGGACTTTGTCACTCTCCGGGGCATGGGAGCTGTAGGCGTCGGGGCGCGCGTCCTGCTCGACGGCGTGCCGTTCAACGATCCATTCGGAGGATGGGTGCCGTGGGCCGAGGTGCCGCGCGATGGGCTTGCGCGGGTTGAAGTGGTCCCCGGCGGCGGTGCCACCGCCTGGGGCCAGGGCGCACTGGGCGGCGTGGTGCAGTTCTTCACTTTGCCGCCGAGCGGTGAACTTGTGTTGAAGCCGGGGTCCCTGACCGAGAATGGCCCCTTGGATCCGGCGCTGACCAAACAGATCGTAGTTGGAACAGGGCAGGTCACCGCTGAGGCTGGCAGCTTTGGGACCCGCGAAGTCGAGTTCTTCGCCTCACAGCCCACAAGCGAGGGGGTCCTGCAAGTCTTGGGGAATACCTATTCGACTGACGGTTACCCTCTGGTCTCACCGCAACAGCGGGGCCCGATCGATGACGCAGCAGGGAACCGGCACGAGTGGCTCGAGGCGCGCTGGCGGCAGCTGGTCGGCAAGAAGATTGTGCTGACCGTTACGGTTCGGGGAAGCGAGGAAACCCACGGCGAGGGGACCCCCTACCAGCAGGGCAGCTCGTCCGGCAGGTTCGCGTCAGTTGCCCTGGCCAGCCATCCGTCGGCCGATTTCACATGGAACGGAGTCGTCTACGTGCAGGACGGGCAATCGTCAGACACGTTTTCCTCCGTCAATGCCGCACGCACGGCTGAAACCCCGGTGATGAAGCAGTTCGCTGAGCCCGAAACCTCATTCGGAGCATCATGGAGCGGAGCGTGGCGGGAGGCCGGCGGATCGAGCACCAGCGCAGGCGCCGATTATCACTACGTGAGGGGCGACGCCCGGGAGGACTTTGCTTTCGATGACGGCGCCTTTGCCCGCGGGCTCGTCGCCGGCGGGGAACAGGGCGACTTCGGCGCATTCGTCTTACGGGACCAGGGCCTCGCCTGGGGCCTTCGTGCAGTGTTCGGCGCGAGGCTCGACGCCTGGGACGAGGCCGGAGGCCACCAGAGAGAGACCGACCTCATCAGCGGCGGCCTGCCCGACAGTGTCCGCTTTGCCACGCAGAGCGGAACGGAATTCAGCCCGACCATAGGGTTGGTGTGGCGGCCCGCGGAGGATTTGAGAATGCACGTCAATGGCCAGCAGGCCTTTAGCAGGCCTACGCTTGGAGAACTCTACCAGCCATACGGTCAGGATGCGATTGTCACCGAGGCCAACCCCCGACTTGGGACCGAGCGCAACACAAGCGTCGAAGCCGGAGCCGAGTACACCTTTCACTTCGGCGCAGACCAGTCCAAGAAGAGCCCGAATACCTATTACCGGTCCCCCATCTTCGCCTCAGGAAAGCTTGTCGTCGCCGCAACGGTGTTCTCGAACGATCTACGCGATGCGATCGGCAACCTCAACTTGGCACCGGGAACAGGCGGGTATCCGGTCTTCGGCGCTCTACCCGCAGGCTATGTCGCCCAGCAGTTGATCAACCTCGATCGCTCGAGGATCCAAGGTGCGACCGGCTCAGTCCAATGGAGCCCCAACTCGGCATTCTCGACCTACGTCTTCGTGGTGTTCAATGACGCGACGATTGACCACGTTGGCATTGCGCCCGGGCTTGCGGGCAAGCAGGTCGCCGGTGTATCGCGCCAGTCCTACGCGGTGGCGGCGAGATGGCGTGCCTCGGAAAAGCTGACCATCAGAGCCAGCATGCGGGCGCTCGGCCCCAAATTCGTGGACGATGAAAACACGCTTCGCTTGGGCGAGGCTGTCATCGCCGACGTCGGAGCATACTATTCGGTCTCGAAACATGCGGAGCTATTCCTTGCCGTCGACAATTTTGCTAACGACCGCATCGACACAAGCCGCAGCGCTAATGGCGTATTCTATATCGGCTCGCCTCGCCTGGCACACGGAGGATTGCGCCTTTCGTGGTGAGGTAAGGGATAGAGTGGTCTGCGTACGATAAAGAATGCTCGTATCTGGAGCGCATCCGGAACTTAGCTGCGCAAGTGCACCTGGGCCGAATCCTGGGGGCGTCTCTTCCAACGGAGGGGATTCAGGCCTTCTCGTCCGCTTGGGTGATGAACACGAGTGCAGCGGTCCAGGCGATCACGATCGCAGTGAGCCAGTGGATGATGGCCATTGGGAGAAGGCGATTCATAGCGTCCATTCCGACGCCATAGATGGGCGCCAGCCAAACATCGAGGCGCCAGTTCAAGATGCCGAGGAAGATTAGGCCGCAAGAGGAGACATACCAGCCCCCAGCATTCCCCTCGTTGACCGTGGAAGGCATCTTCCGACCTAGCCAGAGAGGGACTGCTCCCAGTAGGACCACGCCGCACACTATCCCAACGGCCACGGACCGGTCGCCGGTTTGCCAGGCGAGGAAGATCAACACCCAGAAGGCCGCCGTCAGGAAGCCCGCCGTCATCGCCACGCTCTTCTTCATCGTGGTTGGTGCCTGCGCGGAGGATCGAATGAGCCCTTCGGCAATCATTTGACGACGCAGCGAGCTTTTCCCCCGGAACAGAAACACGATCAGGGTCATCGCAATCATCGCATAACCGAACCAAATGGCGACCATCGGTGCGGTCGTCGTCCAGTCCTGGCGGTGATACACATCTGCGGACCGGGCCAGAGCACCGATGCCGATCAGTGCCGTCACAAATCCCACCACGGAGAGCCAGAGCACAAGCGTCCATCGGAGCACGAATCGACGTTCGCGCCTCGTCGCCGCCTGGGAGATATCGGCCCAAGACATCCCTATGGCGGCAAAGACACCGACAAAGGGTGCGATCCATGATAGCATGATTCCAAGAATGCCTCCCTTGGCCGCCATGCCGCCCTTGGTGGCAGCGCCCATGGCAACAGCAGGCCCTGCTCCCACAAGAAGGGGAATTCCGACCAGAACCTGATGGGTGAATTGGGAACCGGGGTTGGTCCGTTGCAGCGTGGATTCGACAAACTCCATCATGTGTTCCTGCAACTGCCGGCGGCCGCGGGTCAGCCTCTGCATAACGGCGTCGGAAGTAAGTCCGAGCGCCTCAGCCACATGCTCCGCCGACTTGTGATCGCGATAGAACAGGATTAGAGGCTCGCGGTAGATCTCTGGCAGACGTCCAACCTCGCGCCAGAGGATGGCCATCTCCTCATTGCTGACCGCTTGCGCGTCGGGAAGTGGGTCGGCGGACTGAAGCCCCTGCGTGGTATCGAGCGTAGTCGCCTCGTGCGCAGGCTGGCGACCGAGTCGGCGGAGGTCGCCATGAATGACATTGCGGGCGATGCCGCAAAGCCACGCGCAGAGCCGGGAGGGTTCGTGCAGGTCACGCAGCTTTTGCCACGCCGTGAGAAACGTCTCCTGGGCCAAATCCTCACTGTGGCTGCGATTGCCGGTGGCGCTGTAAGCGAGCGCGCAGACCAAAGCTTGGTAACGAGCTACGATTCTGCCAAAGGCTTGACGGTCTCCTGCTAGGCTTTGCTCAACGAGCTCGGCATCGGAATGCTTAGCGGCGGAAACGGCGATGGATGTCATGGTGTCACCACATGAGTGGTCGGAATTGGTCAGGACCTGACAGAAAATCGGCTAAGGGGAGCAAAAGGGCCTTCGCGCCGGTCTAGGCTCATGGCGATGCTAATCAACGCGGATCTCGCATAGGCCGTTGAACCCAGAGTAGTCGCATGTCTGGCTTCCAATTGCGGCGCTGGAAATTCCTTCTGATCCTAAGTGATGTCCGCGGTACGCGATCACTACCCGCGGTACGCGATCACTACCACGCGGGATCCGCGTTGCGGAAAGGGTCCTTTTTGAAACAGCTCGGGTGGTTGCCGATGTGGTCGCATTGAAAATTGTGTGCGGAGCGGCAGGAATTCCATTTACCAAGTGAACATATGCCTTTGGTAATGTTGGCAACATCATCACCTCGGTGGGACGATGCTGGTCAACTATCCCGGCATTCCAATTCTGACCGTACTCCCTCGGAAAACCTCATAGACCCCGTAGCCATGACCTCCGTCCTCATTCGCCGACTCCAGCCCTTCGTCGTTTCCATTTTGCTCGCAAGCCCGCTCTCTGGCTCGGACGCCGCTTCGGCGGGCCCTTCCTCCTTGTCCGCCTCCCGCATCGTCACGCCATGGGATCACGACTGGCGTTTCAGCATGACCGGCGAGCACGATTTCACGACGGCGGCGACCGACAGCTTCGACGACTCGGTTTGGCGCGTCGTCCGTGCGCCGCACGACTGGAGCACCGAAGAACCCTACCGCTCCGACTACGCCAGCGGCAACGGCTTCGCGGCCGGCGGCATCGCATGGTATCGCAAGCATTTCAAACTCGATCCTGCTGTGCAGGGTCGCATTGTGACGGTCGAGTTCGATGGCATCTACGCCAACAGCGAAATCTGGCTCAACAGCCAGTTCGTTGGCGGCCGCCCCTTCGGCTATTCCAGTTTCGCCCTCGATCTCACGCGTTATCTCAACCCGCCGGGCGTCGATAATGTCATCGCTGTCCGGGTCGACCACTCGCGCCTCGCGGATTCCCGTTTTTACACCGGCTCCGGCATTTACCGCCACGTCCGGCTCGTCGTGACCGATCCGCTGCACGTCGCACACTGGGGCGTCGTCGTTTCCACGCCGTCAGCCACCGCCGCCGTCGCCACAATATGCATCGGGACCACCGTGCAGAACAGCTCCGGTGACCGCCGAGCCTTCACCGTGCAATCGGACATTCTCAATGACGCCGGTCGCGTTGTCGCCTCCGCGGCTGCCTCCGGCGCGGCCGGCCCACGCGCCGCCGCGACGTTTGAACAGACCGCCACCCTCGCCTCGCCGCGACTCTGGTCGATCGAGTCGCCCTCGCTCTACACCCTCCGCACGCGCGTTCTCGACGGCACGACCGTTCGCGATGAAACGCTCACGTCGTTCGGCGTGCGCACATTCGCCTTCGATCCCGACCACGGCTTTACGCTCAACGGCAAGTCGATGAAACTGAAAGGCGTCTGCCTCCATCACGACGGCGGCTCGGTCGGATCCGCGGTCCCCGCCGGCATCTGGGAACGCCGCCTGCGCGCGCTCAAGGAGATCGGCGCAAATGCCATTCGCACCAGCCACAACCCGCCCGCGCCCGAGCTGCTCGACCTCTGCGACCGTCTTGGTTTTCTCGTGATGGACGAAGGGCTCGACGAATTTGCGCCCACGAAAAACAAATGGGTAACGGGCTGGAACTTGGGCGTACCCAGCCGCTTCGGCGCCGGTGAGTTCTTCGCCGAGTGGGGTGCCCGTGACGTCGCGGACATGGTTCGCCGCGACCGCAACCACCCGAGCATCATTCAATGGAGCATCGGCAACGAAGTCGACACGCCGAATGACCCGTATTCGGATCCGGTTCTCGGCAGGGACTACCGCCCTGGCAATCCGCCCGCCACCGACCTCGTCGTCAACGCCAAGCCGCTCATTGCCGCCGTTAAGGCCAACGATACCACGCGTCCCGTAACCATGGCGCTCGCCTCACCTCTCCTGGCCAACGCCGTGGGCCTGCCCGAACTTCTGGACATCGTCGGCTACAACTACCGGGAGGGCGACTACGCCGCCCACCACGCGAAATATCCGCAACGCGTGATCTACGGCAGCGAAAACGGCCACGACTACTCCGCTTGGGCGGCCGTCCGCGACAACGAGTATATGTCCGCCCAGTTCCTTTGGACCGGCGTCGACTACCTCGGCGAGGCGGCCAGGTGGCCTTCGCGAGGCAACACCGCCGGGCTGCTCGATCTATGCGGTTTCAAAAAACCGATCGGCTGGTTCCGCCAAAGCCTCTGGAGCGATAAGCCCATGGTTTACCTCTGCGTCCCCGTTCCCGCAATCGCGCACCGCGGCGACGCCCTCGAAAGCTGGAACTGGGCCGCCGGCTCCACCGTCAACGTCGCCTGCTATACAAATTGCGCCGAGGTCGAGCTCACGCTCAACGGCCGCTCCCTCGGCGTGAAGCCGCAGTCGGCCGCAGTTGACGGCGTGCTCACTTGGGAGGTGCCTTACGCACCCGGCATACTGAAAGCTATCGCCCGCACGAACGGTCGCGAGCTCTCCACCTTCACGCTGCGAACCGCAGGCGCGCCGGCGCGCATCGTGCTCACCACCGATGCCTCCATACTCCGGGCCAACGGCGAAGACATCGCCCACCTCGAATTCGCGATCGTCGACGCGAATGGAATCCTCGTCCCGAACGCGGCGCAAATGGTCGCTCTCGAGATCGCCGGCCCCGTCGAGCTTCTTGGTTTCGGCAATGCCGATGAGACCAATACCGACAGCTCACGCGACGCGACGCACCCCGCCTTCCGCGGCCGCGCTCTCGCCATCGTCCGCACCACTGATGCCGCCGGTGCGATCACGATCAAAGCCACCGCACCCGGACTCAAGCCCGCGTCCGTGCAACTGCATAGCCAGCGCTGATCAATGGGCAACCGGAGACCTGCGGATTTTAAGTGTCGTCGGGGAGGCAGGCGCCTCCTGCGGCCGCCCCGCATCCCACCGACCCTGCAATTTCCATGCAATCTCACCTAATGGCTTCTGCTACCCGCCATCAGTCATTGCGGAGGCTGAGAAGGTGGCCGCCCGCATTTCGTCTGGCGGATACCCTCTGTCCGCTTGATCGAGGCTATTGCGCCGTCCGTGAATTTCTTCCTTGGCCAGCAATTGATTTTTGGGGCGTTCCACAAAGGGTCCAATGAAAGGCAGCACGCGGGATCCCATCTTGACCATCCGGCGACAAGGGGCAGGTCAGAAGGACTCCGCCCTCACTCCCATTGCTTTAACTGACATTCGGAATGGCCAACTCCATTGGAGGAATGTGCTGCTGAAATCAGTCGTGAAACGCCACTGCGGGCCTTCGTTGGCGATTGAGGGCCCGGGATACCTACCATTCCAAGAATCGAAAAGGACGGGGTTTCATTAAGTTTCAAAAATGAGGTTCTTCCGGTTTCTTAGTGG
>PLTZ01000004.1 GCA_003164715.1 Opitutaceae bacterium | reverse complement strand
GCCCCTGCTTAGCAGAAGACCGTGGCGGCGTCCGGGGCGCGCCCACTATGGCTTTGAACGCCGCGGGCTTACGTGCCATTCATCGGGAAAGCCCCGCGCCGGGGCTTCCCCCACCATGTACGAGAGAAAAGGAGACAAGCTGCTGCCGTGGCCACGGTTTGTGCGCCGGATGGCGCTGTCGTTCGGGCTGACGCTGGCCGTCGTTTCCGTGTCGCTTGCGGCCGGAGTGCTCGGCTACCACCTCGTCACCGGGCTCTCCTGGATAGACTCGCTGCTCAATGCCTCGATGATCCTCGCCGGGATGGGCCCCGTGGACCCGATGAGGGACACGGCGTCCAAGCTCTTCGCCTCGGCCTACGCCCTTTTCAGCGGCGTGGTCTTCCTGTCCGCCGTGGCGATCGTCCTGTCGCCCGTCCTCCACCGGATCATCCATTCGTTTCACATCGACGAGAACGCACCATAGCCCCGGCCCCACGGGCCCCGCACCCCAACCATGAAGAAGATCAACCTGCAGGAGATCCCGGAGGAGTCGTGGAGCTCCCCGAAGGGCAAGTACGAGATGGCCGACAGAAACATCTCGATCGCGCTCGGCCGCGACCCGAACTCGACCGACCTGCTGAAGCGCCACCCCTACGACGTCGAGGTGTGCCGGATCCCCCCGGGGAAGTGGGCGAGCCCCTTCCACTCGCACAGCGCCCAGTGGGAATTCTACCACGTCATCTCCGGCTCAGGTGCGGTGCGGGACAAGGACGGCATCACGCCCGTCGAGGCCGGCGACGCGTTCATTTTCGAGCCGGGCAGCCCGCACCAGATCATCAACAACGGCAATGCCGACCTGGTCCTGTACATCGTCGCGGACAACCCCGTCGGCGAGACCTGCTACTACCCCGACAGCAAGAAGTGGCTCGTCCGCTCTCCTGAGCGGAGCATCATCCGCTCGGGGCCGATCGACTACCACGACGGGGAGGAGTAGGCGCCCGGGCGTGTCGGGCGGCCTGCCTAGGGGCTACGCAAAGCTGCGCGGTTGACAGGCTTTACGCGCGCGGATTTCCTCATATTTGACAGGATCCGTCCGAATTCAGGAGCCGGACCGGCCCAAGGATCCTGGGCCGTCCATTGAACCCCAACTCTGGTGCTTTTTGCCCTCTTAACTGCTTCGACCGCGGCGCTGGGACCGTTCGGGCTGGCGGCGGCGGTCGGGGGGATTTTCGGCCGGGGACATCCGGCGAAGGCCGTCCTGCCTGCGGTCCCCGGCGAGTCCGAGGTAAAGGCCCGCCTCGAGAATTACCAGCTGATCCTGGACACGCTCGACAGGTCCAACATCTTCCTGTGGTGGGGCCATGTGGTGATGGAGGGCACCGTGATGAATTGGAAGATCCGCACGCCGCCACAGCTCAGCGCCAACCCGATCTTCCGGCTGGCCTCCCTGAAGGAAAAGGAATGGCTGTGGAACGACGAGCAGTCCCCCGATCACGAGCGCATGAGCAGGACGGCCGAACGCGCCCTTATCGAAGGGGCGAGCGGCTACCAGCATGAGTTCCGCATCATCGGCACCGACGGCCTGCACTGGCTGAGCGAGGAGGTCATCATCCGGGCCGTGGGCTCCCAAGAGTGGAACCTGGTGGGCGTCATCGTCGACGTCACCAAGAGGCACGAGGCCGAGGAGGCGCGCAGGACCACCGAGAGGCAGCTGGACCAGATCCTGAAGGGGGCCGACTGCCTGCTGTGGCAGGCTGTCACCCACGGCGACCCGGACGTCCGGCTGCAGTGGCGCATGTTCATTCCGCCCTCCATGCTCTACAAGCGGATCTTCGGCGACGACGCGCTCCCCGAGGAGAACCAGCTCTGGACCGAGGAGATGGTGCCGGAGTGGAAGGAGATCAAGGAGGTATCCCGCCGGGCCCTGCGCGAGGATAGGACGGACTACGAGCAGGAGTTCCACGTGAAGGGGAGGGCCGGCACCTTCCTCCTCCACGAGCACGTCAAGGTCACCCGCCTCGGCCCCAACATGTGGAATCTGGTGGGCGTCATCGTCGACATCACGGCCAGGCGCGAGGCCGAGCTGGCGTTCGCCGCCGAGAAGGAGAGGCTCGCCGTCACGCTGGGCAGCATGAGCGAGGGCGTGATCACGATCGACCACAGGGGGAACGTCCTGTTCATGAACAAGGCGGCGGCCGACATGACGCAGTGGAGCGCCCAGGACGCCGCGGGCCGCGGCGTGACCGAGATCTGCCAGCTCCAGAGCGCCGCGAGCGGGCAGACGACGGCGCTTCCGGTGAGGGATGTCCTCGAGAACGGCGAGTGCGCCGAGCTTCCCGCGCAGACCATGATGAAGGGCCGCTCGGAGCGGTTGCGCCTTGTCGAGGGCAGGCTCGTCCCCGTTGCCAACGTCTCCAGCAAGAGGGTCGGCGCCGTGCTCGTCCTGCGCGACATCACGGAGCGCCGGCGCATGGAGGAGAAGCTCCAGAACGCGGCCAAGATGGAGTCCGTCGGGATACTCGCAGGCGGCATCGCCCACGACTTCAACAACATCCTGACGGCGATCCTGAGCAACCTGACGCTCCTCCAGCTCGACCTGGGCGCCATGCCGGAGCAGGCGAGCATGGTGGACGAAGCGGTGCGCGCGACCAAGCGCGCCGCCGATCTCACCCTGCAGCTGCTCACCTTCTCGAAGGGCGGCGACCCCGTCCGTTCCGCGGTGCATCTTCCCGAGGTGATCCGCGAGGCCACGACCTTCTCGCACCGCGGATCGGGCGTGAAAAGTGAGTTTGACTTGGCCGCCGACCTCTGGGTCGCGGATGTCGACAAGGCCCAGATCAGCCAGGTGATCCAAAACCTCGTGATCAACGCGACGCAGGCGATGCCGCACGGCGGGACGCTCAAGATCAAGGCCTCGAACGAGCGCATCGGCGCCGGCTCGCACCTGGTCCTTTCGGAGGGCGCCTACGTGCGCATCTCGATCGAAGATAGCGGGAAGGGAATAGCCCCCGAGCACATCGGCAAGATCTTTGACCCCTACTTCACCACGAAGCTCCAGGGACACGGCCTCGGCCTTGCGACCGTGTTCTCGATCATCAAGAGGCACCAGGGGCACATCGAGGTGAGCTCGGTCCTCGGAAAGGGCACCATGTTCACGTTCTGGCTTCCCGCCGCGAAGGCGCCTGAGGCCCAGCAGGGAGAAGCCTCCCTCGGCTTCGCAGGCGCGGGAAGGGGAGGCCGCGTCCTCTTCATGGACGACGAGGAACCTATTCTTAGGATGGCGGAGAAGCTCATGCAGCGCATGGGCCTCGAGTTTGAGTCAGTCGCGGACGGCAGGGCCGCGATCGCCCGCTATCGCAGCGCCAAGGAGGCGGGGCGCCCGTTCGACCTGGTCGTGATGGACCTGACCATCCCGGGCGGGATGGGCGGCAGGGAGGCCATCTCGATCCTCCGCGATTATGATCCCGGCGTGAAGGCCATCGTCTCAAGCGGTTACTCGAGCGACCTGGCGCTGGCCGATTTCCGCAAGCACGGCTTCCGCGGCATGGTCGCCAAGCCCTACGCCATCTCCGAACTGGCGTCCGTGATCCGCAACGCGCTCGCCGAGGCCTGACCGCGGTGAGGCTCGGGGCCTCAGCGCCCGATGGGCACGAGGCCCGGCGGCGAGTACCGGCTCGCCGTGTCATCGAGGACAAGGACCCAATCCGGACCGTACGGCGGCGTCCTAAACGAGGACCGCGCGGCGCCCGCCTGGTCGCCGATCAACGTCGCCACCCCGGATCGGGGGTCATACCACCAGGCGCGCACGGTCGCGGCCCGCAGGCGTCCGAGGTCGATGGTCGCCTCCTGGTCGATCTGCGGGAAATAGACGAAGGCATAGGTGCCGTCGCGGTCCCGGATCGCCTGCATGTGGCGGCCGCCCTCGCCGGCGTCCCCGACGATGAGCGACTGGTCGGGAACCCGGGTGAACCACGGCCGTGACTCGACCAGCTGGCGCAGGAACTGCATCTGGCGCGCGGCGGGCCTCCAGAGCGCGTCGATCCAGCCGCGTTCCGCGTGGTTGATCACCTCGCGCCTGGGCCCGGCGAACTGCCAGACCGACTGGTGGCCATACGTGACGCCGCAGGCGCCCGCGAACACCGACCGGTAGGTCTGCCTGCGCACGTCGTTGTCGCGAAAGTACCCGGTCGACGGATCCCATTGCGGCCAGGGATTGTAGGGGTGGTCCTCGTAGTTGGGCTCCAGGTCGAGCGTGGGCTTCGTCGGCGCGAGCGCATAGTCGCGCGCGATCCAATCCCAGACCGGCACGTCATGCCCGCTTCCGTGGCTGCTCTGCATCCCGTTCACGCTGAGCCAGGACTCCGTGTGCAGGAATTCGGAGGACGACTCTTCGCCGCCCTGCGGGTGAAAGACGGTGAGGGGCTTCTCGCCGAGGCCGTCGGCGATGCCCGCGGCCAACTCGCGCCAAACCGGCGTCCAGTCCTGGTCGGCGGCGAATCCCGCGTCGAGGCCCATCTTCACAATCTGGCCGTTTTGCATACCGCGCAGCCGTGCGGGGCGGTCGCCCCCCAGCATCCAGATGACGTTCGTCCGCTCCCGGAGCAGGGCGCCCAGATAGCGTCCGTAGGCGCGGGCGGCGGGCAGGTTCTGCGTCGTGAATATCCGCGGGCCGGTCCCCCACGGGGCCGTCAGCTTGTCGCCCCAGGTGGGGACGAGGGCGACGTAGAGGCCGTCAGCCGCGGCCTCGTCGACGATCTCGGTCACCCTCTTGAAGTAGGCGGGGTTGGGGCGGCCGGGATCATTGTCGAAGAGCGGGCGGTCACCCTGCTCGTCGGGCTGGTTCAGCCCGTCGCGCTCGGATAGGACCACGGTCTGGATCACGGTGAAGCCCTGGCGGGACCTCGTGCGCAGGTAGTAAGTGCACTCCTCCTGCGTCGTGTCGTGGACCAGCTGCCAGGCGGTGTCTCCCAGCCAGAAGAAGGGTTTCCCGTCCGCCGTCGCCAGGAGGTGGCCGTCCTCGTGGACCCGGATCCGCGGAAGGCCCGCCGGGGCGGACGGCGCGGCGCCGAGCAGCGCCGCATTCAGGAGCATCGCTAGGGCCAATGGTCGGGGCGACATGGGCAACGGTTTTGAACATGCGCGCCCAGATGCAAGACAGAATACGCCCCGGGGCCGCCGTGCGCGAAACGGCGACGGCGGCGGGCCTGCGGCGCGGCCAACGATTCCAGCCCCAATAATAGGGCGCATTAGGCCGCTTCCGTTTTCGCCTGGCGCCTGTTGACGCCGCGGCGAAACCCCTCAGGAATGGGGCGCCCCGCCAACCCCGACCCCAATGGAAGCACCCCCAGCCGAGGACCCCGCGTCGACACCCGCCCAGCCCGAACCCGCCGTCATGGGGGACAAGGTTCCCGTTTCGCAGAAGGTCGGCTACGGAATAGGCATCTGGATAGACATGTGGGGGCACTGGCACTACCCCAACTTCGCCGGGCTCGTCTTCAACATCTTCCTCGGGGTGAACCCGGTCCTGGTGGGCATCGCCGTGGTGCTGAACCGGGTCTTCGACGCGGTCTCGGACCCGCTTTTCGGCTGGCTTTCCGACAACACGCGCACGCGCTTCGGCCGGCGGCGGCCGTACATGCTCGTCGGCTCCGTGCTCGCGGGCCTGGGCCTGCCGCTTGTCGTGGCCGTCGGCCCGGGATGGGGCTACACGCACCTGCTCGGCCACAACATCTCCAACTATTTCTGGTTCATGCTGGCGTCGTCCGCGGTCTACCTGCCCCTGGTGAGCTGCTTCAACATGCCGTACCAGAGCCTTGGATACGAGCTTACGCCCGACTACCACGAGCGCACCAGCGTGTTCTCGTACGTCAACATCATCAAGACGCTGCCCCAGGTCGGGCTCTTCTTCGGCGGGCAGTTCCTGACGATGGCGGTTTGGGTCGGGGCCGACCGCTCAAACCTTTCCGAGCGCCTGAGGCTGCTCTTCACGACCTCGGGGGCATGGGCCAAGGCGCCGGGCGGCGCCTCGCCCAACATCCTGCTCGGTGCCCAGGTCTTCTGCGTGATCTGCGGCGTCATCATGATGGTGGCCGGGCTGACCTCGTTCGCGCTGGTGCGCGAGCGCTACTACGGGAAGGTCGTCGCCAACAAGCAGGCGAAGATTTCGATCCTGGAGACCCTGTGGCAGACGCTCCTTTGCCGCCCATTCCGCATCCAGGTGCTCATGAACCTGGCCTACGGCCTCGGGCTGAGCATGGTCGGCACGCTCGGCTTCTACGACACCATCTACTACGTGTGCAAAGGGGACGTCTCGGTCGGCGCCCGCTGGAACCTGTGGATGGGGATAGGCGGCATGGTCTTGGGGGCGATCGGAGTGCCCGTGTTCGCCGCGGTGGCGCACTGGCTTGGCAAGCGCCAGGCGCTGATGGTGGTCTTTGTCAGCGCAATCTGCGGGTTCGTGGCGAGCTGGTGGCTCTACACCCCGGCCGTCCCGTGGCTGCAGATCATGTCCTCGGGAATCACGGCCTTCATCGGTTCGGGCTTCTGGACCATCTGGGCGTCGATGGTGGCCGACGCGGTCGACTATGATGAGCTGCAGAACGGCCGGCGGCGCGAGGGTTCATTCGCCGCGTGCAACTCCTGGATCAACAAGGTGGGCATGGCGCTCGGCGCCGGGGCCTCGTTCGGCCTTCTGGGCTGGGTCGGCTTCAACTCAAAGCTCCAGGGCATGCAGTCCGAGCACACGCTCTTCATGATCCGCTTCCTTTTCGCCGCGATCCCCATCATCGGGCTGATCCTGGCGCTGCTCGCCCTGCTGCGCTACCCGCTGACGCAGGAGAAGATGGCCGTTATCCGCGCGCAGCTTGAGGCAAAGCGGGGCAAGGTCTGACCGGCAGCGCCCGCGCCGCCCCAGCCGGGGCCCGGCTCAGGGGAACAGGACGTCCTCTGGCGACACGTCGTACTTTCCGGAGCCGTTTGGCTGGAGAAGAAAGGGCGTGCCTTTCCCAGGGACGGATTTCAGCGCCTCGGACTGGGCGCCTAGCAGCTCCCGGGCGGCGGCCAGCTTCTCGGTGTAATGGGGGAAAAGGACGGCGAGTCGGGCGCGAAGCTCCTTCGAGTCGCGGGTGAGAAGGGGGTCGAACAGCATGCCCAGCTGGCTGAAGACGGCGGTGAACTGCTGCTGGGGGGTGCCGGGCTGGGAGAGGATCGCCGCCAGGACCGCAGTCGAGTCGGCAGCGTTGTCGGAGCTGGTGAAGAGGAGGACCTTGGGCCCCTTCAGGGAGCCGAACCGCGGGTGCTTGAGGCACTGCCCGAGCAGGTCGAGGCAGTGCGGGCACTGGAAGCTTATGACCAGGACGGGGGAGCGCTCGGCGTCGACGGGCCCCAGCCAGCTGAAGGCCGCCTGGTCGACGGTCGACTCAAGGGACTGCATCGACGAGGCGGGAACGTTCACGGGCCTGCTCGTGCGGGCGTCCCGCGACGCCTTCGGGATCATCACCGAGGCGTAGCCCGGGCCGTCCCAGGAATGGACCTGTGCCAGGGCCAGCCCCTTGGCCGCATAGACTAGGGGCATCGCGAGGACCAGCACCAGCGACGGCAGCCAGGAATGCGCCCGGCCCCTCATGGGCAGGACGAAGGCCGCCCCAAGGGCCGCCGCAGCGTGGAGCGTGCAGAAGGGGCAGAATCCCCGGAGCACGATGAACTGGACGCCCATGAGGACGAGGCCGCCGAGCGCCAGGAGCGCTACCGATGCGAGCTGCACGCGGTTCTGCCAGGCCCGCGTCGTGGGAAGGGCGAGGATGACCCACAGGGGTACGGCAAAGAAAGGCAGCGGGACGCCCAGGATCGAGCCGTACCGGCTGTTGATGATCTCCCCGCAGCCCGTCAGGGGACAGGGCACGTTGAGCAGCTTCAGGGCGGACAGGTAGATGCATGTCAGCAGGCCGAGGCCCACGAGGACCGTTGCAACGGAGGAGGTACGCGAGGGGAGGGTGGGATTCGCCGCGATCACGTTTGCAGAATGGCGCCGGGCGCCGGGCAATACAAGACGGCCGGCGCACCGCCTGCGCCGGGGGCCAATAGAACTTGACTCCCGCGGCGCCCCCGGTCCATTCGGACAACCATCAATGGTTCCGCTTACCCATCGAAGCTCGGGCTATGCATTGGTCAGCGGAAACGGGCTGGAGATCGGGGCGCTGCACGAGCCAGCGGACCTGCCGAAGGGCGTGAGGGTCCAGTACTTTGACGCCGTGAACGAGGCGCAGGCTGCGGCGCTCTTCCCGGAGATTCCGCGCGAAAGGCTCGTCAAGGTCGACCATGTCGGCGACCTCGACCACGGCGGGCTGGGCCGGTTCCGCGACGGCGCCTTCGATTTCGTGGTGGCGAACCATGTGCTTGAGCATGTGGCCAACCCCGTCAAGGCGGTCCGCGAGATCTTCCGGATCTGCAGGACGGGCGGGATCGTGATCCTCGCGATCCCCGACAAGGACTACACCTTTGACCGGGGCCGGCAGCTGACGCCCTGGGCGCACCTTTGGTCCGACTACGTCGGGGACGTCAGGGAGAGCAGCGACGACCACTACGAGAGCTTCCTAAGGAGCGCGGCGCCCCACGTGTTCAGTGAGCCGCCGGAGAACCTGAAGATCCACATCCAGCTTTCGAGAAACCGCCGCGAGCACGCCCATGTGTGGACCTCGGAGACATTCGAGGAGTTCCTGCGCGCCTGCTTCAAGAATCTCGGGATAGACGCCTCCTGCCGGTTCCAGTCGGCGGCCTCGCAGAACCAGATCGAGTACTTCGGCGTGTGGCAGAAGCGCTGACCGGAGAGGCGAACTCCGGTCGAGGGGTCGGTCACGCGGCCGCAGTCCGAGAGGAGCGGTCGGCGAGGGCAACGCCAACCAGGGCGGCGGCAAACAGGATGGCGGTGGCCGCCACGATGCGTCCCGAGCGGCGCAGGAGCCAGTGGGTCGCCCAGGATCCGCGGCCCAGCTCGACCGGCTCCGCAAAGGCGAACCAGTGGTCCCCCGCGGGCACGTCCACCACGAGGCGTGCCGCTTCGCCCTTTGGAACCGCCACGTCTGCCGAGTGGGTCAGCCCCCCCGCAAGGGCGAAAGGCGGCATGGATTCCCCGGCGGCCGCCGTCTCAATGCGCAGGGCCGCCGCATCCGTGCCCCGGCTTCCGGCCACTTCCAGATGAACGAAGGGAAGAATGTCCTGCGGGAGCGGCTGGCTCACGAACCGTGCCGGGCCCTTTCTCGCGATCCATATCCGCGCGCCCGAGTCCGAAAGGATCCCGGCCGGGTCTTGCAGCTCAAACCCGGCGGATCCGGCGCGCGGGGCCATATGGAGGGGCGTGCGGATCCCCATCGGGAACATGGAGACAATGCCGGGTGCCCGGAGCATCATCTCAAGTTCCGGCCGCGACGGATAGGGCAGCTCGTCCTTCCCTGCGGCCCGCAGGATCGCAGCGTCGCCCGTGGCAAGGAACGCCCGCACGTTGCGCCTCTCGATCGCCTTCAGCCTGGGATAGTTGCCCAGATAGATGCTGTGCACGTCCCGCGTCCGCATCCAAAGGCCGGTTGCAAAAAGCGCGACCCACCCGGCGGCCAGCAGGCCCAGGGCCCGGGTGCGACTGCCGCTTCTCCACAAAAGGGCGAGCGCGACGACGTTGCAGAAGGAGCCGACGGCATACAGGTCCATGTAGCGCGGGCTCCTGAAGACGCCTTCATTGGCTCTCCCGAGGGCGATGACCGCCGTTTGCATCCACACCCACACGGCGAGAGCGATGAGGACGGACTCGCCGAGCCCCATCGAACGCGCGCGGGCGCATCGGGCGGCTACAAGGGCGATAGGAAGCTGCATGACCAGAAACAGGGGAGGCCATTCCCACGCGGGCCATGCGAGCGCCGAGGCGGCGGCCACAGTCCACGCCCAGGTCGAGTGCGCCCTCAGCCGCTCGTGGCCGGGCACATGCACGACGGCCAGGTAGCCCGCGAGACAGAGCAGCGCGAGCACCACGGCGCCGGCGGCGGCGCGCGCGGTGACATGCCGCCTGAGGACGGCTCCCACCCCCAGGACGGCCAGGGCCGCGGCTCCCGCGATGAAGCCGGATGCCATCGTTCCCAGGCTTGCCGCGCCGACCAGGATCCCGGACCACCACCGGGCGGAGAGGGGCGCGGACGGGACGCAGAGGACGAGCGTGCCCAGGGCGCCCCATTCGAGAAGGTAGAACTGCGACTGGATTCCCTGGAGCGTGTTCTCCCAGTCGAAGGGCAGCAGGAAGAGCGCGGTGGTCGCGAGCGCCACGCCCAGGAACCGAAAGCCGCTGACGAGCGTCCGCGCGAACAGAAGCAACGCCGCGCAGAAGCCGGCGTGGATCGCCGCCCCGACGGTCATCTCGAGCAGGGGATCCCACTGGCGGTTTGAGACCGCGAGCAGATAGCTGATGACGCGCGAGAGCACGATTCGGTGCTCGTTCTGCGGCATTAGGAAATTGCTGGCGTGAAGGGCGCCGAGCGACCGTGGGATGAGGAGGGCGCGCCCCACCGCGTCCCATTCGTCCATGTAAGGGACGTCGCTTCCGTAGGCGCGAATGAGCTGCAGTTTCGAACCGAAGGCGAGGCCGGCGGCGGCGAGGGCGAGTCCAACCAAGAGCCAGCGTCGATTAGCGGACATTGAGCAGAACGTGAAGAGCCGGCCACTTGCGGTCAAGAAGACCGGAGAATGCGCCGATTCGGACCCTTGGGGTGGTGGCTCCTTGAGGCGATGTCGGTGTCGACCGGCCGCGAGAACGCGTCATGATATTTGCCTAAGCCGCTCTCGCTGCTGAGCAGCGCTTCCGAGCTGCCTAGGGGAAAGCGGGGGGAATCCCAGGGCACCCCCGTGAAGCTCCCAAGTCCCAATGCCGGCGGGACCCCCGCTACCGGCCACAGCGGGCGGCTAGGGGCGGCGTTCAAGAATCGCCACCGACTGGCCGATCGTCGCCAGGCTTCCCATCCGCGTGCCGCTATCGAACACGATCTCCTCCGGAATCGGGATATGGAGGGTGTCGCCAGATCTTATGCTCACGACGTCAAGGTCGCTGTGCCCGGCCCACGCGTGGATCGCGTCGCGCTCAATGAATTGGTCGAGGTGCCGGTCCGGCTTCGGATTGTCGACCGACGCGGCAAAGAAAGGCCAGTGGGTCGGCGCCCTGAACTCCAGGAAAGACATGACCAGCTTGCCTCCCGGCTTCAGGCATCTGCGTGCCTCCCGGAAATAGCGGTACGAGTCCTCGTGGAGCAGGTGGGTGAACACCGAAAAGAAGCACACGAATTGAGCCGATGAATCCGGGCACGCTATGGTGGTTCCGCCGACGTGAACAAAGCTCCAATCCGGCCTCGAGCAGAGCTGCTCCGCGTAGGCAAGGAGGCGCGGGACGACATCGGAGCCTATGTACCGGATGCCGGGGAAGGGCGCCAGCTGGCAGCCTAGGCGGCCGCATCCGCAGCCGACGTCGACCACGAGCTGGCCGTCCCCCAGGCCTAGGGACCGCAGAAGATAGTACTCCAGCTTCCCGATCGCCACGAAATCGCCTCCGACGGCCTCGCGCAGGCCCGCATCGGCGCCAAGGCGCCTCTCCAAGTCTGCGACGTGATCAATGTATGAGCTGTTGAAATCCGTGTTGGGCATGCACGGCCGCGTCATGGGCCGAACCCGAATGGCTAGCCGTTCGATTTCGATAAGGCAACCGCCGAGGCCTGCGAAACGGGAGGTCCAGACAGATCTTGACC
>PLTZ01000009.1 GCA_003164715.1 Opitutaceae bacterium | reverse complement strand
TCCAACCAACGGGGACCACCTCATACCGGCGCGCATCGGCCGCCCCCCAAAAAGTCCCCCAAAAACAACGTCTTTTTCAGGTCGTCTCATAGGGAAACCTCGTCAGGCTCATATCCTGAAGGTCGCTGGTTCAAATCCAGCCCCTGCACCCAATTTGAGGCCCTTGGACCCGGTCCAAGGGCCTTTTTGTGAGTCGATAATTGAATTAGCGGAGGTATGCCTCCAAACAACCATCGAGCGCAGAAAGGTGCTCGTGCGAAAGTTGCCCGATAACTCCGCGCAAACGGCCCTTTCGCACCTGGCGGATCCCTGGTATCACCGCGTAACTCTCTTTGCCTCCAAAGTTGCCGACCGACATTCGAAGCGGAAGGATTTCGGGCGCAACCGTGGACGTGGGTACAACTACCACGGTGTTGAGCACCTCGTTGTGGGCTGTGCCCGACACGACAATACCGGGTCGCACCTTGCCCATTTCCGGTGGGGACGTGTCGCTCAAGTCCACCCACACCACTGTGCCACGCTTCATGGCTTCTTTGGCTCGATTTCGTCTACTAAAGGGGCCGATTCCCAAACCTCCATAGCAGCGCGCTCGTCAGGGTTATCCTCCAAGAATTGCTGGTAGACCACCGCAGATGCCCTGTTCTCTCGCGCCCGGTGCTCCTTTTCGATCAATTCACGCACAAAGCCGGATATGCTCTCATCTTTTGGTTTCAACGCCGTGACTTTTTTAACTAAGTCGGCCTCTAGTTTTATGGTAGTTGCTGACATACCATCATGGTAGTCACTCAGTATGCCACGTCAACCGAAACTGTCGAGCACATTGCAAGTAGGCCATCAATTGGTGGACGGAAGATCGACAAGCTCATAACCTGAAGGTCGCTGGTTCAAATCCAGCCCCTGCACCCAATCTAAGGCCCTTGGACGCGATCCAAAGGCCTTTTGCTTAAACGAATTACGTTATACACTGCTTGCGATCCTGGAAAGTACAACCGCATGCAACAACGTGCAACTTTGGGCATCAAGTCCCGTGGTTTCACCCTTTTTAATCAAGTCCCAATTGAATACTCCCAACCTGCTCCCCGGCACGGCTGCGCTGAGGCTAGAGCCCCTATTTCAAACCTGGTCGGGAATGGCGTAGGGAGGGCGGTGGGTTTCCCGAAGGAGGAAACGGGCGCGCTCCAGAGCCGCCTCGCTCCCGGACTCCACCTGCGCGATGTTGTCGCCCTCAGCCTGAATCCACTGGCCCAACCTAAAGGGGTCCCGGCTGAGGTCGACGCCGTTGGCGCCGAGATTTTTCGCCAGCCCGTCGAGATACTTTCCAGCCGCCGGTACGGCCTCCAGCGATGCTCGCACTTGGCCGAGGCCCGCTGTTGCACCGATGCGATACGAAATGTTACCGAAATGGCATAGCGATGCCCCGGTGTGGGCGACATCGCAGGGAGCAACAAGGTCCGCAACCCGGCGACTTCGAACCGTGCCCAGGAAGTTGGGCATGTGGCCGGCCCCGCCATCCCCAGGAAACTTCATCACCAACTTGTCATTATTGTCGTATACCGCGCCTCCATTCATGCCGGCAAAATATCCCCCTTCGCATTGCACGACGATTCCGAATCGCACACCTCGAGTCTGGTCCATGTATTCTACGCCCGGCTTGGCCGGCAATCCACGGTGCTCGAAAATGAAGGGCACTTCCGGGTAATCGTATACGGCGATTATTGAGTTGGGGGTCTCCGCGCGGTCCGCGACCACATATCGCCCCCCGAGGCATAGAATCCGGCGTGGTGGCGCCTGGTGCCCGGTGAAAAAAAGGCACATGTCAAGCAAGTGGACCCCGTTGTTCCCGAGGTCTCCGTTGCCGGTGGCCCAGCTCCAGTGCCAATCGTAATGTAGGCTCGCGCGCTCCAGCGGCGCCATGGGCGCTGGCCCGCAGAACATGTCGTAGTTCAGCCAGTCGGGATACCAAGGCAGCCGGTATCCGATGTCCTTGCGCAGGTTGAAGTACACGGCGTGCACGTGAAGCATCTTCCCGAAATGTCCTTCCCGGAGATACCTGCCGGCGGCCAGAAGGCCGGGATCGGACCGATGCTGCGTGCCCACCTGCACGACGCGGCCGTATTTCCCGGCGGCCTCGATCATTTTTTGGCCCTCCCACACCGTATGCGACATGGGTTTCTCGACGTAGACATCCTTGCCGGCCTGGCACGCCCACACCGTGAGCAGCGCATGCCAGTGGTTGGGCGTCGCGATCACGACGGCGTCAACGTCGGAGCGGGCGAGCAACGCTCTCGCCACCGTCGTGGCAAACGGGGCGATTTGCCGGCCCTTGAGGCCTTCGAGGGCCTTGGAAAGGATCCGGGGATCGACGTCGCACAGTGCAACCACGCGCACGCCAGGAAGACCCTGCAGTTGCTTTAGATGGTCGCCGCCCTTGTTGCCGAGGCCAATGATGCCTATGCGCACCGCGTCGTTGGCGCCGACCGGATCCGCCCATGCGGAGCGGGTCAGCCGTGAGGCAAGCCCGGCACCAGCTGCCAGGGCGGACGTCTTGAGGAATGTGCGACGGGTGATGGGGGACATGGTTTCAAGAAGGCTCTTCGTTTAGAATTAGGGACATGGGGAAGAAGCGCCACTAAATCCCCTGTGACCCTATCCCGAGTTTAGGTCAAGCGAGGCTCTTCTCCTTAAGCAGCCGGCCGCCCCTCGTGACGGGCAGGCGGCGCGCCGTGTCCTCAGTGACCTTCTCGGAGCGCAGGACCGATCGCCGGGATTGAGAATGAGAGCAGCGAGAGAACGCTCCCCGCGTTTGCACATACTCGCGTTCTCCATTCTTCATTTTTCGCTCAGCATTAGCTCCGCGCGAGATCCCGCCGGGCGGACTCCATGAGCAGGAAGAACGACTGGCCCTCAGTCGAGGTGCCGGCCTTTTCGAAGCGCGGCGCGCCGCACACGCCCTGCACCAGGCCGTAGGCGTCGATCTTTGGGATCGCCGCGGCGCGCAATGAATCGGCCGTTTCCCGGTACACGGCCGGCAACCAGCCGCCAGCGACACCGCGGTAGAGCGTGTAGGCCAACATCTGAGCGAAGTTTGTTTCGACGAAGGTGCCTGGCTCGTCGAGCACGTCGTGGAACAGCCCGTCGGGCCGGCGGTACGGCAGTGCGGCCTCGACTAGCTCGCGGATCCACACGACGAGCTGCGCCTTTTCGGCGGCCATAGACGACGGGATGGTCCGCACCAAGCGCGTCATGCCGGCCATGGCCCAGCCGTTGCCGGTGGCCCAGAGCGCCTTGCGCCGGAACTGCTGCAGGTCGTCATCCCAGATGTGCGAATACAGCACCTTCGCAGGATCCTGCAGGATGCGGCGGTAGCCCGCGACCTGCCTGAACGCCTCGGCGGGCTGGCCGGCGACCGCAAGGTAGGGCGGCAGCATGTAGATCGCGTCCACCCAAACCTGATTCTCGTTCATGTTGTGGTAGATGATGCCGTCGCGATTGCGCGGGGCCTTTTGGAGCACGAACTCGAGCATGCGGTCCGCTGCCTTCTGGAAGAAGGGGTCGCCGGTCCGTTTCGCGGCGAAGAGCACCGGCTCGCCGTTGGAGCACGGATCGCACACGGGCACGTTTCCCTCGTTCACGCCGAGCCGGCCGTCCTTGAGCTGGTTCACCACGGCGTCTCGCGCCAGGAGCACGACCAACTCGGCCTCGCCCAGCTCCAGCAACGCCTGCGATGCCGTTCCCTGCTCCCATGCCCGCCGCTGCATCGCCAGCAACGCCCGTTTCACCTTCTCGACGCGCGCAGTGTCGGTATCGAGTGCGGGTGTCGCCGCAGGCGCGATTGTGGCGGCGCGCTCATCGCGACCGGCGGCGAACGCGGTGAAGCCAAGCGCACCGCCGGCGAGCGCCGTGGTATAGAGAAATTGCCGACGCGGGAATTCGGTGGACATGGGGATCGAAGGGTTCGGGTTTTCGGGTTCGGGATTTCGAGATTGCTCGGGGACCGGCAAAGTCGAAGAACGTCGCGAAGGTTTGCACGCAAACCGCTCTGCTGCCAACACCGGCGTCGAGCGCCCGGCGACATCCCGCCCTCCGGCGTTTGGCTTCTCGAACACGGCGTGGCCAAGCCGAACCACGCGGGTCCAAAAGGACGGAAGCATCCCAATGACCGTCGAGACTTGGAGGATGCCGGTTTGCCGGACGGTGATGACAGAAGCGGTGTCGAATCCCAAACGACACACCATCCGTGAGGATACACGCTGAGCAGCCCCACCTTCTTGGGTCACGTTGGGGGAGTCGGTCCGGGCGCCCGTGAAACAAGACCGGCCAAGCTCTGTAGTTTCCCCCGTAGTTCGCCACATTCTTGATGCAAAGAATTGACGGCTAAAATAGCCGTCGGTGGCTCATAACCTGAAGGTCGCTGGTTCAAGCCCAGGCATGGACTGCCGGGGTCGTTGTCTTGGGTTGCCCGCACTGCGCGATGACGCGGCTCCATTTCAGACATTGGGGCGTGCAGCGCCCATCCGAATTCATATTGTGCGGGTCGCAACAAACGGGAACCGAATGAGTCGAAGCCCAAAGAAGGAAACCGATCGCGACGCGGCGATGGCGCCCCCCGCGGCCGAGCCTGCCCAAGGCGTCCGATCTTGGCTTAGGCAATGGCTTCCCGGCCTAGCGCTGGTGGCCATGACGCTCATCACCTACGAGCGCGTGCGCCACGCGGGATTCATTTGGGATGATGAGATGCACGTGACCCAGAATCCCGCTATAGTCGGCCCGCTGGGATTGTCGGACATCTGGACCAGCAGCGCGGCGCGATATTTCCCCTTGACGCTGACCACCTTCTGGATCGAGCACGCCCTTTGGGGCCTTAACCCGCTTCCTTACCATGCCGTCAACGTCTTCATGCACGGCGCCTGCGCTGTCCTCCTCTGGCGGGTGCTAGGGAGCCTGCGCGTCCGCGGGGCCTGGCTGGGCGCCGCAATCTGGGCGCTCCACCCCGTCCAGGCGGAGACGGTGGCTTGGATCACCGAGCTCAAGAACACCCAGTCGTGCCTGTTCTACCTGCTGGCCGTCCTCTTCTTTGCCAGGTGGCTTGCGGCCGAGGGCGGTGAGGCCACGGGCTCGCGCCCGTGGAACTACGCGCTGGTGCTCGTCAGCGCGGCGATGGCCATGGCGAGCAAGTCCTCTGCCGTCGTCCTTCCGGTGGTGCTGTGCGCCTGCGCCTGGTGGGCCACCGGGCGATTGAGGTGGCGCCACCTGCTCGCCCTTTCGCCGGTCTTACTCATGTCCATCGCCTCAAGCGCCCTGTCGGTGTGGACGCAGCACCTTGAAGGCGCGAATGATCCGGCGTGGTCCCGCGCACTGCCCGAACGGATCGCGGTCGCCGGCGACGTGGTCTGGTTCTACATCGGCAAGCTCCTTTGGCCAAGCCCCCTGATCTTCATCTACCCGCGCTGGCGCGTCGACTGGACTTATGCGTCATCCTATCTCCCCTTGGCGGCGGCGTGCGCCGTGTTCCTCGTCCTTTGGTGGAACCGCAACGGGAGGCTCAGGCCCGTCTTCTTCTGCTTTGCCTACTACCTGGTGGCGTTGCTTCCGGTAATGGGCCTAGTCGATCAGTATTTCTGGCGCTATTCCTTTGTCGGAGATCACTTCCAATACCTAGCCAGCATCGGGCCGCTGGCCCTGGCGGGCGCCGCGATTGCAACCGCGCTCGGCCTTCCATGGAAGGGACGGCCCGTCCTCGCGCCGGTCGCCTGCGGGGCGCTTCTGTCGACGCTCGCCGTGCTGACCGCCCGGGAGTGCCCGAAATACCATGACCCGGAGACGCTGTGGCAAAGCACCGTCGCGGAAAATCCCGGCGCCTGGATGGCCCATAACAACCTTGGCGCGGAGCTGATGCACTCCGGCCAGGTCGACGAGGCCGCGAAGCAATTTCGAACGTCCCTGGAACTCCAGCCAAACAATCCCGCGGCGCACGGCAACCTGGCCGATGCCCTGCTGCGCCTTGGCCGCACCAACGAAGGGCTAGCCCATTACGGCCAGGCCCTGGAACTTGATCCCCTCAACATCTCCACGCAGACCGACTACGGCTCCGCGTTGCTTCAGCTTGGAAGGATCGGGGAGGCCATCCCCCACATCCAAAAGGCCCTGGAGGCAAACCCCTCCTTCGCAAAGGCGCGGGCAGCTCTAGGCACCGCCTATCTACAGGAGGGCCGGATCGATGAAGCCGTGACTCAATTCAACGAAGCCCTAGCGGTGGATCCCGAGAATTGTGCGACCCTCGCCGACCTCGGCATCGCCCTCGCCCAAAAGGGGCGGTTGAAACAGGCTGTCGCCCAGTTCCAAAGGGCCCTCGACATAAACCCGGACTTCTCCACGGCCCTGATAAACCTCGGCAACGTCCTCCAGCAGCAGGGCCGCCTTGATGAGGCGATCGCCCGTTATCAGAAGGCCCTCCGCTTGGACCCGAATTCGGCAGTCACCCACAACAACCTCGCCTTTGTCTTTCTGCAAGAGGGACAGCTTGACCAAGCCATCACCCACTATCGAAGGGCCCTTGAGATCAGGCCCGACTATCCCGAGGCGCGACTGAATCTCGGATCCGCCCTTCAGAAGAAGCACGCGGATCAAGCCGGCGGCCAGCCTTGGGATGCTTCGTCCAACAGGTAACCAGAGGTGCGGGCTTGGCGTGGGACTCCCAATCTATCCGGCATTCCCGGGCCCTTCAGCCGAGGCCCACCACTCCGGTCACGCTGCCTGGTTCTGATTGCTCCGGGGCGTTGCCCCGGCCTGGTGCGTCGCTGTCATGATTGAGTCCTTTCTCAATGCCCAACCCTTGTCCGTCAAACCGGAGCACAAATCTGGGCTCTTGGACGCTGCCCTAAGGCCCTATTGTTGGCTCGATTGCCTTTCCCAACGCATTCAGCCTCTTTCGGGCCGGCTCAACCACCGCTTTCGGCTCTCCCCAACAATCTACGAGCCTCACACGCTGCCACGCTCCCGACGAACCCCCAATGACACTGCCCGTCACGCGCCTAGTCCTAATCGGCTGCGCCGCCATGGCCAGCGCGGCAATGGGTGCTAACGCCGACATCGAGCGCGTCGTCCGTTTGACGCGATCTCCGTCCCTTTACGAGCGCACCGACTTTGTTGTCGTCCTCACGGCAAACTGGAGCGACCCCTACCGTTCGGAGGACGTAAGGCTCGACCTGCGGTTGCGATCGCCTTCCGGGAAGTCCGTGTCCGTGCCCGCTTTCTTCGAGAGGGGCTCAAGCGGCCAGCCGTCCGTCTGGGCCGTACGCTACGCCCCAGGCGAGGTGGGCACCTATCTCGGCTCGTTCGATCTCGTCAACGGCACAGGAGACAAGTCGACCGCCTCCATTTCCTTCACCGTCTCAACCTCCCCCTCCAAGGGATTCCTCCACGCCGCGGGACCGTGGGTGCTTCGCTTCGACGACGGCACACCTTTCCGCGGCCTCGGTGAGAACCTGTGCTGGGAGTCCCGCTCGAATGACGACTCGAGGCACTTCAAGGAGCTGCAGCAGAGCCAGCGTTTCAACGACGACTACATGCTGGGCGCGCTTGCCTCGGCTGGGGGCCAATTCACACGGATCTGGATGTGCCCGTGGAACCTGCCGCTCGAATGGCGGAAGGTCTCCCGGGACACCGACCGCTACAGGGACGACGCCGGCCATTTCAACCAATCGGCCATCGACCGAATGGACCGCCTGGTCGAGTCGCTCGAGGCGGCAGACGTCTACGCGATGCTGACGCTGGAGCCCCATGTCGCGCTTCTCGGCGCGGGCTGGGACAGCAGCAACTACAACCTGCGGAACGGAGGGCCTTGCGCAGAGCCCAGGGACTTCTTCACGAATCCGGCGGCGAAGGCTCAGTTCAAGAACCGTCTGCGCTACGTGGTCGCCCGCTGGGGCTACAGCACGCACCTCGCCGCCTTGGAATTCTTCAACGAGGTCGACAACGCCATGTATGGCCAGAAACCGGACCGCATACCGGACGCAGACGTCACCGCATGGCACGCGGAGATGGGCGCGTACCTCAAGGGCCTCGATCCGTACGGCCATCTCGTCACGACCAGCATCTCGCACCGGCCCGTCGAGGGACTGAACCAGGTTGGCGCCATCGACTTCAACCAGCTCCACATCTACAAGCGCACGGGCACGATTGCGGCCGCGATTCGGCAGTCCGTGCAGGTCGAGGGCAAGCCCTGCGTGGTGGGTGAGTTCGGGTACGAGTGGGACTGGAGCAAGAATTTCAACGAGTTCGCGTGGGACATGGACAACGACTTCAAGGAGGGCCTTTGGCTCGGCCTATTCTCCCCCACCCCGGTCATGCCGATGAGCTGGTGGTGGGAGTTCTTTGACGAAGGGCGCATGACCGCTTCGCTTGCCCAGGTGCGCGAGGTGAGCGACCGGATGATGAGGGCGGGTAACGGCGCGTTCGCGGATGTTCCCTGCTCGGCCCAGGACCTGACGTGCCTAGCGGTGCGGTGCGGGTCTGCGACATTCGTGTACCTCTCCAATCCGTCAAAGCAAGCGAGGTCCGGAAGGCCCCAGGTGGGGATCACTCATGCGGCAACCGTGGGCTTTTTCGATCCCGATACGCTTACCCGGTCGGAGGCGCCCGCTGAGGCGGGAGCGGACGGCAGTCTCAGGCTGCCCGTCTTCGAACTCGGGCCCGGCCAGAGACGGATCATTGAGATCCGGTGAGCAGGGGTCCCAGGCCTCTATAGAGCAGCCAACTATCGGGGCTGCCTGAAGAAACCAGCAAACCCGGGCCGCGCGAGTGTGGAGCAGGTGCGGTACTATGGCGCTGCCCGCGCCTAAAGGGTGCGGTGGTTTGGGACCCCGAAGTTCCCCCTACAATCAACTGAAGGGCGCGGGTTCAAACCCAGCCCATGAACCCAGTCTAGGCCAGGCCGAGATGGCCAAGAAGGGCGTCCAATTCGGTGAAATCGGGCACGATCACATCCGCGCCGGCTCGGATGAGGCGGGCACGCTTGTGAAGGTCGATGCCCTGCCGGCGCACCTCGTCACTGGCGACCCCGACCGTGAAAGCCCCGCACCGACGGCCCTCGCGGATCTCGACGGGGCCGTCGCCAATGACAACCAGTTCATCGCCGCCAATCCCGCCGCCCTTGATGATGCGTTCAAGGACCGATCGCTTGGCCTCGATACGCAGGTCGCCGACCGCCCCGTGGATGCCGCCGCTAAACAGCTGCCCGTAACCGAGCGCGCGGGCCTCGGCCACGACATCCGCTTGATCGGAGCCGCTGACGAGGTAAAGCGTCACACCGGCAGCGCGCAGGCGCTCAAGGAAGTGGCCGGCGTTCTTGATCAGCCAGTCTTCCGGCCCACGCTCACCGCGTTCGAGCTGTTTGAGCCGGGTGTGCACGACGGCAAACAGCCCGTCGTTGTAAACGGCCTTGTAGCCGTGCTCATTGAGGATGTCGGATGTAGCAACATAGCCAAATTCGCGCACGAGGTCGGCGAGACCCTTCATCTGGGCCAAGGTCTGGACACCTGTCGTGCGGTCAACATAGGCATGAACGGCGGCGACCACCCGGGCGGTGCCCCCATCGCCGATGTCGGCCGGGCGTCGCCCGAGGACGGCCTTAACCATCATCGGCTCCATGATGGCCTCCCAGCCCTGCCGCAGCGTCGAAATGGTGCCGTCGTGGTCGAGAATGGCGTGGCGGATTCTCCCACCCGGCCGCCGGTTGGTAACGAGCTCGATGCGTGTGCCCGCCAAATATCGCGCCAGACGCGGCTGGGCAGCAAGACGCGGAGAGTGAATGTAATCTGGTGCAGCACCGACAGTCCGAAGCTGGGCCGGGGTGGCCGTTCCGGTCGTCCGCACCTGTCGAGTCGTGATGGCCGCGGCCAGATTGGCGAGCATGCCTGCCTCCAGGGGCGCAGCGCCGACAGCGAACGAAGCTGCCAGCGCCGCGAGCGCCGTGTCACCGGCACCAACCGGGTCTATCGCGCCCGACATCTCGATGCCGGGCACCTCGTAGAGCCCGCCATCCACTGCCAGCACAAGGCCCTGTTCGCCCCGCGTGACAAACACCGGACGGCCTTGGCGGCGCGCCAGAACCTCGGCGTAACGCGGCGCCTCGTCGAAGGATGCCGGCTCGGTTTCGCCCAGCAGGCGGGCGGCCTCACGGGTGTTGAGTTTCAACACAGAGGAGGCAAAGCGCTCCGCGTGGTGGCGCGAGTCGACGATAAAGAGCGTTTGGGGATGGCGGGCGATGAGGGCGTTCAGGGTGGGCACGGCGTCGGCCGCCCAGCCGGTCGGGACTTGCTGGTTGATGATGACCACGGGACACCGCGTCGCCGCTGTTTCAAGCCTTGCAAGCAGCTGCGGCCAGACCGCAGCCGCGAAGGGATTGCCTCCGCCGAAATCCAGGCGGTTGAGCTCGTCGGCTCCGCGATAGGGCTTCGCGTAGACCAGCGTCTGCCAGCCCTCCGGCCCGCGCAGCACGCCGTCGGCCGGAAGGCCGCGCGCGGCAAGTTGCCGGATCAGCTCGTCGCCAAAAGGATCAGCCCCGACGAGGCCGATGAGTTCGATATGCCCGACACCCAAAGCAGCGAGGTTCGCGGCGACATTGCCGGCACCACCCGGTGAATAGCGCTGTGTCTGGACCTTGTGGACTGCGAGTCCGGTTTCGAGCGAGGTCTCTGCGGCCGCGGCATCAAGCAGCCAATAGGCGTCTAGGCAGAGGTCGCCAAAAACTGCGACGCGCGCTTGGGGAATGCGGGAAAGCAGGTGCTCGAGCCACGTGGAGTCTCGGAGGAAAGAAGGGGATTGCGTCATGTGCGTTTTCGTGTGCCGGCCATCGAATGGATCCCCCCGGGGGTAGCCAAACCAAAGCGAGGCGGCGCACCCATTCGCTTAACGTGCCCCGGGCTCGTGGTCTAGGCGAAGTTCATGGCGCCTTTTCCGCCAGCCGCTCGAGTCGTTTCACACACTGGACCATGGACCGCATGGTGTGATAACAGATCTTCCAGCCGTGCCCGAGCGCGTCGTCAATCGGCGTGCCGTCGCGGGCCAGCCGTTCGAACCATTCACCGCCGCCTGGCAGGTGGACGAACTTGCTGAAGACGAAATCGTGGACGGTGCGAAAGGCCCTCCAATACCTCTCGTCGCCAAACATGGCGTAGGCGTCAAGCATGCCGACCAGAACTTCGGCCTGCTGCCAGAACTGCTTCTCGGTCAATGTCGTGGGGGAGTCCTGCGGTCCCTCCACCAGCACCCCGCCGCATTCCCAGTCGATGCCGAACCTGAGGCAATGATCGAAGATCTTTCGAACGACCTCCCGGTAGGTGTCGCGGGGCTGGCCCAGCACGTCAGCCGCATGCAGCAGCAGCCAGGCAAACTCCACGTTGTGTCCGTAAGAGGTGCTCTCCAGGGGCCGGGCCACCCCGTCGACCGGCCTGGCGTCGCGGCCCCAGTCCACGGCGAACATGATGGCCGGCAACGGGACAAAATCCGGCGTGAACTGGATGTAGCCTGTGCCAAACTTGGAATCGAGCATCCGGGCGATGATCAGATCGATGATCTCCAACAGACGCCGTCGGTGCGCCGGACGGCGCGTCATCTCGTAAAAGCCGGTCAGGGCCTCCATCGCGTGCATATGCACATCCATGCTCTTGCGGTCGCCGCCATACCGGCCGGGCCTTTCCAGCTGCCAGTCCGGCTGGAAGAGTTCAAAGAACCCGCCGTTTCGCGTGTCGACCATGTGCTTGCAGATCGTTGCGTAGGTGCGCTCCGCAGCGGCGCGTCCTCGCTCGTCGCCAGTGGCCATGAAATATTCGCTGCAGGCGTAGAGGCCGAAGACCTGGCCGTAGCCAACTTTGCCCGTGACCATGGGTTTGCCCCGGCGGTCGGCGATCCAGATCCAGCCTTCGTGCTGCTCGTCCCAGAGATGGTTCAGCACAAAATCGGCAGCCCACACTGCCAGTTCCTCGCATTTGCCCCCGCCATAGCCGGCACGGTGAGTGCTGGCCATGGCGTAGAGCATGCGGATCTGCGACAGGTAGGTCTTGGCGGTTTCACCGGTGGGCTGCCCATTGCGGTCGAAATAGGGCAAGAAGCCACCGCATTGCCGATCTACCGAACGCTCCATCCAGAATGGCATCAGCACATTGACCAAGTAGGACTCCGTTTTCCTCAGAACCTCCGTGATTTCCTCTTTCGAAGGCATGGTGGAGGGAGTGAACGCAAACGGAATCTTTGTCGAGGGGATGGTATTCCGGGTTGCGATCGGAATGGAACATTTGACCTGCCCTTTCTTGCCGGAGAACCAAAAAAGGGAGGCGGATGCCCATTCTCCACTACAAGTTCAGCGCTCATGGACGCGCCGTTGCGCCGAATCGTGCCGCGCCTCCCAGTGCTTCATTGCGCGGCACATGAGGCACCGAGTAGGAATGCGGGCGATGATATGTGAGTCTGCATGAGGTCGCACAAAGGCCTATTGCCGGGCTGCCAAACGACGATAGCCGCCTCAGAGAAAAGGAAGCTCCGTGGGAGCCTAGGCTAGATTCCGTCGCTCACGCTCGCGTGCGTTGCCCCTTGCGGCTGCAGGCAGAGCTCGACGCCGGTCGAGAGGTCGGGAAGGAGCCAGGTACTTGAGTGCGGAAACGCTGCCGAGCCCTCCTGCGTCGATCCAAGCCTCATGGCCAGCACCTATGACGCTACGATCGTGTACGCCCTCTGCGAAGGGCTCCTGTCCTATGACCCCAGGGACCTTCACCCATCCCCGGAGTCGCCGAGCGATGGGAATCAAACGGCGATGCGACACGGTGGACGTTTCACCTGAGGAAGGAGTCCCGTCGCGCAGGCTGCCGGCGAGGGCGATTTTCTCTTGGATCTGGCCTGGGGTCACGGGTTTGCTGCTCGTTTGGTCTTTCGTTGAGAGAGGAGGGGAAAATCCCTGAACATCCTCCTCAATCGACATTCCGCAGTCGAGATGGAGAACCATGACATAACCTCTTGTTTCCCAACCCAGCCACCGCCCCACCCGCGATTACCTCAGCACGCGGCGATTGGTGATCGCGCGCGCATAGATGAACAGCAACACGCCGACTGCGAGGATGATTGCGGCAAAGATCAGTGGTCCCGCTCCGCCCATTACCCTCATCCCATCGGAGAGCGCAAAATTGTGAAAATCGGTGAGAACAATGCAGATCGTCGACGCGAGAAAAAGGTGAGACGCCTGGCGCCTCCGGAGCAGCAGCAGCAGCGACCCCAACACCCCGCCCCACACCGCAACTCCCCAGGTGGTTACAACCCAGAACGGGAAGCCCAAGAAGAAGTCAAGCTGCGCGGGTGTGAGGGCCTTCAGGTAGGCCTGGTTCCTGGTCTCAGTCATCATGAAATCCATCGCGCCGAAAAGATTCCAGACCAGCGAAACGGCTCCCACGACCCAAAGATGCCACGGCGCCTTTGCTAGTGGGGAGCTCGTATCAGCCATGGGGTGAGCGAAGAAAAACCCAATATCCTGTCAATCCCGATATTCGGCGCGGCCCCCTACATTCTAACACATTCCCCTTTCTAAACGTCAGGTTGTTCCGATCATAACCCTTGTTCCTTGGACATCCCTAAATCCGACTCAGCACAGCGTGCTTAGTCTCGCCGCTTATGCCCTACTGTTCCCCCTAGCCTATGCTGCTATGCGCGGGATGTGCTCCGGCGGCTATCGCGGCCTGAGCGGCCGCTCTGCGAAGCCCGCAGATTGAGATCCAAGCTACATGGCCCCCCGCCGTCGAAACCGGCGGGGGGCCTTTGTTTTTTCGGCCAGCGGGCCGACGCGACGCTCGGTGCCCCGCGAACGCGACACCATTTGTTGGAACAGCTCCGGCACCAAGCCATGCCTGCATGCGCGAGGTCGTTGGTCGCATTAGCGCCAGCCGATTCACGGCCTAATGCCCGGATGGCCGGGCTTAAGGCCGGTGACCCGTGGATCTTAACCGCACTCAGGCAGCCCGGTCAATGAAGGGTGCGTGCGTCGACCCTCCGGACGGTACGGGATCGAAGGCCATCTGCGCCGTCACGCTCCCCATCATCTCCAATCCGACGCGCAGGACCACCTTGCAAACGCGCTCCTGCACAACGGGATCCCACGACACGACAAGGCAGCCGCGCCGTTCCCCCTCGAGCCAGGTCTCATCCCGGATGATCTTCCGAATCAAGGGGATTTCCAGGGCGATTATCGGGTCGGGATGATTCACGGCGCAAGAAGGGGATTGCAGATTCAACATCGCCCGAATTCCCGGCCACTGTAGCGAAGGATGCGGTTGGCGAACTCGCCCGCTCGCCGCGGGATTTGGGACACCCCGGGGCGGTCACCGCGGGGATGCCCCGCGGCGGAGCACGGGGCCGCTGCGCCCCGGGGTCCGTCCGCCATCGCCGTTGACCAGGGGCGCCGGGCAACGCAATCTGCCACGCGGCAAACGGCCCGCTCCTTTTATGAACCTCAAACACACGCTGGTCCCCTTCCTGCTCCTCGCGGCGGTCTGCATTCCGGCCAGGGCGGAGTCCTGGGGCGCCGGATTGGCGGGACTCTACCTCACTGTTGACGGGGGGGCCCAGGTCCGCGTCACGCAGGCGCCCGACGGAACCTACACGGGCAAGCTCATCTGGCTGAGGGACGACAAGGACCGGCTGGACAAGAACAATCCCGACCCCGCGCGAAAGGCGGTCCGTGTCCTCGGGCTCGTCATCCTCCGGGGCCTCAAGGCGAATGTGGAGACAAAGCGCTGGGAGGGGGGAACCATCTACGACCCGAAGAACGGCAAGACCTACGACGCCTTCGCCTGGCGCGACCCAGACCGGCCGGGGACCCTCTTCTTGAAGGGATACGTGCTCGGCATCACCTGGCTCGGCCGCTCGACGACGTGGACCGAGGAGAAGACGTCCCGTGAGTGACGGCGGCCGCCTGCCCGCCGGATAGCGGGCCTCATACCAGCGCCGGGCGAAGCGGGCCCTTCCCTTGCCAAGCGGAGGCTCCCGGCCATGATGGGGACTATGAATGCAACGCCTGCTCCCAAAGTTCCGGACGCCGCTGCAAGCGGCGTGTTTGCGATCGGCGGTGACCTGCCGGTGCACCGCCTGGGCTTCGGCGCGATGCGCGTGACCGGGCCGGGAGTCTGGGGCGAGCCCAGGGACCCGGCCGAGGCGCGCCGCATCCTGAGGCGGGTCGTGGAACTCGGTGTGAACCTGATCGACACAGCCGACTCCTATGGCCCGGAGGTGAGCGAGCGTCTGATTGCCGAGGCCCTGCACCCTTATCCCAAGGGGCTGGTCATCGCGACCAAGGGCGGCCTCACCCGCTCCGGTCCCGGGAAGTGGGCTCCGGTCGGCCGGCCGGAATACCTCCAGCAGTGCGTCGAGCTGAGCCTGCGCAGGCTCAAGGTCGACCGCATCGACCTCTACCAGCTCCACCGCATTGATCCGAGGGTTCCGGTTGCCGAGACCCTCGGCGCGCTCAGGGACCTCCAGCAGGCGGGCAAGATCCGTCATGTCGGCCTGTCTGAGGTGTCGGTGGCCGAGATCGACCAGGCGAAGAAGACCGTCGCGATCGTGAGCGTCCAGAACCTCTACAATCTCGGTAACCGCCAGAGCGAGACGGTCCTCGACTACTGCGCCAAGCACGCCATGGCGTTCATCCCCTGGTTTCCGCTCGCGGCCGGCGAGTTGGCCCGTCCCGGCGGCGCGCTGGAGCGGGCCGCCGGCCGGCACGGCGCCACCGTCTCCCAGCTCGCCCTTGCGTGGCTTCTGCAGCATTCGCCGGTCGTGCTGCCCATTCCGGGCACCTCGAGCGCGGCCCACCTGGAGGAGAACGTGGGCGCCGCCTCAGTCAGCCTCTCCGAGGCCGAGTGGGCGGAGATCGCCAAGGCGACCGGCGGTTGACCCGCCGGCGCCGCTCAGGGCTTGAGCGGCCGGCGGTAGATGCGCCATTCGAAGGCCCCGAGGGAGACCTCCGGCAGGCCAATCTTCGCGCCGCTCGCCGCGGCGCCCGACTGGAGCTCGACGCCGAAGTCAGGTGCGTTCTCCACGCGGACCGTGGCGGCCTGGGGGCGGTTGGAGAAGTTGACGACCGTGACAAATTCCTCGGACTCGCCGCGGCGCAGGAAGGAGACGACGTTCTGGGGGGCCGAGTTTTCGAGCCAGACGACCGTTCCCCCCTGCAGGGCGAGATGGCGGTGGCGCAGGCTGATGAGCCGGACATAGGTGTCCCTAAAGGACTCGCGCCCCTTGGGCTCCCAGAAGATGGGCACCTTCTCAAACAGCGCCGGATCACCCGACTCGCTCGCGTCCCCCACCTCCATGCCGTTGTAGAGGAGCGGCACGCCGTCAAGGGTGAGTTCCATGGCGCTCGCCGCGAGCGCCGCGGTCCAGCCGAAGCGGCTGATCGCGCGGGGCTCGTCGTGGTCATCCGAGATGCGCAGGTGGAGCGCCCCGCGAGGGAAGGCCGCCTGCTCGGACTCCTCCCAGGTGCGCCGGACCTCGCTGGCGGGCGCCCCTTCCATGAGCACCTTGTTGAGGGCGCCCAGCATGGGCCAGGAATAGTCCAGGTCGAAGGCGTGCACGAGAAGCTCGGGCTTGCTCGCCTCGGCCAGCATCAGAAACCCGGGACGGATCTCCTCCAGGTCCCGGCGCACATCCTCCCAGAAGTCGGTCGGCACCTCGCTGGCGACGTCGCAGCGGATTCCGTCGAGCCGGAAGTCGCGCGCCCAGTACTTGAGCATGTCGCGCATGTACCGGCGCGTCTCCGCGTTTCCGTAGTTCAGCGCGGCGACGTCGGCCCATTCCGGATGGGGCGGGATGATGTGCCCCTCGGCGTCGTGCTTGTAGAAGCCCGGATTGGACATCATCACGCTGTCCCACGCCGTGTGGTTCGCGACGATGTCGATGATGACCTTCATCCCGCGGGCGTGGGCCGCCTCGACGAGGCGGTGCAGGTCGTCCTTCGTCCCGTAATCCGGGTTGATGCCGTAGTAATCCTTCACGGCATAGGGGCTGCCGAAGGCCCCCTTGGCCTTGAGGCGGCCGACCGGGTGGACCGGCATCAGCCAGAGGACGTCGACCCCGAGCGCCTTCATGTCGTCCATGCGCGCCGTGACCCCGGCAAAGTCCCCCTTTGCCGAGAACTGCCGGGGGAACACCTCGTAGACAACCGCCTCGCGGATCCACGCCGGGGTCGGGCGGGCTTGAACGGCCGTCCAATCCACCTGCGCGGCGGCCCGGAGGGCCGGCAGGCACGAGAAGGCAAGAAGGAGCGAAACGGCCGCGCGTCGGTACAGGTGGGGGTGCATCATGGCTGTGGGGTCCAAGCCTCCGGAGGGCCCAGGGCCCGATCGATCATGTGCCGGGGGCGTGGCACCTGGAAGAGCGTGGGCCGCGGGCCGCGAGGCCGCGAGGAACGAGGCCGCGAGGTTACCTTGAAGGATCGGAATTATCCTAGGTCGCGCAGCCGGGCCCGTCCCCAGGGCGCCGGTTCAACCGGGGCTACGGGACCGTCAGCTCGAGGGGGGCGAACCCCTTGGCGCTGACGATGACCTTGTCGGTCGCCGCAAGCTCGGTGATGGTCCAGACTTGGCCCGGATCGATGGCATGCTCGGGAAGGTTGCGGGTCTTGGCCGTGGCGTGGAAGGTCACGCTCGCGATCACCTGCGCGCTCGCCGTCACGACATCCTTCGAGACGTTCTTCAGGTTCAGCACGTACGGGCCGTCCTCGCCGCTCGTCACCTTCGCGAACGTGGGGACCAGGGGCAGGCTCGGGGCCTTGTCCGCCGCGGGCGCCGAGGCCGGGGTATCGGCGGCGCGAAGCGCGGAGAATTGGAGGGCGACGAGCGCGAGGGCGCAGCCTAGCGCAAGAAGGGCGATCCTGGAGGCGACTGGGCGGGCGTGGGACGGGTATGATTTGGTCATGGTTGGGTGAGGCCGTTCTTCATATTTGGATTTCGGGACAACGCAAGGCGGACCGAGCGCCAGGGGTGGGCTGCGCCGGCCGGGGCCCTCCCGTCGTCCCGAACGTCCTCAAGGAACCCGCACAAAACGAAGCACCGCCCCGCCCCCCCCCGCCATGCGCACGTCAAGGGTGTCGCCGGCCGAGACGTCGCGCTCCTCAATGTCGAGGTGCTCGGGATTGTCGGAACTGTCGGGCGCGTCGTGCCACCAGCGCAGGTGCCACCGGCCCTCCCCCAGGAAGTCGAGCTTCACCGTGCGCACCCGGCTGTAGCTGTTGTTCAGGGCCGCGAGGTACCAGTCCGGGCCGGAGCGCCGCGCGATCACAAGGTGCTCGGCGACAACGCCCGAGACGACGCGGGTCTCATCCCATACGGTCGGCACGACCCCAAGGAAGTCGATGCCGGCCTGGCCTCGGAGGTTCGTCGGATGGTCGCAGACGCACATGACCGGGCTGTCGTACGCGACAAAGAGCGCAAGCTGGCCCGCGCGGGTGCTCTGCACCTGCGCGGGGCTAGCGTGCGGCTGGAACTGCTCCGCCATCCGGTTCACGAAGCCTCCGGGCGTGAAGTCGCCGGGTCCGGCCAGGAAGCGCGTGAACGGCAGCGTGACCCGGTGCTCCGGGGTGACGCGCCGGCTCCACTTGTTGTATTCGTTCCCGAGGATCCCCTCCCGCGTGATCTGGTTCGGCCAGGTGCGGATCATCCCCGTCGGCTTGTAGGCGCCGTGGAAGTCCACGAGCAGGTGGTGCTCGGCCGCGCAGCGCGTGATCTTCTCGTACCAGTTCACCATCTGCTGGTCGTCCCGGTCCATGAAATCGATCTTCACGCCCGCGAGGCCCCATTTCTCGTAGAGGGCGAACGCCTGCTTGTAGGCGTCCCCCCTGTCGGCATCGCTCCAATAGAGCCAGACCCAGAGGCGAACCTTGTTCTGCGCGGCGAATCTCCGAAGCTCACCCATGTCCACCTCGGGTACCGTCCGGGTGATGTCGGAACTCGGACTGCGGGTGCCCACGTACCAGCCGCCGTCCACAAGCTGATACGGCCAGCCCATTTCGCCGGCGAACCCGATGAAGTCCTTCATCGTGCCGGTGTCCATTTTCCCAATGCCCGACCACCAGCGGTCCCAAGCCATCATGCCGGGCTTGATCCACGACGTGTCGGCGATCTGGCACGGCGTGCTCAGGTTGAGCACCAGGTCGCTTTCAATGAGCCGCCCCGGCTCCCTGCCGATCATCAGGACCCGCCAGGGGGAGGGGTGCGGCAGCGAGACGTTGACCAGGCCGTTCCCGTCCCATCGCGGGGCCAGCCGGCTGCGCAGGGTCACCGCACCCGTGCCCGCCGCCTGGGGCTCGCGCGCCAGCCACAGCCCCGCCCAGTCGACCAGTTCGGCCTCGGTGACCGCGACCCACGCGGCGGGGGTGTGGGTGAGCATCGGCAGCCCGGTCACCGTATCGATCGGGAGGTCCGAGAGCCGCTGCCTGCGAAACTCCCACTCCTGCGAGCCGTGGAAGCCTCCCCTCGAGTCGTAGTCGTCGGGCGGCACCGCCACGTGGTCGCCGGCGAAGCACACGCTGTCCGCCGTGAACGCGAACTGCGTCAGCTCCTCTTCAATGACAACGTCCGTTGGCCCCTCCCCGCCCGGAAGCACGTAGCGGAAGCCCACGCCGTCATTGAAGGCGCGGAACACCACGGAGAAGGTCCGGCCCCCGCCGCCCCTCTCCCTGAGCTTGATCGCGAGCTCCCGGTAATGGTCCCGCACCTCGCGCCGCTTTCCGAGCGGGTTTGTCCAGACCGTGTCGCTCTCGGAGCGCGCGGTGTCGATCAGCGCCACCTCTTGGCCGAGCACGACCCCCCCCCGCAGGCGCAGGCCGAGCCTGGAATCGTTCAGGACCGGCGTGCCGTCGACCGACACCCGGTAGCTCAGGACGCCCGTGGCGACGACGGTCACGGCGATGCGCCCGTCAGGCGACTGCAGCTCCTGCGGCGCCGGCGACGGATCGCCCTGGGCGGCCAGGGGTAGGCACCCTGCGGCCGCAAAAAGAAGCGCAAGCAGCGCGGGGGCTGGGCGGAGGCAAATCCTGCTGGGCATGGGGACGGCGGGGGCGTTCATGGGGTTATCGCGGTTATCGATGTATCGGTGGGCGCCGCGTGTTCAGGGCGGGCAGCGGGTCGGCAGCGCCCGGACGCCCACCGCGCCTACGCGGTCCGGCCACCCTACGGTTCCGGCCAATCCTGATCGACGCTAAAAAGAAGCCCCCGGGGGCGCCTTGGCTCCCAAGCATCGGCTGCCCGGGTCCGGCGCGGCTGCGCCGACTAGTGGACCTGCTTGCGAACCGCCGAGCCGCCCTGCGATCGAGGTTGATCGGTCATGGCCGATTAACCAGCGTTCCTCATGCCTCGTTCAAATTACGAAGACGAAATCATCGTCTCATGGGTCGAACTGCACCGCGACGCTCGCTTCCTTTCGGAGCAGCTTCACGCGAAGGGATCATGGAAGGGCATCATCGCGATCACCCGCGGGGGCCTGATCCCGGCGGCGCTCGTCGCGCGCGAACTCGACATCCGCCTGGTGGACACAATCTGTGTGACAAGCTACGCCAAGGCCGCTCCCGGAGGCGCGGAGCAGATCAGGGAGGACGTCAAGGTCTTGAAGGGCGTCGAAGGGGACGGCGAGGGCTATCTATTGATAGACGACCTGGTCGACTCGGGACGCACGGCCCAGGTCGTGCGCCAGCTCCTCCCAAAGGCCCATTTCGCAACCTTGTACGCCAAGCCGCTGGGCCGCCCCATCGTCGACACCTGCGTAAAGGAGTTTAAGCAGAACAAATGGATCTTCTTCCCCTGGGATATCGAATACAAGTTTGCCACGCCGATTAAGGACGGGGGCCGTGCCGCAGCCGGGCCGTGATGGGGCCCGGTCGACGCCCGGAAGGCAGGGACTCGAGTCCGGGAAGACCTCCAGTCTATGCCAACCCGTGCTGGTGGCGGTCCCGGACGCGCCTCAGGTCATGAGCCCTCGGTCGGCGCAGCCGAGGGATGCGAGTTCCAGAGGGCGATCACGGGCTCCGCGGGATCGCCGCGCTCGTACGCAAGGATCCCCAGGGATGCGGTATCAAGCAGAAGCCTGTCCCCGTCGCCGATCGGCAGGCCAATCCAACGAATGGCCAGCGCCCGGCCGAAATGGCCGTGGGAGAAAAGGGCGACATTTCCGTCCATCGCCCGGAGCCGCGCGATAAGCCTGTCCGCGCGAGCCTCGACCCGGGCAGGCGATTCGCCGCCCGGGCAGCCCTCCTTGAAGAGCCGCCACCCGGGCCTTCTCGCAAGTATCTCGGCCGAGGTCAGGCCCTCGTAGGCGCCGTAGTCCCACTCCGCGAGATCCGGCTCGACTTCGGCCCCGGCGCCCAGTCCGGCAAGCTCGCAGGTGCGCCGCGCCCGCCGCATGGGGCTCGTCAGCACCCGGGCGAATCCGATGCCGGAGAGCGGGCCGGCAAGCCGGCGCGCGTTCAGCTCCCCCTGCGCGGAGAGCGCGAGGTCGGTGCGCCCGGTGTGGCGGCCCGACTTCGACCAATCCGTCTCGCCGTGGCGTGCCAGAAAAACGCGGTGCAGCATTGCCAAGGCCTAGATGACTGAGGGGCCGCAGTCCACCTCCAGTTGCCCCTTTCCCGTTCGCCATGGGCGCAGCCGAGGAGGTCGCGGCCCGGCACGGCCCCAAGCGCACCTCGGACCGAGCCCCTTCCTAGCCGGCGAGCTGCTTGCGAATCGACCGAAGCTCCGCACGGCGCACCCTTGAGATGCCCGGGTAGCTCATGTCGAGGCCCTTCAGGGCTTCGATGACGATCCGCGAGACGATGAGCCGCGCATTGGGCTTGTCGTCTGCCGGGACGATGTGCCACGGCGCCGCCTTCGTGCTGGTCGCGCCCAGGCATTCCTCGTAGGCGTCCATGTAGTCGCCCCAGAACCTGCGCTCCTTGACGTCCGCGAGGCTGAACTTCCAGTTCTTCTCCGGCACGTCGATGCGCTTGAGCAGCCGCCTTCTCTGCTCCTCCTTGGAGAGGTGCAGGAAGAACTTGAGGATCCGCGTGCCGTTGCGGCGCAGGTGCTCCTCGAACTCCACGATCGAGCGATACCGGCCCCCCCATATCGTCCTCACGTCCATCAGCTCCTGCGGAAGCCCCTGGGACTGCAGAATCTCGGGATGCACGCGGACCACCAGCACCTCCTCGTAATACGACCGGTTGAAGACCCCTATCCTCCCTCGAGCCGGCAGGCGGCAGGTGGTGCGCCACAGGAAGTCGTGCTCGGCCTCCTCGGCGCTCGGCTGCTTGAATGAGTGCACCTCGCAGCCCTGCGGGTTGACGCCGCTCAGCACGTGGCTGATCGCGCCATCCTTGCCCGCGGCGTCCATGGCCTGGAAGATGAGCAGCAGCGCGTAGCTGTCGGAGGCGTACAGGAGATGCTGGAGCACGCTCAGGCTGTGCACGTCATCGGCCAGGGCCTCCTTGTAATGCTTGTCCGACTTGTAGAGCGGCTCAATGTCGGTCGGCCACCTTTTCAGCCTGACCTTTCGCCCGGGTGTGACGCGGAAGTCCTCTGGTCTAATCTTCATGGGTGCTTAAAGGGTGCGTTCACGGCGACTTCCTCGGCTTGAAGGCCGACCCGCCGGCCAGCTTCTCCCATAGGGCGCGCTCCTGCGCGGTCACGGAGGAGGGCACCTGGATTCGAACGACGGCATAAAGGTCGCCGCGGCTTCCGTCCTCGCCGGGAAGCCCGAGACCGCGCAGCCGGAGCTGGCCGCCGGCCGCGGTTCCGGGCGGAACCTTGAGGGATGTCGTCCCGTCGAGCGTGGGGATTCGTGCCCGGACGCCGAGCACGGCCTCCCAGGGTGCAAGGTCGAGGTCATAGTAAAGGTCCGGACCCTTCACGCTCAGGTCCGGGTGTCGCGCGAGCCGCACCCGCAGGTAAAGGTCGCCGGCCTGCCCTCCGCCGGACCCCTCGCCTCCCTGGCCGGCGAGGCGGATCCTCTGGCCCTCGCGCACGCCCGGTGGAATGCGCACTTGGTAGGTATCGGTCCGCTCTCCGTCGCCCTGCGGACGCCGTAGGGTCACCTTGCGCTTCGAGCCCTGCAGGGCCTCCTCGAGCGTCACCAGGATGTCGGCCTCGACGTCCCGGCCGGCCTGGGCGCGCTCCTCGCCGAAGTCGAAGGACGACCCCTGCTCGGCGAACCCTCCCCTGGCGCCGCGGCTCCCGCCGAAGAACGACTCGAAGAAATCGCTGAATCCGGTGCCGCCGAACTCGAAGTCGGCCGCTTCCCTGGGACTGCGGCCTCGGCGCGCCCCCGCCTGGCCGGCCATCCCGCCGCCGTCGTCCTGCCAATTTGGCCCAAGCTCGTCATACCGGCGCCGTTTCTCCGGGTCGCCCAGGACCTCGTAGGCTTCGTTGATCTCCTTGAACTTCGCCTCACCCGCGGTCTTGTTCTTGGCCACGTCGGGATGGTGGATGCGCGCGAGCTTGCGGAACGCCTGCTTGATCTCCTCCGGCGTGGCGGTCCGCGCGACGCCCAGGGTCTCGTAGTAGTCCTTGTATTGGATTGGCATGGTTTTCCCAGCTTTGTGCCCAACCCTGACACGAACCGGCGCAAAGCACAACGTCGCCCGCGACCGCCGGGTGGCGCACCCCTCGCCTAGCGGGCGGGCGGCCCATCCGACCGCTCCCAGAACCCGACGGCGAAGTCGCCGTCGTTTCCGTACATGTGGTGCCAGTAGTAGCGCGGCTTGATCTGCTCGCGCAGGGGCGCGAAACGGGCGTTCTTGTCGGCGTTGTCCCGCGGAAGCCACAGGATGTACCTCACATTGTTGTGGAGGAGCCAGCTGAGCGGGTCCTGGAGGGTTCCCGCGTACAGCGCGTTCATCTGGACATAGCGCTGGTCGATTTCCAGGTACGAACCCCGCCAGGCCTCCTCGAGCCATGGCCACCCGAGGAAACTCTGCTTTCCCGCAAACAGGGTCACCGCGGGCGATTCGGTGTTCCTCATGGCGAGCCCGCTCTCAAGGGTCACGCCGTCCGGCCGCAACGAAAGCTCGACGATCATATCCCTGATCACGTCGTCGCGCTCGATCCACATCGCCCCGGAAAGGTGCCCGACCGACGCCTTGGAGCCCTCGTAGGCCCCCGTGTACTGCCTGCCCAGGTCAAAGGCGAACGCCAGGTTGGGAACGAGCAGGGCCAGCGTCCCGTACCTGCAGACCCGCGACCTCGAGCCGAGGTTGAGCGCGCCCAGCGTCACGACGATCCCCGCGTACACCCAGGGCCACCACTTGAGCGTCGAGTTGAAACGGCTCCACTGGGCCCCGTAGATGTCGTGGTTGTAGAGGAACTCCGTCCCGATTAGCGCCGCGGTCCAGACCGCGACGAGGAAGAGCGCCAGGGGGCGCCGCTCGCGGTTGAACGGGCCGAGCACGAGTATCCCGAGCACGGGCCAGAATATGATCAGCCAGCCGAGCCACGGCGTGTGGTCGGCCGATCCGGTGAGACCGATCGCGGCGTTGCTGCCGATGGCCTGCTGCGTGAACTGCAGGAGGAAGGGATACTCGAGCGCCGTCGCGGCAGCGAGCCCGGCCAGGGCGGGAGCCAGGTAGCCTTTCTGCTTGCGCACGGCGGCGAAAAGGAACCATCCGCCCACCAGCAGGAATTGCAGCGGGAGGATCCACGCGTTTGAGATAAGCGCAATGGGGAGGGTCGCAGCCAGGAGCGCGTGGTTGAGGGCGCGCTGCCGGCCCGCCGCGCCCGTCTCCTGGGCGGCGATCAGTGCGGCGGCGAAGGCCAGGAGGAGGAAGCCCGCCAGCGGCGGGTGGAAGTCGCCCTTGATCAGGAAATAGCTGAGCGGCTCCATGGGAAGGTCGCGCGGGGCGAGGCCCGGCGTCGTCATCCACGCGGCGACCTGCCGGCCGAGCGGCGACAGCTCGCTCTGCACCATGGACCCCCCGACAAACCGGACGATGTCGAGCACATAGGCCTCCTTCAGGAAGACGTGCGCGGCGACGGCGGCGCCGCTTCCCCCGAGAAGAAGCGAAAGGACCCCGACCCAGCGCCCGGGCGTCCATGTGCACAGCGCAGCGATGCAGCTTCCCGCCAGGAGGGTCAGGAACCCGACCATCGTGCAGAAGGCGAGATGGTAGCTGATGCCGGGCCCGAGGCCGAGGAGGCGCCCGAGCAGGGACGCCCCGTAATGCTGGAAGCTGTAGTAGCAGTTCGCGCGGAAGGGCGACAGCCAGAGGTCCGGGGGCGGCAGCTGCGTGCCCCTCATGTAGGACTCGATCAGGCCGAAGTTCGGCATCTTGTCCTCGCTGGCGTCGATGTCCGGAAACGTGTACCTCCACAGGAGACAGTAGAGGAATCCCGCGGCGAACAGGACCTCCATCCCCCAGTTCTCCCGGAGCACCGCCCGCGCACGCCATATCAGCCACAGGGAAAGGGCCGTGGTGAGCGGAAGGAGCGGAGGGCGCGGGCCGAATCCGACGTAGTGCTCCAGGCAAAAGCACACCATGCAGACCGCCAAGACGCCGGTCATCCTCGCGATCGCGTAATTACTTACGAATCGCCGTGCGGCCATGCCGGCGCCGACGAGGTTGATCCAAAGCCCGGCGATCGCCAAACTTAGAAATACCAGCGACATCGCGGTGAAAATTGCCCGCGGGGCAGGCCCCATGCGAGCCTGGAGTTGAGTGGCGGGCGAACCCGCGCGGGGGGGCCGCGAAAAGACAAACTTTGCAAACGGCGCCCGCGCCCTATGGGCTTGCGGCTGCGTGCCAACCAAAAGCGAAAGCCGAATTCCGCGCAGGCGCTGGGGAATCGGCGTGCTCCTCGGCTCGGGCATCCTCGTCAGCTTCCTCGACAGGATCAACCTGTCGATCGCCGGGCCCCAGCTCGAGAAGGCGCTCAACATCGGCCCGGACGGTCTGGGGTTCCTCCTGAGCGCCTACCTCTGGACCTACACGGTCCTGCAGATCCCCATCGGGCTCGTGGTCGACCGCCTTGGCGTGACCCGTGTCGGGCGCTGGGGAGCCCTGCTCTGGACGCTGACCTCCGCGGTCACGGCGGTCGCGGGGGGATTCTGGGGCATCGTCGCCGCGAGATTCCTCCTCGGCATAGCGGAGGCCCCCTCGTTTCCCGCCGTGTCGAAGGCCACCGGGCACTGGTTCCCGCGGTCCGAGCGGGCCCGGGCAACGTCGATCTTCGACGCCGCCGCAAAGTTCTCGAATGTGCTCGGGATCCCCGTGATCGCGTTCGCCGTGGTGACGCACGGATGGCGGTGGGGGTTCGCCATCTGCGCCGCCATCAGCCTCGTCTATTTCATCGCGTTCTGGGTCCTCTACCGGGACCCGAGCGCCGATCCCCGCCTGAGCCGCGCCGAGCACGAGCACATCCTTGCCGGCGGCGGCGTGCCCGAAGGCCTCTCCGGGGAGACCTCCCTTGACATGCTGGGCTACCTGCTCACCCAGCCGAAGATCTGGGGCCTGGCGATCGGCTTTGGCGCCTATGGCTACTCCTTCTACCTGTTCCTGACCTGGCTGCCATCGTACCTGGTCAGCACCAGCGGGATGAGCGTCCTGCGGTCGGCCGCCTACACCGTCACGCCGTGGGCGGTCGCGACCCTCACGGACCTCCTGGTCGGCGGCTGGCTCATCGACGCCCTCATCGCCCGCGGCGGGGACGAGACCCGCGTGCGCAAGACCGTTCTGATCTGCGGGATGCTGCTCGGCCTGGCGGTCATCGGCGCAACGCGGACGACGAGCCCGGCCTGGGCAATCCTATGGATCTCGGTCTCGCTCGGCGGCCTCGCCGCCGCGGCCCCCGTCGGATGGTCCCTTCCCTCCCTGATCGCCCCCAAGGGCGGCGTCGGGGCCGTCGGCGGGATCATGAACTTTGCCGTGAACCTGATGGGGATCGCCGCCCCGATCGCGACGGGCCTGATCGTCAAGGCCACGCACTCGTTCATCGGCGCGTTCCTTGCGGCCGCGGCGATACTCGTGGTCGGCATCCTGGCGTTCATCTTCCTGCTTGGACGGATCGAGACCATGCCGGGCCCGCTGCCGGCGGCCTCGCGAGCGCCGGATTGACCTCGCCCCCGGGGAATGCTGAATCCTCTGCGCAATAAATGAAGAGGACCCTCATCCAGCCGCCGAACCACCCGGCCCCGCGGGGCGCGTACAGCCCGGGGCTCCTGGTGGAGCACGGGGGCTCGAGCACGCTCTACCTGACCGGGCAGCTCGCGGTCGATCCCGAGGGCAAGGTGGTGGCCCCGTTCGACGCTGCGGCGCAGACCGAGTATGTCTTCGGCCTCATCGGCTCGATTCTTCGCGCCGCGGGGATGGACTTTGGCGACGTCGTCAAGGTCGACACCTTCCTGACGCACATGCCCGACTTCGAGAAGTTCTCCGCGGTGAGGAACCGGTTCTTCGCGGATTCGCGCCCCGTGAGCACGCTGCTCGAGGTGAAGGGCCTCGCGCGCGAGGGCTGCTGCGTCGAGATCGAGGTCACCGCCGTGAAGTGAACCCGTGACGGCGCCCGCCACACCCTCGCCAGGCACCCCTGCGCTCTGCGTGGCGGACGACGCCACGTTCTGGCCCTGGCTCTCGTCGCCCACGATCGGGGCGTGGCCTGACCGCGGGGCGACGGTGGTCGTGGTGCCGCTCGCCGGCATGGCCGACTGGGGGCTCGGCCATCCCCTCGACGCCGAGGAGACGGTGCTCACCCACGTGATCCGGGATGCCTGCCGGCTCATCGGCCCGGATCGCAAGCCGCTGGTGCTGCCCCCGCTGCGCTTCGCCTTCGGCGCCGATCCCTCCTGCGCCTTTCCCGTCGACCCGCCGACGGCTCACGCGCTGATCGCCGAGGTGGCCGCCTCGGTCGCGGCGGCCGGGTTCCGAAAGGTGGCGATCGTGAACGCGAGCCCCTGGAACGAGGAGCTGTGCGGCGCCGCGGCCCGGGACCTGCGTGTCTCGCGCGGGCTCCATATGTTCCTGGTCCACCTGAGCGCGATCGACCTGGATTTCCATCCCGTGCGAAGCCGCAGCCGCCGCGGGCTCCAGACGCTCCTGACCGCCCTCTACGGCGCCGAGCCGGAGCCGGCCGGGCCGGCGGCGCCGCAACCGCCGCAGAGGCCCTGGGAGGACGAATCCGTGGTTCCGCTGCCGGGTCCGGCCGTGCCCCTTGCAGAGGCGCAGGCCGAGGGGGCCGCGATCCTCGCCGCCGCCGCGAGCCGGCTGGCAAAGCTCCTCTCGGACATCCACGACCGCGCCCCCCTTGGCGCGACCCTCACGCCGTCGTGAATTTCCCGTCCTATCGCGACCGGTATCTCCCCGCGATGACGCTGCGGCGCATCGGGTCGCTCCCCGACAAGTCCTGGGCGCCGGTCATCCTCGCGACGGGGGCGATCGAGCAGCACGGCCCGCACCTTCCGGTGGCCGTGGACGCCCTCATGGGCCAGGTGTGGCTCTCGTTGTCGCTCGCCCGGCTCCCGTCCGGCGCCTCCTGCTACGTCGCGCCGCCAATCACGATCGGCAAGAGCAACGAGCACACCGGCTTCCCGGGGACGCTCATGATCTCCCGGGATACCCTCCGGTCGCAGGTCCTTGCAATCGCCCGCCAGGTCCGCGACTGGGGGTTCAGGTCGCTGGCCGTCATCAACACCCATGGGGGCAATGTCCCGGTCCTGGTCCCGACGCTTCGGGAGGTCCGCACCCTCTACGGGCTTAAGGCCGGTCTCCTGCAGTCGGGGCCGGTGGCGGGGCTGTCGGCCCAGGAGGCCGCCTTCGGGATCCATGCGGGCGAGGTGGAGACCTCGTGGGTGATGGCGGCGGCGGGCCTGCTCGCCGACCCGTCAAAGGCCGTGTGCGAATACCCCGCGCGGATCGGGGACCCCGGGGAGGTGCGGCCAGTCGCGGCGCCCGCGCTTGTCGCATGGGCCTCGCGCGATGTCTCCAAGTCTGGCATCATGGGCGATGCCGCCGCGGCCACCGCCCAGAAGGGCGAACGCTGGCTCGAGCAGGGGGCGTCCGGCTATGCTGCGGCGATCGCCGAGGTCTGCCGCGTCGCCAGGGCGTCTGCGCCATGAAGAATCGGGTCCGCCCGGCCCTCCGCCCGCCGCGCAGGCCGCGTCTTGCGTGCCCGGCCCCGCTCCCACACTCTTCCCTTATGACCTGTCGCAAGGCGCCATTCCCCCTAGTGTGCATCGCAGCGTGCCTGCTAGCCCAGGCGTGCGTCCAATACCTCCCCCCCGAAGGGGCCAGTTCGCCCCCACCGCCGCCGCCGCCGCCCTACCCCGCGCCCCCCCCAGAGGCGCAGCCCGCCGCGCCGAACCATGATACCCGCGAAGTCGACGCGCTCATGGCGCCCATCGCCCTCTACCCGGACCCGCTGATCGCGATCCTGCTTCCCGCGTCGACCCAGCCCTCCGAGATCGCCGCGGCGTCGGCCTACCTGGTCCAGTACGGCGACATGTCCCGGATCGACAGCCAGCCGTGGGACCCTAGCGTGCGCGCGCTCGCGCATTACCCGACGGTCATCGCCTGGATGGCGCAGAACCTCGAGTGGACCAAGGCGCTCGGCTCCGAATTCGCGTCCTCGCCGGCGGAGGCCATGGATTCCATCCAGAGGCTGCGCGCGCGCGCGTGGGCCGCCGGAACGCTCTCGTCGACGCCGCAGCAGCAGGTGTTCTCGGATGACGGGGCGATCGACATCCTTCCCACGCCGGATGACGCGCTCTACGTGCCCGCGTATGATCCGAGCCTCATGTTTCCCGACGAGCCGTACTACGGCTTCGACGGCCCGTTCATGTTGTTCGGAGGCCCGTTCGCCGCGGGCATTTGGCTAGACTACTCGTTCGACTGGCGCCACCACCGGGTCTGGCACGGGAACGGCGGCGAATGGCACCAACACGGCGGCTGGCGGGCGCCCTATTTCGGCGGCGACCAGCCCCCGCAGGGGGCGAGGCCCTGGCATCCGCGCCACGGCGATCTCAGCGAACCGAAGCCGGGCGGCGCGAAGAACGGCAACGCGGCGCCGGCCCCTCGCCTTATGCCCGGTGCGCCCAAACTCCCGCCGCCCCTGCGAGCCAGGATCACCGAGCCGCGCCCGGCCCAGCCCGCGCCTGCCGTCGGGGCGGCGCAACCAGTTCCCGGGACCTCCGCCACCCCGAAGGAACGGCCTCGGCTCGGCGTGCCGGTCGAGGGAGCCCCGCAGGGTCCGGCCGGTGCCGCCCACACTAACTCCGCGCCGGCAAGGGCGCGGCCGGCCCCGCCGCCAGCCCCCGGCACCAGCGGAGCGCGCGCGCCGGCCTCCGCACCGGCGAGAGCGCAGGCGGCGCCTGCCTCCGCCCACGCGGCCGCCGCCCCTGCCGTCTCCTCGTCGTCGTCCTCCTCCTCTTCGAGCTCCGACCACCAGCCTCAGAAATAGCATGGTTCTTCCCATCTTTTGGGTCGACGCGTTCACGGAGAAGGTCTTCGCGGGCAACCCCGCGGCCGTGGTCCCGCTAGACTCGTGGCTCGACGACGCGCTCCTCCAGCGCATTGCCAATGAGAACGGCCTCTCGGAGACCGCCTTCTTCGTCCGCAAGGGACCGGCACGGGCCGAGCTGCGCTGGTTCACGCCCGCGGTCGAGGTCGACCTTTGCGGCCACGCGACGCTGGCAACCGCCCACGTCCTGTTCACCGAGCTGGGACAGACGGAGTCGCCGGTGGCATTCGATACGAAGTCGGGCCCCCTCTACGTCACCCGGAAAGGGCCGCTGATCGAGCTCGACTTTCCGTCCCGACCGGCGGCGCCGGCCGAGCCTCCCGGGGAGCTGCTTCGCGGACTGCGCCTTAAGCAGGCGGAAGTCCTGCGTTCGGAGCGGATGTGGCTCTGCGTCTATCCGACGGCGGACGACGTCCTCGCCCTCTCGCCCGACTTCGGCGCACTCGGAAACGTCGTGCCCGGAAGGATCATCCCTACGGCCCCCGGCAAGGACTGCGACTTCGTCTCCCGGTTCTTCGTCCCCCGACGCGGGCGTCCTCGAGGACCCCGTGACCGGCTCAGCGCACAGCACGCTGGTGACTTACTGGGCAGCGAGGCTCGGCAAGACGTCCTTCCACGCGCGCCAGGTCTCGAGGCGCGGCGGGGAACTCTGGTGCGATCTCGTCGGCAACCGGGTGAGGATGGCCGGCCGGGGCGCGCTCTACCTGAAGGGCCAGATCACGGTCTGACGCGACGCCTCGGCCGCCCTCACTTCTCCTTCATCTCGTAGACGCCATCCCACTCCGGCGCCGGCGGGTGGACGCGGTAGCCCTCGGCGATCTTGATATAGACAAGGGAAGGGTTGCTATGGGTTCCACGCTTGCGGCCCGGGCCGTGCGACTCGAGGACCTCGGAGCGTCGGAAGAGCTCGATCGCCCCGTCCCAGTCGCGCGCGTAGTACTTCGAAAGTCCCTGCTCGAAGAGCGCGATGCACTCCCTCAGCCGGTCGGTCGCGTCCTCGGCCAGCGCCGCCAGCTCGTGGATCGGAAGCGGCTGGGTGCGCCCCTTCACGACGATCCGCCCCAGCGCCCGGAACACGACCCGGCCCGCCCCCAGCCTCTCGCACTCGGCGCGCGTCGACTCTGTGCACATCGAATAGACGCCCCAGCTCTTCGCGCCGCTCTCCATGCGGGCGGCGATGTTCACATTGTCCCCCATCATCGTGTAGTTGAATCGGGTGTGACTGCCCATGTTGCCGACGACGCACGCTCCCGTGTTGAGCCCGATACGGGTCTGGAGCCCGTGGACGATATCCGGCCACCGGTCGCCCTCGCCGATCCACTTCTCCCTGAGCTCGTCGACCCTCCTGTGGACGCGCAGCGCCGCCACGCACGCCCGGTGCGGGTGGTCGGGAAGCGCAAGCGGGGCCCCGTAGATGGCCACGACGGCGTCCCCAATGTACTTGTCGAGCGTGCCGCCCTCCGCCTGGACAATGTCCGTGCACGCGGTCAGGTACTCGTTCATGAGTTCGACCAGGCGGGCGGGCGAAAGCTTCTCGGAGAAGGTGGAGAACGACTGGATGTCGCTGAAGTAGGCGGTGATGTTCTCCTCGATACCCCCGAGCTTCGGCTCCTCGCCGGAGTCCACCATGCGCGACACGAGGGCCGGCGAGACGTAGGCGCCGAACATGCCCTTGATCCGGCCCTTCTGCTTCTGCTCCTCGACGATCTGCCACAAAAGCCCGACACCCCCCGTGGTGATGGCCGCCCCAATCGGCGCAATGATCGGAATCATGAACTGCCCTGTTTTGAAGAGCTGGAACGCGACAGCGACGTAGAGAACCGCCGACAGGACTGCCATGATCTTCGCGAACACGGCCCGGCCGCCGCCGGCGAGGGCAAGCGACGTGACGAGTGCCGCAAGCCCGAAAATGATTGCGTATGAAGCGGCCGAGGGGAGCCGTCGGATATATTTTCCCGAGACAATGGTCTTAAGCAGGTTGCCATGGACCCCCACCTTGGGTTCGGCCACGTCGTCTACAGGCGTGGGGGCGACGTCCTGAAGCAGCTTGTCGACGGGGCCGATGAGAACCACAGCATCCTTGAACTGGGAGAAGAATTCTTGGGCGCTCTTCCGTTCCTCGGGTTTCTCGGACTCGAGAATCTGCGAGTACTCAAAGACATCGGCGAAACTCACCCGGGGATTGTAAGTCGCGCCAAACCAGGGCGAGAACCAGTTGATCTCGACCTGCTGCCGGTTCTTGAGCGGGATGCGGGTAGCGAGCGACCCGTCGGGCCTCACCAAATCCATGTGGTCGCCATCGACCCTTACCCCGTCCTCCTCCACGCCGTAGTAGAGTCGGGCTAGCTCGACAGCCATCGCATAGTAGGGCTGATCCTGAGCCTTGGTCGGGGCGTAGAGCATGACCCAGCGGGCCGCTCCATTCACGGTGTCGATGAGACCGATGATTGGCGCCGGCAAGGAAATCGTCGGCGAGATCTTTAGCTTGGGCCGCTCCGGCGGCTCGATCTGGCTCACCGGAGGAAGGTCGGGGCGGGTGACGTCCGGAAACTCCCGTATCTTGAGCTTGCCGCTTTCGTCGCGAAAATCGCCCGCCGTGTAGGAAGTCCCGAGCACAACCGGGGGCGCAGGATTCTGCCGGAGGTAGCGCGCCAGCGCGCGGTTCCCTTCGTACAGCTTGTTCTCGTCGGCCGACTCCGCCTCGCCGGCCTCCGAAAAAACAAAGTCCATCCCGATTGCCTTGACCCCCCCGCGTTCGATGAGGGTCTTCGCGACAACCGCGAAATACTTCCGGCTCCAGGGCATGTTCCCGATCTCCTGCAGCGCGAGAGAGTCCACGTCCACGTAGACTATCCTTATAGGTGCCGTCATCGGCCCCCGGTACCGGAACCGCAGGTCGACCATCCTGTTCTCGGCAAACTCGAGATATCCGTAGTGCGCGAGCGCGCACCAAATGAGCGGGATCGGCGCAAGAAGCAGCCAGCGCAGCCTGAAGAGCGCGGACTTTTTCGAGGATGCCACGGGCCCGCACGCTATTCAGCGCGGGGCCGCAATGAAAGCAGATTTGCTGTCAGGCGCCGCTGCCAGACTGGGGTGAAGTCGGAGCAGGCACGGCGGCCGGCTGGGATGGATTGTTGTCAGTACCGTTGTCGTTGGCATTGCCGCCTCCATTTCCGTTGCCATTGCCGCCTCCATTGCCGTTCCCGTTGCCGTTGCCGTTTCCGTCTCCGTTTCCGTTTCCGTTGCCGTCTCCGTTAGGACCTAAAGGCGTAAACACCGTGGAGCTGGTCGATGCGGCCATCGTTTGCACCGCCGCGGTGATCTGCGTCAATTCCAAAGGAGATACGTCCTCGACCGGTGGGAAAATGACATTCGTGACGGTTCCCGTACCGCCGGGCGTTGTCGGCGGCGTATAGTTGAAGTACGCCACAACCGTCTTGCCCGATGGAATGCTCACCTGCGTCGTTACGCCCCTAGTAAGCACGACTTTGCCGTCCGCCGTCGTCACGACAAAGTAGACCTTCCCCGTGGCCGGGTCCGGGTGAAACACGATCCTGAAGATGGTGCCGCGGATGCCGGCCGCGCCGACCGGGGTCTGCACCGTGAACTCGGAACCGCGGTCCACGTTCAGGTGGACCACCTTGCCGACAAGCTCGCCCTTCGTGAGGCTAAGCTTCGTTGTGGACGTGGTGGGTTCCTGCTTGAGTTCCGACAGCTTGACGTCGGCGGCGAATGGATCCTGCTCAAATTGCTCGATGTTGAGGTTCGAATCCCCGGCCACATTGACCGTGGCTCCATTTGAAAACGCTAGGATGATGTTCGCCCCCGGAGCCGTGACGATGGTCGTCTGGTCGGAGACCTTGTCTCCATCGCGAAGGACGCGCTTTGATCCGTCCGAATTCGAAACCGCTTCGACATGCCCCTGAACACGGGCGGCGATAATCTTGCCTTTGATCCTGACGGGGGCGGTTGGAGTCGTTTGGCCTCCCGCGGGCATAAACCCTACAAAAAAACCCAAGATTATGGCTAACAGTATCTTATTTAGCATGGAAGTAGCGCTTAGGGTGGTTGTTTGAGCCCGGCCCTCAATCGTTGACGCAATGCTTGTGCAAGAAGGAAGCCCGGGTCAAGGCGCAAGCAGAGTTCAGTAGCAGCCAAGGCAGCGCCAGTCTCGGTCGAGGCCAGGCTCAAATGGTAGGCCTGATAATACCAGACATCTGCCCGTGTCGGCGCAAGTTGCAGAGCCCGAACGAAACAGTCCCCGCCCTCCAACCAGCGATACTGCATGTCGAGACCGGTGCCCCGCCGAATCCAGAATTCGGCGATCACCGGGCAAAGGCCCACGGCTCGAGCCGCCTCCTTCTCGACCTTCACGCCGAGCCCCACGGTCTCCTTGGGGACGACGAGCGCCTGGAGGGAATCCACATAAGCCAGGTCGGCCCAGGCCTGGGCGTTCTCCGGATCAAGCGCCACCGCGCGCTCGAACGACACCCGGTCGCTCGCCAGGATGGCCCCCTGGCCGGATACATCGTTTCCCGCCTTGGCCATCTTGTCTATCGTCGCGCGGGCCAAGCTCCTGATTTTCTCCGCCCGGTATATTGGCACGGCCCAGAGTGCCGCCACCGCGAGGGCCCCGGCCGCGGCCAGAAGCGCCGCGCCACGGACAAGGCGCCGGACGAGCGGCGCGCCAGTCTCCTGCGCTCGTCTCACGTGCCAGGCGTCAGCTGTCACGAGCGCGGCGATCGTAGCAAAGATCATCGCAAGCGCCGGGATCTTGAGGTGGAAATCGACCAGCAGGTGGAGTGCGAAGGCCACAAGTCCGGTGAACGCCGCACCCGCAAAGCCCCGGGCGCCCATGCACCGCCACGCGACCAGACCCGCGGCACCGAACAGGAGGACGAAGCCCACGGCGCCGTAGTCGCAGAGCGTGTTCAGGTAGTCGCAATGGGCGTAGACCGGCTGGTCGTGGAATCCCTCGGGCCGGTAGGCCTCGAACAGCGCGTCGAAGCTCGCCGCGCCGCCTCCAAAGACCCTGTGCTCACGGAAAATCCCCCACGCGCCGCGCCAGAGGATGGGCCGCGAGTGCTCGCCGGCATCCTTCACGAACCGGTCGGCCCGCTCGCGCATCATGGGAAACGAGAAATAGAGGATGGCAACGGCGGCAGCCGCGGCCCCAACGGCGACCGCCGCGCCGGCCAACCTGCGGCCAAAGCTTCGGCCCCGGGAAAGCAGGGGTCTTAGGGCGAACGCTGCCGCGAGCGCGAGCCACGCGCCTCGGCTCACGGCGAGGACGAACCCGGCGGCGAGCGCCGCGAGGGCAACGATGCAGAGCGCACGCACGGCACGGGTCCGTCCCGGCCCGAAGGCCTGCGCCCCGACGGGCGGGATCAGGAGCGCCATGAAGACTCCCAGGCTGTTCGGGATCCCGAAGGGACCGGAGGAACGGCCGATGAACTGGTCGGCCTGCGTGCGCCCGAGCATGATCCACCTCGGATTCACAAAATGCTGGTAGCCTGCCAGTGCCGCGGACGCGACCCCCAGCCCGACGACGACGATCCAGAGCGCGCGCCGGCAGGCCCGGGCCTCCACTCCATTCAGCACGACCCAGTACACCGCGGCGGTCTGCGCCCAGTTGATCCAGTCGATCCAACCAAGCCAGCGGACCGGGGACACCCAGGCCACGTTGGCCGCCGCATAGACAAGGAACGGCGCGAAGAGCCAGCCGGCAGGATGCGCGCGCATGCCGCGCAGGGGATCGGCAAGGTGGACCGCGAGGAGCGCGGCCGTGAGCACCACCATCGCGACCCGCGTACCCGGAAGAGAACCGCCCAGGCAGAGCGTCGTCCACAGGAGGTTCGCCGACAGCAGGGCGACCCGCGCCCACTCCCATGCCGAGGCTCGGACGTGTGTTGGGGAATCGGGCATTTCTGGAAGGCGGGCGCTCGCGCCGCCGGGCAAGACTGCGCGGCCGCCCCCGCGCACCGCGAACAAAAAAACGGCGCCATCCCGGGGGACGGCGCCGTTGAAGTTCCGAGGCGGCCTGCGCTCAGGTCGTCGGCACCAACTGGATCGTCTTCACGATCCGGCCGGCCACCAGGTACGGGTCGGCGGCCGAATTCGGACGGCGATCCTCGAGGTAGCCCTTGTAGCCGTTGTTGACGAAGCTGTGCGGCAGGCGCACCGAGGCGCCGCGGTCCGCCAGCCCGAAGTTGAACTTGTCGATCGACTGGGTCTCGTGCAGGCCGGTGAGCCGCAGGTGGTTCTCCGGGCCGTACACGGCGATGTGCTCGTCGCGGTACTGGTTGAACGCCGCCATAAGCTTGTCGAAGTAGGCCTTCCCGCCGACCTCGCGCATGTGCTTCGTCGAGAAGTTGCAGTGCATGCCCGATCCGTTCCAGTCCAGGGGCTGGTTGAAGGGTGCGAGCACGGGCTTGCAGCGCCATTCGATGTCGACCCCGTAGGGCTCGCAGAGGCGCGTGAGGATGTAGCGGGCGACCCACATCTGGTCGGCGGCGTTCTTGGAGCCCTTGCCGAAGATCTGGAACTCCCACTGACCCTTTGCGACCTCGGCATTGATGCCCTCGAGGTTGATCCCCGCCGCGAGGCAGGTGTCGATGTGCTCCTCCACGAGCTTGCGGGCGATCGGCCCGACGTTCTTGAAGCCCACGCCCGTGTAGTACGGGCCCTGCGGCGCCGGGAATCCGCCCTCGGGGAAGCCGAGGGGCGCGCCGTCCTTCCAGAAAAAGTACTCCTGCTCGAATCCGAACCAGGTGTCCGGGTCGTCCGGGATCGTCGCGCGGGAATTCGAGGGATGCGGCGTCTTGCCATCCGGCATCATGACCTCATTCATCACCAGCACGCCGTCCTTGCGCGTGATGTCGGGATAGACGGCCACGGGCTTGAGGATGCAGTCGGAGTTTTTGCCTTCGGCCTGCTGCGTCGAGCTCCCGTCAAACCCCCACATGGGGAGCTGCTCGAGCTTCGGAAAGCTGGCAAATTCCTTGATCTGAGTCTTGCTGCGCAGGCTCGCCAGAGGAGTGTACCCGTCGAGCCAGATATATTCGAGTTTGTATTTGGGCATAGTTAAACGGTTTAGAGCGGGGATTTGATTGAGGTTTTCGCGCCGTGTGCGCAAGGATTTTGAGCGTCATTGAAGCCCACGGACGAAAAACTCGAATTAGGTTTGAGCACCTTGCATGCCAGAAGCCAGCCGGGCGTTAATACTTCCTTAACATTGCACCGATGAAGGGGATTAAAGCGGCAACAATTGGGAAAGCGGACGCGCTTGCCAGCGCAGAATTTCCGGGAAGCTGCTACAATCCATTTTCTAATGCATGAGATGAAAGACACTCCCCGCGCATTGGTGCGGATCAGCTTCGACGGGCGGGTGCACAAGACGTTCCGCGGGCACCTCGCCCGGGAGCGGTTTGAGCAGGAGGTGCGCGTCCTTAAGCGCCTCGAGGAGAAGGGCTGCACCTTCGTGCCGCGGCTGCTGGAGTCCGATCCCGAGCAGCTGAAGATCATCACCACCAACTGCGGCACCCGCGTCGACCAGATCAATCCGGAGCGGCAAAAAGAGCTGTTCGCCGAGCTCGAGGAGTTTGGCGTTCGCCACGAGGACCCCGAGTTGCGCAACATCACGTACCGCACGTCCGACGGGCGCTTCTGCATCATCGACTTCGAGTTCGCGACGCTCCTGGACGGGCCCAATAGCGTGTCCCTGAAGCCCTCGGCCGCCCAATGAACCCCGAAGGACCCCACGCGCCCGCCCCCTTGAGGCCCGATTCAGGGCACGACCTCCGCTGGTCGGGGATCACGAACGTCGGGCGCTTCCGGTCCAACAACGAGGACTCGTTCCTGGCGCTCAAGTTCGACGGCCACGACGTGACCTACCTTGGCAAGACGGGGCAGGCGTCGCTTGCCCAGGCGGACTTCGTCTTCGCCGTAAGCGACGGCATGGGCGGGGCGATGTCCGGGGAGTTCGCCAGCCGCATCGCCGTCGACAGGATCACGCGCCTTTTGCCCCGGAGCTTCAGGCTCTCGGCGGCAGGCATCGCGAGCGGCTTTGACGACATCCTCTCGGAGCTGTTCTCCGTGATCCACTCCGACATGCTGCACTTTGGCTTTTCCTATGCTGAGTGCGCGGGCATGGGGGCCACCCTCACGCTATGCTGGATCCGGCCCGACTGGATGTACTTCGGGCACCTCGGCGACAGCCGCGCCTACTACCTGCCGCGGGACGGCGGGATGACGCAGGTCACCAACGACCACACCCATGTCGGCTGGCTCCGGCGCAAGGGCAAGCTGAACGAGCGCGAGGCGCGAAGCCACCCGGGCCGCAACGCCCTCCAGCAGTCGCTCGGCGCCGGCAACCAGTTCATCGAGCCGCACATCGGGGCGGTCGGCTACCAGCACGGCGACCGCTTCCTCATCTGCTCGGACGGCCTTGTCGACGGCCTCTGGGACCGCAGGATCGAGGAGATCATCCGTACCCATCCCTCGGCGCCTGGCGGGCCGACCATCGCGCAGGCGCTTATCGAAGAGTCCGTCCGGGAATCCGGCCGCGACAACACGACGGCGCTCGTGATCGAATTTCCCGCGCCCAAGGCCGATTGCGCGCCATGAACTTGGTCTTCGTTTACGGGACCCTCAAGCGGGGTTTCGCCAACCACCACCTCATGGAGGGCCAGGAGTTCGTCGGTGCGGCCAGGACGGCCCCGGGATACGCGCTGTACGACTTCGAGGGATTTCCCGGCATGGTGGCCGACGCGGCGGCAGCCGAGGGCGTGGGCGGCGAGGTCTGGTCGGTGGACGACGAGTGCCTCTCGGGCCTAGACGTCCTTGAGGGAACCTCCGAGGGCCTCTACCACCGCGAACGGGTGCCGCTCCTTGAACCCTTCGCGCAGCGGCACGTCGAGGCCTACCTCTATCTCAGGAGCGTCGAGGGAGCGAAGAAGCTCGGGGGCGTCTGGGGTCGATAGGCCCGGACGGCTCCCGCTCTAGCCGGTCGGGACCCCGGGCGCGTCCTGGCGCGGGGCGGCCTCCGGAGGGGGCACCGCGAACTTGCGGACGCCCGTGAACTTCGCCCGGAACAGGTCGTCCAGGAGCCCGAGCACGCCGGCGGGCACCCGCGCCACAAGCTCGTCAAGGGGGGGGAGCTTGTCGCCGACGACCAGCGCCGCGTTCCCGTCCGCGGGATGCACGGAGGTGTCGCCGCGCGCCGCCGCCTCCGACAGGAAGGAGGCCTCGGCGGATTCGTCCGGCCACTCCGCCTCGTCCGCCGGCGCCTCGGCAGGGGCACCCGCCGCGAGCGCGGCCAGGCGGGCCTCGAGGCGGTCAATCAGTCCTTTTTTTTTTCGCCGGCCTCCGGGGGCCCGCCGGCCTCGCCGGCGAGGCTCGCGAGCTCCTTAATGAGGCTGTCGATCGCCCGGGCGCGGCTTGCCTCCACGGCCTTCAGGAGCGTGACCTCGAAATTGATCTTCTCGGCGAGGCCCAGCTTGACGCTCCCCTCCCCCTCGCGAAGCCCGTCCAGGAGGCGCGTCAATTGCTCGGTGGTCATCGGGGTGCCGAGCCGTCCGCTTCGCCCGCCCGCCGCGATCGATTCCAGGAGCGCCTGGCGCACCAGCGCCTGCAGGTCGGTGAGGAGCCGCACGAGGTCGCGGCCCGCGGAGTCGCACTCGTCCACGATCGCCACGATCCGCCGGTGGTCGCCTGCGGCGAGCGCCGCCGCGAGCTCGGCGATCTTCGCCTCGGCCACCAGCCCATAGACATCGAGGACGTCGGCCTCGGCGATCTCGCCCCCGCAGAACGCGATCATCTGCTCCAGGATCGACTGGGCGTCGCGCATCCCCCCGTCGGCAAGCCTCGCGATGCACGCGCGTGCGGCGCTGTCCACGCTGACCTTCTCCGACTCGGCGATCGCCTTCAGACGCTCGGAGATGAGGGCGGCCGGGATCGGCTTCAGGTCGAAGCGCTGGCAGCGCGAGAGGATCGTCGGGAGCACCTTCTGCACCTCGGTCGTCGCGAACACGAACTTCACGTGGGGCGGCGGCTCCTCGAGCGTCTTCAGGAGCGCGTTGAAGGCCTGGGACGAGAGCATGTGCACCTCGTCGATGATGTAGATCTTGTACCTGCCCTGGGCGGGCGCGTAGACCGAGTTCTCCCGCAGGTCCCGCACCTGGTCGACGCTGTTGTTGGAGGCGCCGTCGATCTCGATCACGTCCAGGTGGCTGCCCTCCGCGATCGCCCTGACCGCCGGGTCGTTCTCGTCAAAGTCGGCCTTCGGGCCGCCCGTGCAGTTGAGCGCCTTGGCGAAGATCCGGGCGATCGAGGTCTTGCCCGTGCCCCGCGGCCCGACCAGCAGGTACGCGTGCGCGATCCGGCCCCGCGCGATGGCGTTTCGCAGGGTGCGCACCACGTGGTCCTGGCCGACGACGTCGCCAAACGTCTGCGGCCGCCATTTTCGCGCGATGACCTGGTATCCTGTTGCGGACAAGGGAGGAGTCTAAGGGAAGAGGAAGTGGCCAGGCACTCCACGGCACTGGTAGAACGTCGGTACCGTTGCTGCCTTCCGGCCCTGGCGGGGTTCGCGCGCCTGCCCATGCATGGCGCCTGGCCGAGGCGCAACATGCGCCGCCCTGCCGGGCGCGCAACACCTATTTCGGCGACGCGGGCGCGGCGGGCGCCTCGCCCTGCGCCGGCCCCTGCTGGAAGCCCCCCCTGAACTGCTGCAGCCGGGCGCGCTGCCGGGCGATCAGTTCGTCGAACTTCGTGCGCTGCTCGGGCGTCAGGATCTCCTCGACCTCGTCCTGCATCTTCTCGATGGCGAGCGCGGTCTTCAGCTGAACCTCGCGCCGGTCCCGGCCCAGCTCGGTCGCCGTGCGCCTCACGATCGGCATGATCTTCGCCTTCTGCTCCTCGGTCAGGTTGAGCTGGTTGGCGAAGCTGCGCATGAGCTGCGGCCCGAACTGCAGGGGCTGGCCCTGGTGAAAGGGGCCCTCGGCGAGCGCCGCGGGATTCAGGGCCCGGTGGCGCACAACCCAGCCGACGATCCCGAACGCCGTGGCCCCGCCCGTCACGAGCCCCGCGACGAAGATCGCGATCGTTGCCAGGATGACTTGCCAGGTCTTGGTCATGGGTCAGGAGCCGAGGTTCACGACCTCCGCGACCGGGTCGTCGTTTGCCGCCACCGCCGAGTCGTCCTCGAACGCGCCCTTGATGGCCGAGTAGTTCAGGCCCACCGCGACAAGGGCGAGCAGGCACGCGACACCCGCCGCTCGGAGCGCCATCCGGCCAAAGACCGAGGCCTGCGGCGGGGCCTGCTCAAAGGCAAGCGCGGCCACCCGGGTCGAGAACCCGTAGGGTGCGGCCTCGTCCCCGGCGCGGGGCGCCCTGCGGGCGGCCTCCACGAGGCGGTGCCAGGATTTCTCATGCGGGCTCATGTCTTCTCCTTCTCTATGAGATCACGGTAAAAGCGTTGCAACTTCCGTCTAGCCCGGAAGGCGCGCACCTTGACCAGGGTCTGGTTCCAGCCCGTGAGCTGGCTGATCTCGGCGACGCTCTTCTGCTCGAGATCCAGGTACTGGATGACGAGCCGGTCCTCGGGCTTGAGCTGGTCCAGCAGCTTGCCCACGAGCTCGCGGGCCGCGAGCGCGTCGTCCGGCGCCACGTCGTTCTCGTTCGTGATCACCGCGTCGAGGACGTCGGTCTCGCGCTCGGAAAGGTCCGCCCACCGCAGCTCGGGCCTGCGCTTCTGGGCGCGCAGCTGGTCGATGCAGGTCGTCACCGCGATCCGGGACACCCAGTGGGTGAACGGGACCGATCCCTGGTACTGGTCGATGCGGGTGAACATTTTCAGAAATATGTCCTGGGCAAGGTCTTCCTCGGACACCCTCCTTGGCAGGTGGGCCCGGACGATGCGGATGACGAGGGGATGCAGGTGCTCGACAAGCTCCCGCGCAGCAGTCTGGTCGCGGAGGCGAACGCGATCAAGACAGCCGGCCAGATCAAACGACTGGTCGTCAGGCATGCGGTCATGGAGGCATCATCGAACACCTTCTGCAAGACGCCGATCGCATCCCCCCGGTTACCAGGCGCGCCGCATCTTGACATTGGGCGGCCTCCGCGGATCAATGGGCCCAGAAGAGATGGCACCCGCCCTCCAGGCCCTCCGACTTACCTCCGCGCACGACCTTTAAAGGACGCCGCCTAGCGGCGGGTCGTGCGTAGGCCTGTTTTTCCCCCTTTTCGCCGCGGTCCCGGACGGACCCAGACGGCGTTGTACTCCCGCCAGAAACCCGCCAATCTCAACCTTCCTTTGCCATGCAGCCTGAACCCATCACCAAGTACGCAGCCTTCCCGCTCGTCCCCCTGCCGAGCCGCCAGTGGCCCAGCCGGACGCTCACCCGAGCCCCGATCTGGTGCAGCGTCGACCTGCGCGACGGCAACCAGGCGCTCGCCCAGCCGATGAGCGTCGAGGAGAAGATCGAGTTCTTCGAGCTGCTCGTGCGGATCGGCTTCAAGGAGATCGAGGTCGGGTTCCCCTCGGCCTCCCAGATCGAGTTCGACTTCACGAGGCGCCTGATCGAGGAAAACCGGATCCCCGGGGACGTCGCGATCCAGGTCCTCTGCCAGTGCCGCGAAGACCTGATCACGCGCACCCTGGAGTCGGTGCGGGGTGCGAAGAACGTCATCTTCCACCTCTACAACTCGACGTCGCCCAAGCAGCGCGAGTACGTGTTCAACCTGCCGAAGGAGGAGATCGTCCAGATCCCGGTCCGCTCGGTCGGGCAATTGAAGCGCGAGAGCCGCGCGCTCGTCGAGGCGGGCACCCACCTGCGCCTGGAGTACTCCCCGGAGAGCTTCACCAGCACCGAGCTCGAGTTCGCGCTCGAGGTCTGCGAGGCGGTCACCGACGTGTGGGGCCCTACCCCGACGGAGAAGATCATCCTCAACCTGCCGGCCACGGTCGAGTACGCGACGCCCAACGTCCACGCCGACCAGATCGAATGGATGTGCACGCACCTGACGCGGCGCGACGCGACGATCGTCTCGCTGCACACCCACAACGACCGGGGCACGGGGGTTGCGGCGACCGAGCTCGCCCTGCTGGCGGGCGCCGACCGCGTCGAGGGGACGCTCTTCGGCAACGGCGAGAGGACCGGCAACCTGGACATCGTCACGGTGGCGCTCAACCTCTACACCCACGGGATACACCCGGGCCTCGACTTGAGCGACCTGAACGCGATCCGGGACGTCTACGAGCGCTGCACCCGCCTCGAGGTGCCCCCGCGCCACCCCTACGCGGGCGAACTCGTGTTCACCGCCTTCAGCGGCTCGCACCAGGACGCCATCAAGAAGTCGCTCGCGCACCAGAAGGCCGGGAAGCCCTGGGACGTCCTCTACATCCCCATCGATCCCGCCGACGTCGGCCGCAGCTACCGCGCGATCATCCGGATCAACTCCCAGTCGGGAAAGGGCGGCGTCGCCTACGTCCTGGAGCACGAGTTCGGCTTCCAGCTGCCGAAGCTGATGCACAAGGAGATCGGCCGGGTCGTGAACGACCTCGCCGACAAGAAGGGCACCGAGCTCTCCTCGGCGGACATCCGGGACGCCTTCCAGCGCGAGTACCTCGAGCGCAGGTCGCCCGTGGCCCTCGAGCACTTCAAGACGACGGAGCGCGACTCCACCGTGAAGTGCGAGGCGCGCATCGTCTTCGACGGCAAGCCGCGGTCGATCACCGGCGCCGGCAACGGCCCGATCGACGCGTTCGTCAAGGCGCTCGGCTCCGCCGGGCTCCCGAAGTTCGACGTCGTCAACTACTCGGAGCATTCGCTCGGCGGGGGCGCCGAGGCGAGGGCCGTCAGCTACATCCAGATCAAGATGGAGCGCGGCGCCGCGTTCTTCGGGGCCGGGATCGACACGAACATCGAGCTGGCATCCATCAAGGCGATCGTGAGCGCACTCAACCGGGCGATGAGGCCCAACGATGACGTTTGAACCGGCGAAGCGCCCGCTCACGGGCGAGACGCTCGAGAGCCTGACCGCCTCGCTCGGGGAGCGCGGCGAGAAGCCGTTCCGCGCGCGCCAGGTCCTCGACTGGCTCTACAAGAAGCGCGCCCGCGCCTGGGACGACATGACCAACCTGCCGAAGGGCCTGCAGGCGTGGCTCGACGCCACGTACACGCTCATGCCCGCGGCGCTCGTCCTCAACCGGCAGTCGGCCGACGTGACGGACAAGCTGCTTCTCGAGCTCGGGGACGGCTCGCTCATCGAGACGGTCATCATCCGCGCCCCCCAGGACGGCGTCGGCCTCGACCACTCCCGCAAGACGATCTGCATCTCGACCCAGGTCGGCTGCGCCATGGGCTGCGTGTTCTGCGCGAGCGGGCTGGCGGGCCTCAAGCGGGACATGGGCGCGGGCGAGATCGTGGCGCAGCTCCTGCAGGTGTGCTACGCCGAGGACAAGCGCACGCCCCGGGCCCGCGCCGAGCTCGTGTCGTTCGACAACATCGTCGTCATGGGCATGGGCGAGCCGCTCGCCAACTACGACGCCCTCATCCGGGCCCTCACGATTGTGAACGCCGAGTGGGGGCTCGGCTTCGGGGCCCGCAGGATCACGGTGTCGACGAGCGGCCTGGTCCCCAAGATCCTCCGGCTGGCCGACGAGCCCCTGGGGTTCCGCCTCGCGGTCTCGCTGCACGGCGCCACCGACGAGGTGAGGACGAGGATCATGCCCGTCAACAAGGCGTACCCGCTCGCCAAGCTCCTGCCCGCGGTCAAGGCCTTCAGCGAGCGCCACGGCCGGATGGTGACCCTCGAGTTCATCCTGATCGCTGACGTGAACGACTCCGTCGAGCAGGCCCGGCGGCTGCGCGACATCGCGCTCGACCTGCACGCCCACGTGAACCTGATCCCGTACAACACGGTGGAGGGCCTGCCGTGGACGCGCCCCGACGCCGAGCGCCAGGCCGCGTTCGCCTCCGTCCTCGACAAGGCGGGGGTGTCCGTGACGCTGCGCCGCGAGAAGGGCCACGACATCGCGGCGGCCTGCGGGCAGTTGAGGCTCAAGACCGAGCGGGAGCGGGCGCAACCGCAACCCGATGACAAAAATTCATCTTGAAAGGACGACGGAACTAATGAGTTGTTATCCGTTTCTCACGGAACCCCAGCTTCCCGTTCCCTCCCCCCTCACGACATGATTGAAGTCAAAGCCCTCGTAAAAACCTATGGCTCGAAGCGCGCGGTTGACGGCGTGAGCTTTTCGGTGAAACGAGGCGAGATCCTGGGTTTCCTGGGGCCCAACGGTGCGGGTAAGTCAACGACGATGAAGATGATAACGGGCTTTGTGAGGCCCGACTCAGGCACGGCGCTGGTCGACGGGATCGACGTGCTGAAGGATCCCGTGGCCGTGAAGCGCAAGCTCGGCTACCTGCCCGAGAACGCCCCGGCGTACCCGGAGATGACGGTCGAGGAATTTCTCGGGTTCATCGCGGAGGTCCGGGGCTTCCGCGACGCGGCGGCGCGCCGGGCGCACGTCGAGCGCGCGGTCACCCTCACCCACCTGGTCACGGTCCGCCGGCAGACGATCGACACGCTCTCGAAGGGCTACAAGCAGCGCGTCGGCTTCGCCCAGGCGCTCCTGCACGACCCGCCCGTGCTGATCCTCGACGAGCCGACGGACGGCCTCGACCCGAACCAGAAGAACGAGGTCCGCCACCTGATCAAGAACATGGCCGCTGAGAAGGCCGTCGTCCTGTCGACGCACATCCTGGAGGAGGTGGAGGCGATCTGCACCCGGGTGATCATCATCTCCCGGGGCAAGCTCGTCGCCGACGAGTCGCCCGCGAAGCTCCTGGCCCGCCAGCCCGGCGCCCGCATGGACGAGATCTTCCGCAGCCTAACGCAAAGCGACCTATGAGGCAGGTGACCCCCATCTTCAAACGCGAGTTCGTAGGCTACTTCCGCACGCCCGTCGCCTACGTGTTCATGGTCGCGTTCCTCGTCATCTCCGTCGCCCTCGCCTTCTCGCGGTTCGGCGGGTTCTTCAGGAACGGGTTCGCGAGTCTCGACACCTACTTCGGGTTCTACCCGTGGCTGTACCTCTTCATCGTGCCGGCCGCGGGGATGCGCCTCTGGTCCGAGGAGAAGCGCTCCGGCACGGCCGAGCTCCTCTTCACCCTTCCGGTGACGACGCTCGAGGCCGTGATCGGAAAGTTCCTCGCCGGGTGGGCGTTCCTCGCGCTCTGCGTGCTCCTGAGCTTCCCGATGGCGTTGACCATAGCCTATCTCGGAAGCCCGGACTGGGGCGTCGTCGCGACCAGCTACGCCGGCGCGATCCTCATGGCCGGCGGGTTCCTCGGGGTGTGCTCGCTCTCGAGCGCCCTCACGAAGAACCAGGTGATCAGCTTCGTGGTGAGCTTCGCCTTTTGCGCGGTGCTCGTGTTCCTCGGCTACAGCGGCTTCACGGGCTTCCTCGAGGCCTACCTGCCGGTCGGCGTCGCCAACGCCGTCTCGAACTTCAGCTTCATCACGCACTTCAGCCCCATGGTGAGGGGCATCGTGGACGCGAAGGACGTCGTGTTCTTCCTGTCGCTCACCGCCTTCACGCTCTTCCTCAACGTGGTCGCGCTCGAACGCTAGCACCGACGATCCGCCATGACCTCCGGCAGCAAGACCCTCGCCATCGTCCTCCTCTTCCTCGGGCTCGTCCTCGTGAACTACCTGGCGACGTCCGTCCCGGCGCGCTACGACGCGACCGCCGAGAAGATCTACACGCTCTCGCCGGGCACCAAGGCCCTCCTCTCGAAGATCACCGAGCCGACGACGCTCGACCTCTACTTCTCGAGCCAGACGACCGGCCAGTACGTCGAGTACAAGAACTACGCCGAGCGCGTGCGCGAGATGCTGCGCCAGTACGTGCGCGCCTCGGACGGAAAGGTGCGCCTGAACGTGATCGACCCGGAGCCCGACACGCCCGAGGAGGAGAAGGCCACGGCCGCGGGCATCGAGCCGCAGACAATCCCCGGGGGCAGCGCCTTCTACTTCGGCCTGGTCGCCACCCAGGCCGACCAGCAGAAGGTGATCGCGGCCCTGACGCCCCAGCGCGAGCAGTTCCTCGAGTACGACATCTCCGAGCTCATCTATGGGGTCGGCCAGTCCGACAAGAAGAAGCTGGGGCTCATCACGAGCCTGCCGCTCCAGGGGTCGCCCGGCATGCCCATGATGGGGCAGCCAGGCACCGAGGGCCAGTATGTCGTCAGCGAATGGGAGGATACCTACAAGATCGTCCCGGTCGAGGCCACCGCGACGGAGCTCCCGGCGGACCTGGACGTCCTGGCGGTCATCCATCCGCAGAACCTCTCCCCGAGGCTGCAGTACGCCATCGACCAGTTCCTGCTGGCCGGCAAGCCGGTCTTCGTCGCCGTCGACCCTTCGTCACTCTACTTCAAGCGGCAGGCCGGGCAGTCGGCGATGTTCGGCGGGCCCCAGCCGAGCGTGTCGAGCGACCTGCCGGTGCTATTCGGCGGATGGGGCGTCGCCTACGACCCGGAGAAGGCGGTCGGCGACCTCGTGAACGCCGAGGAGGTCGAGCTGCGCGACCAGTCGCGCATCCGCTACCCGGTGTGGATCAGCCTGCCGCCCGAGAGCTTCAACACGAAGTCTCTTCCGACGGCCCAGCTCTCCTCGGCGCTCTTTGTCGAGGCGGGAAGCGTGACGCTCAAGCCCGGCACCAGCCTCACCTTCACGCCGCTGATCGAGACGTCCGACAAGTCGGGCGAGGTCCCGGTCGCCGCGCTGCAGTTCGCGCAGCCTGACGAGGTCGCCCGGCAGGTCACGCCGAGCGGCAAGCGCACGCTTGCCGCCCTGATCACGGGGAAGTTCAAGTCGGCGTTCCCCGACGGGCCGCCGAAGAACCCCGAGCCCGCGGACAAGAAGGACGAGAAGCCCGAGGCGAAGGCGCCGGAGCCGGCGGCCCCGCCCTCGCTCAAGGAGTCCAAGACCTCCTCCATCCTGATCGTCGTCGCCGACACCGACTGGCTCTTCGACGACTACAGTGTGCGCAAGTTCAACTTCATGGGCCAGGCGGCCGCCGAGCCGTTCAACGACAACCTCGCCTTCGCGGCCAATTCGCTCGATTTCCTGGCGGGTGCGCGCGACCTGATCTCGATCCGCGGCAAGGGCAACTCGGTGCGCCCCTTCACGGTCGTCAAGCGGATGGAGGCCGCCGCCGCCGAGAAATACAAGGAGAAGCTGACGGCCCTCGAGGCCAGGATCAACGAGGTGCAGGGGAAGCTGGCCGAGCTCCAGGGCAAGAAGAGCGAGGGCGGCAGACTGCTCGCGTCGCCCGAGGCGGAGCGGGCCATCGAGGACTTCCAGAAGCAGGCCGCGTCGCTGCGGGGCGAGCGCCGCTCCATCCGGCTCGCGCTTCGCGAGGGGATTGACGCGCTCGAGAACCGGCTCCTTGTCGTCAACCTGCTCGGCATCCCCCTCCTGGTCTGCGGGTTCGGCCTTTGGTTCTACTGCAGGCGCCGGGGCTAGCGCCCAGGAGCGCTCTGAAAAGAGGACCTTTGGTTCAACCGATGAAAATCAAAAACCTCGCCCTAGCGGTCGCCCTGCTCGCCGTCCTCTCGGTCGCGGCCTACCTGTCGAACCGCCCGCGGCCGGCCCCGTCCGCGGACCCCCGCGTCGGCAAGGCGCTCCTCGATCCGGACACGGTTTCCAAGGCCGCGGGGATCGTGGTCGCCGACCAGGGCAAGAAGGTCGAGCTCGCCCGCGCCCCCGACGGGTCGTGGCGCGTCTCCAGCTACTACGACCTGCCCGCCGACTTCGACAAGGTCTCGCGGCTGGTCCAGGACCTGAACGAGGCCAAGGTCGACCGGTTCGTGACCGCCAACCCGGAGCGCCTCTCCCGCCTCGAGTTCAAGGACTCGCGCATCGCGCTCAGCGACTCGGCCGGCAAGGGGATCTGGAGCCTGACGCTCGGCAAGTCGTCCGATTCGGGCAGCGGGCGCTTCATCCGTTTCGGCGACGAGCCGAGGGCCTTCTTTTCGGGGATGCACGTCTGGCTCGACACCGACGCCAAGGGCTGGGCCAACGCCCAGTTCCCGAGCGTGAAGCCGGACGACGTCGCCAAGCTCGAGATCCCCTTCGACGGGGGCGCGGCGCTCACCGTGTCGAGGACGAAGAAGGACGCGCCCTGGGCCGCGGCCGAGGCGCCCGCCGGCAGGAAGCTCCTGGCCGAGAAGGTGTCATCGCTCCTTTCGACGCTCACCTCGCTGCGGTTCTCCGACACGACCGACGTGAAGGACCCGGCGGCCGCAGAGGCGCAGAAGCATATGAGGACCTTCAGGCTCACGACCTTCGGCGGGACGACGCTCACGGTCTCCCTCGGGCGCAAGCCCGAGGAGAAGAAGCTCAAGCCCCCGGTCCCCGACGCAAAGGAGCCGCTCGCGGCGCTCGCAAAGGGGGCGGACGCCAAGCCCGAGCCGAAGCCGATCACTCCTGAATTCGAGACGATTCCCGCGGGGCCCGTCTTCGTGGAGATCTCGAACTCGGAGCCGAGGGCGCCTGTCAACGAGCTCATGAAGCGCCGGGCCTTCCAGGTCGAGGAGTACAGCTTCACCGCGCTCCCGCAGAAGGCGGACGAGCTGTTCGAGACTGAGAAAGCCAAGTAGGACCATCGCCGGGATTGGGTGCCGGGATCCGCGCCCGTTGCGCCGACCGCCCTTGCCACGGGGAAAGGGGACGGCTACCCTGGGGGGGTCCGAGCGACGTGTGCGTTGCCACCCGAAAAACCCCCATGAAAAACGAACCTGAAAAGGAGACGAACAAGGGTCACTTCTTCGACCTGATCAACCGGCCAGGGCAGCCGCTCTCGGGGCCCCGATCCCTCGCAAACGTCAAGAAGCCGATGTACCCGGTCTCCGGAGGCTATGGTGGAAGCCAGATCCGCTCGCACAACGTGGGCGGCGCCTCCGGCAGGCATGGCGGAAAATCCCGTTGACCGGCCGCACCCGATTTTCCTTTACACATATCAACCTTTATAGATGCGTTGATATGTGATACAGCCCGACCGACCGCTCTCCGAGCTCTTTTCGCACCGACGTCCGCTGCGGTCGATTGAGTTCTTCCCGCCGAAGGACGACGCCGGCGTGGAGGCGCTGCGGCAGACCGCCTCCGCGTTGAAGAACGTGTCCCCCGACTTCGTCTCGGTCACGTACGGCGCGGGCGGGAGCACCCGCCAGCGCACGGCGCAGGTGAGCGGACTGCTGAAGGCGGACTTTGGCTACACGGTCATGCCGCACCTCACGTGCGTCGGACACACCCGGGCCGAGCTGAGCGAGATCGCCGACCGGATCCACGGAGACGGGTTTCGCAACGTCATGACCCTGCGCGGCGATCCCCCGAAGGGGTCCGCCGAATTCACGGCGACGGCGGACGGGCTTCGGCACGCGAACGAGCTCGTGAGCCTCCTGAAGGGACGGTACCCCGACCTCTGCCTGGGGGTCGCCGGGTACCCGGAGAAGCACCCCGAGGCGCTGTCGGCCGAAGCGGACCTTGAGAACCTGGTCAGGAAGGTGGGGGCCGGTGCGGACTTTGTCACGACGCAGCTCTTCTTCGACAACCAAGTCTACTACCGGTTCGTCGACCGCTGCCGGAAGGCCGGGATCACGGTCCCCGTGATCCCGGGCATCATGCCCGTCCTCTCCCTGAAGCAGGTAACGCGCTTCACATCGATGTGCGGCACCCTGCTCCCGCAGGTCCTCATCCGCCGGCTCGAGGCCGCGGGCGAGGCGCCCGAAATCGTCGAGGCCGTGGGCATCGACTGGGCCTTGGGGCAGATCCGCGGCCTGCTCGAGCGCGGCGCCCCGGGCTACCACCTCTATATTCTCAACCGGGCGAAGAGCGCGCTGGCGCTCGCGGCCGGGCTCGCCGCCTAACCTCCCGCGAAGACGGGCCTGAATCCCGCCTCCGAGAGGATCTGGGCGACCGCGTCGCGCTGGTCCCCTTGTATCTCGATCCGCCCGTCCTTCACCGTCCCGCCGCAGCCGCAGGCGGCGCGCATGCGCTTCACTAGCCTCTCCTTTTCGGGGAGCCCGATGCCGGTGAAACCGTCGACAACCGTGACGGTCTTGCCTCCCCGCCCCCCCTTCTCGCGCCCAATATCCACGCGGCCCCGGTTCCTCTCCGCTGGCGCGGCGACGGGCTCGGGCTTGCCGGGCGACGCGGCGGGGGCCTGGCGAAGGCCGGTAGTGTCCAATGCGGCGAAGGGGTTGTGACCCAGGCCCTGGCCGCCGCTGGTCGGTATCCTTTCCTCCACGTTCAGCGCCCTCCGCAGGAGCCGGGGATGGCGGCCTCCCCGCCCAGGAACACGAGCGCCTTGGGGTAGCTCCGGTTCTGCAGGAAGTGGGCCAGCTGGGGATGCAGGCTCGTCCTGCCCTTAAGGAGCAGCTCATCAAGGAGCGCCATCCGGCTGGCGACGGCTTCGCCGTCGGCCCGTTTGATGGCGTCCAGGAGCTCGACCAGGGTGCTCTTGATGCGTTCTTCCATGCTTTTCGCGCAGCCGAAGATAATACGAGACGGGCGGTTGTGAAGCTTGATTGCAACCGCGCAAAGAAGGCCCCTCGGGCTTGAGTTCGCAGGGTCGCCCTGCAGAGTATGCGCCAAAACCGACCATTGGCCGGAGCTTCGCGCCGGCCGCCCTGATGAATTCGACAACACTTCCAACGACCGCCAACGCCGACGTCTTTGAGTCCATGTACCGGCAGTGGCTCGACAACCCGGACGGGGTCGACCCGACCTGGCGCGCGTTCTTCCAGGGCTTCTCGCTCGGCAGCAACGGCAGCCCCGCAATCGGGGCCCTTGAGGGCGGCACCCGGCTGCCCCCCATCATCGACAGCCTCAAGCAGTCGCACGTCCACTACCTGATCGGGGCCTATCGCGCGATCGGCCATCTGCAGGCCCACCTGGACCCGCTCAGCGGCCCCCCGGCCCCGACCCCGAAGCTGGCCCTCTCGGAGTACCAGCTGGGCGACGGCGACCTGGAGACCTCCTTCGACGTCGGCACCTATCTCGGCGGGGGCCAGATGAAGCTGCGCGGGATCATCGCCGAGCTCCAGAAGACCTACTGCGGCCATGTGGGCGTCGAGTACGCCCACATCCAGGACCAGGACTGCCGGCTCTGGCTCCAGGAGCGAATCGAGTCGACCCGCCTGCAGCCGGTCTTCACCCGCCCCCAGAAGGTCAGGATCCTGCGCAACGTCCACAAGGCCGAGCTCTTCGAGAAATTCCTGCACACGAAATACATCGGCCAGAAGCGCTTCTCCCTCGAGGGGGGTGAGACGATCATCCCGGCTCTCGGCGCCCTGATCGAGCACTGCCCCGACGCGGGCGTCGAGGAGATCGTCATGGGGATGGCCCACCGGGGCCGCCTCAACGTGCTCTGCAGCGTGATGCGCAAGTCGTTCGACCAACTCTTCGAGCAGTTCTCGGAGAACTACATCCCCGACACGGTGGGCGGCGACGGCGACGTGAAGTACCATCTTGGCTACGAGTCGGTCCTGACGACGGGCTCGGGCCAGAAGGTCGAGGTGCGCCTCGCCGCGAACCCCTCCCACCTCGAAATCGTGGACCCGGTCGTCGAGGGCAGGGCGCGCGCCCGCCAGCGCATTCGCGGGGACTCGGAGACGCGCAGGCGCGTGCTCGCCCTCCTCGTGCACGGCGACGCGGCCTTGGCCGGCCAGGGGATCGTCGCGGAGACGCTCAACTTCTCGCAACTGTCCGGCTACACCACCGGGGGCACCGTGCACTTTGTCATCAACAACCAGATCGGCTTCACGACCGACCCGCAGGACGCCCGCTCGACCCGGTACTGCACGGACGTGGCGAAGATGATCGAGGCCCCGATCCTCCACGTGAACGGCGACGACCCGGAGGCCGTGTGCATGGTCACCCAGCTCGCGTTGGATTTCCGCGTCCGCTGGAAGAGGGACGTCTTCATCGACATGTACTGCTTCCGCAGGCACGGCCACAACGAGACCGACGAGCCCTCGTTCACGCAGCCCCTGCTCTACCGCACCATCGCGAAGCACCCCCTGATCTCGGCCATCTACACCGAGCGCCTGGTCGGCGAAGGCTCGATCAGCGCGGGCCAGGGCGACGCAATCAGGGCCGAGTATTCGGCCGCGCTCGAGGAGAACCTCGCGAAGGCCAAGGCAAGGGAGGCCGCCAAGGCGGCCCGGCGCGCCAAGCCGGGCGACCCCTTCAAGGGATCGACGGCCGAGTTCCAGCCCGAGTACCGCCACACCCTCGTCCGCACGGGGGTCTCGGCGGAGGACATCGGCCGCATCGTGCGCGGCCTGACGACGCTGCCCGACACGTTCAGGGTCAACCCGAAGATCCGGCGCCTGCTCGACGCCCGCGCGCAGGCGCACCGCGACGGGGGTCCCGTGGACTGGGGGTTCGGGGAGGCCCTGGCGTTCGGCTCGCTCCTGCTCGAGGGGGCCCCCGTGCGGCTGAGCGGCCAGGACTGCGAGCGCGGGACCTTCAGCCACCGCCACGCGGTGCTTGCCGACATGGAGACGGGCGAGAAGTACACGCCGCTCAAGCACCTCGACCCGAAGCAGGCGCGGTTCTGCGTCTACAACTCGCTGCTCTCCGAGGCCGCGGTCCTCGGCTTCGACTACGGGTACTCGCTCGACTTCCCGGACCTGCTCTGCCTCTGGGAGGCCCAGTTCGGCGACTTCGCCAACGGGGCGCAGGTCGTGATCGACCAGTTCATCGTCAGCGGCGAGTCGAAATGGCAGCGCACCTGCGGGATCGTGCTGCTCCTACCGCACGGCTACGAGGGCCAGGGCCCGGAGCACTCGTCGGCGAGGCTCGAGCGCTTCCTGCAGGCGTGCGCCGAGGACAACATCCAGGTCGCCAACGTGACGACCCCCGCCCAGTACTTCCACCTCCTGCGCCGCCAGGTGAAGCGCGCCTTCCGAAAGCCCCTGGTCGTGATGTCGCCCAAGTCCCTCCTGCGCCATCCCGCCGCGGTCTCGAGGATCGCCGACTTCACGGGCGGGGCGTTCCAGGAGATCCTGGAGGAGGAGGCGCCGCCGGCCGCGCCCGCGCGCGTGATCCTCTGCTCGGGCAAGGTCTACTACGACCTCTGCGACTACCGTGACCGCAGCGGCATCAAGGACGCGGCGATCGTCCGGATCGAGCAGCTCTACCCGCTCCACACGAAGCGCCTGGAGGAGATCGCCGCGAAGGACCCCGGGGCCCGGCTCGTCTGGTGCCAGGAGGAGTCCCAGAACATGGGCGCCTGGTCGTGGATCTGCCCGAAGGTCGCCGACGTCTTCGGAAAGATCCCGCTGTACGCCGGCCGCGACGCCTCCGCCTCCCCGTCCGTCGGCTCGCTCGCGCTCCATAAGCTAGAACTCGCAGGACTGCTCGAAGACGCCTATACCCTGTAACCATGCCCCTCGAAGTCAAAATCCCGCCCATGGGCGAATCGATCAGCACCGGAATCCTGGCCAAGTGGCACGTGAAGGACGGCGACACCGTGAAGAAGGACCAGCCGCTCTTCGAACTCGAAACGGACAAGATCACCTCCGAGGGCACCGCGGAGGCCGCCGGCAAAGTCTACCTCAGGGTCGAGGCCGGGGCGGACGTTAAGATAGGCCAGGTCGTCGCCCTGATTGAGACGGGCGACGGCACCCCCGGGCCGGGGGCCGCGGCCCCCGCTGCGGCGCCGGAGCCGGCGCCCGAGCCCAAGCCCGCAGCGCAGCCTGCCCCCGCGCCGCAGTCGCCCGCCGTCCGCCGCATCGCGCAGGAGACGGGTGTCAATCCCGCCGAGGTCGCGGGCACGGGCAAGGCGGGCCGCGTGACCAAAGGCGACATGCTCCAGGCAGCCGAGCGGCCCGCGCCGCCCGAGGCCGCGGCCGCCCCGCAGGCGCCGGCGCCCCCGCCCGGGGCGCGCCAGACCAGGCGCAAGCTCTCGCCCCTGCGCCAGAGGCTCGCCGAGCGGCTCGTGGCCGCACAGCACACCGCCGCCCTCTTGACCACCTTCAACGAGGTCGACATGTCCGCGGTGATGGCCCTGCGGGCGAAGCACCAGGAGGAGTTCGTGAAGAGGAACGGCTTCAAGCTCGGGTTCATGCCGTTCTTCGTGAAGGCGGTCGTCCACGCGCTCAGGGAGCTGCCGGCCCTCAACACCCAGATCGAGGGCGACACCCTGGTCCAGAACCACTACTATGACATCGGCGTGGCCGTCTCGACCGAGAAGGGCCTGATGGTGCCAGTCATCCGCGACTGCGATGCGCTCGGGATGGCGGCGATCGAGCGCGCGATCACCGACGCGGCGGGCAAGGCGCGGGAGGGAAAGATCACGCTGCCCGACCTCGAGGGCGGCGTCTTCACGATCACGAACGGAGGGACGTTCGGCTCGCTGCTGTCGACCCCGATCATCAACCCCCCGCAGAGCGCGATCCTCGGCATGCACGCGATCAACGAGCGCCCGGTCGCGGTGGCTGGCCAGGTCGTCATTCGCCCGATGATGTACGTGGCGCTCACGTACGACCACCGGCTGGTGGACGGGCGCGACGCCGTGACGTTCCTAGTTAAGGTGAAGCAGGGGATCGAGGACCCGGCCCGCCTCCTTCTCGGCCTCTGAACCCGCCCATGGACTCGTATGACGTGGTGGTGATCGGCGCCGGGCCCGGCGGCTACGTCTGCGCCTTCCGCGCGGCGCAGCTTGGGCTCAAGGTCGCCCTCGTGGAGAAGCGCGCCACCCTCGGCGGCACGTGCCTGAACGTCGGCTGCATCCCGAGCAAGGCCCTCCTGCATTCGACCGAGCAGCTTGTCTTCGCCCGCGACCACGCGGCCGAGCATGGCATAAGGACCGGCGCCGTGGCCGCGGACATCGGGGCCCTGATGAGGCGCAAGGACGCCGTCGTCGCCAGGCTCGTGGGCGGCGTGGCCGCCCTGGCGAAGGCCCGGAAGGTGGCCGTCGTGACGGGCGAAGCCTCGTTCGCCTCGCCGACGGTCCTGACGGTCAGGGGGCCCGGAGGCGCCGCCAGCCTTTCGGCGAAGCACTTCGTGATCGCCACCGGGTCCGCCCCCGCGGAGCTCCCCTTCATGAGGTTCGACGGCAGGACGGTGGTCTCGAGCGACCAGGCGCTCGCATTCGACGCCGTGCCGCCGTCCCTTGTCGTGGTCGGGGGCGGCGCGATCGGGCTTGAGCTCGGCTCGGTCTGGGCGCGTCTCGGCAGCAGCGTGACGGTGGTCGAGTTCCTCCCGAAGATCGTCGCCAGCTTTGACGACGATGTTGTCCGCGTCTTCTCGCGGCTGCTCCAGAAGCAGGGCCTGAGGATCGAGACGGGGGCAAAGGTGACGGGAATGCGCACCGACGGCGGAAAGGCCATCCTCCTGGCCGAGCGAGAGGGGACGGCGCTCGAGTTCCCTGCGGAGAAGATCCTCGTTGCGGTCGGGCGCAGGCCCTACACCGACGGCCTCGGCCTGGAGGCCGCGGGCGTCGCGCTGGACGAGAAGAAGCGGATCAAAGTGGACGGGCGCCTGCGGACAGGCGTGCCCGGGGTCTGGGCGATCGGCGACGTCGTCGCCGGGCCCATGCTGGCCCACAAGGCCGAGGAGGACGGCGTCGCGGTCGCCGAATGGATCGCGGGACGGGCGGGCCACGTCGACTGGGACCTCGTGCCCGCGGTGGTCTACACGGACCCCGAGGTCGCCTCCGTAGGGCTCGGCGAGGACGCCGCGAGGGCCGCCTCGATTCCGGTGAACGTCGGCCGGTTCAATTTCGCCGCGAACGGGCGCGCGATCGCCAACGGCTCGACCGACGGGTTCGCCAAGATCGTCGCCGACGCAAGGAGCGACCGCCTCCTCGGCGCCCAGATCCTTGGCCGGGGCGCCAGCGAGCTCATCGCCGAGGTGGTCGCCCACATGGCGTACGGCGGGAGCGCGGAGGACCTGGGGCGGACGATCCACGCCCACCCCACGGCAGGCGAGGCCCTGAAGGAGGCGGCGCTGGCGGTTTCGAAGTCAGCAATCCATGCTATTTGACACGCGCGCCGGGAACAGAATATCTAGCGATGCTCCCTCCCGGGTTCAAACAAGGGCCCACCAAGTGCCGGACACCCTCTCAACCGCCAGGACAACCCGGCGGACCCATGCGGTCCGCACGGGCGCCGTCGTGCCGTCCGGCGCCGGCCGCCCGGCCCACCCCTGCAAATGACCCCAGCCGAACGCGAAGAGGCCCTGGAACGTCGCGAGGCCAACGCGACCCTCCTGGCCGCCAAGCTTGAGAAGGACCGGGCCGCGCTTGAGGCTGAGATCGCCGCGTCCGCTGCGGCGTCAAAGGCGGCGTCCGCTATCAACCGGGCGCTGCAGGCCGACGCCGCGAAGAAGGTGAAGGGCCTCGAGGCCGAGTGCGTTGCGTGGGAGGCGAAGCTCGCCCGGCTTAGGGCGGAGGCGGGCAAGCTCGCCCCCGCCGCCCCGGCGCCGGCTCCCGGACGGAGCGCGATCGAGGTCGAGGCCGAGAGGGCCCATGTGGCCCGCGACCGCACCCCGCTCGACGAACAGAGGGCCGCCTTCGAGCGCGAGGCCGCGGAGACCCGGGCGAAGCTCGGCGCGGAGGCCCACGCGCTCGCCGATCTCAGGTCGAAGCTGATCGCCGTACGCAGCGAGATCGAGGGCGGCGTGAAGGCGCGCGAGGCCGAGGTCCGCCGGAAGGAGGCCAGCCTAGTGGAGGAGAGGAAGGAGCTCCAGGCGGCGGCCGATTCCCTGGTGAGGGAAGAGGCCCAGCAGCACGAGTTGCGCGCGAAGCTGGAGGCGCAGGTCGCCGCCGTGGCCGCCAAGGAGGTCATGTTCGAGGAGCGCAGCCGCCAGCTACAGGAGCGCCTCAAGAACTTCGCGAGAACATGAGGCGACCGATGACCCGCTGATCGCCCACCATGCCCAAGGTTGAAGAGACCCAGATCGTAGTCGAGTTGACCCAGCACACCGTGCGCGCGCTGCGCGCGGCGAACGGGACCGTGGAGGCCGGGGGGGAGTGCGCGCTCGAGGACAAGCCAGCGCTCGAGGCGCTCCTTGACGCGGTGGCTCCCGCGCGGAAGACCGAGGGGTTCAGCGCGGCGGCCCTGCTCTGGCCCGGCGCGTCAAGCTGGCACCTTTCCACCGACACGGAGGCCCTTCTGGACCGTTCGGACGAGTCGTTCCGCTCGGTCGCCTCCGGGTTGCAGACGGACCCGAGGGCGCCGATCGCCTATGCGACGTGCAACGCGGGGGACGGGGGGAAGGTCACCCCCGATGGCACGGAGCGCTGGCTGCTGACGGCCTCGTCGCGCGAGTCGATGGAGCGCTCCCGGAAGGCGTTTACGGACCTGAAGGTCGTGGCGGACGGCATCTGCGTCTCCGCATTCGCGACTGTCGGAGCGGTGTCAAAGGCGCTGCGGGCCGGCGGCGCGGGAGGGGCGGTCGCGCTCTGGGACCCGGGCTGGGGCCAGTCCCACCTGCTCCTCGTCAGCGCGGCCGGAGCCGAGGCCGCGGTCCCCTGCTCGGTCGGCATGGACGCGATCTTCGAGGCCGTTCAGTCGACCCTGAGACTTAAGTTCCGAGGCGCGGGCGCACGGCTCTTCTTCAACGGCGCCTATGATTTCACCGAGAGCGGTCCGAAGATCGCCGCCATCGTCAGCGCGGGTCTCAAGGAGGCGCTCGGCAAGCTCCCGGCGTCGGCCAGCCCCCCGGCGCTCGCCTGCCTGGGGCTCACCGGCAGGCAGTCGTGGTTTGTCCGGGAGGTGTCCGCCGCCGCGGGAATCCCGCACTGGGAGCCGGGCCTGGGGAAGCTGGCAGCCGAGATGGGGCTTAAGTTCGCCGGCGCCCCAGTGGAAGCCTCGTTCTCGCTGTCGTCCCTCGGTTTGCTGCATCTGGTGAGCGGGCGGATGGGCGGCCGCGAGGATTGGATCGCGCCGTGGGGCGAGGCCGAGGCACCGCCCGAGGCCGAGACTGCGGCGCCCGCGCTGATCGAAGAGGAGCCCGAACCGGTCGCCGAGCCCGTGGTGAAGCCGGTGGCGCCGCCCCCCACCCGCCCGAAACCCATGCTTTCGCTGGACACCCAGGCGAGCGCCGCGCCCGGCGCCCCGAAGCCGGTCCGGCCGACGGTGCCCCCGCGATCCGTGGCCACCCCGCCGATTCCTGCGCCTGGGCCCCAGGCGCAGGGAACCCGGGCGACGTTGCCGCCGCTGCAAGCGCGCCCGATGGCCCCGCCGCCGGCCATGAGCACGTCCTTCTCCGCGCCGAAGGGCACACATCCCTCGTTCCCGGCGCCGTACGCGGCGCCCCCACCCTCGTTCCCGGCGCCTGCTCCGGGAGCGCCGGCCGCCTTCCCGGCGACGCCGAGAAGCTCCCAACCGTCCTTCCCCGCGCCGCATTCGGCCGCTCCCCCGTCCTACGTCCCGCCGGCCCCGGACGCCCCGCCCCATTTCCCCGCGCCGGCCCCTTCGGCACGGCCGCCCTCATTCTCTAATCCGGGCTTCGCGGTCCCCGAGGCCCCGCTTCCCGAACCGGGTCAGGCGGCCACGCCCGTGGGCCGCGGGCCGAAGATGGCGATAGGGGGGACCATGCCCCCAACGCCCGTCACCGCGCTTCCCTTTGAGGCGGTGTCCAGGCTAAAGCCTGTGGCCAAGGAGGCCGCGGAAGGGCCGGCGCATCCCAAGAGCAAGGTCGGCTTCTACGTGTGGCTCCTCGTCGCCGCTGGCCTCGTCTTTGCGGCCATTGCCGTCGTGCTGGAGGCGCGGATGGAGCGGGCGAAGGCGTATGACCTGGAGCAGCAGGAGCAGCTTGCCCACCATATCGCCGAGCAGCGCCTGAAGGAGGCCGAGCAGGTCGCGAAGGAGGAGGCCGAGCGCAGCCGCAAGGAGCTGGAGACCGCGATAGAGACCACTAAGAAGAAGACCGAGGAGGAGACTCGCCGCAGGGTCATGGAGGAACAGGAGGCCCAGCGGCTGGCGAAACTGCCGGGTTCGCTCGTCGTCGCGACCTCGCCGGACGGCGCGGCCGTTTCGATCGACGGGGCCGCCCCCTTGCGCTCCCCGGTGAAGGCGGAGGGGATCGCCCCGGGAAGCCACCAGGTCCAGATTTCCCTGGCGGGCTTTGAGCCCGTTCAGACGACCGTCGAGGTCAAGGGGGGGACGGTCGCAGACCTCGGCGCCATCAAGCTGCAGACCATCTACGGGGCGCTCGAGCTCGCGAGCAGCCCGGACGGCCTGGAATTCGCGATCCGCGCAGCAGCGGACCCGGCGGGCAAGCCCGTTCGCACGGGCAGGACGCCCGCCACGATCGACGATTTTATCCACGGCGACTACGTCGTCACGTTCTCGCGGCCCGGATGCCGCGACCACGCCTCCAAGGTGACGGTCGTGACGGGCGCGAAAGCCCGGGCCGAGACCCAGTACGTGGACGGCTCGCTCGAGCTCACGAGCGACCCGAGCGGAGCGTCCGTGAGCAAGGACGACTCCTTCCTCGGCACGACACCCCTCGTGATTCACGACCTTACGCCAAAGGTGGCGTCGTTCGCCCTCACGCTCCCCGGCTACGACTCGACGCCCGTCTCCTGCGAGATCCCCGAGGGCCAGACGCTCAAGTTCTCCGCCCACCTCCTGCGCAGGGACCGGGTCTTCACGACGAGCGAGGTCAAGACCCCGCCCGCGAGCTATTCGGCCCCGGCGCCCGTCTTAAGCGCCAGCCAGCGCAAGACGGGAGGCGAGGTGGTGCTGTCGCTCGTCGTCCGGCGCGACGGATCGGTGGCCGACGTCGAGATTGTCCGCTCGACCGACGACGACATCGCGCGGCGCTGCAAGCAGGCGGTCGAAAAGTGGCTGTTCCGCGCCGCAACCGCGCCGGACGACCGGACCGTCGACGCAAGGATAGAGCTGCCGTTCAATTTTCCGGCATCCCCCCAGTGACGAGCCGCGGGCCGGGATCCGGCGCGCTCTGGCAAGGAACCTGCTGAAACGGTGCCGATGGCATAAACAAGATCCACGTGTCGCTCCTAAGCAACCCCTACGACCCCGGCGATTTCTTTGACGAAATGTACGCTGGCGACGGTGGCGTGCGTCCCCACTACCGCAGTCTCGTCGAGCGGCTCGGCACGCTCCCGCTGGCCGAATTCGAGCGCAGGCGCGCGGCGGTCGACCTCGCGTTCCTGCGGCGGGGCGTCACGTTCACGGTGTACAACGACTCCGAGGGCACGGAACGCATCTTCCCGTTCGACCTGATACCGCGGATCATCCCGGCAAAGGAGTGGTCGAGGCTCGAGGCCGGGCTCATCCAGCGCATCACGGCGCTTAACCTCTTCCTGCACGATCTCTACCACAAGCAGAAGATCATCAAGGACGGCGTCATCCCGGCCGCCCAGATTCTCAGCGCCAAGCATTTCCGCCGGGAATTCATGAATTTCGCGGTTCCCCACAACATCTATGTGCACATCTGCGGGACCGACCTGATTCGCGACCGGGACGGCAACTACCTTGTCCTTGAGGACAACCTGCGCTGCCCGTCCGGCGTCTCGTACATGATGGAGAATCGTTCGGCGATGCGGCGCGCCTTCCCCAACCTCTTCCAGAGCTACGGGGTCCGCCCGGTCGAGGGCTATCCGGAGATGCTGCTGAAGTCCCTGCTGCACATCGCCCCGCACAGGGACGAAAAGCCGAGCGTGGTCCTCCTGACGCCCGGCGTCTACAACAGCGCCTATTTCGAGCATTGCTTCCTGGCCCGCCAGATGGGGATCCCCATCGTCGAGGGACGCGACCTCCTGGTGCAGGACGCCCGCGTGTACATGCGCACGACGGCGGGCCTGTTGCCGGTCGACGTGATCTACCGGAGGATCGACGACGACTTCCTCGACCCGTCGGTGTTCAGGCCGGACTCGATGCTCGGCGTCCCGGGGCTGGTGGCCGCCTACCGGGCGGGAAACGTGGCGCTCGCCAACTCGATCGGCACCGGCGTGGCGGACGACAAGGTTATCTACGCCTACGTTCCCAAGGTCATCAAGTACTACCTCGACCAGGAGCCGATCCTGCCGAACGTGAGCACGTACCTGGCGTCCGACCCGGCCGACAGGAAGTTCATTCTCGAGAACATGGCCAAGCTGGTGGTCAAGTCGGCGAACGAGGCCGGCGGCTACGGCATGCTGATCGGGCCCGCCTCGAGCAAGGAGGAGGTCGCCGACTTCCGCGCTAAAGTCGCCGCAAACCCCCGCAACTTCATCGCGCAGGATCCGGTGAACCTCTCGCGTTCGCCGACCTGGTGCGATAACCGCCTCGAGGGCCGCCACATCGACCTGAGGCCCTACGTGCTGTGCGGGGAGAAGACGGTGGTCACACCCGGAGGCCTCACCCGCGTGGCGCTCAGGAAGGGTTCCCTCGTCGTCAACTCGTCGCAGGGCGGCGGCTCCAAGGACACCTGGGTGCTCGCAGGAGACAAATAGCCCCCCAAGCACGCGTCGCCATGCCCCCAGCTCCGAAGATCCCCGCCCCCCGGCCGCAGGCCAACGTGATGCTCTCGCGCGTCGCGCACTGCCTCTACTGGATGAGCCGGTACATCGAGCGCGCCGAGAACATCGCCCGCCTGCTCGAGGTGAACCTGCAGTTCATCCTCGATTTCAGGGGATACGACGACGCGCACCTTCGGGAGCACTGGGGGTCGCTCCTCGCCAGCTCCGGCGACCAGGAGCTGTTTGACAAGCACTACGAGACTGCGGAAAGCCGGTCCGTCACCGAGTTCTTCGCCTTCGACCTGCGCAACACGAACTCGATCCTGTCCTGCGTCTTCGCGGCGCGCGAGAACGCCCGGATGATCCGCGACCAGATCTCGGTCGAGATGTGGGAGACGATAAACGAGCTCTACCTGTTCATGAAGTCCCGGAGCACCGCGGACGTGTGGGCCGCCGGCCCCTACGAGTTCTTCCAGGACATCAAGCGCAACTCCCACCTCTTCCAGGGGCTGACGGACTCGACCTACTCGCGCAGCGAGGGCTGGGAGTTCATCCAATTCGGGAAATTCGTCGAGCGGGCCCACAAGACGGCGCGGATCCTCGACGTGAAGTACCACATCCTGCTGCCGAGCGCGGGCGACGTCGGCGGGGCCCTCGACACCGCGCAGTGGCAGGCCGTGCTCCGGTCGGCGAGCGCGCTCGAGGCCTACCGCAGGTTCTACGTGCGCGAGATCCTGCCGTGGAAGGTCGCCGAATTCCTCATCTTCTCGGACTCATTCCCCCGTTCGATCCACTTCTGCGCGGCGCAGGTCGACGATTTCCTGAGGCGGATACTCGGGGAGTCGGGGGCGCGCCCGCGCACGGAGGCAGCCCGGGCGTCGCGGCGGCTGCTGGCCGACCTGCAGTCCCTGACCATCGACGAGGTCCTGAAGGAGGGGCTGCACGAGTTCCTAGTTGAAATCGCCGCGTCTCTTGAAAAGATAAGCGACGAGGTTGTCCAGACGACGATGTTCTACCAGGCCGAGTCGACGCAGGAGGAACAGCAGCTGCAGCAGCAGCAGTGGTAGGGACGCCTCGCAGGGGTGTCCTTATCGCGCATACATGCTCATCAGTCTTCTTCACCGGACCACGTTTGTCTACGCAGGCAAGGCGCACGACAGCTTCAATGAGGTCCGCCTAAGACCCGTGGACGACGCCGGCCAGGTCCGCCGCAGCTTCGAGCTGCGGACGGACCCGGCCGCCCGCATGCGCGACTACACGGACTTTTACGGGAACGCGGTCCACTACTTCGACGTCGCCGACGGCCACAGCCGCCTGATGATCGAGGCGATCTCCGAGGTGGAGACGACGCCCAACTCGGCCCGGCCGCCCGTACCCGAGGTGCCCAACCTAGAGCCGGGCAGCGAACGGGAGATGCTCGCCGAATTCCTGGTGGATTCCCATTACGTGCCGCTGGAGGTCGAGGTGTGGAAGGAGGCCAAGGATGCGCTGAGCGGGGGCCGGTCCGACGTGTGGTCGGACGTGCGGACGATCTGCGGGCACGTGTTCCGGACGTTCGCCTACAAGCCGAGGATCACCGGCGTCGCCACACTGGCCACGGACGCGATCAAGCTTCGCTCGGGCGTCTGCCAGGACTTTGCGCACGTCGCGCTCGGGATGTGCCGGTGTTCGGACATCCCGGCCCGGTACGTGAGCGGCTACTTCATGCGGTCGCAGCGCAAGCACGATGACGACGAGGCCTCCCATGCGTGGATTGAGGCCTACGTCCAGGGCCACGGATGGGCCGCCTTCGACCCCACGCATGACCGGCCCGCGGACGAGCGCTATGTCAAGGTGGCGTCGGGGCGCGACTACGCGGACATCCGGCCGGTGAGCGGCACCTACCGCGGGGCAAAGACCCGCTCGCTCAACGTCGAGGTCAGGGTCCGCGAGGCCGAGGCCGCCGGCGCCGCGCGCTAGGGTTTCTCCTGCTCGACCGAGACCACCCGGCCGCCGGAGTCAAAGACGACGCGGATGCGGTCGTGCACCTGGGCCGGGAAGCCGTCATAATAGGGGATGCCGCCGTAGAAGTACGGGCCGCCCCAGCCCCTGAAACGGTGGTAGTAGCCCATGTAGATGACGCCGCCCTGGTAGTCGACGTAGGTCACATAGTGCCACACCTGATGCTGTCCGGTGGCGTTCGTGATGATGGTTTTGCGGTCGGGGTCTCCGAGCGCCAGGGTGACGGCCTCCATGTCGAAGCCCGGCGCGATCTGCCCGGCCTTGACGAGCGCCTGCTGGTCGGGGTTGAGCCTGGCGAAGGCCTCCGGGCTGCGGCTGATCCTCGAGTCCGGCGTCGAGCAACCCGCGATCAGCGCCCCGCAGACGACGGCCGAGACGATGGTGAAAATTCTGGTGGTCTTCATGGCGATGGGAGAATCTTGGTGTTTAGGACTAAACGGTTCAATCGACCTCGTCGGGGATAGACTCCGGCAAAGGGCGATGGTTTCACAATGATGCAAAAGCTCCTCATTCTTTGGGACATAGACGGAACGATCCTGCAATCGGGGAGGGCCGGCATGAAGGCGCTTCAGGCTGCCCTGCAGGACGTCTTCGGGGTCTCGGGGTCCTTTGAGGGGATCGAATTCGCCGGGCGGACGGACCCCTGGATCATCCGGCAGATCTTCTCAAGGTTCGGGATCGAAAACACCAAGGAGAACGCCGAGCGCTACATCGACGGGTACGTGTCGGCGCTGCCCGGCGTCCTCGGGCAGAGCGGCACGCGGATCCTGCCGGGCGTTTCCGAGATCCTCGGCAGGGCCGCCGCGCACCCCGGCGTGGTCCAGGGGCTCCTCACGGGCAACCTGCGCCGGGGCGCGCAGGCCAAGCTCGGGTTCCATGGCCTCTGGGAGTACTTCCCCATCGGGGCCTTCGCGGACGACAGCGAGAGCCGCAACGAGCTGGGCCCCCACGTCCTGCGCCGGGCCAGGGGCCACTGGGGCATTGAGTTCACCGGCGACCGGACATGGGTCGTGGGGGACACGCCCCATGACATCGCCTGCGCGCGCGCCTTCGGCGCCCGGGCGATGGCCGTCGCCACGGGCGGCTCGAAGGCGGCGGAGCTCGCGGCGTTCAACCCGGACGCCGTGCTCGAAAGCCTGGGCGACACCGAGGCGTTCTGGCGCGCGGTCGGGGCCTGAAGGCGCAGGGCCGGTATTTGTTTGCCGAGAGCGCGCCCGCGAGGAGTATTCCCAACCCAATACACCCCGCTCCATGCCACGAACCTACACGATCGCGATCGGATCGGACCACGCCGGATTCAAGTACAAGGAACTGATCAAGGCCATGCTCCTGGCGGACGGGCACAGCGTGCGGGACATGGGCACGGACTCGGAGGCGCCCTGCGACTTCCCCGACTTCATCCGGCCGGTCGCCGAGGCCGTGGCGCGGGGCGAGTTCGAGCGCGGGATCGTGCTCGGGGGCTCGGGCAACGGCGAGGCGATCGTGGCCAACCGCATCCGGGGCATCCGCTGCGGCGTGTGCTGGAGCGAGCAGGTGGCGGTGTGGAACCGCTCCCACAACGACGCCAACTGCCTGTCGATTGGCCAGCGCACCGTGACCGCGGACGAGGCCCTCAGGATCGTGCGCACGTGGCTCTCGACCGAGTTCGAAGGGGGCCGCCACATCGCCCGCATCCGCAAGATCGACGGGGTTTGAACGGACGACGAGCTTGCCCACCGGGCTCCCTCCGCCCAGCGTCATCCTCCGGCCATGGCATTCCCCAAAGCTCCCGCGATCCTCGACGCGCGCGACCTGCAGGTCGCGGAACTTGACGAGAAGCCGAACGAGGCCCTGCTCCGGATCTACGCCTGGATGCAGCTTGCGCGGCTCACCGACAACCGGATCCTCGACCTGTTCCGCCAGGGCCTGATCCGCGGGACCGTGACGGGGGGCCAGGGCAACGAGTGGATGATCGTGCCGCTGGCGCTCCTGGCGGACAAGACCGTGGACGTGGTCTCGTTCACCCACAGGGACCTGGGCGGCCACCTGATCTGGGGCGGGCACCTGTGCCAGCACCTGAACCAGTACTTCGCGAATGCGGACAGCCCGACCCGGGCCCGCGAGGGCAACATCCACCACGGCGACCCGTCCAACCGCTCGCTGCCGATGATCAGCCACCTGGGGGCGATGATGGGCCCCGTCCTGGGCGCCACCGACTCCCAGCGGCGCTTCGGCAGGAGGGCCGTAGGCTTCGCGTTCTTCGGCGACGGCGCCTCGAGCACCGGCGACGTGCACGAGGCCCTTAACCTGGCGTCGCTCCTCTCGCTTCCTGTCGTGTTCGTCATCGAGAACAACGGCTACGCCTACTCCACGCCGGTCGCCGACCAGTTCGCGGCCGGCACCGAACTCTGGAAGCGGGCGGCCGCCTACGGCATCGAGTCCGCCCTTATCGACTGCGCCGACCCGGGCGAAGCCGCGCGGGTGCTGGGCGCCGTCATCGGCAAGGTGCGCGCCGGCTGCCGACCCATGCTCGTCGAGGCGCGAACGCTGCGGCTGCGCGGCCACGCGGCCTACGACACGGGCGACTACCTGCGCCCGGGAGAGGCCGAGGGGTTCGCGGCCAGGGACCCGCTGCCGAAGTTCCGGGCGTCGCTTTGCGCGCGCGCCGGGGCCGGCCGGGTCGAGTCCCTCGACTCCGAGATCGCGGCGTTCATCGAGGAGTGCGTCAAGGTGTCGATCGCCGTCCCGCGCCCGAAGCCCGACGGCATGCAGGACGGACTCTTCGCCCCCGCCCCCAAGCCCTTCCCCTGGCGCGCGGAGCCCGCGCAGCCCGAGACCGTGACGATGGCGCAGGCGCTCAACCGGGCGATCCGCAAGGTGCTCGCCGAGCGCCCGGAGTCGATCGTGCTCGGCCAGGACATCGCGACCTACGGGGGCGCGTTCAAGGTGACGGAGAACCTGTTCAGGGAGTTCGGACGCGCAAGGGTGTTCAACACGCCGCTCGCCGAGAGCACGTGCACGGGATACGCGATCGGCATGGCGCTCGGCGGCCACCGACCGATCGAGGAATTCCAGTTCGCGGACTTCGCGACGGAGGCGGTCACGCAGATCACGCTCAACGCGGCGACCCTGCATTTCCGGTCGGGGGCCCCCTGCCCGCTCGTCCTGAGGATGCCCTGCGGCGGCGGGCTGACGTTCGGGTCCTTCCACTCGCAGGAGCTCGAGACGCTCTTCCTCTCGATGCCCGGGATCAAGGCGCTGTATCCTAGCAACCCCCAGGACGCGTTCAATGCGCTCCTTGCCGCCAGCGAGGACAACAACCCGGTGATCCTCTTCGAGCACAAGGGCCTGTACCGCCGGGGCAAGCACCCGGTCGTCTGGGACCCGGCCTACCGCGACGTCTGGCATCCGAAGCGGGTCCGCAGCGGCGGCTACGCGACGCTCGTGACCTACGGCGAGATGGTCCACCTCGCGGGCGAGGTGTGCGACTACATCGCCAACGAATACGAGTCGGACATCGAGGTCTTCGACCTGCGCTGCCTCTCGCCGCTCGACCTCACCGAGATCGCGGCCTCGGTGGGCCGGACGGGCAGGCTCATCGTGCTTCACGAGGGGCGGGGGACCCACGGGTTCGGCGCCGAGGTGGTCGCGAGGATCACCGAGGGCTGCCGGGCGCCGCTCAAGGCGCCGCCGCTGCGCATCGCGTCGCTCGACCTGCCGGTGCCCTTCGCGCCCGAGCTCGAGGCTGTGTTCCGGCCGACGCGCGACCAGGTGATCCAGCGGATCACGGGGTGGATGTCGTGAAAAAGGCCGCGATCCCGCGCCTCGCCTGGGCCCGCGTCCTCCTCTTCGCGATGGACGTGGACGGCGTCCTGACCGACGGGACGGTCTGCGTGTCCTCCGACGGCACCGAGACGAAGCGGTTCTCGATCATCGACGGCCTCGGGCTCCTGCTCGTGCGCAAGCAGGGCGTCGACCTCGCCTGGATCTCGGGGAGGCCGTCCGAGGCGACGAGCCTGCGGGCGGCCGAGCTCAAGATCCCGCACCTGATCCAGGGCCGGCATGACAAGCTTGAGGCGCTCACCAGCCTTGCCGCGGGGCTGGGCATTCCGCTATGCGACTGCGCCTACATGGGGGACGACTTCATCGACGCGCCGGCCATCGCCGCCGCGGGAATCGGCATCTCGGTCCCCACGGGGCTTCCCGAGGCGATCGCGTGCGCCGACTACGTCACCCGGAGGCCGGCCGGCCTGGGGGCGGTCCGTGAGGTCTGCGACCTTCTGCTGGCCTCGCGGGCCAAGGGGGCGGGGAACCCAACGGCGCGGCGGCGTACGAAGGCATGGTGAACCGGATCCAAAGACTTGGCCTCGCGGCGGCCGCGCTCCTCGCCTGGGCCCCTCACGCCCCGGCCCAGGAGGTCGCCGCGGCGCCGCCCGCCCGCAACTGGACGCTTCCCCTGTTCACCCGGGAGGGCTACCGCCAGGTGACGCTGCGCGGGGACGTGGTCCGCCCGGTCAGTTCGGACCGGATCGACGCCACGGGGATGACCGTCACCGTCTTCTCCGGGGACGCCGCCGCCAGGGTCGACTCGGTCCTGGTGAGCCCGGAGGCGACGTTTCTCCTGGGCGAGAAGGTCGCCCAGGGCGAGAAGGCGGTCCGGCTCGTCCGCGACGACGTCGACGTCAGGGGCGTGGGATGGAGGTACAACTACATCGAGAAAAAAGTTCTCATTTATCACCACACCCATGTAGTGTTCCACACGGCGCTGCCCGACATACTTAAATGAGATTCGTACCCCTTCTTGCGACGGCGACCTTGTTTGCACTGTCCGCCGCCCGGTCCGCGGAGCCTCCGGAGACGACCATCGACTGCTCGGGGCTTTTCGAGTCGGTGAGCACCGACACCGAGACGACGTTCACCTTCCACGACCAGGTGGTCGCCGTCGGCAACGACATCACGCTCGACTGCGACTTCCTGAAGGTCATCTCGACGCGCCTCGGTGACAAGGCGGCGACCATCGGGAAGTACAACAAGTTTAAGTACATGCTCGCCACGGGGCACGTGCGCATCGTGCAGGGCGACCGCATCGCCACCTGCGGCCGCGCCGAGGTGTTCCCGGGCGAGGACCGGATCGTGCTCACGGAGGAGCCGGTCGTCGAGATCCCGACCGAGCACTACAAGGCGACCGGGCCGCGCATGGTCCTGTACCGGGGCCAGCGCCGGGCGGTGATCGAGGGCACGCCGTCGCAGCGCGCGCACATCTCGCTGCCGGCCATCAAGGACCTGGGCTTCCCCTCGGAGAAGCCCCCGGGGAAATAAGATGGAAGCCACCTCGATCGTCACCGAAGGCCTCGTGAAGACCTACGGGCACCGGGCGGTTGTCGACGGCATCGACCTGAGGATGGCCGGGGGCGAGGTCGTCGGGCTCCTCGGGCCGAACGGCGCCGGCAAGACGACGACGTTCTACATGATCGTGGGCCTCATCCCGGCGACCAGGGGCCGGGTGCTCCTGAACGGGGAGGACATTACCCACCTGAAGATGCACCAGAGGGCGCGCCGGGGCATAGGCTACCTTCCCCAGGAGCCCTCCGTGTTCCGCAAGCTCACGGTCGAGGAGAACATCACGGCCATCCTCGAGGCGGTCCACGTTCCGCGCAAAGAGCGGAAGGCCCGCCTGGAGCAGCACATCGAGGAGCTCGGCCTGGGGCAGGTCGCCCGCCAGAAGGCCTACACGCTCTCGGGGGGGGAGCGCCGCCGCCTCGAGATCGCCCGCGCCCTCGTGACCCGGCCCCATTTCCTCCTCATGGACGAGCCCTTCGCCGCGATCGACCCGATCTCGGTGGCCGACGTCCAGCGGATCATCCTCCAGCTCAAGGCGAGGGGCATCGGCGTCGTGGTGACCGACCACAACGTGCGGGAGACGCTGCGCATCGTCGACCGCGGCTACCTGATCCACAAGGGCCGCCTGCTCAGCGAGGGCTCCAGCGAGTTCCTGATCAAGGACGAGAAGGCCCGGAAGTTCTACCTCGGAGAGGACTTCGACCTCTGAAACAGCCGGCTGACACTGGGTGTGATCGGAACGCTCCCGATCCGACCGAATTGATCAAATCTCGATTTCCGGCTCCCGCGATTTGCCGCGATCATTTTCCTTAAGCGTAGGCGGGATAAGAGAATCGAGCGACCACTCCGACATCTTTGATTTGGCCTTGCCCGGCAGAGTCGGGTCGTTGTCGCGTTCCGGGTCGGTCATCCCGAATCGAAAGAACTGGGCTATTTTTGGCAGCTGAGAGTTCGAAAGCTCCATCGGGAACACCTCCGCCAAATCAAAATCATGCTTGCGCCCAAGTTTCAAATTCAACGGATCGCTTCTTAGCGACCTTGAAGCCTCAAAAAGGTTAACGAGCTGCCGCTCGGTCATGCGTCCAGCTAGAGATTCTGCGTGAGCTGCCCGAAGGTATTCCCGAACACAGGGTATTAGCATCTTCACATGGCGCACATCTTGGCGCCGCGACTGATCGATCTGCGCAACGTTCGCAAGTTTAGCCTTCAGCAATACAATCGGCGATGGAATGCGGTAGATTTGACCGGGAATAAGTTCCACGAGATCGGATTCCACAAGCTCTTTAGCCGACAGGCCATTTACACTCCCGATTACCTCGACAACCAACTTCACGTTGTTTGGAAGTTCCTTGGTCAGCATGGCCAAGCCCACCGTACGCGGTTCGTAATAGCATGTGAGCTTCCAATTGGAGATCTTCGCAAGGCGTTCGGCCATCGCGCGGTCACCCACAATATCGGCATCCTTGCTGATAAACGGCCGAAACCTATCCAATACCGCGTCCTACGAGGCAAAATGCTCCGCCCAAATATTCACAGCTTGGCCACCCACGATAAGCGGGCGCTCGGGCAATGTTAGTATTTCGGCGAAATCCCTAGGCTGCAGCGGCTCAGCCATGGTCGCTAAAGTGCAAGATCCGTGAATTCCGTGCACGAGGTATTGCCGTGTTTTCGCGGCAAACTTCCTCGGGCGTAACAACCCCAAACTTGATCCGAGCGGCATCCCATACACGACACTGCGCCTTGTATTCGGCCACACTGTCCGCAGTGATCACCTCCGGGAACACCGGTTTGGGCGGTAGATGATCAGGATCTTTCATGGCAACGGGTCCCCTTTGGTTCTGGCTAGAACCATCGGTGTAAACAGGAGCCACGTCAACGAACAGCTAAAGACGATTCCCGTGAGGCCCACCACTGAGAACTCCCATTAAACTGGACGCCCCGGCCCTGCCCCGTTTTTCCGTGCGTTCCCCCTGCCTATTGTGCAGGAATCGGGGTATGCAGAAGGCTATCCACGGCATCACTGTCGCCCACTTCTACGACACCTACCGGGAAAAGCTCAAACTGGAGCTCGTGACGGGTGACGCCGGCCTCCACAGGCTGATCCGCGAGGGAAGCATCAATCGCCCCGCGCTGGCCCTCACGGGTTTCTTCAAGTATTTTGCCAACAAGAGGATACAGGTCATTGGTGCAGCCGAGATGACCTATCTGAAGACGCGCAGCCAGCTGGACCAGACGATGATCTTCAAGGAGATGGCCAAGCGGGCCGTCCCCTGTGTCGTCCTCACCCGCAACTACAACCCCACGAAGGCGATGCTCACGGTCACCTCCGAGATGAATCTGCCGCTCTTCAAGACGCCGCTGATCACGATGAACCTCGTGAACCTGGCGACGCTCTGCATCGACAACGAATTCGCCCCGAGCGCGATCGAGCACGCCACGACGCTCGACGTGAAGGGCGTCGGCGTGCTGCTGCGCGGTGAATCCGGGGTCGGAAAGAGCGAGTGCGCCCTTGCGCTCATTGAGCGCGGCCACTCGCTCGTGGCGGACGACCTCACGATCATCAAGCTCCTCGACGAGCGGGAGCTGATGGCGTCGAGCCGGGCGCTCAACCGCGGCTACATGGAGTGCCGCGGGATCGGGATCATCAACATCGCGGAGATGTTCGGCGTGAAGTCCATCCGCCTCGAGAAGCGCATCGACCTGGTCGTCTCGCTGCACGAATGGACGCCGGAGTGCGTCGAGGAGCGGACGGGCCTCGAGGAGAACACCTACGAGATCCTCGGAATGAAGCTTCCCCACATCGAGCTCTTCGTGCGGCCCGGCCGCGACATGGCGCGCCTTGTCGAGGTGGCGGCGCTCACCCAGGCGCTCAAGCGCATGGGCCATGACCCGGCCAAGGACTTCAACGACCGGCTGATCGCCTTCATGTCCGAGGACAGCCCCGCGAAGCGCATGAAGATAAAGCCCATGGAACGCGAGGAACCCGCCCCCGGGCGCCTCAATCGGGAATAGCATCATGCCCAACACCGAACGCGCCGACGGGCGCAAAGCCGACCAACTGCGCCCTGTCTCCTTCGAGGCCAACTTCGCACCCCACGCGACCGGCTCCGTCCTGGTCCGCTTCGGCTCAACCCAGGTGATCTGCGCCGCCACGATCGAGCCGGGCGTGCCGACGTGGATGAAGCAGCAGGGCGTCAAGGGGGGCTGGCTCACCGCGGAGTACTCGATGCTCCCCTACTCGACCCACGAGCGGAAGGCGCGCGACATCAACAAGGGCCGGCTGGACGGCCGCACGGTCGAGATCCAGCGGCTTATCGGCCGCTCGCTGCGCGCCATGATCGACCTGGACAAACTGGGGCAGAACACGCTCTGGCTCGACTGCGACGTGCTCCAGGCGGACGGGGGCACCCGCACCGCGTCCATCACCGGCGCGTATCTGGCCGCGCGGCTCGCGGTCCAGAAGCTCATCGACGCAGGAGACCTCCGGGAGAGCCCGCTCACCGACTCGGTGGCGGCCGTCAGCGTGGGCCTGTTCGGGGGGGTCGGGCTCCTTGACCTGGCGTATGTCGAGGACAAGGACGCGCAGGTCGACTTCAATGTCGTCATGACGGGACAGGGCAGGTTCGTCGAGGTGCAGGGCACCGGCGAGGAGTCGACCTTCAGCCACGAGCAGCTCAACGAGCTTCTCGCGATGGCGCAGAAGGGGCTAAAGGAGCTCTCGGCGCTCCAGGCGGCCTTCCTCGCGAGGCATCTGCTCGCGAAATGAATCCGTGCGATACCCGGAGAAGCTCTACCGCTGGGCTTGGGACCTAAGGTCGACCCCCGAGGCGCTCTGGCCGCTGGTCTCCAACACGGACCGGTTCAACCGGGACTGCGGCTTCCCCCCGTTCGAGGTCCGGGCGCCCGCCAAGGGCGAGCCCGCCCCCGAGCCGGGGCTGCGCCGGCTCAGGTCCAGGTACCTCGGACTCGTGGGCGAGTGGGAGGAGCGCGAGTTCGAGTGGGTGCAGCCGGTGCGGTTCGCCGTCGAGCGCCGGTTCTCGAGGGGGCCCCTGGCGAGGATGGTCCAGTCCTGCGAGCTCGGCGCCAAGCCGGGAGGCGGGACGACGATCGTCTACGAGATGCGCGTCACGCCCGCGAACCCGATCGGCGCCTTGATCGTGCCCCTGGCGATCGGCCTCCGCGCGCGGCGCGTCACCGAGCGCGTGTTCCGGGGTTATGACGAGATCGCCCAGCGGCCGGGCAGGCCCCTGCCGCCCCTGGCGCAGTTCCACCTCGACAAGGCCCCGCCGAGGCTGGCGAACGTCGCCTCAAAGCTCATCTACGAGGCCCAGCAGCCGGTGGCGCTGGTCGAGCGCCTGTGCGCGTACGTGTCGTCGGCCGACGACCTTTCCGTCCAGAAGATGCGGCCGTACGCCATCGCGGACCAGTGGTCCGTCGACCGGCGCCAGACGCTTGACCTCTTTCTTCATGCGACGCGCGCCGGGATGCTGGACTTCAGCTGGGAGGTGCTCTGCCCCCACTGCCGGGGGTCGAGGCGGGGGAAGCCGGACCTCTCGGGCGTGACCAGCGAGGCGCACTGCGACTCCTGCGGCGTCGACTTCACCGTGAACTTCGACCAGTCGGTGGAGCTCACCTTTGTCCCGAACCCGACCGTCAGGCGCGTCACGCGGACCGAGTACTGCCTCGGCGGCCCCCAGATCACCCCCCACGTCGTCGCGCAGAAGCGCCTCGGGCCGGGCGAGAGCCTCTTCGTCGCCATGTCCTACCCGCAGGGCCGGTACCGCCTGCGCACCCAGGGCGTCGCGGCCCAGCAGGCCTTCCGCATCGAGCGGTCCGGAGGCTCCTCGGCGCGGATTGACGTGGGCCCGGGGATCGAGGCCGCGGACGAGCCCGTCGTCGCGCCGGACGGCGTCCTGAACATCGTCAATGCCGACCGGGTCGAGTGCCTGGCCGTCATCGAGCGGGTCGCGTGGAGCGACCAGGCCGTGACGGCCGCCGCGGTCACCTCGCGGCAGATCTTCCGCGACCTCTTCTCGAAGGAGATCCTTCGCCAGGGGGAGAGGATATCGGTCGGCGTGATCACGATCGTCTTCACGGACCTGAAGGATTCGACCCGGCTCTACACGGAGATCGGCGACGCCCCCGCGTTCGGGCGCGTCCTCAACCACTTCGACCTCGTCCGGGCCGAGATCGCCGCCGAGGGCGGCGGGATCGTGAAGACGATGGGCGACGCGGTCATGGCCGCGTTCACGCACCCGGTCTGCGCGGTGCGGGCGATGAGGAAGGCCCAAACCGCGCTCTCGGCGCCGGAGAAGGCGCGGCCGGGGTTCGCACTGAAGTGCAGCATCCACCAGGGCCCGTGCCTGGCCATCAGCCAGAACGAGCGGCTGGACTACTTCGGGACGACGGTGAACGTCGGCTCGCGGCTCTGCGCCCTGTCCTCGGGCTTTGACATCGTCGTCTCGGCGAGCGTCCTGCGCGACCCGCAGGTCGCCGCGCTCCTGGCCAGCCCCGGGGCGAGGCTCACCGCGCGGCGCGACGCGGCAGCGCTCCGCGGGCTTGGCGACGTCCCATTTGAATTTTGGAGGCTGGCGTGATTGTATTTTGATGTCTCTTGGCCCCCGAATCTGACAAACCTCATCCGACCGGATATGAACATACACGAGTACCAGGCGAAGGCCCTCTTTGAAAAATTCGGCGTCCCGGTCCCCAAGGGCGCCCCCGCAAAGACGCCCGAGGACTTCATCAACGCCCTGGCCGCCCTCCCCGAGGGCCCGACCATGGTGAAGTCCCAGATCCACGCGGGCGGGCGCGGCAAGGGCGTGTTCACGGACGGGTACAAGGGGGGCGTCAAATTCTGCAAGACCAAGGCCGAGGCCAGGGAAGCGGCCTCCCGGATGCTCGGCAACACGCTGGTCACGGCGCAGACCGGGCCGGCCGGCCGGAAGGTCCAGACGGTGTATTTCACGGTCGCTAATGACATCAAGAAGGAGTTCTACCTCGCGATCCTGCTCGACCGGGCTGCGTCGCGCCCGGTCATCGTCGCCTCGACGGAAGGGGGCGTGGAGATCGAGAAGGTCGCGCGCGAGACGCCGGACAAGATCTTCAAGGTCCTCATCGACCCGGCCTACGGCCTCGCCGACTACCAGGTCCGAGAGCTCGTGACCAAGCTCGGGCTCGCGCCCGCCGAGGCGAAGAACGCCTCCAAGCTCATCCGCTGCCTCTACGCCATGTACTGGGCGACCGACGCCGCGATGGTGGAGGTGAACCCGCTCGTCACGACCCCGACGGGCGAAGTCCTGGCGCTGGACGCCAAGGTGTCCTTTGACGACAACGCGCTGTTCCGCCACCCGGAAATCGTCGCCCTGCGGGACCTGAACGAGGAGGACCCGAAGGAGACCGAGGCCTCAAAGCACGGCCTCAGCTACATCGCCCTCGACGGGAACATCGCGTGCCTGGTGAACGGCGCCGGCCTCGCGATGAGCACGATGGACATCATCAAGTACTACGGGGGCAACCCGGCCAACTTCCTCGACGTGGGCGGCGGCGCGTCCACCAGCCAGGTGGTCGCCGCCTTCAAGATCATCCTCGGGGACCCGAACGTAAAGGGGATCCTCGTTAACGTCTTCGGCGGGATCATGGACTGCAACGTGATCGCGACCGGGATCGTGGCGGCCGTCCGCGAGGTGGGCCTGAAGCTGCCGCTCGTCGTCCGCCTCGAGGGCAACAATGTCGAGGCCGGAAAGGCGGCGCTGGCCGCGTCGGGGCTGGCGATCGTCTCGGGCGACTCGATGGCGGACGCCGCGCAGAAGATCGTCGCGCTCGTGGCGAAGGCAGCCTGAGCCGGGGCGCACCCCCCATCCCCGTCCCCATGAGCATCAAGATCAAGGAAGTCGCCTTCGTGAGCCACCCCGTGGCCGACATCGCCCGCGCCCGGGCGTTCTACGAGAAGCTCCTCGGCCTGAAGGTCGTTGTGGAGCTCGAGTTCTCGCCCGGCACTTGGTGGATCGAGTACGACGTGGCCGGGGTCGCGCTCGCGGTCACGAACGCCTTTCCCCCGTCCGGGAGCGGGGCGGTCGGCGTGGCCCTCGAGGTCGCGGACCTTGGCGAGACGCTGGCCGCGGTGAAGGCGGCGGGGATCGCGCTGACCATCGAACCCCAGGAGTTCCCGCCCTGCAACATGTTCGGCATCAACTCGCCGGACGGTCATCCCATCATCTTCCACAAGCGCAAAGCCTGATCCCCATGGCCATACTCATCACTCCAGAGACCAAAATTCTCATCCAGGGCATCACCGGCGACTTCGGCGGCCGCCACGCCGGGCTTTCCCTCGACTACGGCACGAAGGTCGTCGCCGGTGTCACCCCGGGAAAGGGCGGGCAGGTCTTCGAGCACGGCGCCTACCGGGTGCCGATCTTCAACTCGGTCGCCGACGCCTCGCGCGCGACCGGCGCGATGGTCTCCGCGATCTTCGTCCCGCCGCCGTTCGCGGCCGACGCGGTCCTCGAGTGCGTCGACGCCGGCCTCGACCTGGCGGTCGCGATCACCGAGGGCATCCCGATCAAGGACATGGTGCGCGTGAAGCGCGCGATGGCCGGCGGGAAGACGCGCCTGCTGGGCCCCAACTGCCCGGGGATCGTGGCGCCGGGGGCGGGCGAGAAGTCATTCGGCGGGTGCCGCATCGGGATCGCGCCGGGCTACATCCACAAGAAGGGCAGGGTCGGCGTCGTCTCGCGCTCGGGCACCCTCACCTACGAGGCCGTCTACCAGCTGACGGTGCGCGGCATCGGCCAGAGCACGAGCGTCGGGATCGGCGGGGACCCAGTCAACGGGACCACCCACCTGGACGTGATCCGGATGTTCAACGACGACCCCGAGACCGTCGGGATCATCATGATCGGGGAGATCGGCGGCAACGCGGAGGCCGAGGCCGCGCGCTGGATAAAGGCCAACTGCCGCAAGCCCGTCGCCGGCTTCATCGCGGGTGCGACGGCCCCGGCGGGGCGGCGCATGGGCCACGCCGGCGCCATCGTCGGCGGCGCGGCGGACACCGCGGCCGCCAAGATCGCGATCCTCAAGGAATGCGGGATCGAGGTCGCCGTGACGCCGTCGGACATGGCCGAGGCCCTCATCCGGGCCGCGAAGGCAAAGGGCGTCGCGCTCAGCTAGGCACCGTCCCGGGGCGGGAGCCGGTGCTCGAGGAGCTTCGCGTGCTTGTAGAACGAGTTCTCGAAGCGAAGGACGGCGATTACCAGGCCCGGCCCGCCGTCCAGGAACCCGAGCTGAAGGACGTAGGCCTTGAAGAAGGCCCATGAGGCCCGGAAGTACGCCCGGCCATAGCCCGCGCGGGCCCCGAGGCGCTCCTGCTTGGCGACCCCGAGCGTCGTGTAGCGGTCCATCTTGGCGATCGCCTCGGACAGCGTCCTGTAGGGAATCTGGACGATCGGGCTCCTCATCCGCCCAAGGCGGCCGTCGAGTTCCCAGCCCTCGTGCACCTCGTCCGACGCGGAATATGTCATGCGGCCCCGCCTGAACAGCTGGGGCTGGCGGTAATCCGGGAACCACCCGCTGTGGCGGATCTCCCGGCCGAGGAGGACGTTCCTGCGGGGCACGAGGTAGGCGTCGGCCGAGGCCGGGTCGGCGACGATCCTCAGGATCTCGACCCTCGCCTCGGGCGTGCAGCGCTCGTCGGCATCGAGGCTGAAGATCCAGGGCTGCGTCGTGTGCAGGATCCCGGCCTGGCGCAGCTCGCCAAACCTCCTGAACTCCACCTGGACGACCCGGGCGCCGCGACCTGTGGCGATCTCGACGGTCCTGTCCGTGCTGAACGAGTCGATCACGACGACCTCGGCGGCCCACGAGACGCTCTCGAGGGCTGGGCCGATCTTATGCTCCTCGTTCCTCGAGAGGATGAAGACGGATACCGGGGGTGGGGACGCCATGGCGGGGCAGGCTCAGATCTTTCCGACGCCGGAGCGAGCGATTTGATACAGGTAGCCGCAGCAGCGCCAGCCCCGAACGAGCGCCCGCTTGGCCCGTCCGCGGCTGAAGACGACGAAGCAGGCCGCGCAAAGGACGAGAAACCCGGCCAGCTTGAAGGCGCTGGCGACGGCGCGGGACCCGAGGAACGGCAGGGGCGAGCGGCGCGACTCGCGCAGGACGCGCACGCGGTCGACCACGCGGGAGCGGGCGGAGTCGAACGCGTGCCGCAGGGCGTAGTGCAGAGTGAGCCTGCCGGCCGGGATCTGGTGGAGGACCCTCGCCCCGGGCGCGAACCACGCCTCGAGGCCGCCGGCGCGCACCCGCCGGATCATCTCGCTGTCCCCGCCGCCAAAGAGCGCGGTGCCCTTGCGGTCCAGGTGCGTGTCGAACCTGCCGAAGCGCTCGAACACCCACCGCGGGAAGGCAAAGTTGGCGCCCATCGGGGACTGGCCCGGCGGCAGCGGGCCCGGGTCCTTGCGGAACCTGAGGGGCCTGTGGGTGCCCTTGAGCCAATCGGGGATGCCGTCGGGAAAGATCGGGACCACCTCTCCTCCGACCACGCCCACCGGGGGGGGCGGCTGCCCCGAGAACGGGGCGACGAGCTGTGCAAGCCAGTCGGGCTCCATGAGGATGTCGTCGTCGACGAGGGCGATCACGTCGCCCTTGGCCTCGTCGATCGCGCGGTTGCGGCCGTGGTCAAGGCCTGCGCGCTCCTCGAGGATCCAGCGCGGCGACGGCATGGCGGCAAGGAAGGACGCCACGACGTCCCGAGTGTCGTCCGTCGAGTTGTTGTCGATCACCAGGAGCTCCCAACAGCCGGCCGGATAGTCCTGGCGCACGAGCCCGGCAAGGGTCTCCCTGAGAAAACGGGAGCGGTTGAAGGTGATGACGGCGACTGTGACCCGGAGCGTGGGCATCTATGGTTCGGCGTTAATGCGTATGATTTCAAACTGATAACCAACGAGTTGCAATAAACCAAGCCTTAATCGGAAAAAAACTCTGGACGGACGGGCCGCGACTTTCATGATTCCCGGCGCATCAGGAACGAACCGGCCCTCAAAAAGCCGGTTCTGCCAACCGGGCCGGGAGCGGCCACGGTGGAACGGGCGAAAGCCCGGATGTGCGGGGCCCAAAAGGCCCCGAACCAAAACGCTCCCGAAAGCGATGACCGACCTGATGCCCAGGTCGGTCTTTTGCTTTCAGCCCTGCTGCGCGATCCGATCCACCACGAACATCACGCATCATGACAAGCCACGCCGAACACGCCGGGATCCGCATTGCCGCGGACAACCCCAACCACCACCTCTGGAACAACCACGGGACATGGTTCCTGCACTACACCGTGCATCCGACCGCGTTCACGAAGGAGCGCATCCGCCGCTCGCTCGGGACCAAGGACCTGGGCATCGCGCGCTCACGGCGCGACGCGTTCTTCGCCCACATCGCGGGCAAGCAGGCGGCCGCCTAGCCGTGCTCAGCAGGCGACGGGCGCCGCGGGCTGCCCGAAGGCGACCATGACCTCCGACCCGACCGAGTCGGCGAGGAGCCGGCCCCTCGCCTCGAGGCGTACCTGGGAGCCGTCGCGCGCGGCGAGGCCCTCGGCTGCGAGCCTGTCGATGAGCGCCTCCACCCTCGCCCACGGGGCCTCCGGGCTCCGGGCGCGCAGGGGCCCCAGGTCCACCCCCGCGTTCATCCTGAGCCCGAACACCAGGGCGTCCTCGGCGAGAAGCGCCGCCGAGAGCGCCGTCCGGTCCTCGGTCATCCGCTCGCCCCGGCCGACCCGCTCGGCCCACTTGGGAAGATCCGCGACATTGGCCCCCCGCCACCCGCCCATCTGCGACGCGGCCGACGGCCCGAGGCCGGCCCACTCGCCCATCCTCCAGGTGTTCAGGTTGTGGACGCAGGCGTGCCCCGGGCGGGCAAAGTTCGAGATCTCGTACTGCGCGTAGCCCGCGGCGCCCAGCCTCTCCCAGGTGCGCTCGTACATCCGCGCCTCGTTCTCCGCGTCGAGGCGCACCCGGCCCTGCGACAGCTTCACCCAGAGGGCGGTGTCCTCCTCGAAGGTCAGGCAGTACGTCGAGATGTGGTCGGGGGCGAGCGCCACCGCCTCGTCGATGTCGGCCTCCCACTCGGCGGCGGTCTGCCCCGGCAGGGCGAACATGAGGTCCAGGTTCACGCTTGCGAAGCCGGCGGCGCGGACACGCTCATAGGCGCGGTGCACCCGCTCCCGGGTGTGGGCCCTGCCCAGAGCCGCGAGGAGCGCCGGCCTGAAGCTCTGGACCCCGAGCGAGACCCGGGTCACGCCCGCCGACCGGAGCACCGCGAGCCGCTCCCGGGTCACCGAGGAGGGCGCAAGCTCGACCGTCCATTCCCCTGGTGAAGCCCCCCCGGGGATGCCGTGGACGACCTCCGCCACGCGCCCCAGGTCGGCGGGCGAGAGCAGGCCCGGGGTTCCCCCTCCCCAGAAGACGGTCGACAGGGGCCTGTCCCAGCCGATAAGCGCGGCCTCCGCCGACAGGCGATTGACGAAACACCTCACGGATTCGGCGGTCGGACTGACCTGATAGAAGGCGCAGAAGTCGCAGGTGGAGGCGCAGAACGGCACGTGGACGTACAGTCCGAGCGGTTCGGGGCGCTCAGCTTTGGCTTGCTCCTCTGCGGCGACCGCGCTCATTAATATTAACCAAATGGACCTCAAACGAATTTCCTTCGCGAGACAAATCCTGCCCGCCTCAAGTGCGGCACTCGCCACGATGCTGCTGTGCGGCTGCGCAACGATGAGCCTGACGAACCTCACGCCGCCGTCCCTGCCGGAGAATCCGTCCGGAATCTACACGTTCACGCTGCGCGTTACACCCCAGTCGGCCACCGTCGTGCCGGACAGCATCGCCCCCCACATCGTCGTGGGCGCCGAGAGCCGCGACATGAAGAAGAGCGACACGATCCCCGGCATCTACGAGTTCGACTACAAGCTGCCGCCCGGCCAGGACGCGATCGGCTACTATTTCCTCGTGAACTACTCGACCGAGGGCAACGGCATGTCCGCGGCCCGTGAGGCCTACACCGGGGTGGCCCGGGCGAGCATCGTCCGGCGTTACGTCCTCTCCCTCGAGGTCAACCGCGGCCCCGTGGGCGCGAGGATCGGCGTCCTCGGCCGCGGCTTCACGCCGCAGGACCTGATCGGCTTCGACGGCACGGCCGTGCGCACGGTCTACGAGTCCCCCACCTCGCTCGGGTTCTTCGTCCCCGCGCTCGCCCCCGGCAGGACCTACAAGGTCACGCTGTCGAGCGCCGCAGGCAACTCCGTGGTCGGCACATTCCGGATAGACTCAAGCGAGGTCACGGCGGAGCCGGCCGCCCTCACGCTCGTCCCGGGCCAGAAGCAGACCCTCACCTTCACAATCTCGCACCCGGCGCCCGCAGGCGGGCTCCTTCTGGACGTCACCACCGATGTTCCCGAAAGCGTGATCATGCCGGAGGTGATCGTGCCGGAGGGACAGACGACGGCCTCGGTGACGGTTGAGGGCGGCAAGCCCGGCGCCGGCAGCCTGTTCCTGAAGGGCTACGGCAGCGGCGAGGTGAGCGTCCCGGTGACGGTTGCGCCGGGGAAATAGGCCCCGGGCAGGCAGGCGGCGCCCCCGCCAAAGATAGGTTGAAAAGCGGGGGGTGCGCACCAATCTTGGAGACCGTGGAATCCAAGGACGTGAAGCTTTCTTTCGAAACGGCCCTCACCAAGCTGGAGACGATCGTCGAGTCCATGGAATCGGGAGAGGTGCCGCTGGCCGACCTCCTTGCTAAGTTTGAGGAGGGGAACAAGTTGCTAAAGCACTGCGAAGCCCGTCTTAAGGAGGCGGAGCTCAAGATCGAACAGCTGAAGAAGGAAAGGGACGGCGTGGCGTTCACCAAGTTTGAGACGGAGCGCCCGGGCGAATGAAGGACGCCCAACCCCGACTCCTGGACGCCATCCGGGGACCGGCCGACGTGAAGGCCCTGGCCCCGGCCGACCTTCCGCGCCTCGCCCAGGAGATCCGGGACGAGATCATCTCGGTCACCGCCACGCAGGGGGGCCATGTCGGGCCGAACCTCGGGGTCGTCGAGCTCACGATTGCGCTGCACCGCGTGTTCGACACTCCCCGCGACTCGTTCGTGTTCGACGTCGCCCACCAGGGGTACGTCCACAAGCTCCTGACTGGCCGGGGCGGGGACTTCTTCCGCAAGCTGCGCCGAAGCGGCGGCGCAAGCGGCTTCCTCTACCGCCCCGAGAGCCCCCACGACGCGTTCGGCGCGGGGCACGCCGGGACGGCGCTCAGCGCCGCGCTCGGCATGGCCACTGCGCGCGACCTGAAGGGGACGGGCGAGCACGTGGTCGCGGTCTGCGGCGACGCCGCGTTCACGTGCGGCATCACGCTCGAGGCGCTCAACAACGTCGTCACGTCGACCAAGCGCCTCATCGTCGTCCTCAACGACAACCAGTGGTCCATCGCCCGCAACGTGGGCGCCATGGCGAAGTACCTCAACCGGCTGAGCACCAGCACGACCTACAACCGGATCCACCACGACCTCGAGAAGTTCTTCACGGGGCTGCCCCACGGCCACGAGATGAACCAGCTCTGGGTCAAGTGGAAGCGCGAGACCAAGGACTTCTTCGTGAATTCGAGCCTGTTCGAGAAGTTCGGGCTCCGCTACATCGGCCCCATCGACGGCCACAACCTGGAGGAACTCCAGAAGAACCTCGAGTTCGCCAAGCAGAGCGACGTCCCGGTCCTGATCCACGTGATGACGATGAAGGGGAAGGGCCTGGATGCGGCCCTCAACTCGCCCGAAAAGTTCCACGGCGTGGGGGGCTTCGACCCCGTCACGGGCGACCCCGTGGCGCCAAAGCCGGGCACCCCGCCCGCCTACCAGGACGTGTTCGGCCAGGCGCTCGCGCGCTTGGCGAAGGAGGACCCGCGCGTCGTGGGCATCACGGCGGCGATGCCGAGCGGCACCGGGCTCTCGAAGCTCGCGGCCGAGGTGCCGCGCCAGTTCTTCGATGTCGGCATCGCCGAGGAGCACGCCGTCCTCTTCGCGGCCGGCATGGCGGCAAAGGGCATGCGCCCCGTGTGCGCCATTTACTCGACCTTCCTTCAGCGCGCCTACGACCAGATCATCCACGACGTCGCGCTCCAGAACCTGCCGGTCACCTTCTGCATGGACCGGGCGGGCCTCTCGCCGAACGACGGGCCCACGCACCATGGACTCTTTGACATCGCCTACCTGCGGTGCATCCCGAACGTCACGCTGATGCAACCCAAGGACGAGGACGAGCTGGCCGACATGCTGCAGACGGCCGTCGAGCTGGGATCCCCGGCGTTCATCCGCTACCCGCGCGGCCCGGGGGCCGGCGTCCGGGTGAAGGACCGCCCGGAGCGCCTCGAGGTCGGGCACGCCGAGGTGCTGAGGGAGGGCTCGAACATCGTCCTCTGGGCCATCGGGCCGATGGTGCGCGACGCCCTCCAGATCGCGCAGAGGCTGCGGACGGAGGAGAACCTTTCGGTCGGCGTCGTGAACGCGCGGTTCATCCGGCCGCTCGACCGGACGCTCCTGCTCAGCCAGGCGACGGTCGTGCCGCTGATCGTGACGATGGAGGACCACGCGCTGACGGGGGGCTTTGGGAGCGCGGTCCTCGAGGCCCTCCAGGAGGCGGACTGTCCGGCCTGCGTCGAGCGGATCGGCTGGCCCGACAAGTTCGTCGAGCACGGTTCGGGGGTCGAATCGCTGCGTGCCGCCTACGGACTCTCGCCGGACGACCTGTACCGGCGCGTGCTCGAACGCTGGAAGCGCCTGAGCGCCGAGCGGGTCGAGGCCGGAGCCTGAGCGGGGGCCCGTCACGCCCCGGAGGCGACGGCCCTGACGAAGGCCTCCCTGGCCTCGATGTGGGGATTGTGGCCGGAGCCCGCGATCACCTCGATCCGGGCCGAGGGAAAATGCGCGAGGATCGCCGGGCGGTCCTCCGGCTGCACGTAGGCCGACTTGCCCCCGGAGATGAAGAGCGCGGGGCCGCCGAAGCGGTCCCCCGGCGCGAGCGGGTCGCGCTCCAGCTCAGGGAGCGCCGCGGTGATCGCCGGCAGGTTGATCTGCCACCTAAAGCCCCCCTCCGGGGTCCTCTCGAGGTTCGTGGCCAAGAACTTCCTCATGGACCATCCCAGGACCCGGGCCCCAAACCGCGTCTCCGCCTCGGCCCTCGACTTGAGGTTCCCCAGGTCGAGCTCGTTCATCGCCTCGAACTCCAACCTGTGGGCGGGCCAGTCATAGTCCTTCGGGGCCACGTCCACCGCAATCAGCCGGCTCACCCGGCCGGGGTGCCTGCAGGCGAGGAGCATCGCCACCTTCCCTCCCATGCTGTGCCCGAGGAGCTCCGCCCGGTCGACCCCGTGGGCGTCAAGCCACGCCACCACGTCGGCCGCCATCGCTGCGTACCCCATCCGGTCGGCATGGGGCGACATCCCGTGGTTGCGCAGGTCGAGCGCGTAGACCCTCCGGGACGCGGCTAGGGCGCGCCCGGCCGTCTGCCAGTTGCGCGAGGAGCCCAGCATCCCGTGCAGGAGCACGAACGGCGGGGCGCCCTCGCCCCCGAGGTCCCTGTGGGCAAGCGCGACGACGGCGGTGTCGGAACGGGAGGCCATGGCGGATCAGCCCCCACTGTGCCCGCGGCCCGCGTCGCTCCAACATTGAATTCTGCAAATTTGGGGGTTCGAATGGCGTCCGATGGCCGAACCCCAGAAACTCACCCCGATGATGCAGCAGTACTTCGAGGTGAAGCGCGGGCTGCCGAGGGACACGCTCCTGCTCTTCCGCCTGGGCGACTTCTACGAGCTCTTCTTTGACGACGCGCTCGTGGCCTCGCGGCTCCTGGGCCTTGCGCTCACCAAACGCCAGGAGCATCCGATGGCCGGGCTGCCCCATCACGCCGCCGAGGCCTACATCGGCAAGCTCCTGGCCGCGGGCAAGAAGGTCGCGATCTGCGACCAGGACGAGCCGGCCCAGCCGGGGCGCCTCGTCCGCAGGAAGCTCACCCGCATCCTGAGCCCCGGCACCACGCTCTCCGCAAGCCAGCTGGAGGCGGCGCGCAACCGCTACCTCTGCGCCGTGGCCCTGGACAAGCGGGGCCTCCACGCCGCGTGGATCGAGCTGTCGACCGGCGAGTTCAAGGTGGCGACGGCGCCGCGGATCGGGGACCTGCTGCCGCTTCTCGCGTCGCTCGACCCGGCCGAGCTCCTCGCCCCGGAGGGCGAGGTCGAGCGCTGGAGGGTGGCGCCGCACGAAGAGGCCCCGGTCCACGCCCTGCACGCGTTCGCCGCGGGCCGGACCTTGACCGAGCTCCCGGCGTACCGCTTCGAGACGGCCGCGGGCGCGCTCGCCGTCGCGCAGGCGATCGGCGTCCTCAACCTCCAGGGCTTCGGCCTTGAGAGCGACCATCCCGCGCTGGGGCCGGCGGGTGCGCTCGTCGGCTACGCGACCGACAACCTGTGCGCGCGCCCCGAGAACCTGCGCGGCCTCCAGGAGTACCGCAGCGCCCGGACCCTCCTCTTGGACCCGGCCACGCTGCGCAACTTGGAGATCTTCTCCTCCGTCCGCGGCGGCCGGCAGGGCTCGCTCCTCGCCACGATGGACCGGACCTCGACGGCCGCAGGCGCGAGGCTCCTCGAGCGCTGGCTCGCGGCGCCCGGCCTCGACCTGGAGGAGGTGCGCCGGCGCCACGCCCTCGTGGGCGAGTTCATCGCGCAGCCCGCCCGCCTGGCCGGCCTCTGCGAGTTCCTGCGGGGGGTCCGGGACATCCCGCGCATCCTAGGAAGGCTGCAGAACCGCCTGCGCAACCCCCGCGAGCTGTGCGGGGTGCGCGACACGCTCTCCCGCGTCCCGCAGATCTCCGCGGAACTGCGCGCTATCGGGCCGAACGCCGACGGCGTTCGCGGGCGCATCCACGAGCTTCCTGGGCTGCGGGACCTCCTCGCGGCCGCCCTCGCCGACGAACCGCCGGCGGACGTCTCCGAGGGCAACTTCGTCAGGGAGGGCTACGACCCGCAGCTCGACCGGATGCGCGCGCTCATGAGCGGCAACAAGGCGTGGCTTGCGGACCTCGAGCGCGGCGAGCAGGAGCGCACCGGGATCCGGAGCCTGAAGGTCCGGTACACGAATAATTTCGGCTACTACATCGAGATCACCAAGGCCAACCTCCACCTCGTCCCGCCCGACTACGTGCGCCGGCAGACGACCGTGGGGGGCGAGCGCTACGTGACCGACGCGCTCAGGCAGAAGGAGCGCGAGATCCTCCACGCCGAGGACAACGCGCTGCTGCGCGAGAAGGAGATCCTCGATGCGCTGATCGCGGCCGTGCTCGCCGAGTCGCAGACGCTGTCGCAGACCGCCGACGCGCTGGCCGAGATCGACGTGCTCGCGGGCTGGGCCGCGATCGCGAGGGACTGGGGCTACTGCCGCCCCGAGATCGACGGGGGCGACGCCCTCGAGATCACGGACGGGCGCCACCCCGTGGTCGAGCAGGGCTTCCGCCAGGAGGGCGCCGGCGGGGCCTCCCCGTCCTTCGTCCCGAACGACACCGCGCTCGCGTGCGACGACGCCCAGATCGCCCTCATCACCGGACCGAACATGGCGGGCAAGTCGACCTACATCCGCCAGGTCGCGCTTATCGTCCTCATGGCGCAGGTCGGCTCCTGGGTCCCCGCCAAGTCGTGCCGGTTCGGGGTCGTCGACAGGATATTCTCGAGGGTCGGCGCGAGCGACGACCTGGCGAGGGGCAACTCGACGTTCATGGTCGAGATGAACGAAACGGCCAACATCCTGAACAACGCCACGGACCGCTCGCTCATCATCCTCGACGAGATCGGCCGCGGGACCTCGACCTACGACGGGCTCAGCATCGCGTGGGCGGTGGTCGAGCACCTCCACCGCGACCCCGTCCGCGGCCCCCGCACCCTCTTCGCCACGCACTACCAGGAGCTGACGCAGCTCGACAAGCACCTGCCACGGCTGCGCAACCTCTCGGTCGCCGTGAAGGAGTGGAACGACGACATCGTCTTTGTGAGGCGGGTCGTGCCCGGCGCGGCGGACCGCAGCTACGGCATCCAGGTCGCGAGGCTGGCCGGACTGCCCCCGGCCGTCATCGAACGGGCGAAGGCGATCCTGACCCGGCTCGAGGGGGATGATTCGACCGTCTCGCTCCCGGCCCCGCAGGCGCGCCCGAAGAAGAAGATCACTGTGGCGCCGGCCGACACGAGCCAGCTCGACCTGCTCTAGGTCCCGGGCCAGGCGGCCCGACGCGCGGGATGGGGGGCCAACGCCCATCCCGAAGGAAGGCCCGCTCCGGGGAGATTACCGGGCAGATGCGACTCTCCAATCGGCGCCCGGCGCCGATTCCCCCACCGGCCGCCCTCAGCACACCTGGCGGAAGCCGAGGCCCATGAGCGCCGCAGCCTTCCTGAGCGGCGGCGCCCAGCCGCCCTGATTCGCTGCAGGGGCGCCAGCCGCGGCGGGGCAATCTCCATGGGGTGGTCATGCGGAGCATCCGCAATAGCACATGCCCTTGTCGGGGGATTCCAGGACGAAAGGCAGGGAGCGGCGTGACCCTCCCCTGCCCCGATCAGGGCCTTCGCGCGTCGCTCCTCAGGCCCTTCCTTGAAAAAAGGGCGCGCCAGCGGGCGCCGATCGGCTTCTTCACTCTCGCGACGGCCAGGAAGCCGATCGGATTTGAATCGGGAAACGCCTCGACCACCTGGAGGACGTCGATTCGCCCGTTCCACACCCCCGCGCGGTTCCCGATGCGAATCAGCTCGAGGAGGCTCGCGCTCTCGAATGTGTGGAAATGGATGTTGATCTCGAACCCGGCCTTGGCGCTGGCGTGGTAGGTTGAGGCCAGCTCCTGTCGCGCCTCGCGCTCCCGCTCCGGCGGCGTCGAGGGGGAGAAGATCGACCAGTCGATGCCGAACGTAAAGTCATCGATATGGGTCCCGTCCGACTGCGTGACCCGGTTGTTGTAGTCGTCAAGCATGTGATTCGGGTCGGTCAGGGGGCGCGCCCGGTCAAAGGTCCTGCGCCGGTCGGGAACCACCATGTAGAGGATCCCGCCGTGCCTCGTGACCCGGAACCATTCCGCAAGCGCCAGGAGCGGGTTCGCCACGTGCTCCAGGACGTGCGACGTGGCCACGAACGGCACCGAGGAATCAAAGAAGGGCAGCTCGCACGCGTCGCCGTAGTAGTCCGCCAGGGTCGGCTCCCCGGCGTAGTTGGAAAACCGGTCCAGGTACACCGGCTTGATCCCGGGTATCGGCGTCTTGAACGCCCCGATCTCGATTCCGGGACCCGAAAGGTACCGCTTGACCAGGTCGGAATGTTCCATGGCGCCGTCGGATGCCCTAGTGTCCCACGGGAGGCTTGCCCGAGTCCGACATAGCAGGATCCGGCGGCCGGACAGCCCCTTCGGGGCACACCTCGTCGAGGAAACCCTCGTCCCAGGCGATGGCCGTGAACCCGCTGTTGACTCTGGGGTCGGTGCAGCCGGCGTACAGGTGCTTCAGGCCCCACGCAAAGATGCGATGGGAGGGTTGGCCGGGCATTCCGATCTTCGGCGCGAGCAGGTTCCACTCCCGGATCCTCTCCTCGCCCGAATCGGGGCGGCGCGAGAACCAAAGGCCGATTGCCTCGTCCGATCCCTCGCGCTCGATGGCGGGTAGGATCTCCTCCTTCGTCAGCTTGAAATGCGCGAAGAACACGCCGTCGATCCCCATCGGGCTGCAGAACGCGCCCTGGAAATCGGCCGGCAGCGTCCCGTCAGAATGGCGGCGCGCCTTGTCGATGAAGCGCGCCAGCCACATGCAGCCGGCAAGCTTCTCGTCGGGTCGTCTAAGCGACCGCACGGTGACGAAGGGACCAGATCTGCTTCGCCTGGGCCACCGTCTCGGCGAGCACGGCGGGCGTCAGCGCCTGCTTGGGATCGTCGCCGATCCCGTGGCTCGGCTCCACGTGCGCCTCGATCAACAGGCCGTCCGCACCGTACGCGACCGCGGCGAGCGCGCAGGCGGGCACGTAGGACGCCCTGCCCACCGAATGCGACGGGTCGACCACCACGGGCGCCCAGGTCTTCTCCTTGAGCAGGGGCGTGATGCTCTCGTCCGGCTGGTTGCGGTATCCGTCCAGCGCCGGAGCCGTGCCCCTCGGGCAGAGGACGATGTTCGGGTTGCCGAAGGCCGCGACGTACTCCGCAGCGGAGATGAACTCGCTCAGGGAGCCCATGTGCAGGCTGCGCTTGAGAAGGACGATCGTTCCGCGCTTCGCGACGGCGCGGCCTATCGAGCGCAGGAGCGAGTAGTTGAGCGCGTTGCGGGCCCCGACCTGGAGCATCTGGACGCCGGCCCCGAGCGCGACCTTGAGCTGCTCCTCGTCCATCACCTCCGTGTCGACCGGCAGTCCGGTGATGCGCGAGGCCTCCATCAGGATCTCGATCGACTTGCTGTCGCCCTGGAAGGTGTAGGGATTGGTCCGGGGCTTCCAGACGCCGCCGCGCAGGACATGGGCGCCCGCCTCCTTCACCGCCGCCGCGGTCTCCAGGAAGTAATTGGGATTCTTAGGGTCGATGGTGCACTGGCCGGCAATGACCACCAGCTCCTCGCCAAGCGTCACCCCTCCGATCGTGATCCGGTGGCTCGCGAGGTCCGACCTGCGGTCCATCAGCTTGAAGGGGGACTGGATCCGGTCGATCCGCTCGACGTAGTCGAGCCCCTCCAGGCGGTTGATCATCAACTCATCCCGCTCGTCGCCCACAATCGCATAGATCGTCCGGACGGCTCCCACGATGGGCTGGATCGAGCACCCAAACTCGCTGACGATCGTGGTGACTTCCGCAATCTGTTCGGGAGTGAGGCGGTTGGACTTGGGCAGGATCATGGAGGGATTGGCGCGCGAACGGGAGCGTCGACCCTGCCAAAAACGGGCCTAGCCGTCCATGAAGATCTCAACCGATGATCCCAAACTCGGGAGGAAGGGGCGCGGTGGCCGAGAACTCAAATTCCTTGCCCCCGAAGTCGTACTTGAAGGCGATGGCGAGAGAGTGGAGAAACATCCGCTTCGGCCTGCCCCCCCTGGCGAACTCGCGGTTGGCCGCGAAATCGCCGTAGGTCCTGTCGCCGACGATCGGGAGCCCCCGCTTGGCGCACTGGACCCTGAGCTGGTGGCTGCGGCCGGTCCGGGGCTCGAGCCGCACCAGAGACAGGCGCACCGGATCCGAACCGCAGCGCACCAGCGTCATCACGCATTCGGCGTGGAGATTGCCCCCGCCCGCCGCGGCCCGGATCTGCCCCCCCAGCTTCCTCACGTTGAGCACATCCTTCCAGGTCTCCGTGGTGTGCCTCGGCTTGCCGAACAGGAGCGCCTGGTAGGTCTTTCGCACCAGCCTGCGCTGGAACTGCGCGCGAACCTCGTGGGCGAGCGCCCCGTCCGTCGCCGCCAGGATGAGCCCCGATGTCGCCGAATCCAGGCGGTTGACGAGCCAGAGCCTGCTCACGGCGCCCTTTGCGTCGGACCATTCGAAGCGCTCCTCCCTTTCGTCGTACCGGGCCCGGATCAGGGAGCGGCTCTCGTCGCCGGGGCCGTTCGGATGGGAGAGCACCCCTTCCGGCTTGTCCAGCGCGACCAGGCCATTCGCATCGAAACCCGCCGTCCTGACCCCGGGGCCGAAGGGGATGTCGGACCGGAAGGCTTCGCCCGGTGATTTCATTCGTAGTAGAATCTGAACGTCAGCTCCTGGGAATTGCCGAGGACGGCGATCATGTCGTCGGTCCAATCGCCGTAGGGCGCGGTCATGGTGATGGCTGAGATGCAGCTCTGCTTGCCCTGCTCGCTCGAGGTGCTTTCCACGTCGATGATCTCGGTGATCTTGCCCTTGGAGTCCATCGTGAACTTGACCGTGACGTAGGTTCCCGCCGGGGGCTCCGTCCGGCTGTCGAGGAGGATTCGGTCCCACTGTATCTGTATGGCTTCCATCATCTTGTGAAGATACGCACCGTAGCTGCTCCACTTGGCGCTGTAGGCGACGGGGCCGATGTTGCTCGTCCCAAAGTTGTTCTCCTCAAAGACCGCGGGCCGCGTGTGCTCCTGCTCCAGGACCGGCCGGGCCCTGGGCTTCTTCGGGTCTACGGAGGGCTCCATGCTGTTGGCGCCCTCAACGATCGGGGCGTTCTTCGCCCCGTCCACCTTGTCGGGCATGGGCTTCGCGACGTCGGGCACCTTCCCCATGTTGCTGCCGATGCCGTCGTTGCCCTCCTTCAGCTTCTCGAATCCCGCGAGCGGATCCTGCGCCTGCTTCGGCGCGGTCATGGTCTTTGACGGCGTCGCCACGCTCGGGACGACCGGCACGGATTCCATGGGCTTTGTCAGCTGTCCGCTCACGGTCTGGTTGGACTCGATGTCCTTCTTGCCCTCGAGCTTCGGCTTGTCGTTGTGCTGGTCGAGCTGGGGCTTCTCCTGGGCGAGCACCTGGTTCTTGGAGCTGAAGTTGTTCGTCTTGTCGGGGACAATGTCCGGGGCGTTTGGATTCGCCTCGACGTACTTGTTCGGCGGCGGGGGCTTGGGCAGCGGGATGAAGGCGTCGGGGGCGATCTCGATGTTGAACTGGCGGGCGGCCAGCTTGTCCTTCGCCGAAGCATGGACCTCGTCGGTGCGCAGCAGGTACGGGGCGAACGCGAAGAGAAAAAGGTGGACGAGCAGGACGGCCGCGATCCCGACCAGCACCGAGCGGTTGTCCGGATCTCGCCAGAAGCGCATGGCGGCGCTCCTAAGCGAGGAGCCGGGGGAGGGTGCGGTGAGGGAATGCGTCATCAGGCGGATTCGGAAGGAGGTAAGAGTGAACCCAGTAGGACGCCCCTGGTCAAAATTTGTTTCGTGGCTTCCATCGGCAGGCCCATGATGTTCGTGAACGAGCCGCGGTAGCCGGCGATGATCAGCTCGGTCTGCTCCTGGATCGAATAGGCGCCCGCCTTGTCGAGCGTGTTGACTAGGCGCAGGTAGTCCTCGATCACCGCATCCCCGAAGGGCTTGAACACGACCTGGCTTGCGACGCCCTCGTCGACCTTGAGCCCCGCCGACCGCCGCCTCACGGCGACGCCGGTGAAGACGATGTGCTCGCGGCCCGACAGCCTGCGGAGCATGGAGCGGGACTCGTCAAGGTCGCGCGGCTTGTTGATCGCAAGGCCGTCCAGGAACACCGTCGTATCCGCGCCCAGGACAATCGCATCCGGATGGCGCACGGCGACCCAGTCGGCCTTGAGCGCCGCGTTGTGCGCGACCATGGCGCGGGGATCCGTCGAGGGATCCTCATGTTCGGTCACCTCCGCCACGACGACGTCGAAGGGCACGCCGAGCTGGGCGAGCAGCTCGCGGCGCCTGGGGGAGGCTGATGCAAGTATGAGGCGGCAGGGTCGGGTCACGGTCGGAGGCATAGCAGGCTGTCGAATATGTTGAAAGAAATGCCATTGGCGTCCATGGTAACCCCTTACATCCAAACGAATGCGTCTGGGACTTGCACAGATCAATACGACGGTCGGCGACATCGCGGGCAACCGCCGGCGCATCCTCGACGCCTACAAGATCCTCGTGGGCCGCGGCGCCGAGCTGGTCGTCTTCCCGGAGCTCGTGACGTGCGGCTATCCGCCGCGCGATCTCTTGTTCAAGCGCCGCTTTGTTCCGGACGTTGAGGAGTCTCTGGCGGTCCTGGCCGCCGCCATCGGGGAGGTTCCCGCGCTCGTCGGGACCGTCGAGTCGAACCTGAGCGGGACGGGACGGTCGTTCTTCAACAGTGCCGCGTTCTGCCACCGGGGACGTGTCGCCGGGTTCGCGCGCAAGTGCCTGCTGCCAACGTACGACGTCTTCGACGAGGACCGCTACTTCGAGCCCGCGGCCCAGACCACCGTCATCACCCACGCCGGCGCGAGGATTGGCGTCACGATTTGCGAGGACATCTGGACCCACCCCATGATCAGCACCCGGCGCCTGTACAACGGGCTGGATCCGGTGAGGCAGCTGGCGTCGCAGAAGTGCGACCTCATGGTCAACCTGTCGGCCAGCCCCTGGAATCACGGCAAGGCGGGCGTCCGCCAGACGCTGGTGACGGACGCGGCGCGCGCCCTCGGGTGCCCGGTCGCGTACGTAAACGCGGTCGGGGGCAACGACGAGCTGATCTTCGACGGCCGGTCGCTCGTGAGCGATCCGTCCGGCCGCGTCGTGACCGGAATGGCGGCGTTCGCCGAGGACCTTGCGGTGGCCGAGACGGCGCCGGGGCACGCCCCGGGCGCGCTCGCGCCGAGCTTCGAGCAGTCCGAGATGGCCGACATCCTCTCGGGCCTCACGCTCGGGCTTCGGGACTATGCCCAGAAGGTGGGCTTCCGCACCGCGCTGGTCGCGCTCTCGGGCGGAATCGACTCGGCCGTCGTCGGCACGATCGCGGCGGCCGCGTTCGGGCCCCAGAACGTGATCGGCGTCTCGCTGCCCTCGGAAATCTCGTCCCAGCATTCGCGCGACGACGCGCGGCTGCTCGCCGCGAACCTCGGGATCCGGCTTGAGACGATCGGCATCGCGGACGTCGTCGCCTCCTGCGATGCCGCGCTCGCCCCGATCTTCGCGGGCAAGCCCCGCGACGTCACGGAGGAGAACATCCAGGCCCGCGTCCGGGGTGTCCTCATGATGGCGATGTCGAACAAATTCGGGTCGCTCCTCCTGACGACGGGCAACAAGAGCGAGATGGCGGTCGGCTATTGCACGCTCTACGGCGACATGTGCGGGGGGCTCGCGGTGATCTCCGACGTGTATAAGACCCAAGTCTACGCGCTCGCGAACTGGATCAACGCGGACGCGAGACGCTCCGGCCGCACCCCCCCGATTCCCCAGTCGAGCATCGACAAGCTTCCCAGCGCCGAACTGCGCCCGAACCAGACCGACCAGGACACCCTCCCCCCGTACGACGTGCTCGACGCCGTGCTCAAAGGGTATGTGGAGGAGGGGCTCTCGCGCCGCGACCTGGTCGCCCAGGGCTTCTCCGAGGCGGTCGTAGCCGACGTGGCCCGCAAGGTCGACCTCAACGAATACAAGCGCAAGCAGGCGGCGCCGGGCCTGAAGATCACCCCCCTTGCCTTCGGCGTCGGGCGCCGCATACCCATCGTCCAGAAATACATCAGCTGATGGAATCCTCCGAAACCCTCTTCGCCCGCGCGCTCAGGCGTATCCCCGGCGGCGTGAACTCCCCGGTGCGGGCGTTCCGCTCGGTGGGGGGCGCACCCTTCTACGTCAGGTCCGCCCACGGCGCCACGCTGGTCACCGTGGAGGGCCGCGAGCTGATCGACTTCGTGTGCACCTGGGGGCCCGCGATCCACGGCCACAACCATCCCCTGATCCGGAAAGCCGTCGCGGCGGCCCTCGAGGACGGGACGAGCTTCGGGACGCCGAACCGCTTCGAGGTGACGATGGCCGAGCTCATCTGCAGGTTCGTCCCCTCGGTGGAGAAGGTCCGGATGACCAACAGCGGGACCGAGGCGACGATGTCGGCCGTGCGGCTGGCCCGGGGCTACACGCGGCGCGACAAGATCATCAAGTTCTCGGGCTGCTACCACGGCCATTCGGATTCGCTCCTGATCAAGGCCGGGTCGGGCGCGCTCACGCACGGACATCCGGACAGCGCGGGCATTCCGGCCTCGTTCGCGCGGGAGACGGTCGTCCTGCCGTTCAACGACACGGCGTCGCTCGACGCCGCGTTCGCGGCGAACCCCGGCCAGGTTGCCGCGGTCATCGTGGAGCCGTATCCCGCCAACGTCGGGCTCATCCTTCCACGGCCCGGATTCCTCGCGCACCTGCGGGTGTCCTGCACCGCGAACGGCGCCCTCCTGATCTTCGACGAGGTGATGACGGGGTTCAGGCTGGCGAGGGGCGGCGTCCAGGAGATCGAGGGGATCGTCCCGGACCTGACCGCCCTCGGCAAAATCATCGGCGGAGGGCTTCCCGTGGGGGCGTTCGGCGGGCGGGCGCAGATCATGGACCTCGTCGCTCCGCTCGGGCCCGTCTACCAGGCGGGCACGCTGAGCGGCAACCCGCTGGCGCTGGCGGCCGGGATCGCGGCGCTCGAGCTGCTCGAGGAGTCCATGCCCTACAGGGGACTGGACGCGCTCGGCCGCAGGGTGCGCGACGCCCTCGCGGGAGCGTGCAAGGAGAAGGGCCTGCCGGCCCAGGTCCCGCAGACCGGTTCGATGTTCAGCATCTTCTTCACGCCGCGGGCCGTGCACGACTATGCGGGCGCGCTGACGGGGGACGCGAAGCTCTTCGCGCGCTTCTTCCGCGGGTGCCTCGAGGCCGGCGTCTACCTGCCGCCCAGCGCCTACGAGACGGCGTTCATCAGCACGGCCCACGAGGGCGCGGCGATCGACCGCGCGTGCGAGGTCATGGCGTCGGTCATCCGGAGCCTTTGATGCCCCGACCGCGCGAAGGAGCCTGAAGATGGGCCGAATGCCACTGACCCTCTGCCTCATGGCGTGCGCGTGCGCCGCGGCCGCGGCGCAGCCCGCGCCGGGCGACATCATGCCCCTTTCCGAGATCAGGGCCGGGCAGCGCGGGGAGGTGTGGACGGTGTTCCGGGGCGTGAAGCCCGAGGCGTTTGCGGTTGAGGTGTCGGGCGTCGTCCTGAACGCGCTCGGGCCCGGCAAGTCGATCATTCTCTGCAGGCTCACCGACCCGCGGGTCCAGGACATGGGGGCCGTCGCCGGAATGAGCGGAAGCCCGCTCTACATCGACGGCAGGTTCGCGGGCGCGCTCAGCTACCAGCTGCAGCACTTCGAGACGGTCCGGTACGCCGGCTTCACGCCCGCCGCAGACATGGAGGAGGTCGCGGAGCGTGTGGGCGCTTCCGCTCCCCCGTCCGGCCGGCAGCCGGATTCCGAGGGACCCGCGCCCGGGGAGACCTCCGCGTCCCCGCTCAGCGCCATGAGGCCCGTCTTTGCCCTGGGCGGGGTCTCCCCGCGGACGGCGTCGATCATGGCGCCCTGCTTCGAGTCGCTAGGCCTCTCGGTCGTCGCCGTCGGCGGCAGCACCCAGGGGCAGCAGGCCGCGGCGTCCGGGGCCGCCGAGGTCCGGCCCGGTGACGCGGTGTCGGTGGCCCTGACGACGGGCGACATAACCATTGCAGGGACCGGAACGGTTTCGCGCGTCGACGGGAACCGGGTGGTCGCGTTCGGACACCCCATGCTCGGCCTGGGCGACGTGCAGCTGCCGATGTGCTCGGCGGAGGTCGTCGCCATCCTGCCCTCCACGATGGAGTCGTTCAAGATCGCGAACATAGGCCCCGTCATCGGCTGCATCAGCCAGGACCGGATGTCCGCCGTGTCCGGCCTCCTCGGGCCCGGACCCGAGATGACCGACGTCGAGGTCGTCGCGGGCCGCGCCGGCGCGCCGCGCAGGATCCTCCACTTCCAGTCCGTGCGCGACAAGCGGCTCGCGCCGATGATCATGCTCACGGGGATCGTCGAGGCGGTCTTCGGGTCGAACGACAGCGAGCAGGGGGAGGGTTTCCGGATCGTCAGCACGGTGACCTTCTCGCCGACGCGCCAGGTCTCCCGGGAGTCGGTCTACGCCGGGCAGCAGGGCTTCCTGCTGGGCATGTTCGACTTCGTGGCCGCGCTGTCCGCCGAGCTCCAGAACCCGTTCGAGAAGGCCCTGCCGACGGCGGTCCAGTTCCGGGTCGAGCCGCTCGAAGAGAACCCGGCTGTCACGGTGGAGCGCTTCCAGGTGTCGCGCGCAACCGTGCGCGCCGGGGAGACGCTCCAGGTCACGCTGGGCTGGAGGAGTTTCCAAGGTGCGGAGGATTCGAGAACCGTGGACATTCCCGTCGACCCCTCGTGGACGGGCAAGACCCTCGAGGTCCTGGTGGTGCCCGGCCGCGTCCTGGACGAGCTCACCGGGCACGGGCGGACGTTCAGGCCCGGGCAGCTCCGGAGCTTTGACGCCTATCTGGACGCGATGAACGGCGGCAGGCCCGTGGACGGCCTGTGCATCGCCGTCGTGGAGAAGTCGGCCCTGTTCTTCGACCAGGCCTCCGCCACGCCGGACGCGCCCGCCTCGATCGCGCGTATCGCCGGCGCCGCGGACTCCGCGCGCTACCAGAGGCGCGACGCGCTCGTCCCGCTCTGGGAGACGCGCATCCTCGAGGGCAAGGTCTCGTTCTCCGATTTCCAAAAGACCGTGCGCGTCGTCGAATAGCCCCCCCGACAAGGAGCCCCCTATGCCCACAGAAGACCACGCCCGGCGGGCCATCGCATTCGCTCTCGCCCTAGCGGCCGCGTGCGGCGCGTCGGCGGACCCCCTCTCCAAGAAGGCCGACGTCGACTTCTACCGCGACGTGCCGAGCCGCGACCTGCACGGCCTTGCGACGCGCTCGGACGGGCGCCTTGTCGCCGGCCCCGTCCTCACCGACCTGAAGGGCCACGCCCCGTGCGAGCTGCTGTGGTGCCTTGAGCCCGAAGCGGGCGGAACATGGCTCGTGGGTGGCGGCCCCGGCGGCCGGATCATGGAGGTCACCGCGGACCTCCAGGCCGGAACCTTCTCGTCCAGGGACCTGGCCAGGATCGGCGACGTCCAGGTCTACGCGATCAAGGCGCTTGCCGACGGGGCGGTCCTGGCCGGCACCTCGCCGCGGGGCGGGATCTACCTGGTGCGGGACGGCAAGGTCGCCGCGCGCACGGGCCTTCCCGCGGACTCCGTCTTCGACCTGATCCTCGGGGACGACGGCAAGAGCGCGCTCGCCGCGACGGGGAACCCGGGGCGCATCTACAAGATCGACCTCTCCAAGCTCAAGGCCGCCGGGGTTTCGGAGGAGCGGACGACGGACGCGAAGGCTCTGGCCGCCAGGGGCGTCACGCTGTTCGGCGAGGTGACCGACCGCAACCTGCGCCGGCTGGCGAGGCTGTCCGACGGAAGGGTCGCGGCGGGATCGGCCCCGTCCGGGAACATCTACCTTTTCCAAGCCGACGGGGGCTCCCCGTACATCGCGCAGGAGAACCACGACGCCGAGGTGACCGACCTTCTCTCCGACGCCAAGGGAGGCTACTACGCCGCGGTCGTCTTCTCAGGCGGGGAGATCCACCCGGTGCAGGCTACGATCCAGGTGACCGAGGCCGCCGAGGGCGCCGAGGCCGCGGTGACCCTAGGGCCCACGCCCAGCCCGGGCCCGTCGCCGACCCCGGCGCCAAACGGCGTCGCGCGCAAGCCCAAGGAGAACACGGTCGAGGTGATCAACGCGCAGCCGCAGGTGGAGCATTTCCCTGGGCGGAGCGCCCTCACCTGGTTCTCGGCCGAGGGGTTTCCCGAGACGCTCACCTCGCGCTCCGGAGTCGCCTTCTACAGGATGGGCCGGGCGGGCGACACCCTGGTCCTCTCCGGGGGCGAACTCGGGGAGATGTCCGGGTTTGACCTGAAGAGCCGCCTCGCCCTCACGTTCTCCGGCAGCGTGTCGTCCCAGGTGAACGCGCTCGAGCCCGTCCCGGGTTCGCCCGGCCGGTTCTTCGCCATCCGCAACAATGCGCCGGGCTTCTCGATCCTGGATTTCAACGCCGCTTCGGCGCGGACGGCCCAGACGAAGCGGGTGGACTTGGGCGCGCCCGCACGGCTGGGCGCCCTGAGGTTCAACCGGCTCAGGGACGTCGACCCGGCGCAGCTGTCGGTCTGGATCCGCACGACGAACGGCTCGGGTGAGCCCGAGGGGTGGAGTCCATGGATCGCGATGGCTGACAACGACGGGTGGAGGGCCGCCGCGCCCGTCGGCCGCTACGCCGAGGTGAAGCTCTCCTTGCCCGCCCTGTCGGCCCCGTCGCTCGAGCTCGACAAGGCGTCGCTCTACTTCCTCGCGCAGAACCACCGGCCCCAGCTCCAGGACTTCAGGGTGCTGTCCCCGAATTTCGCGATCGTGGTGCCCCCGGAGATGCCGCCGCCGGTCGTGACGACGGTCGGGCAGCTCCTGCAGGCCGGCGACCACGACGGCGAGCGCCGCAAGTCCTCCTTCCTCGGGAGCCAGGTCGTGGCTTCGCCCGGCACGCGCGTCGTCTTCTGGACGGTGACGGACCCGGACGGCGACAACCTCGTCTACACGTTCTCGATCCGCCACGAAGGGGATGCGGCATGGACCGACCTCGCCGTGGGCGCCACGGAGTCCTACGTCCAGTTCGACACCCTGCACCTTCAGGAGGGAACCTGGTTCACGCGGCTGGTCGCGACGCAGGCCGCTCCCCGGCCCGAGGCCGAGCGCCTCTCCGTAACGTTTGACACCGACGACCTCGTGGTCGACCACACGCCGCCCGTGATCGAGGAGGCGCTCGTGCGCCGCGAGCCGGGCAAGGTGATCGTGAGCATCCGAGGCCGCGACGCGCTCTCGCTTCTCGACAGCGCGGAGTTCACCTTCAACAACGGCGTGCACGAGACCGTGGAGCAGCCCGCCGACGGCATCCTTGACGGCCGGCAGGAGACCTTCGTCCTCGAGCTGCCGGCGGAGCGCCTTTCGGGGGCCACCTCGGTCGAGATGACGCTCTACGACTCGGCCGGCAACGGCTCGACCCGGCGCCTCGGCCTCTAAAGGCGGGGGCCTTCAGGCCCTCGGGTGGGCCTTGTTGTAGACGTCCTTCAGGCGGGCGATGCTCACGTGGGTGTAGACCTGCGTCGTCACGAGCTGCGCGTGGCCGAGGAGCTCCTGCACGATCCGCAGGTCCGCGCCGGCGTTGAGCAGGTGGGTCGCGAATGAGTGGCGAAGCTTGTGGGGGGTGAGGTCGAGCGGCAGGCCGGCCAGGGCCAGGTGCCGCTTGATCATGAGCTGGACCGAGCGGACCGTTATGCGCCCTCCGCCCGGGTTGCAGAGGACCGGGTCCCCGGGCCCGACGCCCGGCGTGAACTCGTCCCTGAACCGGGCGAAGACGGCGCACGCGACCCTGCCGAGGGGGCACAGGCGCTGCTTGCGGCCCTTTCCCGTCACCCGCGCAACACCCTCCGCAAGGTCGACCGCCCCGTGGTTTAAGCCGACCAGCTCGCTGACCCGCAGGCCGGCCCCGTAGAGAAGCTCCATCGCGAGCCGGTCGCGGCACGCCGTGAAGGCGTCGCAGCCCCCGTTCTCCAGCAGGCGCACGGGGCTCGCGAGAAGGGCCCTCGCCTGGTCCTCGGTTAGGAACTGGGGCAGGCGCTTCTCGAGCTTCGGCAGGGGGGCCCCGGAGAACGGGTTCCTCTTGAGTCGGCCCCTCCTCATCCAGAAGCGGCACAGCGACCTGAGGCCGGACACGTGGTTGTGCAGCGTGCGCCGGCCGTAGCGGCGCTGCGCCTCGATCACGAAGTCCCGGATCTCGCGCGGCCCCAGGGCGCCGATCCCCCTCTCCCAGAGGCCGGCCGTCGCAAGCCAGCGGTAGAAGTCCTCGAACGCCGCGCGGTAGTTGCGCACCGTGTAGGGCGAGCACCGGCGCTCGCGGGCCAGGTGCTCGCCAAACGGCGCCCACCAGGCCGCGACGACGTCCTCAGGCAGTGGCGGGTGTCTTTGGGGCGCGTCCTTCGACATGGCGCATCAGCCCGTCCGCGTGCCTGCGCAGCAGGCCCTCCGGATCCATGTCCCTTGACTGGGCGGCGGCGGCGATCTCAAAGAGAATCCTGCCGAGCGACTCGGGGTCGAGCTCGGCCGCGAGCCGCGCGACGCGCTCCGGGTCGACGCCCGACTCGCGCACAAGGCCCTTCTTGCCGATCTGCTTCCAGACGGCCTCGGCGTACATGAGCGCCGGAAGCCTAGGGGGAAGCTCCTTGAAGAGGGACGGGCGGGGGGCGCCCTGCGGCCGCTTCTCTCCGGCCTTGATCTTCTCCCACTGGACGAGCACCTGCTCGGACGTCTCGAGCTTGCCCTCGCCAAAGACGTGAGGATGGCGGCGCACGAGCTTCTCGTTCACCTCGCGGGCAACCGCCTCGAGGTCAAAATGCCCCGCCTCCTCGGCGAGCTGGGCGTGGAAGATCACCTGGATCAGTACGTCCCCGAGCTCCTCGCGCATGTGCGGCAGGTCGAGCCGGTCTATCGTGTCGAGCAGTTCGCTGCATTCGTCGATGAGGCAGCGGGCAAGGCTCTGGTGCGTCTGCTCCTGGTCCCAGGGGCAGCCCCCGGGCCCGCGCAGGCGCGCGATGGTGCGACGCAGTTCGTCGATTGCGCTCATTGCGCCGAGAATGGGGCCCTTTGGACGCCCGTGACAAGGATTCTGGTCTGGTTTTCGCGCGCCGGGTATGCTTCGTGGTGGTCGTGCACGACAAGCTTCGCGAGATCATGGAGTGGAAGCGCGGGGAAATCGCCCAAAGGGTGAGGCCCGTCTCCGAGCGCGAGCTCGCGCGCCTGGACGCCTCCCTGCCGAAGCCGCCCCCGTTCGCCGCCGCGCTCCGCAGGGCCGACGGCAGGCTCGCCGTCATCGCGGAAATCAAGCGGCGCTCGCCCTCGGCCGGAGAGATCGCCGTGAACGCCTCGTCCGTCGGCCAGGCCGCCGTTTACCAGGCCGCGGGCGCCGACGCCCTCTCGGTCCTGACCGATGCGAGGTACTTCGGGGGCTCGATCGAGGACTTGAGGGGCGTCGCGGCGCGGATGCGCACGATGGCCCCTTGCCTCCCTTGCCTGCGGAAGGACTTCATGGTCCATCCGATCCAGGTGCTCGAGGCCCGCGAGTCGGGGGCGAGCGCGATTCTGATTATCGTCAGGGCCCTTGCGGAGGACGAGATCCGCATCCTCCACGGGGCGGCAAGGTCCGCGGGTCTCGCCGCCCTCTTCGAGGTGCATGCGGAGGACGAGATCGAGCGCGCCCGGGGGCACGGCGCCGAGCTGATCGGGGTCAACAACCGCGACCTGGCGGCCTTCACGACGGACCTCGGCTTGAGCGAGCGCCTGATCGCCAAGTTCCCCTTCGGGGTGGTCGCCGTCAGCGAAAGCGGCATCTGCACCGCCCGGGACGCCGCCCGCGCCCGCCGGGCGGGCGCGCACGCCGTGCTCGTCGGTGAGGCCCTGATGCGCTCCCCCGACCCGGCCGCGCTCGTCGCCTCGTTCCGCGCAGCCTAGGACGGCATCCGATGGCCCTCACCCCCACCGCCACCCGCGAGCTGCTCGCCCGGCTGGGCCACACGCCGAAGCGGTTCCTCGGGCAGAACTTCCTGGTCGACGGCAACATCGTCCGCAAGTCGCTCGAGCTTGCCGGCGTCGCCGCAGGGGACGCCGTCGTGGAGATAGGGCCCGGGCTCGGCACGCTGACCGGCGCCCTTCTCGAGGCTGGAGCCGAAGTGTGGGCCGTCGAGCGCGACCGCACCCTGCACGCCCACCTCGAGGCGGACCTCGCCGCCCGCTATCCGTCGGCGCTCCATCTGGTCGAGGGCGACGCCGTCGAGAGGCCCCTGGCCTCCTTGCCCGACGCGCGCGCCCCGGGCTGCAAGGTGGTGGCCAACCTGCCCTACGCGATCTCAACGCCGTGGATGGACGCCGTGCTCTCGGGCCCTCTGCCCGGCCGGATGGTGCTCATGCTCCAGCGCGAGGCGGCGGAGCGCTACGCCGCCTCCCCGGGCACGAAGAGTTTCGGGGCGATCTCCATCTTCCTGCAGGCGGCCTACGAGATCGCCCCCGGGCACCGCGTGAGCGCCTCGTGCTTCTATCCGAGGCCAGACGTGGATTCGGCCCTCCTGAACCTGATCAGGAAGGCGGCCCCCTTCGTGTTCTCCCCGGCGGACAAGGCGCTCATCCGCAGCTGCTTCCAGCAGCGCCGCAAGCAGATGGGGGCTGTCATCAGGGAGCGGATACCCGACCGGGAGCGGCAATGGAGGGAACTTCTTGGCTCCGAGGGATTCTCACCGGCGGTGAGGGCCGAGGCCGTACCGGTGCCCACCTGGATAAGGCTCGTTCAGGCGCGCTGAAGCCCGGCTTGAAAGCACCCGCGCAGTCATCCATCCTCTTGGGACACAAAATGCTCAGAACCATCCCGTTTCTTCTCCTATCCGCGGCGGCCCTCACGGCCGAGGCCCAAGATGGAGCCGCCGGACTTTTGGGTTCCATAGACGCAGGGGTGTACTCGTCCCCTACGGGAGCCTTCAAGGTAACGGTCCCCGTGCTCCCCACGCTCGGGGGCGTAATCAGCGACACCAAGAACGTCGTCACGTTTCACGACAGCTACGGCGTCCACATCAGCGTCGCCGCGTTTCCCCAGGACGCCACGCAGCGCTGGGAGCTGTCGACGCAGGGCATGAAGGACTACCTGGTCTATTTCTTCACGTCGTTCGTCCTACCCGACTTCAAGCGGTTCACCCCCGGAGCCCACGTCGAGAACGCGGGGTACGCGGCGGATTTTCTGGACGGGTCGATGTTTGCGTACGTCCTGCTGCCCGGAGGGTCCATGTTCGACAGCCCGCCGGTGTTCGGGCCCCGCACGACGCCCGCGGTCGCGAAGCGGGGTAACCTGCTCTTTGTCAGGAACGGCTTCACCTTCGTCATCAGCACCGAGCTCTCCGAGAAGGTGACCGAGGGTTCCCAGTGGAAGAGCACGCCGCAAGAGGAGAACCAGATCCTGCGCAGCCGGCTGGTCGACATCATTAAGAAGATGGTGTTCATCAAGCCCGCGCCGCCGAAATAGCCCCGGCCGGCTCCGGGATCCGAATCTCAATGTCGCTCGGGCACTTCATCGCGTTCCTGCTGATCGGCGCCCTCGCGGGCTGGCTCGCGGGGATCATCACGAAGGGAAGCGGCTTTGGCGCCGCCGGCAACATCATCGTCGGAATCATAGGCGCCTTCCTGGGCAGCTTCTGCTTCGGCCTCCTCGGCATCGTGGCAATCGGCTTTATCGGCCGACTCCTCTTCGCGGTCGTGGGGGCGCTCCTCTTCACCTGGCTCCTGGGCTTCGTCCGAAAGTGAAGCCCTGCCGCGCACGGCCGCTCACATGTGCGCGATGACCGCGTCGCCGAAGGCGGAGCACTTGATCTCGGTGGCCCCCTCCATCTGGCGGGCGAAGTCATAGGTGACGCGTTTCGCGCCAATCGCCCCGTTCAGCCCCTTCAGTACCAGGTCGGCCGCCTCGTTCCAGCCCAGGTAGCGCAGCATCATCTCCCCGGAAAGCACCACGGAACCGGGATTGACCACGTCCTTGTTGGCGTACTTCGGGGCCGTGCCGTGCGTGGCCTCGAATATAGCGTGGCCGGTGATGTAGTTGATGTTGCCGCCCGGAGCGATTCCGATGCCGCCGACCTGCGCCGCGAGGGCGTCCGAGAGGTAGTCCCCGTTGAGGTTGAGCGTGGCGATCACGTCGAAGTCGGTGGGCCGCGTCAGGACCTGCTGGAGCGTGATGTCGGCGATGGAGTCCTTGATCACGATGCCCGCGCCGGGCTTGCCCTCGGGGATCTTGCACCAGGGGCCGCCGTCGATCTCGACGGCTCCGAAGAACTCCTTGGCGACCCGGTAACCCCAGTCCCGGAAGGCACCCTCGGTGAACTTCATGATGTTGCCCTTGTGGACGATCGTGACGCTCTTGCGCTTGTTGCGGACGGCGTACGCGATCGCGCTGTGGATAAGGCGCACGCTGCCGGAGTAGCTGACGGGCTTGATGCCGATCCCCACCTGGACGTCGCAGGGGAACCCCTTGGCCCCCACGTCACTCCAGAACGCCTCGGCCTTGGCCTTGGTCCCGAAGCGTATCTTCTCAAATGACTTGGGGAATTCCTTGGCGATGAAATCCAGGACCTTCTGGGATTCCGGGGTGCCGGCCGCGAACTCGACGCCCGCGTAGATGTCCTCGGTGTTTTCCCGGAAGATCACCATGTTCACGAGCTCCGGGCGCTTCACCGGCGAGGGGACGCCGGAAAACCACTGCACGGGCCTCAGGCAGACGTAGAGGTCGAGCATCTGCCGCAGGGCCACGTTGAGCGAGCGGATGCCGCCGCCGACCGGGGTCGTCAGCGGGCCCTTGATGCCCACGGTGAACTCGCGGAAGGCCTCGACCGTGTCGTCAGGCAGCCAGTTGTTGAAGCGCTTGAAGCTCTCCTCCCCGGCGAACACCTCGAACCATTCGATCTTGCGGTTTCCGCCGTAGGCCTTCTCGACCGACGCATCGAGCACCCTGACCGCCGAGGCCCAGATGTCGGGCCCCGTTCCGTCGCCCCTTATGAAGGGGATGACCGGATGGTCCGGAACGTTGAGCCTGCCGGCTGAGATGGAGATTTTCCCGCCCGCGGGCGGTTTTGCGTCTTTGTAGGCCATGGGGAATGCTGGATCGGATTGGTTGAGCGGCCTCAAGCTTTTAGGCCCTTGCAGAATTTCGCGAGCCTCGCGGCGCCCTTTGTGATGATTTCGTCGCTCGTGGCGTAGCTCAGCCTGAGGTAGCCCTCGGCCCCGAAAGCGGACCCGGGGACGGCCGCCACCTTCTCCTTCTCAAGCAGGCGCTCGCAAAACTCCATGGAGCTCAGCCCGAAGCTCGATATGTTGGGGAATAGGTAGAACGCCCCCTGGGCGAGGACGCAGGTGACGCCCGGAATGGCGCACAGCGCGCCGTGGAGCATTCGGCGGCGCCTGTCGAACGCGGCGAGCATCTTCGCGAGGGAGGCCCGGGTCTTCTCCCGCTCCCGCAGGGCGGCCAGCGCCCCGTATTGCGCGAAGCTCGTCGCGTTCGAGGACATCTGGCTCTGGAGCTCCGCGGCCGCCTTCGCGATCTGGGGCGGGGCGACAAGCGTCCCCAGCCGCCACCCGGTCATCGAGTACGTCTTTGAAAAGCCGGAGGCCACGATCGTCCGCGCCTGCGCCTCGGAGTTCAGGGTCGCCAGGCAGGTGGACGTGAGCCCGTCATAGACGAGGTTCTCGTAGATCTCATCCGACAGGACATAGAGGTTGTTGCGGACCGCGACGTCCATGACCGCCTCAAGCTCGAGGCGCGTGTAGACGACGCCGGTCGGGTTCGAGGGAGAATTGAGGATGAGGAGCCTGGTCCGGCTGTTGACCGCGGCCTCCAGCTGCTCCGGCTTCAGCTTGAAGCCGGTCTTGTCGGTCGCGAGGACCGCCTTGGGGACGGCGCCCGCGAGCTTCGCCATCTCGGGATAGCTCACCCAGTACGGCGCCGGGATCACGACCTCGTCGCCGGGCGAGCACGTGGCCATGATGGCCAGGTAGCACGAGAACTTCCCTCCGGGGCTGACGACGACCTGGCTGGGGGAGATCTTGAGGCCGTACGTCCCGGCGTAGGACTCGGCGATCGCCTTTCGCAGGTCCTCGATGCCGGGAGTCGGAACGTACTTGGTCTTGCCGGCCTGCAGCGCCGAGGCGCAGGCGTCCTTGATATGCTGCGGCGTGTCGAAATCCGGCTCGCCCGCGGCGAAGCTGCATACGTCCTCGCCGGCGGCCATGAGCGCCTTGGCCTTCGCGTCGACGGCGAGCGTGGGTGACGGGGCCAGGTTTCGGGCCCATGTGGAGAGTGCGGGGAGGGGTGCGGAGGACATCTGGTGCAGGGGAACCCATCAAAAGGAACCGACGGCGCCGAACGCAAGAAGGGAGCGACCTGAACTTCGCGTGCAGATCCCCCCGACCGGTCCGGTCAGCGGGATTTGGACTTCTTGGCCGGAAGGCTTTCGAGCGCCAAGCGCAGCAGCTCTCCCACGCTCGCGTCCTTCTTCTTCGCGTAGCGCCTGAGCATGGCGCGCTGGTTGGCCCCCAGACGCACCGACACCTGGCGGTGCGGGTCGCGGGCCGGATGGCAGCTCTCAAAATCAAACTTGTCGATGGCCAGCCGAACGACCTCGCTCGCCGTCTTGAGGCCGTACCTGCGGCGGTGGCTCTCGATCTTGGCGATCAGGGAGATCGGCAGATCGAACGTGAGCGGAGCCGATGCTGAACGTGTGGCCATGGCAATGTGTGGAACCGGAACGGCCCATGAGCAGGCACTCGAGACGGCTTCGCCGCAACGAAATTCTTCAACTCGCCCCTACGGGGTCATCCGCAGGACATGGGACGTAGGCGGTGGCGCGAGAGGCAGCCCGAGCTGCGAGGGATCGAGGGCCCCGGCGTTGGGCTGGACGCCGACGGCCACCGCCGTCAGCGAGAGCCGGGTTTTGTCGCGCGTGGACTCGTTTCGGACGTCTAAGTCCTTGGGTATCCATCGGTCGCCTACCTTCCTTAGCTCCAATAGGGTGAGGGTCTTAGATACGCGGCCGGTGCTCCCGATGATCTCGGACTGCTCCAGCGCATCGTACTGGGCGTCCAAGTACGCGCGCACGGACCTTATCCCCGGGTTCCGGGCGGTGAAGTCCGCCGATGGCAGAAAAACGTAAATATTGGCCGGCCGGCCCCGGATTCGCTCGGCGCCCGCCGGTTTGTAGTCGAGCCAGTACAGGAAGGGCATGGGCAGGACGTCAAAGGGCGTCATCTCGACTCCGGGCACCAGCGGCGTGGCCGCGGCGTCCTCGCTGAGGGTACCGGCCCCGGCCCCGTCCGACGTCCAGACCGCGCCGAAGGGGCCGCCCTGCACCAGGAAGCGGTGCGTGAAGCCGCCGTGTCCAATGTCGAGCTCGATGCGGGTCGCCGGCCCCTGGTCGTTCCTCGCGCCCCAGAAACGGCCGCGGTACGCGCGCTCAGGGCCCCGCCGCGGCATTTGCCGGAGGTCGAATTCCGCGTACACGGGCTCGGCCCATATGGAGCGCCTGAACTGCTCAAGCAGCGCGGCGGCCGACGCGCGGTCTGGCTGGGGCGCCGGGGCTCCCGACGCCCCCGCCGCGAGACCCGAGGCGATGAGGGCGACGACGGCCGCGGCGATCGCGCGTGCCCGAACCGGTCGCGGAGAAAGCTCGACCGAGCTCTTCAAAAGCCGATCAGGGCTTGGTCGCCGGAGCCGGTGTCGGGGCGGCCTTTGCCGGAAGCGCGAGGCCGGCAGGCGGTGACGTCGGCGCCGCGGAGACGGGGACCGAGATCGTCGGCAGGGCCCCGGCGGAGGAGGCCGCGTGCTTCCCCTCGTAGATGCGTCCAAGATAGAGCGCGAAGCTGAGCACGAAGAAGACGATCGACGCGTTGATGGTGGCCTTGCTAAGCACGTTGCCCGTGTCCGCCCCGAAGGTGGCCTCGGCCATGCCGCCGCCCATGGCGGCCCCCATGCCCCCGTCGGACTTCGCCTTCTGGGCGAGCACCAACAGGATAAGGATGACGGACGTCAGGATGAGTACGAACGTGAAGATGCCTAGGAGGATGCTCATATCGGTGAAGGGTCAGCGAAGCAGACCGGCCCCGTTGTTGTCAACGCCGCGCGACGGGGCCCCGCGAGGGGTCAAAGGGCGTCCGCGCGCTCTATGCCGAGCTTCTCCAGCAGGCGCTGCAGGTCGTCATTGCCCCGGTATTCGATGACGATCCTGCCCCTCTTCGCGGTGTGGATCACGGCCACCCTAGCCCCGAGATGCGAGGCGAGCCGCTTCTGGATGCTCTCGACAGCCGCCGCATCCCTCTCGGAGAGCCCCGCCCTCCGGGCCTTGGACCGCGACGCCCCCGGCGCCTTGATGGTCCTGCTGAGCTTCTCCGTCAGCCGGACGCTCAGGCCCTCCTCGATCACCCGGCGGGCCAGGACCGTTCGCACCGCCTCGTCCTCGACACCGAGGAGGATCTTCGCGTGCCCGACGCTCAGGAGGTTCTTGGCGATGTATCCCTGTATCTCCGCATCGAGCGAGAGCAGACGCAGGGCGTTGGCCACCGACGCACGGCTCTTCCCCACCCGCTCCGCGGCCGTCTCCTGGGTGAGGTCGAAATCCCGCAGCAGGCTCGCGAATCCCTGCGCCTCCTCGATCGGGTTCAGGCCCTCCCTCTGGAGGTTCTCGATCAGCCCGATCGAGGCGGCGGACGCATCACTCGCCTCGACGATCCGCGCAGGGATCGCCTTGATCTTGAGCTGCTGGAAGGCGCGCCAGCGCCTCTCCCCGGCAATCAGCTGAAACTTGTCGCCGTGCCTGCGCACGACCACCGGCTGAAGGAGGCCCTCGCTGCGGATGCTCTCGGCCAGCTCCGCCAGCTGCTCCGGAGCGAACTCGCGCCTCGCCTGATAGGGGCTCGGCTCGATCAGGTGCACCTGGATTTCGAGGAACCCCTGGGCCTGGGCAATGTGGGCGCCGGCCGCGAAGGTTTCGGGCGCGAGCGGCTTGGCCGCGGATATCAGGCCGCCGAGACCGCGGCCCAATCTGGATTTTTGTGGGTGTGCCATTATGGAAAACGCTTCGATCCGGATCCGGCCTACTTGCCGCCCGGGACGAAAAGGACCTGCCCGGCCTGTATCCGCGAGGGGTCCAGGAGCTTGTTCGCGTCGATGATGTCCTGCGTCTTGGCGCCTGTCTTCTTCGCGATGAGGCCGACGGTGTCGCCCTTCTGGACCGTGTAGCTCATGCCCTCCTTGGGATAGGAGTCGCCGAAGGCCGGCTTCGCCGGCGGCCCCTGCGGCGCCGGCCGGGCCTGCGCGGCGGCGCTTGGCTTCGCGATCGAGTCGAGGGCCGCGTTCGTCTGCTTCGCCAGCTTCTCCATCTGCGTGCCGACCTGCTCCAGGATCTCGCCGCGGGAGGACGCGACCGCGGACTTGATCGCCGCGTTCAGCTCGGCCACGGCGCTGTTGAGCTGCGCCACGCTCACCGTGTCCCTGCTGCCCTCGACGCTGGCGACCTTCGCCCGCAGCTCCGAATTCTCGTGCTCAAGCTGCTCGACGCGCAGCGACAGCTCGTTGACGCGCTGGGTAAGGCCCCGGACGTCCTCGCGCATGTCGGCGACGTCCGTCTGGGCTGTGGCGCGCGGCGCGCCGACCGCGGCAACCGCGATCAGGAGACTGCAAAGGGCGGACCTGCCAGGCATCGGGCGGGAATCTTGCCCAAAGGCCCGGTGAAAACAAGCGGCATGTGGCGGCCGCGCTCAGCGCCTGAAAGGCTCCGAGGCCACGAGCGCCGCCATGGGACGCGACGGGATGACGGTGCCCGCGACGACGGGGAAACCCCGCAGGAACTCGGGCGCGGGAAGCATCCTGCCGCCCGGGCGCTGGAGCCTGCGCACGCGCAGGAGGCCCGAGCCGGCGGCGACGAGCAGGCCGTCGGGTCCGGAGCCGAGGACGGAGCCCGGACTGCCGACGGTGCCCCCCACCATCGCGTCGGCCAGGCCGAGCTTGATGTCGGCGCCGCCGATAGGGATGACGGCCGACGGCCAGGGATGGAGCGCGTTGATCCGGGCCGAGAGCACGGGTGCGGGCGCCGAGAAATCCAGGGCGCTGTCGGCCTTGGACAGGCGCCGGCAGAAACTCGCTTGCGCTCGGTCCTGCGCCCGGAAGACGAGCTCCCCCAGCGCAACAAGGGGGAGGGCCCTCGCGCAGAGAACGACCGCGGCGAGCGCGAGCCTCTTCTCGACGTCGGCCGCGGTGTCCAGCGGCGAGATCGGAACCCGCTCGACGTCCCCGACCGGGCCAGCGTCCAACTCGCGCACGATCCGCATGAGGCTCATGCCGGTCTCCCTGTCCCCCGAGGCGACCGCCGACTGGATGGGGGAGGCGCCGCGGTAGCTCGGGAGCAATGACGCGTGAAGATTGAGCGTGCCGAGGCGCGGGACCGAAATGACCTCATCGCGCAGGATGTGGCCGTAGGCGACGACGAGCGCCACGTCGGGGCGCAGTGCGGCCAGGGCGGCGATCGAGGAGCCGTCGAGCCTTTCCGGCTGGTGGACCCCGAGCGGGCGCCCTTGGGACCACTTCTTGACGCAGTTGGGGCCGACGGCCTGTCCCCGGCCCGAGGGCCGGTCGGGACCCGTGAAGATGCCCACGAGATCCGCGACGGCGCGGCCCTCGCCCGCCAGCCAGTCCAGGAGCGGGAGGGCCACCGGATCCGAACCCATGAAGACGAGGCGCATCGGTTCCGCCATCGAGATTACCTCCATCCGCTGCGGTCGACCTCGTCTCCGCGCGGCTTGCCGACAAGCTCGAACTCGACCGGGCAACCGCTCAGGTCGAATTCCTTCACCAGCCCCGCCTCGAGGTAGCGGCGGTAGCTCTCCGTCAGCCGCTCCTCGCGGTTGCAGAAGATCTTGATCCGGAAGGGGCGGTTTCCGGTCTGCGTGGCGTAGTAGATCTTGAAGCGGCGCGCGCCTATGGCGGGAGGCGGCGTGCGCTCCGCGAGGCGGGCCAGCGTCTCGTTCAGCCGGGCCGTGGGCAGCTTCTTGTCCAGGGTGCGGTGTAGCTTCACCGCGGCGTTGAGCATCCGGTCGACCTCAAATCCGCTCAGGGCGGACACGAAGATGAGCGGCGCCCCCGGAGTGAAAAAGAGCCTGTCGAAGAGCGCCCTCTCGTACTTCTCGCGGTAGTCGCGCTCGCTCGTGTAGCCCTGGATCCCCCCGTCCCTGGCGAACGCCTTGTGCACCAGGTCCCACTTGTTGACGATGACCGCGATCGGCTTGCGGTCCTTCACCGCCTCGCCGGCGATCGCCTTGTCCTGCTGCGTGACCCCATCCATCGCGTCAAGGACCAGGAAGACGACGTCGGACCTCTGCATCGCCTCGAGCGAGCGCAGGCGCGAGAAATACTCGACCGACGACGAGAGTTTCGTGGCGGCCTTGATGCCGGCCGTGTCGATCAGCCTGAAGGGGTAGCGCTTCCCGTCCCGGCCCTTGAAGTCAAAGGGCAGCTCGATCGCGTCGCGGGTCGTGCCCGCCAGGTCGTTCACGATCAGGCGGTCGCTGCGCAGAAGCCGGTTGGCGAGGGACGACTTGCCGACGTTCGGTCGCCCGATGAAGCTGATGCAGATTGGGCCCGGAGGCCGCTTGCCGGCGGGCGCGTCCGGCGCCGCCTCCGCAGGCCGCTCCGGGGCGCCGCCGATCCGCTCCAGGATGGCCTGGCGGAGCTCCCCCTCGCCGCGGCCGTGCTCGGCGGACACGAAAATCGGCTCCCCGAGGCCGAGGCGCGAGACGCCCTCGTGGTCGGCCTTCTCGTCCCCGAAATCGGCCTTGTTGACGACGAGGATGACCGGCTTGCCGCCCTGCCGCAGGCGCCTCGCGATCCGGTCGTCGAGCGCCGTGACGCGGTCGAGGCCGTCGACGATGAAGAGGATGAGCGCCGCGGTGTCTATGGCGAAGCCCACCTGACGCTCGGAGGCGGCGATGATCGCCGCGCTCGAGGTCTCACCCTCCTTGAGCCCCAGGCCTCCCGTGTCCATGAGGGTGTAGCCGTCGTCGACCTGCGCCGAAATGACGTCGCGCGTCACGCCCGGCTGGTCGTGGACAATGGAGATCCTCTTCCGCGCGAGGCGGTTGAAGAGCCGGCTCTTGCCGACGTTCGGACGGCCTACGATGACGACGGAGCGGAACATGGTGTCGCGGTGTTCACGAACCGTTCGATCCGGTCGCAGGCCTCGACAAGCTGGTCAAAACCCGTCGCAAAGCTGGCGCGGACAAATCCCCGGCCGTTTTCGCCGAACGCGGAACCCGGGACGACCGCGATGCTCTGCGAATTGAGGAGACCGTAGGCGAAGTCGCGGTCGCTCAGGCCCGTCGACGCCACGCTCGGGAAGGCGTAGAAGGCGCCCCGGGGCAAGTGGCAGGCGAGCCCCGCGGCGTTGAGCCGGCCGACGACCAAATCCCGCCGCCGGTGGTACTGCTCGCGCATGGACTGCACGCCGTCCCCGCCTCGGGCGAGCGCCTCGACGGCGGCCTCCTGCGAAAGGATCGGCGCACAGAGCATCGAGTACTGGTGGATCTTCATCATTGCGTCGATGAGCTCGGACGGGCCGCAGGCGTACGCGACCCGGAATCCGGTCATCGCAAACGCCTTCGAAAAGCCGTGGAGGAAGATGGTGCGCTCCCGCATGCCCGGGAAGACCGCGATGCTGGTGTGGGTGCCGTCGTAGAGGAGCTCCGAGTAGATCTCGTCGCTCAGCACGATCAGGTCCTTCTCCACGGCGAACTGGGCGATCTTCTCGAGGCGCGCGCGGTCGCAGGTCCCGCCCGTCGGGTTGCATGGGAGGTTGACCATGAGCACCTTGCACCCCGGCTGCCATGCCTTCGCGATGTCCTGCGCGTTGAGCGCGAACCCGTCGTCGGCGCGGGTCGGCACGGGAACCGCGACCCCGTGGGCCAGGGCCACGCCCGGGTGGTACGAGACATAGCAGGGCTGGTGGTAAAGCACCTTGTCCCCAGGGTTCAGGAGGGCCCTGAGCGCCAGGTCAATCGCCTCGGACACCCCGACCGTCACGATGACCTCGTCGTCGGGGCGGTAGCCGAGCCCGTAGTGTTTCCCGACGTAGGTCGCGATCGCCCGGCGCAGCTCGATCAGCCCCAGGTTCGACGTGTAGTGGGTCTTGCCCTTCTCAAGGGCGTAGATCGCGGCCTCGCGGATGTGCCAGGGCGTGTCGAAGTCCGGCTCGCCTATCCCGAGCGAGATGACGTCCTTCATCTTCGAGACGATCTCAAAGAAGTCGCGGATGCCCGACTTGGGCAGGCCGGAGACGTGGCGAGCGATGAAACGCTTCACGGCGACACCTTCAGCCGGTCCGCCTCCCCGGCGGGGGCGTCGATCAGGAAGGAGCCCTCCTTGTAGGAGCGCAGCATGAAGTGCGTGCTCGTGGAGAGCACGCCCTCGAGCGTCGAGAGCTTCTCGGAGACGAACGCGGCGACCCGCTGCAGGCTCGGGCCGTTGACGAAGATCAGCAGGTCGTACGCCCCCGACATCAGGTAGCAGGACTCGACCTCGTCGAAGCGGCTCAGGCGCTGGGCCAGCCGGTTGAAGCCCCCGCCCCTCTCGGGCGTGATCTTGACCTCGATCACGGCGCGGACGGCGGCCGCGGACTCCCTGGAGAGGTCCAGCACCGGGCGCCATCCGAGGAACACCTTGTCGCTCCTGAGCTGCTCGAGGTGCTTGTTGATCTCGGCTTCGGGAAGGCCCGCCACCTGCGCCATCTGCGCCGTAGTGAGGTAGCCGCCTTCGATCAGGAGCTTGAGGACAGGGTTCATAAGGGGTGCCAGCGTCGCATAGGTTCGCGTGGCTTAGCCATCCCAAAAACAATTCCCGGGATTGCGTCCCGGGGCCGGTTCCTACATGCGGTGGACTCCCATGTTTGATTCCCTGACCGAAAAGCTCTCCTCCGCCCTGAGAAACCTCCGCGGGGTCGGCAAGCTCTCCGAGGAGAACATGGCGGCGGCCCTGGGCGAGGTCCGCGCCGCCCTCCTCTCGGCCGACGTGCATTTCAAGGTGGCCCGGGAGTTCGTGGAACGGGTCCAGGCCCAGTGCGCCGGCCAGGAGGTCCTCAAGGGCGTCACGCCGGGCCAGCAGATCGTAAAGATCATCCATGACGAGCTTGTCCGCCTCCTGGGGGAGGGTTCGACGGAGCTGAGCGGCGCGCGTCCGCTGAAGGTCATGATGGTGGGACTTCACGGCTCCGGAAAGACGACCTCGACCGCTAAGCTCGGCCGGCTTCTCAAGAAGCGCGGGTACCGGCCGTTTGTCGTCGCCTGCGACGTGCAGCGGCCGGCGGCCATCGATCAGCTGGAGATCCTGGCGCGCCAGGAGGGGCTCGGCTTCTATGCGGACCGCGAATCGAAGGATGTGCCCGCGATCGGCCGGGCGGGTCTCGCCGCGGCCGAGGGGGCCGACGCGATCCTGTTTGACACGGCCGGACGCCTTCAGATCGACGAGGTGCTAGTCGACGAGGTCAGGCGCCTCGGCGCAGCGGTCGGCCCCGAGGAGATCCTCCTTGTGGCGGACGGCGCGCTCGGCCAGGAGGCCGTCAGCGTCGCGAAGGCGTTCCATGATGCCCTGCAGCTCACGGGCCTCGTCCTCACGAAGCTCGACGGCGATGCGCGAGGCGGGGCGGCCCTGTCGATCAAGTCGATTACCGGCATCCCCATCAAGTTCGCGGGAACCGGCGAGAAGACGGAGGACTTCGAGCCCTTCTACCCGGACAGGCTCGCATCTCGGATCCTCGGGATGGGCGATGTCGTGTCCCTGGTGGAGAAGGCGCAGGAGTCGATCGACCAGAACGAAGCGGAGCGGATGGCGGAGAAGATGCGCAAGGCCGACTTCAACCTCGAGGATTTCCTCGCGCAGCTTCAGTCGGTTAAGAAGATGGGCTCTATGCAGAGCATCCTGGGGATGATGCCCGGGATGAGCGGCGTCCAGCTGGGCGACGGCGCCGAGCGCCAGATGGCGCGGACCGAGGCGATCATCAAATCCATGACCTTCCAGGAGCGCCGCAAGCCGGACCTGCTCAACGGGAGCAGGCGCCAGCGGATCGCGAAGGGAGCCGGCGTGAAGCTCGCCGACGTCAACCAGCTCCTGAAGCAGTTCCAGCAGATGCAGAAGATGATGCGCATGATGAAGGTTGGGAACCAGAAGAAGCTCATGCGCCAGATGGAGGCCATGAAGGGTCGGGGCGGATTCCCGGGAATGTGAGCATTTCCGGCCCTGAACCTTATGCGAAATCATCGATTTGCCGGAACTCCTGATTGACTTTCCTGACAGATGGCAGACAAATGTCTGCCATGGAAGCTAACACTAGGGAATTCGCTCGCAATTTTGCGCGCTACCGCAGGATAGCCTCCCTTGGTGAGAAGGTGCGCATTTCATCTCCGGACGGCGTCTTTGTCTTCACGAGAGAGGGCCCCGGAATGACGGGCTCAGATCTCCTTGCTAGGTTGGGCCGTCTTCGGCCCGGAAAAGGACTATTCTCTGCCCAGGGCGCGGATAGGATCGAGGCCGGGGCGCGGACAAAGAAGGCGGCGCGCTCGCCGTGGGACTCATGATCTGCGACTCGACTCTTTTTGTGGCGCTCGATCGGGAGCGTCGGCGACGGCAGGAGGGACCAGCGCATCTTTTTCTCCAGGCGCATGCCGCTGAGAAGATTGAAATGAGTGTGGTCACGAGAGGCGAGTTAGCGCGTGGGTTCTCTCGCCGGGCGGATTGGGAAGATTTCTGCGAGGGCTTCACCGTCCATCCCCTTGATGAAGAAGTACTGTGGAAGGCCGCAGAGATCTTCCAGGACCTAAGGAAACGTGGTGAACCCACCGGGGAGAACGATCTATGGATCGCAGCTACGGCTTTGGTCACCGACCAGCCAGTGGTCACGGCCAACTCAAAGGATTTTCAAAAAATCCGCGGCCTTCGTGTTCTATCACATTCGTCAAGTGGCTAGATCGAGTCCGGGCGTTGCCGCTCCAAGGATCGTGCCATGATGTGCCACTATAATCTCTATTGCCCCTAGCGAGTCTCAATAGCCTGGAATGCATAACACGTTGGCCTGCCAATATCCGCAGCAGATGCAGAAGGTCATGCGCATGATGAAGGGCGGGAACCAGAAGAAGTTCATGCGCCAGATGGAGGCGATGAAGGGTAAGGGCGGATTTCCGGGGATGTGACTTCCTTTGCGAGCGCCCAAGTTGGGCCACGACCTTGCGTATTCCGCTAAATGATTAATGGCCTGATGGATAGGCTGTTTGCACCTCGTCACCAAAATGATAGGAGCCGGAGGCAAAATGCACTTGCAACACATTGAAACACAAGCTGATTTTCAGACATGCAGAAGTCAGTTACCACCAGTGTGCGGTTGCCTCGTGACCTGAAGCGAAAGGTTGAACGCAAGGCAGCCTCCGCGGGCTGCGGAAGGAATCGAGTCATCATTAAGGCATTGGAATCCTACCTTCGGGAGGACGAACAAGCGGCTTACGAGACCGATGCGCGCCACCAATCGCAGTTGGCCGCCAAGCTCGACTCTCCAGACACCGATTGGGACAAGATGGTCGAACGCGACTTCCCTGGGCAATGACCTGGATTCGAGGAGACTTGGTCACATGGGTGGTCCCCGGCGATTTTGGGAAACCCCGCCCCGTTGTCATCGTGCAGGCGGATGTGTTCGTGGAGCATCATGCGTCGGTCACCGTTTGTCCATTGACCACCCATCTGACAGGATTGCACCTCTTTCGCATCACGGTCGCTCCGGACAAACACAACGGCCTCAACGAGCCATCGGAAATCATGGTCGACAAGCTGAGTTCGATGCGACGCGAAAGGTTCGGAAGCTCAATCGGCCGTTTGTCGGTACGCGATTTGCGTGCAGTGGATGAAGCATTGCGTCGGTGGCTCGCATTGGGGTGATACAGAAAATGAAGATGACGCGCGGAGGAAACCCGCAAGAGCTCATGCGTCAGTTGGAAGCGATGCAAAAGCTCGGACAAAGATTCTGACTTGTGCCGCGAGGTAACGTTGGCGCGATTCCGCCGATTCGAGCCGCTCGGAGAGTCGATTTGGACGTCGTGAAGGATGGACGCGAGCGGGCCCGCGATTATGTGTGAAAAGGCAGACCGGCTATCTCCCGACTGCGCCCTGTCCGTCTCGCTCGAGGGATACCGGCGGCGCATAGTCGCCGATGTAGGTCTTGTTCCAGAACCGGCCGGTCCGCCGCTGCGTTTCGAGATCCGTGAACGTGAAGTGATACACCGGCATCCGGATGATCGTGGGCGGCCTGTCCGGGAAGGGGTCGCTCGCGAACAGGCCCGTGACATCGGGGTTTCGCTGGACCAGGAGCCGCGCCACGGTCGTTATGATCGGTGGCAACGGATAAAAGACCGCGAGCTGGAGCGTCGCCTCAAAGCGCGGGAACCAGGGTGCGACGAAGGGCAACATGCGACCCTCGCTTTGCGGCTTGAAGCGGAAGCCATACGTGCGCCAGGTCCTGCCGCCATCGTTCGATCCCGTGAACTCCACCTCATCCTTGGCCGGGGCGAACCCCGCAAAGGGGATGTAGGCGTTGGCGCTCTTGAAGTTCATGGATAGAAACTCCACGGGCCTGGACACTGCGTGCGGGATGCCGTGCTCCGTGGTTCGCGTGCAGGCCCGAATGAACGTATAGGCAGCCACGATGAACTGGGCCGCGACGAGGGTGCTCAGCACGCGGACGCGCCAAGTGGAGGACGCCTTCGCGGGGCCCGCCGCCGGCGCTGGGGCGCCGGCGCGACGCGGCAGCCCAACCCTGGCCGCCGCCGCCGCAAGCATCTGGTCGTCAAGAAAGACTAGGCCCAGCGCGAGTGCCGCGGTGTTCAGCCACCCGAAGTTGAGCGTCAGCTGGATGCCCGCCTGGAAGGCGGTCCAAAGCCCGATTGCGATCCACCGGCCGCGGCGGCCGCCGAACACCGCCAGCACGGGCGCCGCCAGCTCGGCAGCGAACGTAAGCGCGATCTCGAAGACGTGGTAGGCGTCCGGCAGCAGATGATCGTAGTAACCCAGAATGGTCGGCGAAGGGCTGGTCTCGTAGAGCACCTTCATCACCGTGAAATTGCGCCAGTGCGTCTCCCCGAGAAGAATCTTGCACAGCCCGGACTCGAGCATGATGCGGTACAGCAGCCAGCGCACCGCAAACACCGCAATGGGGAGCGGGGGCGACGCGGCGCCGAGCCCGGGGCGCAGGCCCGATGGGGCGAGGACAATGAAAAGCAGACCCGTCTCCAGCATGAGCTGGTCGTCGATCGACGACGTGAACAGCTGCCATGTGGACACAAACGACAGGAAAAAGGCCCAGCAGCAGAAAAGGGCCATCCTCGGCCAGAGGTTGAGCACCAACGCGACAGCGGCCAGCAGCCCACCCCATTCGAGGAACGCGATCATCCCTGGGCCGCTGCTTATCCAGAAGAGGCTCGGCGCACGGAGGAACCTCTCGGCGGGATTGGGGAAGACCTTGAGCAGGGCCGTGCAGAAATCGGCGACCGGACATATTCCGCGGGCGCCTATCAGCGCCTTGCTCTCGTCGATGATCCCAGCAAAGACGATGACGAAGATGGCCCCCACGCACCGCAAAAGAATCCAACGCGGCAAGAGGTAGGTGGCACCGCCCCCGAAGCCCGAAAAGTCCTTCAGCTGTCTCCAGAGAAATCGATGCACACCCATGTGAGGATGACGACCATTCAGATTCCCCTAATCCTAGCAACGTTATCGGGCGGTGTGGCAAACCCAAGGGGGGAAAATGGTCCTGGATTGCTGCGACTGCTCTTGTCACCGGCCCGCCCGTCGTCACAGCCGACGCTAAGAGCTTCCAGACGATCCGTGGCCTAATGGCTCTGTCGCATCTCTGTATGGCGCCTAGATGCCGGGGCCGTGAGCCTACTGGCGGCGGCCGCACAGCCGGCCAAGAAGCAGCACGACCATCGGGGCGGACACCATGACCTCCTTGGTCGCCATGTCGGGGACGCAGAACATGACGCTCTCAGCAGGGCGCACAGGTTCCCGCCCCGCCGGGCAAGGGCTCCTTGCGCCGCCCGCGGTCGCTTCCGGCCGCCCGGCTCAGGCCCCACGCACAGGCGCCTCGGCAATCCCGAGCGGCGTCATCGCCTTCCAGAGACCCCGTGTGAAGTCCGGAATAGCCACTGGCATGCTGCCGGCGGCCACCGAGCGGGCGGAGAGTTCGACGATGCAGCTCCAGGAGGCGGCGTCATAGACGACGCTGTCGGGCGTCGCGCCCCGGCGGAGGCAGTCCAGATGGCGCCAGTTCATCACATAGTCCATGCCGCCGTGGCCGGCTCCGGCCGCGCGCTCGGCAAGCCTGCTCCAGAGCGGATGCGTGAACCTCCGGCGCATTTTCTCCAGGTCCTTCTCCCCCAGCCACTCGTGGGGCCCCGTGGCCTCAAGGCCGTACCGAGCCGGCGCATCCAAAGCCAGCCTTGCCGGGTAGTCGAAGAAGGTGCCGCCCGTGCCGGAGAGGGCGTTGATCCGGCTGTAGGGGCGCGGGTTCACCACGTCGTGCTGGAGCATGATGGTGCGCCCCAGCTCGGTCCTGATGACCGAGGTGTTCATGTCGCCGCAGACGTACTTCTCCCCGGCGTGCCTGCCGCCGTTCGGCTGCTTCAGGTCGCGGTAGCGGGTGAGGCCGCCCTCACCGGAGCTCACCGAGACCAGAAGCCTGAACTGGTCGCCGCGGCCGATCCCCAAGTACTGCGCGACGGGACCCAGGCCATGTGTCGGATACAGGTTGCCGTCGAGCTGCCGGTGGTAGTCGCGCCGCCAATCTCCCTCGGAGCCGAGTTCGAAGAGGACCTCCCTCAAGTCGTGGATATAGCCGCACTCCGCGTGGGTGAGCTCGCCAAAGACGCCCTGCCGGGCCATGTTCAGGACGAGCAGCTCGTTTTCGCCGTAGCAGCAGTTCTCAAGCATGACGCAGTGGCGTCGGGTGCGCTCGCTCGTGTTCACGAGTTTCCAGCAGTCCTCCACGGTCATCGCGGCGGCGACCTCGACGAATGCGTGCTTGCCCCGCTCCATCGCGCGCAGGCACATCGGCACATGCCAGGCCCAGGGCGTGGCGATATAGACGACATCGATGTCGTCGCGATCAACCAGCTTCTCCCAGACGCTCTCCGAGCCGCTGTAGACGGACGGCTGCCGGCCGCGCTGCGTCACGCACGCCCCGGCGGCCGCCTGCGCCCGGTCGTCCCGCAAGTCGCAGACCCCGACGACCTCCGCGAACTCGGTACCAAGGCACGAGCGCACGTGCTCCAGGCCCCGGTGGAGGCCGATGACCGCCACGCGTACGCGTTCGAGCGGCGGGGTCGAGAGCGTGTGCACCGGCATCTGGCCCTCCGGCCTTGGGGGCGCGCTCCCGAGGTCGCTTTCGGCCGAAGCCCCGCTTGCTGGCGCAGGCTCGGCGGCCCGGCCCGCGCCAGCGAGGCGCACGAGGGACGCTCCGACGCCGGTCAGCGCGGAAGCCTTCAGGAACCCGCGACGGGATAGGTTTGGGGTGATCATGCTTCTTTCAGTGGGCGGGGTTCGGCGTCTTAGTCGGGCACTGGTGACTTGGGCGACCGCCCACCTCCCCGCAACAAGAAAGCGGTCGCTCCGCGGCCGGTGGACCCATAGCGCCCGCCCTAGCGAGACCCGGCACCAGTCTCCATCTAGGCGGCGTGCGCGTGGCGCGCCGCGAGGTATCGGTCGATTGACGCAGCCGCGACGGCTGAGTCGCCAACGATCGTCACCAGCGGCACGGAGCCGCGGACGACCGAGCCGCCCGCGAAGACGCCCGGAAGATTCGTCATCAGGTCCTTGTCGACGATAAGGAATCCCTGCCTGTCGAAGGCGAGCTCCGAGAATTCGTCCATCTGCGTGAGTTTCGGCGCCTCGAAGCCGTAGGCGACCAGCACCACGTCCGCCGGAATCTCGAATTCCGAGCCGGCGACCGGGGAGACCCTCCGGCGTCCCGAGGCGTCGGGCTGGTCGGGCACCGTGCGCACACAGCGCACGGCCGTCACGTCGCCTTCGGCGTTGCCGATCACCTTGACCGCTTGGGTGAACGTGAGCAGGCGGGCGCCCTCCTCTATGGCGTTGTCGATCTCCCGGGAGCTCGCCGTCATGTCGGCGATGTCCCGGCGGTAGGCACAGACGGCCTCGCTTGCGCCGCACCGGATCGCCACCCGCAGGGCGTCGACGGCCGTCTCGCCGCCGCCGAGCACCACCACGCGGCGGTTGTGGACGTAGACGGGCGGCGAGGTGAGCGCGACATTGGTGGTGTTTCGCACGACGAATGAATAGGCCTGCCTCACCCCGCGAAGCTTTGAGCCGGGGGTCTCGAGCCGCACCGGATTTGCGCGGCCAAGCCCGAAGAACACGGCGTCAAAGTCCCGGCGCAACTGGCCGAGCTTCAGGTCGCGGCCGCATATCATCCCGGTTCGGAACGTCACCCCTCGCTGGGTGAGCAGGCGGACCCGCCGCTCGATAAGATCGCGATCAACACGGAACCCCGGCAGCCCGTTCACGAGCCGCCCGCCAGGCTTGCGGCACGCATCGAACACCGTGACGGTGTGGCCCATCCTCGAGAGCCCGTCTGCGGCGACGAGCCCGCACAGGCCGGCCCCGATGATCGCGACATGCTTGCCGGTGGGCGCGCTTGCGGGCGGATCGAAGAGCCCGTGGTTCCAGCCGTAGTCCAGCAGGAAGCGGGCTATTGAGCTGATGGACACCGGTTCGGACTGGTCGGCAAGGATGCACGCGGCCTCGCACTGCCGCTCGGCCGAGCAGACGTGGACGAACAATTCGGGCATGCTTTGGCTCGAATTGAGCAGCCGTGCGGCCTCCTCGAACTGGCCGTCGGCCGTCAGGCGAAGCAAGTCTGGGATCGGCATGGTCAGCGGGCACGCCTCGACGCAAGTCGGGGTCGGACACTGGATGCACCGGCTCGCCTGCTCGCTTGCGGCCGCATCATTGTAGGATTGGTAGGTGGCGCGGAAATCCGCTATGCGATCCCGGGCCGGGCGCTTCGGGGCATCGGCACGCGCGACGTCGCGCCAAGCGTATTTCGGATTCCGTCCAGGGGCGGGTTGCGGATCCATGGTGGGAGCGACTGTATGGTTATCGCCGCCAGACCCTAGCCGGCCGACCCGATTGCAAGAACCGTTTCAAAATCAGCCTCCGCCTGGTGGCGGTTCTACTTTGCCGAAGCACCCTCCTAATTCCGCGTCGCCCGAGTGTCAAAATTATTTGGGCGCGCAGCCGCCTAGCTTCGCTGGCGCGCCAGCGAAGCCAGAAGCGCACCGCTATATTATTTCCTCGTAGTTCATTCGTGCACCCAATATAAAGACGGATGTCGGGGGGTCTGTTCCCCCGACACCATAACCCCGATAGTGCCGTTGGTTGGCAGTGGAGGCTTACCCCGATGATCCAAGTCCCACGGACCGTTAAGTACGAAGCTGAGCGAGTAAAAGGCTTCGGCAGAGAAATAATGAGCGTGCCGGGATGCGAGCAGCTAATGCGCTGTATTCAATGCGGTACTTGCTCCGGAACATGCCCGCTTAGCGTGTATATGGAGCACTCGCCACGCCAGATCATGGCGCTGGTGCGCGCCGACTTCAAGGACGAGGTCCTTCGCAGCCGGAGCATCTGGCTCTGCGCCTCGTGCTATGCCTGCACGGTCGAGTGCCCACGCGAGATCCGGATCACAGACATCATGTACGCGCTCAAGCAGCGGGCGATACTCGAGGGAATATATCCCAAGCGCTTCCCCATTCCGATCCTCGCGAAGGAGTTCTTCAAGATGGTCCACAGCAAGGGCCGAATCACGGAGACGCTGCTGGTGATGCGGCTCTTCCTGCGGGCGAACTGGCGGGCCGTGCTCAGCTCCTGGCGCCAGGGCATTGGGCTCATCCGCACGGGGCGCTTCGTCCTTCGCCACGAGCGCATCGAGAACCGCGCCCAGCTGGCGGGCATGCTCGACTCGGACCTGCACGACGAACGGCGCATCACTCCAAAGGAGGCCGCATGAAATACGCATATTTTCCAGGATGCTCGCTCAAGGGCCTCGGACGGGCCTACGAGGAATCGCTGCTGCCGGTGATGGAGAAGCTCGGTGTCGAGCTCGTCGAGCTCAACGACTGGAATTGCTGCGGCGCGACGGCCTACATGTCGGTCGATGAGACAAAGGCCTGCATTCTCGCCGCCCGGAACCTCGCCATCGCGGAGAAGACCGGCTCGCGCGACCTGGTCACGCCGTGCAGCGCGTGCTACCTCGTGCTCAACAAGACGAAGCACTACCTGAAGGACTCGCCAGAGATCCGGGGGTCCGTGCAGAGGGCGCTCGAGGGCGCCGGGCTTCGGTACAGCGGCGAGATGCCGGTGCGCCATCCTCTCGACATCCTGGTCCACGATGTCGGACTCGACGTAATCCGGGAGAAGGTCGTGAGGCCGCTCACCGGATTGAAGGTCGCGCCCTACTACGGCTGCCAAGTGGTGCGCCCCTACGCGACCTTCGATGACGCATGGAACCCGACCACGATGGACCGGCTGCTCGCGACGCTCGGTGCCGAGGTGGTCCCGTACCCGCTCAAGACGAAGTGCTGTGGGGGCAGCCTGACCGGCACCCTTCCCGATACCGGCCTGCGTCTCACCTACATCCTCCTGAAGGAAGCGGTCAGGCGCGGAGCGGACGTCATCGCGACGATCTGTCCGCTCTGCCAGTTCAACCTAGACGCGTATCACGACCAGCTGACGCGCCAATGGGGGCCCGTGCCGATACCGACCGTCTATTTCACCCAGCTGATGGGCCTCGCCTTCGGCCTGCCCGAGTCACAGCTCGGCTTGAGGCGCAACTTCGTGCGCATGAAGCCTCTGCCCGCCTTGCCTGCCAGGGCCTGAATCCAAACGACGTCCGCCCCATGAAAACGAATCTCACGAACGGCGACATCCGCATCGGATTCTACATTTGCCACTGCGGCCACAACATCGGGGGCGTGGTCGATTGCACGGCCGTGGCCCATGAAATCACGGGGCTCCCGGGCGTGGTCGTCTCGCGCGACTACAAGTACATGTGCTCCGATCCCGGGCAGGAGCTCATACGCAACGACATCCGAGAGCACGCGCTCAACCGCATCGTCGTCGCGTCCTGCTCGCCCCTCCTGCACGAGCACACGTTTCGCAACGCCGTCGAGGCCGGCGGTCTGAACCGGTACTTCTTCCAGATGGTGAACATCCGCGAGCACGACTCGTGGGTGCACACCGACCACGCCAAGGCGACGACGAAGGCCGTCGCGCTGGCGCGCGCCGCGGTCCTTCGCGTGCGGTTCCATCGCGCGCTCGAGACGACGCGGGTGGCGATCCATCCGGATGTCCTCGTCGTCGGGGGCGGCATCTCGGGCATTCACGCCGCGCTCACCCTGGCGAACGCCGGGAAGAAGGTCTACCTCGTCGAGCGCGACCCAAGCATAGGTGGGCACATGGCGAAGTTCGACAAGACGTTTCCGACCCTCGACTGCGCCGCCTGCATTCTGACCCCGAAGATGTCCGCTGTCCGGGCGAACAAGAACATCAAGCTCTGGACCTATTCGGAGGTCGCGAAGGTCGATGGCTACGTCGGCAACTACACCGTGACCGTGAGGCGTAAGCCGCGGTACGTGAACGAGGAGCTTTGCATCGGCTGCCAGGAGTGCATCGAGGCGTGCGTATTCAAGGAGGGAAAGTACCCCGACGAATTCAACGTGGGCCTGAGCAAACGGAAGCCGATCTACATCCCATTTCCGCAGGCCGTGCCGCAGGTCGTCGTCATTGACCCGGAACGATGCCTGCAGCTGAAGTCCGGGCGCTGCAAGAAGACGTGCGTCGAGGCGTGCGCCGACCGGCAAGCGATCGATTTCACGCAGAAGGAGGAGATGGCTGAGATCAAGGTGGGCAACATCATCGTCGCCACGGGATTCAAGCTCTTCGACGCAAAACGCATCCCGCAGTATGGCTACGGTCTCTACCCAAACGTCGTCACCTCGATTGAGCTGGAGAGGCTCGTGACGAGCTCGGGGCCGACGGGTGGCGAGATCATCATGCGCGATGGGCGCACCCCGCAGTCGGTGGCGTTCGTCCTCTGCGTGGGCTCGCGTGACTTCAGGACGAACCGCTGGTGCTCCCGCACCTGCTGCATGCACTCGATGAAGCTCGCCCAGCTCGTGCGCGAGCACACCGGCGCCGACGTGACGGTCTTTTACCTCGATATTCGCGCTCCGGGCAAGGGCTGCGAGGAGTTCTACGATAAGTCGCTGAAGGACGGCATCCAGTTCGTTCGCGGCCGCGTGGCCGAGGTAACGGACTGGGCGCTCACCCCGGAGGAGGAGGGAAAGCTCGTCATCCGCGCCGAGGACACCCTCGCAGGCGTCGTCCGCCGGATACCCGTCGACATGATTGTCCTCGCCGTCGGCATGGAGCCGCAGGCCGACTCGCAGGCGGTACGCCGGCTCTTCAACATGAGCTGCGGAAGCGAAGGTTGGTTTCTGGAGAAGCATCCGAAGCTGGCGCCGGTCAGCACCTTCACCGACGGTGTGTTCATCGCGGGCTGCTGCCAGGGGCCGAAGGACATCCCCGACAGCATCGCACAGGCCGGGGCGGCCGCGGCGGAGGCCATGGCGCTGATCGACCGCGGCTACATCGAGCAGGAGCCAAACACCGCATACGTCGTCGAGGAGGACTGCTCGGGATGCAAGTCCTGCCTGCCACTCTGTCCGTACACGGCGATCACCCTGGATGGCACGACCCAGAAGGCGACCATCAACGCCGCGCTCTGCAAGGGCTGCGGCACCTGCGTGGCGGCGTGCCCGTCGGGCTCCATCCGCCAACATCTGTTCGAGGACGATGAGATCTTCAGCGAAATCGAAGGAGTGCTCACCCATGCATGACGCGAACTGGGAACCACGGATCGTGGCATTCTTCTGCAACTGGTGCACCTACACCGCCGCCGACCTTGCCGGCGTTTCTCGGCTGAAGTACGCGCCGAACGTGAGGATTGTGCGCCTCATGTGCTCGGGGCGCGTCGACCCGCAGTTCATCCTGGCCGCGCTCGCGGGCGGCGCCGACGGCGTGCTCATCGGCGGGTGCCACATAGGCGACTGCCATTACGTCGAGGGCAACCTTAAGACGCTCCGGCGGTTCCAGATGCTCAAGCGGATGCTCGCCGAATTCGGTATAGAGGACCAGCGGGTGCGGCTCGAGTGGATCTCGGCCTCCGAGGGTGATAAGGTCCGCAGCGTCATCAACGAGATGGTCGAGCAGCTCCGCCCGCTCGGGGCGCTCGCGCTGCGCGAGCAGTTCAAGGAATGGGGCAGGGAGGTTGCCGACGGGCAGCCCGTTTCAGTCGCGCTAGGCGAGGCAAAGCAAGAAACGGAGGTCGCCCATGTCTAAGCCCAAGATCGCGTTCTACTGGTGCGCCGCGTGCGGCGGCTGCGAGGAGGCGGTCGTCGACCTCGCCGAGGATATCCTCGGCGTGCTCGATGCGGTCGACATCGTGTTCTGGCCGGTGGCGATGGATTTCAAGAAGAGCGACATAACCGCCCTGCCCGACGGCGCCCTGTTCGCCACCCTGCTGAACGGAGCGATCCGCTCCAGCGAGCAGGAGGAGATGGCGCAGCTCCTGCGCCGGAAGAGCCAGCATCTGATCGCCTACGGCGCGTGCGCGTGCCATGGCGGCGTCCCGGGCCTCGCCAATCAGTTCTCGCGGGAGCAGCTGCTGCGCTTCGTCTACGAGGAGGCTCCGACTCTCGGCGAAGACGGAAGGTCGCGCCCCCAGCTCGAATCTGAGGCCAACGGCCATGAGCTCGAGCTGCCGAGGTTGCACCAGGCCGTGCGCGCCCTCGACCAAGTCGTGCCCGTCGACTACTACGTCCCGGGCTGCCCTCCCACTCCGAAACTGACGCAGGAGGCGCTCGCCATGCTGCTCTCGAGCAATCCGCCCCCGCGCGGCAGCGTTCTCGCCCCGGACACGGCGCTGTGCGACGAGTGCCCGCGAAAGTCCTCAAAGCCGTCGGACCTGAGCTTCGCCGGGTTCAGACGCCCGCACGAGATTCTACTGGATCCTGAAAAATGCCTGCTCGCCCAGGGCGTCGTCTGCTGCGGCCCGGGGACGCGTGGAGGCTGCGGAGCGCTCTGCGTCGGCGGCAACATGCCCTGCTCCGGATGCTTCGGGCCGACCTCGCGCGTCAGGGACCAGGGGGCGAAGCTGCTCTCATCCCTCTGCGCGAACATCGCCGCAAAGGACGAGGCGGGCATCAACCTCGCGCTCGACGGCATCCCGGACCCCCTCGGCACCTTCTACCGCTACGCGCTGCCCCACTCGATCCTGCAGCGAAACGTGAGCCAGGCGGCGCGGGCTGAAACCCTCTCGCTATGAACGCGGTCATCGATCAGGTCACGAACGAATCCGCCGCCCCAGCGGCCGAGGCACATGATCAGCGCCGCCGCGTCACCATCGAGCCGATCACCCGGCTCGAGGGCCACGGCCGGATCGAGATCTTCCTCAACGGCGATGGCGACGTCGAACACGCGTATCTGCAAATCCCGGAACTCCGGGGTTTCGAGGTCTTCAGCCTCGGCCGGCCGGCCGAGGACATGCCCCAGATCACCAGCCGCATCTGCGGTGTCTGCCCGACGGCGCACCACATGGCCGCGACCAAGGCGCTCGACGACCTGTACAAGGTCGAGCCCACCCCGACCGCGCGCAAGATCCGCGAGCTTGTGTACAACGCGTTCATCCTCGAGGACCACGCGCTTCACGTCTATGTGCTCGGCGGCCCGGATTTCATCGTCGGCCCGCAGGCGCCGGCCGCGGAGCGCAACCTCGTAGGCGTGATCGGCAAGGTCGGGGTCGAGGTCGGCAAAAGCGTCATCGCCATGCGCCGGCGCGTGCGCGAGCTGATCACGTATTTTGGCGGCAAGGTGATACACCCCGTGATGGGCCTGCCCGGCGGCGTCGCCAAGGGTCTCGCGCCCGCCGACCTGCCGCGCTTCCAGGAGCTCGCGAAGGACGCGCTCGATTTCGCGATGTTCACAAACCAGGTCTTCCACGACCTTGTGCTTAAGAACGCCGACTACGTGAAGCTGATCACATCCGACACCTATACGCACCGCACGTGCTACATGGGCCTTGTCGATCCGCAGAACCGGGTGAACTTCTACGACGGGCAGATCCGCGTCGTCGACCCGACCGGAAAGGAGTATGCGAGCTTCCCGGCGTCGCGGTACCGCGACTTCATCGCCGAGCGCACCGAGCCATGGAGCTACATGAAGTTCTGCTATCTGCGCCCGCTCGGCTGGAACGGGTTCTCCGATGGGCCGCAGACCAGCGTCTACGCGGTCGCCCCTCTCGCGCGCCTCAACGTCGCGGACGGCATGGCGACTCCGCTCGCCCAGCAGGCCTACGAGGAGTACTTCAACGCCCTGGGCGGCAAGCCCGTGCACCACACCCTCGCGAACCACTGGGCGCGCGTAGTCGAGATGATCCAGGCCGCAGAGACAATGGTCGCGCTCACCGCCGATCCCGGGCTGACCGGCTCGGACATCCGGGTGCTGCCCACGAAGAAGCCCTCGATCGGCGTAGGCGTTGTCGAGGCTCCGCGCGGTACGCTGTTCCATCACTACGAGACGGACGAGCGCGGGCTGGTCACCAAGGCGAACCTGATCGTCGCGACGCAGAACAATGCCGCGAGGATCGCCATGAGCGTCGAGAAGGCCGCGAAGGGACTGATCAGCAAGCACAAGGTCACCGAGGGCCTCCTGAACATGGTCGAGATGGCGTTCCGGGCCTACGACCCATGCTTCGGCTGCGCGACCCACTCGCTGCCCGGGCACCTTCCGCTGCGGGTGCGCATCCGCGACTCCGCAGGCGCCCTTGTCCGCGAGCTCGTTCAGGAGTGAGGAGAACCCGCGGGCGCGGCCTCCCCGACCATGACAGCCGCATGCGCAAGCGTCCTCGTCCTCGGCCTGGGCAATGACCTACTGGGCGACGACGCTGTCGGACTTCATGTCGCGCGGGACGTCCGATCGCGCCTTGCCGGGGCGGCGGGCTGCGCGGTGCGGGAAACAATGGAGATGGGCCTCGCGCTGCTCGACGAGATCGTGGGCTGCGAACACCTGATCCTCGTCGACGCCATCGAGACCGGGAAGGCGCCGCCCGGGCACATCCACGAGTTTGACGCCGACGCGCTGGCGGGACGGCGGATCGCCGCGCCTCATTTCGTCGGCGTCGTCGAGACGCTCGCGCTCGGCCGGACGCTGGGGCTCGCGATGCCGCGGGACGTCCGGATCTTTGCGATCGAGGTGAAGGACGCGCTCACCCTGAGCGTCTCGCTCACCCCCGAAGTGCAGCAGGCAGTCGGCGTTGCCGCCGGCCGCATAACCACGCTCGCTCTCGGCCTTGCCGGTCCCGGCGCGTGAACACGGAAGCCCCAGGGTTTTCGGGAGCTTCGCGGCTTTGCTCACTGCGCCCCGAGGTAGCGCATGATCCCGGAGGCGGCTCGGCGACCGTCCCGGACCGCGTGGACCACGAGGCTCGGGCCGCGCGTTGAATCGCCGCCGGCAAAGACCCCAGCCGTGCGGGTCATCTGGTCCGCGTCGACCACGATGCCGCCCCACTCGTTCGTTTCCACGCAGCAAAAGTCGCTTCCGGGTGGGAACGGAACGGGATCGAAGCCGTAGGCGACAATCACGACGTCGGCCGGCACGGCAAACTCCGAGCCTGCCACGGGGCGCGGTATACGCCGACCCCCGGCGCCGGCCGGCCCAAGTTCCATGCGCACGCAGTGCACCCGGATGACGCCGCCGGTCTGCGTCCCCTCAAGGCGAACGGGCTTCGCCAGTAATTGGAACGCGGCGCCCTCGTCCAGGGCATTGGCGTACTCCTGGCGGGCGCCCGGCATATTGGCCAGGTCGCGGCGGTAAAGGCACAGCGCCTCCCGGGCGCCACAGCGAATCGCCGTACGCAGGCAATCCATCGCCGTGTCGCCCCCGCCCAGCACCACGACACGCTTCCCCTCTAAGTCGACCGAAGGGCCGCCGGGAGAATGCGGCGCATTGGCGCCCACGAGGAAGGGCAGCGCCTGGATCACCCCCTGCAGATCGGCGCCCGAAACATCGAGCACCTTGCCCTGCTGGGCCCCGGTGCCGATGAACACGGCGTCGAACCGTTCCTGCAGCTCGCGCAGCGACAGGTCCCAGCCGACGCGCACGCCGAGGCACAGCTGAACCCCGCGCCTCCTGAGCAGCCCGATGCGGCGGGCCACAACGGCCTTGTCCAGCTTGAACCCGGGGATGCCGTTGGCCAGGAGCCCGCCGGGTGTGGACTGCGACTCGAAGACCGTCACCGCGAAGCCCTGCTTGGCCAACTCATCCGCGCAGGCGAACCCGCCGGGCCCCGAGCCGACCACGCCAACGCTCAAGCCGTTCGGAGGCCCTGTCGCGGCCGTCACCGCGCCACGCCTGAGCGCGTATTCGTTGATGAAGCACTCGACGGCTCCGATGGCCACCGGTTCGGCGCGCCCATTGAGGATGCACGCGCCCTCGCACAGCCGCTCGTGGGGGCAGATGCGCGAGCAGATTTCCGGCATGTTGCTTGTCGAGCCCGAGACGTCCGCCGCACCGAGAAAATCGCCCTCCGACGCGAGGGCGAGCCACTCCGGGATGCGGTTGGCCAAGGGACAACCGACGACGCACCCCGCATTGGGGCACTGGATGCAGCGGCTCGCCTGGTCGCGCACCGCCGACTCGTCATAGCTGAGGTAGATCTCACCAAAGTCGCGGACCCTTTCGTGCGCCGCCCTCTTCGGCGGGCTCGCCCGATCAATGAGCAACCACGCGTACTTGGGATTCCAACAGCTGGTCGGTGCCGCGCTCATCCGCATTGCATCCTATCCGAGGCGCAACACGCAGGCAATGCGAGTTTGCAGAGCGGTTCAGAGCTCGGGCCCGGGCTGCGCGCCACCCTCCGCAAGCGCGCGGATCTCCTCCAAGCCGGGAGGGTCGAGGGCCACCGGAAACCTGCGGCAGACGCACGCTGCCGTCGCCGCCGCAAACCGGACGACGCCCTCGTCGCTCAGCCCGTTATGGAGGGCGTGCACCACCCCGCCCCGAAAGGTGTCGCCGGCCCCGAGGGTGCTCTTCGGAACGATGGTGAACGGCTTCAGGCTGCGCTTCCGCCCGCGTCCCCTGGCGAAGAGGATCTCCTCCGAGCCGCAGGTCATGATCACCAGGCCAGCGGTCTGCGCGGCATAGAGCCGCAGCAGCTCCCTGCGATCCCTGGACGGGAAGCGGCCGCGCAGATACTCGGCGGAAACGACGGTCGCTGCTGCGCACCTATGGAGGGCGCTTTCCGGCTCGCAGTCGATTGTCACATAAGGACGGCCGAGCTCGATGCAGAGCCTTCCAACCTCCGCGGACTGCGCGCCGAAGAAGGGGTCGATACCCACGATGTCGGCGGCCGCGATGTCGGCGCGCTCCGGATCCGCCCACCGCCTCGACCCGCTGAAGTAGTGCCCGAAGCGGCCAAACACGGCCCGCGACTTGCCGCCCACAACGACCAAGTCGCGGACGCCGTCAAAGGAAGGGTCATAGCGCAGGCCCGAGCAATCGATTCCCCGCGGCGCCAGGAACCCGAGTATTTCCTCGCGGGTCTGCCGGCCGAGAAAGGGCCCGGCGACCTTCACGCGGTGCCCCCATCGCGCCAGGACGAGCGCGGAGTTTCCCGTCTCGCCGCCCGGCACCACGTGGGTCTCCTCGATCTCGCCGTAGCCGTCGGCCTCCGGGAAATCCCCCACGATCCGGTGGACCGTCGATAAGACGATCATTCCGTAGAGGTAGACGTTTGCGGTGCTCGGCAATTGAGGGGCGGGCATGGGGAAAGCGGGCTCGGGCGCACCATTATGGCGCATGTGCCCGCACGGGAAACATCATTCCGGGGGTAGCGGCGCACGGGAATCCGCGGGCATTGGGGCGCCATACTGTCAATTTCGTTAAAAACATCATCGATTGTGCCATTTTTTGTCCGTGCTTTGGTCGGTAGGATGTTCCCTGTGAGCTCCCCGCCGCGTTGATGGGCATCACTCCCATCCTCCGCGCCCAAGCCCGACCGCTCATGTTAAACATCTCCCCATTCTTTCGCCCCCCGCTAGACCCCGAGTTTGTCCCCGCCGCCCTGTGGAACCGCGCGTACCGCGCCATTGTGGCCACGGATCCGAAGGCGCGCACGCTGACCCTCACGCTCGAGCGGCCGGACGCCGGCGTTTCGCGGCACCAGAGCCGGGTTCTGGCCGCCGATCACGCCGACGCTCCCCTCAGCCTTCGATATGCGGAGCGCCTGCTCAAGTTCCTCCTCTGGCAGAAGGGCGGATGCACGGTGCGCGTCGCCGGCGCGCCCGAAATCGCGGCGCACCTCGGGGTCGTCTATAGCGCGACAGGCGCAAGGTCCTTTGACCACGGGTTCATGGGCGAGAAGGTTTACCGGAGGACGTTTAATATTGAAGCCGTTGATGTTGAGGTGCTTCCGACGGAACGCACCCCGGGGCTGCCCTTGGGCCGCCACCTCGACGGATGCCGGATCGGATTCGATATCGGCGGAAGCGACCGGAAGGCCGCCGCGGTCGTCGACGGCAAAGTCGTCTACTCCGAGGAGACGCCATGGGACCCGTACTTCCAGAAGGATCCGGCCTACCACATCGAGGGCATCCACGAGTCGCTGCTGAAGGCGGCGGCCCACATGCCTAGGGTGGACACGATCGGGGGCAGCGCGGCGGGCATCTACGTCAACAACGAGGTCAGGGTCGCCTCCATCTTCAGGGGGATCCCCCTGGACCTGTTCGCAAGCCGCGTGCGCAGGCTCTTCTTCACGCTCCAGGAGCGGTGGGGTGGCGTCCCCTTCGTGGTGGCGAACGACGGGGAGGTCGCGGCGCTCGCGGGGTCGATGTCGCTCGGCGACAACGCGGTGCTGGGGATCTCCATGGGCACGAGCCAGGCCGCCGGCTACGTTCGGCCCGGCGGGGACATCACCCCCTGGCTCAATGAACTCGCGTTTGCCCCGATCGACTACCGTACGGACGCCCCGAGCGACGAATGGTCGGGCGACGTCGGTTGCGGCGTTCAATACTTCTCGCAGCAGGCGGTCTCCCGCCTGTCTGACCGGGCGGGCTTCGGATTCGACGCCTCGATGCCCGCGCCCGAGCGCCTTGTCGCCGTCCAGAAGGCGATGGCCGCCGGCGACCCGAGGGCCGAGAGGATCTACGACTCGGTGGGGTCCTACCTTGGATACTCGATCGGGCACTACGCGGACTTCTACGAACTGAAGCACGTGCTCGTCATGGGGCGGGTGACCTCGGGGCACGGCGGGGAGAGGATCCTCCAGCGCGCCAGGGAGGTGCTCGCCACCGAGTTCCCGGCCGTCGCCTCGCGTGTGCGCGTGCGCATGCCCGACGAAAAGGACAAGCGCCACGGGCAGGCGATCGCCGCCGCGAGCCTTCCCTCCATTGGCGCGCCTGCGGGCTCGCATGCGCTGCGGTCGGACCCAAGATAGTCCTATGAAGCTCTCGAACCCGGCAGCGGATATCTTTGTTCCCGACTCGTCCTTCTCCCCGGACGAGGCGCTCGGGCGGGTGACGCACCTTTGCGTTACGGCCCACCAGGACGACATCGAGATCATGGCCCAGTCGGGCATTAGCGACTGCATCGGCGTGCCGGGCAACGCCTTCGGCGGGGTTGTCGTCACGAACGGGGCGGGATCGCCGAGAACCGGCCGATACGCCTCGTACACGGACGAGCAGATGCTCGCCGTCCGGCGCAGCGAGCAGCGTGAGGCAGCCCGACTCGGCCAGTACTCGATCCAGCTACAGCTTGGGTACACGAGCGCCGAGGTGAAGCGCCCGGGCCACCCCGGGGTCGCGGGCGACCTGAGGGCGGTCTTCTCGGGCTGCAGGCCGCAAGTCGTCTTTCTCCACAATCCCGCGGACAAGCACGACACCCACGTCGCCGTGCTCCTGCGCTGCCTCGAGGCGATCCGTTTACTGCCCGCGGCCGACAGGCCCGGCAGGGTGTTCGGATGCGAGGTGTGGCGGAACCTCGACTGGCTTCCGGACGCGGACAAGGTCGCGCTCGACTCAGGGCGGCACCCCGAGCTCTCGCGCAAGCTGCTGGCCGCCTTCGACTCGCAAATCGCCGGGGGCAAGCGCTACGACCTCGCCACCGTCGGCCGGCGGGCGTCCAACGCGACCTTTCACGCCTCCCACGCCACCGACAACCTCGCCGGAATAACCTGGGCGATGGACCTGACCCCGGTCATCCGCGACGGGAGCCCCTCGGTCCAGGACCTCACCGCTTCACTTGTGGCGCGGCTCGCGGAGGACGTGTTGCGGCGGCTGAACGCGTTCGCCTAGGCCAGATCCGATGCCCTGTGCGCCCTGTCACCGTGGCGGTAAGCCATCGGGGACACCCCGTACGCCGTGTGGAACGCCCGGCTGAAGCTGTAGATCGAGGAGAAACTGCAGAGCTCCGCGATCTCGGTGACGCGCCTCTGGCTTAGGCGCAAGAGGCCGCAGGCCTTCTCCAGGCGCAGCCTCCTCAAGTGGCGGCCCAGGCTCACCCCGCAGGAGGCCCGGAAACGCGCCCTGAGATGGCTTGCGCTGATACCGAGCGACCGCGCGATCTCATTGACGCTCAAGGGCTCCTCTTTGTTCTGGGCGAGCTGGTTGACCTGCATGATGAGTCCGGGCGAAACCGGCGGCCTCTGGTGCCTTCTGAGTATCGGCTCGGCCTGCCGGATTCTCTGCAGCAGGACGGAGAGCAGGAGGCTTGCGAGGTCCCCCTCGCCGCGCGTCAGGTAGGCCTCCACCAGCTCCGCGCAGGTCTGGCGCACGACCTGTGTGATCACGAACGGGCGGAACCGGAGCGCCTGGAGCGGCGCGGCGTCGATCATGTCGAACGTGATGAAGAGCCACATCAGGTCCTCGCGCGCCGGCTGGATGTAGTCGTGGAACTGAAAGGGAAGCACAAGCAGACCCTCGCTGGGCTTGAGCCGGATCGCGCGGTCGTCCACGGCGACGGTCACCGCGGTCTCCAGGGCGAGTATCAGCACAAAGCGGTGGTGGAGCGCGCGGCCGCGTTGCGGCCGGTTCAGGTCGGTCGCCGAGCGGCGGCAGAAGCAGACGATGTTGTCGGGAAGCGCGAGAGGAGCCACGCGCTTGCCGTGCAGCGGCCTGAGCGGAGAGGGCAGCAGGTTGGCGAGCTTTTCGAGGGAGAGTATGCGGGCGTTCGGCGTTTCTGACATTTCTGTTAAAAACATCGTCATTTCTGCCATTTTTTAACGGAGCCGCCAAGAATATCATCGGAACCTTCCCTAAAGACCCGCAACCTTTCCGCAATCACCCCCAATGACCGGCCCGCCGACCCCAGCTACCAGCAGGTTCGAGCACGTCCCGCTCGCTGTGTTCGCGAGCAGCGCCGAGGCCTCCCAGTCCGTCGCCCGCGAAATCGCCGCGCTCATCCGCGACAGGCAGAAGGCGAAGCGCACCGCGGTGCTCGGCCTGGCCACCGGCTCCACTCCCCTGGCGCTCTACGCCGAGCTGGTCAGGATCCACCGTGAGGAGGTGCTCAGCTTCTCGAACGTCGTCACGTTCAACCTGGACGAGTACTACCCGATCGCGCCGTCGAGCCCGCGAAGCTACCGCCACTACATGCAGGCGCACCTGTTCGACCACGTCGACATCCCTCCCACCAGCATCAACTTGCCCGACGGTACGGCGCCGTCAGCGTCGCTCGACGCGCATTGCCGCGACTACGAGGAGCGGATCCAGGCCGCGGGCGGGATCGATTTCCAGGTGCTCGGGATCGGGCGCACCGGCCACATCGGCTTCAACGAGCCCGGGAGCCCCCGGCGCTCGCGCACGCGGCTGGTGACTCTCGACTCCCTGACGCGGCGCGACGCCGCGGGGGACTTCGGGGGCGAGGAGCACACGCCGAAATACGCGATCACCATAGGTGTGCGCACGATCCTCGAGGCCCGCAGGATCGTCCTGCTGGCCTGGGGCCAGCACAAGGCCGAGATCGTGCGCGCGGCGGCCGAGGGGCCCGTCACGCCCCAGGTCACCGCGTCCTTCCTCCAGGAGCACGACCAGACCCAGTTCGTCATCGACCGGGCCGCGGCCGGCGCGCTGACCCGCTACCGTACGCCGTGGCTGCTGGGGGCCCTCGGCGACCTCGGCCTCGAGTGGGACGCCGCGATGGTGCGCCGCGCGATCATCTGGCTCTCCCAGCTCAGGAAAAAGGCCGTGTTGAAGCTCACCGACGACGACTACAACGAGGCGGGGCTCCAGGACCTCCTCAGGACCCAGGGCTCGGCCTACGAGGTCAACCTGGCGGGTTTCTACCAACTCCAGCACACGATCACGGGATGGCCGGGGGGGCGGGACCCGAGGCGCACGAAGCCCGGCGACGCCCCGGTTCGCCCGCTGCGCGCCCTTTCGGCCGGCGTGTTCCCGAAGCGGGTCCTCGTGCTCTCCCCCCACCCCGATGACGACGTAATCGGGATGGGCGGCACCCTCTGCCGCCTGGCCGAGCACGGCCACGAGGTCCATGTCGCCTACCAGGTGTCGGGGGCGAATGCCGTCTCCGACGAGGCGCTCGCCCGCGCCCTGCGTTTCGTGGGCGACTCGGGCCTCGCGGGCCCGGCAAACGTCGAAAGGCTGTGCGCGCTGTGCGATGCGCACGAGTCCACGGGCTCCCTCCCCGAGACGCCCGAGGTCCACAACTGGAAGGGCCTTGTCCGCCGACAGGAGGCCATCGCAGCCGCCCGCGTGTGCGGCGTCCCGTCGGGGCGCCTCCACTTCCTCGACATGCCGTTCTACCACGCGAGGCCCGGCAGCAGGCGCCAGCTCGGGGACAGGGACCGATCGGTCATGCGGGAGCTTCTGGGGGCCATCCGCCCGCACCTGATCTTCGCGGCGGGCGACCTCGACGATCCCCACGGCACCCATCGGCTCTGCCTGCACGCCCTTCGCGACGCCCTTGCCAGGCACTCCGGCGAGCCGTGGGTGCGCGAGAGCGAGCTCTGGCTCTACCGGGGCGCGTGGTCCGAGTGGTCCGCGGACGAGATCGACCTGGCCGTCCCGCTCAGCCCCCAGGAAGTGCTGCGCCGCCGGCGGGCGATATTCTGCCACGAGACCCAGAAGGACATAGCGCTCTTCCTCGGGGACGACCGGAGGGAATTCTGGCAGCGTTCGGAGGACCGCAGCAGACGCCTGGCCGAGACGTACAACGCGCTGGGCCTCGCGGAATACGAGGCAATCGAGGCCTTCAAACGATATGCCCCAGAGGAATTCCTTCGCGATCTGCCTCTTTAGCGCCGCCGTGGGGGCGATGGCCCCCGCGGGGGCCGCCCCGCTTCCGGCCGACTTGATGCCCGCGCCGGCGCAGGCGCGCGTGGAGGCGGGCCGCGTTCCCGCGGGCGGAGGACTCGAGGTCTCCGCCCAAAGGCCGGCGGGGCCCCGCCTTAGCTCCGCGATCGCGCGCGCCGTGGGACGGTGGGGCTCGCGAACCGGCGGGCCCGCCAGCGGCGGCAATGCGGCCGGGTTCAGGCTGCTGGTGGACTGCGCCGGCGCCGGGGCGGCGGTCCCCTCGGAATGCGAGGACGAGTCCTACACGCTCGAGGTGGGCGGGTCGCAGGCGGTGCTGAGGGCCCCGAACGACTTCGGGGCCATGCACGGCCTCGAGACCCTCCTCCAGCTCCTTCAGCGGGACAGGGACGGGTGGTTCCTTCCGCCCGTCGAGATCCGGGACCAGCCGAGGTTTCCGTGGCGCGGCCTCATGATCGACGCGGCCCGCCACTGGCAGCCGATCGAGGTGATCGAGCGCAACCTCGACGCGATGGCCGTGGTGAAGTTGAACGTCCTGCACCTGCACCTCACGGACGACCAGGGGTTCCGGATCGAGAGTCTCACCCATCCCGAGCTCACCGCCAAGGGCTCCGACGGGAGGTACTTCACCCAGGCGCAGATGCGCGAGGTCATCCGCTACGCGGCCGAGCGCGGGATCCGGGTGGTCCCGGAATTCGACATCCCGGGCCACGCCACGAGCTGGGTCGTCTCGCACCCGGAGCTCGCGAGCCTGCCCGGGCCGTATGGGATCGAGCGCCAGTGGGGCGTGTTCAACCCGGTGCTCGACCCCACCAACGAGGCGACCTACGCGCTCCTTGGCGACTTCCTCGGGGAGATGGCGGCCCTCTTTCCCGACAGGTTCATCCACATCGGGGGCGACGAGAACAATGGCGTGCAGTGGAACGCCAGCCCCAGGATCCAGGCCTTCAAACGCGAGCACGGCCTGAAGGACAACGAGGCGCTTCATGCGCTCTTCAACAAGAGGATCAACGCGATCCTCGCTCGCGCCGGCAAGCGGCTCGTCGGCTGGGACGAGATCGAGAACCCGGAGCTCCCCAGGGACTGCGTGATCGATTCGTGGCGCGGCACCGAGGCCCTCGCGGACTCGGCCGTGCTCGGATTCGACGGCATCCTTTCAAACGGGTTCTACATCGACCTGTGCTACCCCGCGTCGGACCACTACTCCGTCGAGCCCCTCCCGGACTCGTCCCCGCTCACGGCCCCGCAGCGGGCCCACGTCCTCGGCGGCGAGGCCACCATGTGGTCGGAGTGGGTCTCCCCGGAGACGATCGACTCGCGCATCTGGCCCCGCACGGCCGCCATCGCCGAGCGCCTCTGGTCGCCGGCCGCCGTCAGGGACGTTGCGGAGATGTACCGCAGGCTCGCAATCGTCAGCGCGCGGCTAAGCGAGGCGGGCGCCCTACACGAGCGCAACCGCGACATCATGCTGCGCCACCTGGTCGGCGAGAACCTCGGAGCCCCGGGGGACGATTCCCTGAGGACCGTCATCGGCCTGCTCGAACCCGTGAAGCATTATCAGCGCGGGGCACTCCAGATCTGGGGCAACCAGCTGGTGCCTCTGGTCGGCCTGGCGGACGCGGCGCTTCCGGAAAGCGCCCCCTCCCGGGAATTCGCCGACGCGGTGGACCGCATGCTGTTCGCCCCCGGCGGGATCGACCGCGCCCAAGCCGATGCGATCGAGGGACAACTGAGGGCGTGGAGCGCCGCGGGCAAGGAGGTCGCCGACCGACTCGCCGGAATCTATCCGGCCGTCAGGGAGGCGATTCCTGCCGGGCGGGCGCTCGTGGACGCGGGCGCCGTGGGGGTGGAGGCCCTGGGCTCGATTGCCTCGGGCGTCCCGCTGGCGGACCCTAGGCTTGCCGCGGGCCTCGCGGTGCTCGACCGGGCCGCCGAGCCCAACGAGTCGGCCACGGAGCTTCCGGCCCTCAAGTCCATGCGGCTGCTCGCGGCCGCGGCGGCCCGCCAGGCCGGGCGCAAGGGCCTCTCGGACGACCAGTGGCGCATGCTCGTCATCTCGACCGCGTCCCCCAAGCCGCCGGTTGATCCCTCCAAGTAACCCCCGGCCGCCCACGATGCCCCCAACCGCGATCCCCCTAGGCGATAAGACCGCGTACAACCGCCTGCTGCTCTTCGTCGCCGGCCTCGGCGGCCTCCTCTACGGCATCGACGTGGGGATCATCGCGGGCGCGTTCCCCTACCTGAAGGCGACCTCGGGCCTGGACGCGGGCCAGCTGTCGTTCGTCGTCGCCGCGGTCCTCCTCGGCAGCGCCGTTTCCACACTCGCCGCAGGGATGCTGGCCGACTGGATGGGGCGCAAGTGGCTGATGACGCTGAGCGGCCTCCTCTTCGTCGCGAGCATTCCCATCATCGCGCTGTCGCACGGCTACACCCCCCTTGTCCTCGGGCGCCTGCTCCAGGGAATCAGCGGCGGGCTCGTGGGCGTAGTGATCCCCCTATACCTGGCCGAGTGCCTCGGTTCAACGAACAGGGGCAAGGGCACGGGCGTGTTCCAGTGGATGCTCGTGTTCGGCTTCGTCGTCGCGGCGATCGTCGCCCTCTACTTCAGCTACAAGGTCGACCGCGTTGCCAAGCTGGGCGACCCGGCCAAGCTCTTTGCCGTCAACGACTCGGCGTGGCGCAGCATTTTCTGGGTGTCGCTGCCGCCCGGCATCCTGTTCGTGATCGGCAGCCTGATCGTCGCCGAGTCTCCCCGCTGGCTCTTTCTGCGGGGCAGGAGGGAGGATGCCCGCCGGGCGCTTCTGCGCTCGCGGGACGCGGAGCAGGCCGACCTCGAGGTGAGGGAGATGGAGGCAAACGCGGCGGCGGAGCACGCGAAGGACTCCGCGCGCGCCGGGGGGGCCAAGGAGCCCCTCCTGAGCCGCAGGTACGTGATCCCGTTCGTCCTCGCCTGCGTCATCCTCGCCTGCAACCAGGCGACCGGCGTCAACTCCATCATCGGCTACAACGCCGACATCTTCATCCAGGGCGGCCTCTCCGACGTCCAGGCCCACTACGGGAACCTGCTGTTCACGCTCGTCAACTTCCTGATGACGATGGTCGCGGTCATGCTCGTCGACCGCAAGGGGCGCAAGTTCCTGCTTTCCATTGGGACCGCGGGCATCATCGCCTCGCTGATTGCCGTCGGCGTGCTCTTCCACCGCACCGAAAGGCTCCGTGTCGACGCAAGGGAGGCCGTCCAAGCCGCGGTGGGCCCGGGCCAGGACGCCAGGATTGTCTTTAACGCGGAGTCGGCGCAGCGGCTGCTGGCGACCGCCGGCGAGGCGGACCGGGCGCTGGCGGGAAGGCCGCTCACCCTGAGCGTGATCTACTCCTACGGCGGGTTCCGCTCCGCCACCGCCGTCGTCCGTTCGGACGACCCCGCCGCCCCGCCGCTTGAGATCAGCCGCGAGGCCAGCCTTCCGAGTAACAAGGTGAGCGCGTTCATTTCCAACCCGCTCGCCAGCCTGGGTGAGGCAAGGACCGCCCCCCTGAGGATCGAGAATGCCCTGATCACGCCGGTTCCGAGCCAGGGGAACGGCTGGCTCACGGCCGCGTTCACCTTCTCCTTCATGGCGTTCTTTGCGATCGGCCCCGGGGTTGTCGTCTGGCTCGCGCTCTCCGAGCTGATGCCGACGCGAATCCGGTCGAATGGGATGAGCGTCGCGCTCACCCTCAACCAGGCGGTCTCCACCACCATCGCCGCCGTCTTCCTGCCGACCGTCGGCAAGTACGGCTACTCGACCATGTTCTTCCTGTTTGCGGGCTGCACCGTGGTCTATTTCGTCACCGCCGTCTTCTTCCTGCCGGAGACCAAGGGCAAGACCCTGGAGGAGATCGAGCAGCTCTTCGAGCGGCGTCCGCGGCAATGAGCCAGCGTTTTTGATCGATTGGCCGGGCCGCACGGCCAATGATGGGCTCCATGGGTCCCCTGACCCCCACCCAGTACCCGCGCAGGGCCGTGCTGATCCTCTCGCTAGCCGCCGCGCTTATCACCCCCAATCTTATGGCCGCAAGCATATCCAAGTCCGCATTCGGAACGCTGCCGGATGGCACCGCAGTCGACCTCTACACCCTGACCAACGCCGACGGCCTGGTCTGCAAGATCATCACCTACGGGGCGGTGATCACCGAGCTCCATGTCCCGGACCGGACCGGGCGGATGGGCGACGTCGTCCTCGGGTTTGACAATCTGGCGCAGTACCTCGGCTACAACCCGTGCTTCGGGGCGGTGGTTGGACGGGTCGCCAACCGGATAGCCAGGGGCAAGTTCACGATCGACGGAAGGACCTACACCCTCGCGATCAACAACCCGCCCAACACGCTTCACGGCGGGATCAAGGGTTTCGACAAGGTGGTGTGGACGGCGGAGGCCGTGGACGGGCCCAACGGGCCGTCCGTGGTCCTCAACCACGTGAGCCCGGACGGCAACGAGGGCTTCCCGGGCACACTCAAGGTCAAGTTGACCTACACGCTGACGAACGGCAACGAGGTCCGAATGGACTACGAGGCCACGACCGACAAGACGACGGCCGTCAACCTGACCAACCACAGCTATTTCAACCTCTCATGCAAGGGCGACGTCCTTGGGCAGGTTCTCCAGATCAAGGCCAGCAAGTACACGCCGACGGACGACGGCCTGATCCCGACGGGGGTGATCGCCGACGTGGCCGGCGGCCCGCTCGACTTCACCCAGCCCAAGCCGATCGGCAGGGACATCAAAAAGGTCCCTGGCAAGACGAACGGCTACGACCACAACTTCGTGATCGAAGGCGGCGGACGCGGCCTCGTCCTCGCGGCCCGCGCTCAGGACCCGGCGACGGGCCGCGCGCTGGAGGTGTCGACGGACCAGCCCGGTGTCCAGCTCTACACAGCCAATGGACTCGACGGGACGATCGTCGGGAAGTACGGCCAGGCCTACCCGCGCCACGCGGGATTCTGCCTGGAGACGCAGCACTATCCCGATTCGGTGAACCAGCCCGGGTTTCCCTCCACCCTGCTGCGCCCGGGCGAGACCTTCAGGAGCACCACGATCTACCGCTTCTCGGTCAAGTAGGCGGCCCTCAGGCTCCCGCGAGCCAGAGGCCGCATCCGAGTGCCGGCACCTCGAGCCCGGGCTCGACGCTCCGGGTCGCGGCCCGGCTCGCGGCCGGAATGAACCGTTCATGGTCGGCAATCTGGCGCCAGCTGCCCAGCCCGGCCACGTCCCCGATCGGGATCGTCGCATCCACGGTCGTCGGGTTCACGGCGTAGAGGAGGCGCTCCGACCCCTTCGAGAGGTCCGCATTGAGGAGGACCGCAAGCGGCGCGCCGCCCCCGTTGAAGAAGCGGAAGAACCCCTCCGACGGACGGCTGAAGTGCCTCAGGAGCCTGCCGCGGACTCCTTTGCGGAATGCGATCCAGTCCGAGAAATACGAGTGGGTCGACAGGTTGCGGTACAGCCTCCGGTAATCCAGGGCGTTCACGTCGCCGCGCTGGTACGTGTTTCCAAGGCCCCGCTTTGACCGCAGGAAGTCCTGGCCGGCGGCGAGCATCGGGATGCCCACCGACATGAACACGATCGAGGCCATCAAATGCGTTCGCCTCACGTCGTTCGGCGTCGGGTTCGTGCCGTCAAAGCCCTGGTTCTCGGTGATCGAGTCGAGCCACGTCCTGTCGTCGTGGGATTCGGTGTAGTTGACCGTCTGGGCGGGCCACTTGGCGAAGTACCACGGCGACCCGCGCATGAAATACTCGAGCCGCTCGGCCGGCACGCCGCCACGGACGTAGTCCCTCACGTAGTTGCGGAACCCGTCGTTCCAAGACGCCCAGCCGGTGTCGCGCAGCGCACCGGCGATGTGCCCGCGGAAGCTCCAGGGCTCCGCGATCAGGATCACACCGGGCTTCACCCGCTTCAGCTCGGACTCAATCTGCTTGAGCACCTCGACCCCGATCAGCTCGGCAAGGTCGAACCGGAAGCCGTCGACCCCGTAGGCCTCGATCAGGTGCGAGCAGCTGTCGATGATCAGCCTCTTGGCCATCGCCGCGCTCGCGCGCACGTCATTGCCGCAGCCGCTCCAGTTGGCCAGGTTCCCAGCGGAGTCCTGCTCGAAGTAGTAGAGGCTGTCGATCGCCATGAGGTGGGGCGGCACACCCACGTGGTTGTAGACGACGTCGAGGACGACCGCCATTCCGCGCTCGTGGAAGGCCCGCACAAGCTGCTGGAGCTCGCGCACGCCCGAGGCCTCGGCCGGCGAGCGCGAGTAGCCGCTCGCGGGCGCGAAGTACGCGTTCGTCATGTAGCCCCAGTGGTACTCCTCGGCCGTCTTGCTGTCGGATTCCTGCACCGGCTGGAGCTCCACGCAGTTGACGCCGAGGTGGTGAAGGTAGAAGTCCGGGTCCTCCACCCACTTGAGCAGGCCCGAGAACCCGCGCCGCTCCGCCGCCGTTGCGTTCGTCGGCGCCTTCGCGGCCAGGTCGCGGACATGGGCCTCGGCGATGACAAGATCCTGCCAGGCCGGCGTGCGAAACTCGGTGTCGCCCCCGCCGATCCAGGCCCGGTCGAGAACGATTCCTGGCCCGGAATACCCGACGGACGCCAATGCGTACGGGTCGAGGATGTCGGTCCTCGCGAGGGCCTTTCCCGTCCCCCGGGACACGCTCTCGATCGAGTACCAGTAGAACCAGCCGTGCAGGTTCCGGTCGAGTTCCACCTCCCAGACCCCGGCGGCCCCGTGCGCGTCCCCCCGCCGCGCCAGGGGAAAGGCGTCGGCCGTCTTGCGGGCCGCGAGGTCGTGGCAGGCGTGCAGCGTGACGGACTCGGCCCTGGGCGCAAAGATCCTGAACGTGGTCGACTTTGCGGAGACGATCGCGCCGAGGGGCAGGTCCGTCCCGAGGTCGAAGAAGAAGTCTCCGGGCTCGAGGGGAAGCGGGGTGCCGTTGACGTCCGCCCCCGCGGCCACCGTCCAGGCGCCCGCAAGGTCGAGCGACGCGGAAAGCTCAAAGCGCCACAGGTGGGCCCCCGTCCTTCCCGGATCTACATAGCGGTTCACGACCCCCATGTCGTCGCGGACGCAGTTCGGCGCCTCGTCCCGCGGATGGAGCCACTGGTTCTCTCCCGTGACAAACTTGAACATCATGTCCCCGCCCTTGAGCACCTTCTCCGCGGGCCCCGTCCAGACCAGCATCTTCTCGCCGTCAACCTCGCCGAGCTTCAGGCGCCACTCCTCGTTGCCCACCGCCTGCCAGCCGTTGAACTGACCCGCGATGTAGACGCGGTCGTTCACGGGGTCGATGCCCGGCCCTCGCCTCAGCGGAAGCGCAAAGGTGAAGGTGGACGGCGGCGTTTGGAAATAGCGGTACCGCTTGGCCGCGGCGATGTCCGGCGCCCTCTTGAACGCCACCACCTCGATGGCCCCCGACAGGGCGATGGCCGGGGGCGCCGCCGACACCCAGTCTCGGTCGAATTCGACGATCCCCGAGGACAGCGAATCGAGCCACGCGCGTGCGAGTCGTGGGGCTGAAGTGGGCATAGTGGGCGTGAAGCTGTAATCGTACCAATGCACCCGCACCTTGAGCAAGCGCACGCGTAAAATTACTCCGGAAAAATGCGGACGACACGGGGGCCCGCCTTTGCTAGGATGCGCCCACCCTGCCCGACCTCCCATGAGAATGACCCATGCACAAATGTACTCCCGGTTCCTGGGCAGCGACCCGGCATGGAACGGCCGCTTCTTCACGGGGGTCCTGACGACCGGGATCTACTGCCTGCCGTCGTGCAGGGCAAAGAAGCCCAGGGCCGAGAATGTGCGGTTCTTCCCCTCCTGCGACGCCGCCCGGGCCGCGGGGCTGCGCCCCTGCCTGAAATGCCACCCCGATGACTTCGCCCGGGGCGCCGACCCGGTGCTGGAGTCGGTCGAGACGCTGGTGGCCGAGGTGCGGGCGGACCCGGCGCGCTTCAGCGACGCCCGGTCGATCGTGAGGCGCTCCGGCTTCGGCGCCACCCGCTGCTTCGAGCTCTTCCGCCAGCACTACCATTCCACCCCGGGGGACCTGCTCCTGCGGGCGAGGATGGAGGCCGCCAAGCGCCTGCTCGCAACCCGGCAATCGCCCCTCACCGACATCGCGGCGGACGCCGGATTCGAGTCGATGTCGGCCTTTCACGAGCATTTCCGCGAACTCAACGGGATGACGCCCTCAGCCTACCGCGACCTGGGGTCGGACGGACCGTTCAAGGTCGACCTTCCTCCGGGCTACCCGCTCGCCCACCTCCTCCGGAGCCTGGGCCGCGACCCGGTGAGCATCACGGAGCGCCTCACCGGCGCGCTCTACGAGACCTCGGCGGACCTGGCCGGCGTCCCGGCGATCATGAAGGTCCAGCTTTCGCAGGACTGCGCACGGGTGTCCCTGGACGCGCCTTCCGAGATCGGAGCCGACCAGAGGCTCGCCGCGCACCGCCTCGTCGCCGGCCTGGTCGGGCTGGACCAGGACGCCGCCGGTTTCACCCGACTCGCCCGCCGCCTCGGCCTCGGCCGCCTCGTGTCCGGGCGCCCGGGTCTGCGGCTCATCCGCACCCCAAGCCCCTGGGACGGGCTCCTGTGGTCAATCATCGGTCAGCAGATTAACCTGCCCTTCGCATGCGTGCTCAAGCGGCGCCTGATCGAGAACACGGGCACGGCGCTCCCGGCGGGGCTCTTCTCGCTGCCCACGGCCGCCGCGATCGCCCGGCTCGAGCCCTCCGCGATGCGCCCGTGGCAGTACTCCAGGCAGAAGGCCGAGTACCTCATCGGCGCGGCCCGGCTCGTCGCGGCGGGGACCCTCGACCTCGGCGCGCTTTCGATGACGTCCGCCACGCGCGCCGAGCGCACGCTCCTGGCGGTGCGGGGCCTGGGTCCCTGGTCGGTGAACTACCTGATGATGCGCTCGCTCGGGTTCGCGGACTGCGTGCCCATCGGCGACACCGGCGTCACCAGCGGGCTGCAGGCCCTCTTCAAGCTGGAGGAGCGCCCCGATGCGGATGCCACCCGACGCCTCATGTCCGTCTTTTCCCCGTATCGAAGCCTCGCTACCGCGCATCTCTGGCAGATCAACCGTCCCCCCCCATGACATCCTCCAACCTGTTCCACTATGCCTCCTTCAATACGCCGGAGGGCACGTTCTCCGTCGCGGTCGACGCCGCCGGCTCGGTTGTCGCGACCGCGTTCGGCGGGAAGGCCGCGCTCCAGGGCCGCCTCGGACGCGGCGTCCGGGTCGGGGATGCCTCCGGGACCGACGCGGCGCGCCGTCAGGTCCAGGAGTGGTTCCGTGGGAAGCGGCGGGAGTTCTCCCTGGGCCTGTCCCCCCGGGGAACCCCCTTCCAGCGACGGGTGTGGGCCGCCCTGCGGAGGATACCCTGCGGGCAGACCCGGTCGTATGGGGAGATGGCGCGGGCGCTTGGGAGCTCACCCCGGGCGGTCGGAAGGGCCAACGCCACCAACCCGATATGCCTCATCGTCCCGTGTCACCGCGTGATCGGGTCCGACGGCTCCCTCACCGGATATGCGTTTGGCGTGAGGCGCAAGCAGCGGCTCCTCGACATTGAGAGGGCCTAGCCTATGCGCCGGCGGCCTTGTGGACCGCGGCGGCGAACGCCTTCAGCCGGGCATGGTCCTTGACGCCCGGCGCCGACTCGACGCCGCTGCTCACGTCAACGAACCGAGCTCCGGTTCCCGCCAGGGCCTCGCCGACGTTCTCCGGGCTGAGGCCCCCCGAGAGAATCCACGTCGTCTGGGGGCTGCGCTCGAGGTGCAGCCTGAATTTCGGCCAGTCGCCCGTCCGGCCCGTCCCGCCGAAAAGCGTCGAGTCAAACGTATCCATCAGGATGCACTGAGTTAGCCCGAGCCACGCCTCGGGGACGTCGACGCCGGGCGGCAGCTTCGGGGCAAGCCAGAGGTTCCCCGCCCCGACCGCCTTCGACCAGGCCTCGATCGCTTGGATCGGCAGGTCGTGCCGAAAGTGCACCTGGAACCGGTCGAACCCGGCGTCCCGCATCGCGAGGAGCGCGTCGGCCGCCGGCTCGACGTCCACGGCCACCTTGTGGCGCCCCGAAAGGCGCCCCGCCATCGACCGGAACTGCGCCATGGAGACGTGTCTCGGAGACTTGGCGTGCAGGACAAACCCCAGGCAGTCCGCCCCGCAGCCGCCGGCAACCTCGGCGTCGACAAGCGAGGTCAGGCCGCAGACCTTGATCTGGATTCCGTCGATCATGGCCCCAGGCTAGCCGAAGGCGTTGACGGCCTCCACCACGAAGCCCACCTGCTCGTCGGTGAGTTCCGGAAAGATCGGAAGGCTGATGCAGGTCTCGGCCGCCTTCTCGGCGACGGGGAACGAGCCCTTGGGATAGGAGAGCCCCGCAAAGCACTCCTGAAGGTGCAGCGGCACGGGATATATGAGGTCCGTGCCGACCCCGCGCGCCGCCAGGTGCTCGCGCAGCGCGTCGCGGCGGGGGTGGGTGATCGTGAACTGGTGGTAGACCGACTCCCCGTACGCAGGCGTGAACGGAAGCCTCGCGCCCTCGAGCCGGATTCCCTCGAGGTAGGCCCGCGCGATCGCCCTGCGCCGCGCAGTCCACGACCCGAGATGGGGCAGCTTCACGTTGAGCAGCGCGCCCTGGAACCCGTCCATCCGGAAATTTCCGCCGACGATCTGGTGGTGGTACCGCTGCCCCATCCCGTGGACGCGCACCAGCCTGGCGCTGGACTCAACCTCCGGCCTCCGGGACACGAATGCCCCGCCCTCGCCGCATCCGCCTAGATTCTTCGTGGGATAGAAGCTGAAGGTCCCCGCGTCGCCCAGCAGGCCGACTGGCGTCCCCTTGTACGTCGCCCCCACCGCCTGCGCGCAGTCCTCGATCACAAACAGCCCGTGCCTGCGCGCGACCGCCAGGATCTCGTCCATCCTGGCCGGCAGGCCGAAAAGGTGCACGACGACCACGCCCCTCGTGCGCGGCGTGATCGCGGCCTCAAGCGCGGCCGGATCGAGGTTGAACGTCGCCTCCTCGATGTCCGCGAACACGGGCTTCGCCCCCACGTAGGTGGCGCCCCACGCGGACGCGATGAAGGTGAAGGGCGGCACGATGACCTCGTCGCCGGGCCCGAATCCGGCTACCATGCAGGCGACGTGAAGCGGGGACGTGCCGCTGTTCATCCCGAGGGCCCCCGGGTATCCCAGCGCGGACGCGAAGGCCCGCTCGAAATCCTCGACGTCCTTGCCGAGGCAGAAGCGGGTGGCGTCGTACGTGGCAGCCAGGGCGGCGAGCGCCTCGTCCCGCAGCGCCCGGTGCTGGGGCGCCAGGTCAAGGAACGGGACCTTCACTTTAGGGCCCTCACGAGTTCGGCAATGAGCGGGTCGATCCCGGGCGTCGGCGCCTCGAAGTCCACGCTGAGGCCCACCCGGCGCATGGTCTCGCTCGTCTGGGGCCCTATGCTCCCGTGAATCGGCTTCGTGCCGCCCCCCCCAATCCTGAGCGTATCCCCCTGGTCGACGAAGCACTGGGCGGAGGAGGAGCTTGCAAAGAGGACGGCGTCCGCGCCGCGCCGGCGGAAATCCGCGGCGGCAGGATCCGACGAAAGGTCCACACCCTCGGTCTTGTAGACCTGCAGGCAGTCGACGATCGCCCGCGCCCCTTCAAGCCTCGTGACCAGGACGTCGCGGTTTAGGTTGCCCGTGATGACGAGGACCTTCGCGTTGTCCATGCTTCCCGTGTCGATCATCTCGCCGGCCAGCCCCTCCGCCGTGGCCGTCTTCGGGAGGCATTCGACCTTCAGGTGCAGCGCGCCCACGGCCTTTGCCGTGGTTTCCCCGACGCAGGCGATGCGGATGAGCCCGAGCGCCCGGATGTCGTCCAGGACGCGGAAAAACTCCTCGAAGAAGAAATGGACTCCGCTGCCGCTCGTGAACACAAGCCAGTCGTAGCCGCCGAGCTCCAGCATCACGTCGGCGAGCGCCTGGTTCGAGACCTCCTTGGAAATGCGGATCACCGGCAGCTCGATCACCTTCGCCCCTAGTCCCGAGAGTTTGGCCGCGAGTTCGGAGGCCTTGTCCCGCGTCCGGGTCACCACGATCCGCCTGCCCTCAAGCGCGCCTTTGGTTGTGTCAGCCATGGGGGTGCGCGGCCTATTTCAGCCCCAGTTGCCCGAGGATCCTCGCGGCGGCGGCGACTGGGCAGGCAAAGTCGTCCTCGGAGAGGGCGATCGTCCTCACGCCCACCCCCTCGTGGTAGAAGAAGAGCGTGTCGCGGGTCGCGTGGGCGCCGAGCGCCGTGTGGCATCCGCCCCCGAGCGCGGACTGGAGGGCGCGCTCGATGCCGAGGCTCCGTGCTGTCAGGGCGTTGAACACACCTGCAAAGCGAGCCTCGTCCTCAGAACGGCATTGGATCGCGATCGCCCCCTGGCCGACCGCCGGGACCATGCTCTCGAAGGCGATCGCGCGGAACTCGACGCCGGGCCAGGACCCGATTCCGAGTCGCTTCAGGCCCGCGGCTGCGAGGACGGTCCCGTCGGCCGCGTTCCGGTCGGCGATCTTCTTGAGCCGCGTGTCGACGTTGCCGCGTATCTCCACGAATTCGAGCTTCGGATAGATAAGCGCCGCCTGTTGCCGGCGGCGCGGGCTGCCCGTGGCGAGCGTCCTCGGCGCGGCGACGCCCGAGCGCAGGATGAGCGTGTCCCGCGCGTCCTCGCGGGGAAGGTAGCCCGCGATCCCGAGCCCCGGGGCCAAGTCGCCCGGGAGGTCCTTCGCGCTGTGCACGGCCAGATCCGCATCCTTGCGCAGCAGCGCGGCCTCGAGCTCGCGGGTGAACAGGCCCTTGCCCCCCTTCTCCTGAAGGGACCATTCCGCCTGCTGGTCGCCCGTGGTGACCAGCTTCAGGAGCTCGCAGTCGGCCCCCGTCCGCTCGCTAAGGTACGCCGCGGCGAGCTCAGCCTGGGCGAGCGCGAGCGGGCTCTTGCGGGTCGCGAGGACGAGTCTCTTTCCCATTCTCGGGCGTCCCGCGGACAGCGGGCGGTTAGTAGGCGGCCTGAACGCCCTTCAGGTTCTTCTTCGTCATCCAGGGCATCATGCTGCGCAGCCGCTGGCCGGTCTTCTCGATCTGGTGCGCGGCGCCCTTCTTCAGGAGCCGGTTGTACTTCTTGAGGCCTCCCTTGTATTCCGCGACCCACTGGCGGGTGAACTTCCCGGTCTGGATCTCCTTGAGGATCTTCTTCATCTCGCGCTTCGTCGCCGCGTTGACGACGCGGGGCCCGCGCGTGATGTCGCCGTACTTCGCGGTTTCGGACACCGAGAAGCGCATCCCGGCGATGCCGCTCTCGTACATCAGGTCGCAGATGAGCTTGAGCTCGTGGAGGCACTCAAAGTAGGCCATCTCGGGCTGGTAGCCCGCCTCGACTAGGGTCTCGAAGCCGGCCTGCACGAGCGCGCTCGCGCCGCCGCAGAGGACAGCCTGCTCGCCGAACAGGTCGGTTTCCGTCTCCTCCTTGAAGGTGGTCTGAAGGACGCCGGCCCGCGTTGAGCCGATGCCCTTCGCCCAGGCGAGCGCGGCCTGCTTGGCCTTTCCCGAGCGGTTCTGGAAGACCGCGACCAGCGCCGGCATCCCCTTGCCCTCGACGTAGAGCCGGCGCACCATGTGCCCGGGTCCCTTGGGCGCGACCATGATGACGTCGATGTCCTTGTGCGGCTTGATGAGCCCGAAATGGACGGAGAGGCCGTGGCTGAAAAGGAGCGTCTTGCCCTTCGAGAGGTTCGGGAGGATGTCGGTCTTGTACACGCCCGCCTGCTTCATGTCCGGAAGGCCCACCATGATCACGTCCGCGCGGCGGACCGCCTCGGCGGTGTCGTAGACCTTGAAGCCGTGCTGCCTCGCGACGGCGCGCGACTTTGAGCCGGGATAGAGGCCGATGATGACGCTGCAGCCGCTGTCCTTGAGGTTAAGCGCGTGGGCGTGGCCCTGCGAGCCGTAGCCCAGCACGGCGAGCGTCTTGTTCTTGAAGGCGCCGAGGTCGGCGTCCCTGTCGGTGTACACTTTTGCAGGCATGGTTAAATTCTCTGAAGGGCGCGCCGGGCGTCAGCGGGTGAGGGCGAGCCGCCCGGTCCGGGCGATCTCGATGATACCGAACGGCTCGAGTAGCCCGAGGAAGGCGGCGACCTTGTCCTCGTCGCCCGTCAGCTCGATGATGAGCGAGTCCTGCGCCATGTTGGCGATCCTGGCGCGGAAAACCTCCTTGATCTGCAGGATCTCCGGGCGCGTCTTGCCGTCCGCGCGGACCCGGACGAGGACCAGCTCGCGCGCGATAGTCTGGCCCTCCTTGAAGTCCCTGACCTCCACGACGTTCACGAGCTTGCGCAGCTGCTTGGTGCACAGGTCGAGCGCGGCGTCGTCCCCCTTGAGCACCATCGTGATCCTCGAGAGCGCGGCGTCATGGGTCGGCGCGACGTTGAGCGAGTCGATGTTGAAGCCGCGGCCGGAAATCATTCCGGCCACGCGGGCCAAGACTCCGAACTTGTTCTCAACGAGGACTGAGATGGTGTGCAGCATGATGGGTGCCGTGCGCAGGGCTGAACCCAGGGCGCGGCGAGTCCAAAGGTCAACCAATCCTCGACCCAAAAGGGAAGCATAAACGGCGGCCGCGGCCGCCCCCTTCACGGTCTTCTGCTAAGCAGGGGC
>PLTZ01000069.1 GCA_003164715.1 Opitutaceae bacterium | reverse complement strand
ACAGTTTTATTTAAAACGCTCTAGACGCCCGCCTCGCCCGCCTGAAGACGTCCGCGGGCCTGGGCCAGGTGGGCGCGGGCCCGTAGCGCAGCCGCTGCAGGTCGGCGACAAGCGCCTCCGGACCATCCAGGCGGACGAGCCACCGGCCCGCCTCCCTCCTGACCGGGTCGACCCTGCGGCCCCTCGCGATCAACACGAGGCGCCAGCGCCCCCGGGCGAGGGTCCAGGCGGCCGCCCCCGCCGCCGCCATGCCCGCGGCGAGCCGCAGGACCCTTGCCCAGTCCCAGGGCCCCTTGAGCCAGGCCTTGATGCGGCGGGCCGCGCCGTCGAGCCGGCTGCGCATCCACTTGCCGGAGCTGTCCGTCGCGTTCTTGACGGCGTTGAACGTCTCGGCCTGCGACTGCTGGTCGAAGTTGACGATGCTGCGGTACCAGAACACGCGCACGCTGTTGAGGCGGGCGGACCAGCTGCGGTCCATGAGCGCGGCGAGGGCCGCGTCGCCCTTGTCCTTGGACGGGTCCGAGGAGGCCGCGGCGGCCAGCGGGTCCTCCCTTAGCCACGCCCCGCGGCGCACGTCCCAGATCTCCGCCCAGGCATGGGCGTCGGAGTTGCGGATCGTGAAGTTGTTCGAGAAGGCGTTCCAGGTTCCGCCCTTGAAGCCCGTGACCACCCTCGCCGGGAAGCCCCCCGCGCGCGCAAGCATGACGAAGGCCCCGGCGAACAGCTCGCAGTGGCCGGGCTCGCTCGAGGCCATCCAGCGCACGAGGGGGTCGCCCGGCCCGGCCGGGATGTGCGGCGAGAGCGAGTACGCGTGGGCTTGCTGCAGCGCGGCCACCGCCCGCAGCGCGAACTGATCGGCGCCGAGGCCCGGGGCCGCGAACTCCGCCGCCAAGCGCGAGAGCACCGCCGCATCCTGCCTGCTGACCTTCAGGTCGACCTGCAGCGGTAGGCCGACCGGCCCGCGGCTGGCCCAGGCCCTGGCGAACGGGGGGTCGCCGAGTTCGGCCGCGTCGGACGCCATGCCCTCGACGCGGTAGGCCGTCATCGACGCGGGCTCGTCGCGCAGCGCCACGGAGGCAAGCTCGGGAGAGTAGTTGTAGTGCTGGGCGTCGCGGAAGTGCATCGCGTGGAACCGGCCGAGGATCGGCAGGTAGCGGCTGACGCCCGACTCGAGGTAGAAGGTCCACGTGGGCGCGTCGCGCTGGCCGCCCCAGCTCGGCAGGATGTTCGCCGAGGTGCGCTCGCGCTCGAAGGCCCGCCTGAGCCTGCCGGAGAGCTTGAACCCGCCGTTCGCGTAGTCGTCGAGCACGATCATCCGCCAGTACGGGACGGCCGGCGCCTGGGCGGGGTCCGAGAGGTCCACGTTGAAGGCGATGCTGTCGTCCTGGGTGATGTCGGTGATGTCGCCGAACTTGATTGAGTCGTTGAAGCCCGTCATCGCCTTCTTGAGGACGAAGCGCTCGAGGAAGAGGCTATTCTCCAGCTGGAAGCGCGGGATCGCGAGGAAAAGGAGGCCCGACAGGGCCACGACGCCGAGGAAGAGCCCGACGGCGGAGGCGAGGAGCCTCCAGTCGGCGATCTCCCAGAGCCTTCCGAGGAGCCGGCGCCAGTCGGCATGTGCGGCCCAGATCGGGACGACCCCGCGCACCGCAAGCTTCGGCGCCTGGCCGCCCTCGGTTGACGCGGCGATCGTGACGACCATCAGGAGAGCGAGCGCGCAGGCGGTGAACACGAGGATCTGGCCGGCGAAGAGGAGCGAGACCGTGAGGACGCCCGCCACCACGACGAGGAAGAGCCCGAGGACGACGATCTGCAGGTCGTCGCGGCGGGCGCGGTGGCTGACGCCGCGGTAGAGCAGCAGCAGGAGGTCCAGCCTCACGATCGCCGGCAGGAGCTGCCCGGTGTGCCAGAGGTCGCCCGCGAAGAAGGCGAGGATCGCGGGGAACGCGAGCCGGTGGGCCCAGATCGGCACGCGGGCGGGAAGCGCCGGCCGCGCGAGCGCCACGAGGATGCCCGCCGCGGCGATGGCCGCCATGACCCCGGAGTCGACGTCCATGTAGAACACCGTGGCGACCGAGAGGAGCATCAGCACGCCCCCGAGGAGCCACCGCAGCAGGTGGAGTTCGTCCAGGCTAAGTTGCGGCGGTCTTGATTCCATTGACGTAGGCGGCGACTCCCCGGGCGCCGTCCGGCTCGAAGGTCATGAGGTTCTGGCGCGCCCGCTCAGGCGCCGCCGAGGGCGGCGGCCCGCCCGGCGCCGGCGCGAGCGGCTGCGCCTCGGCGAGCCGGTCGAGGAACGCGTCCAGGTCCGCGACGCGCTTCACCTGCACCTGGGGACCTGCGTCGATCGCCACCGACTGCAGGCGGCCCGCGCGGAAGAGGTCCTGGGCGAGCGTCGCGGCGAAGCTCATCAGGAGCTCGAACTGCTCGGGCCGCGGCCACACCGCGGCGTCCGTCCGCAGCCAGAGCGCGCACGCGTCCGAGTTCTGCGAGGAGAACTGCCGGATGAGCAGCCGACGCGAACGGGCGCTGGCCTTCCAGTGGATCAGCCGGTGGGAATCGCCCGCCTCGTACTGGCGGAGCGCAATCGTCTCCCCCTCGTTCCCGGCGCGGGCCAGCCGCCGCTCACCCTCGCGGCGCCTCGGGGCGGCGCCGCCGAGGCGCCGGTACTCCACCGGGGCCGGCCAGACCGGGATCTCCCGTCGCAGTTCCGTGCCCGTGAGCTTCCTGAGGAAGCCGAAGGGAAAGAGCGAGCCGACGCCGCGCAGTTCGATCCGCACCAGGCCCCTGCGGTCCGGCGTGTAGGTCCATTCGAGACGCGCCTCGCCCCCGGGGTCGAGGCGGGTGCGCAGGTGGACCGTGCCCTTGGTGGTCGACTGCTCGGCCTTCCTGAGCGCGGCCCACACGTCGATCCCCTTGGCCGTGATCGTCGACTCCGGGCGGGAGGGGGGGCGGCGCTCGAACGGGCCCGCGGCGAACTCGAACCACAGGGCGTAGGTCGGCAGGAACCGCTTCCCGTTTCGCAGCAGCAGCCCCACCTCCGCCTCCTGCCCGGCGCGCAGCGGCGGCTCGATCTCCAAGCGCCACTGCAGCCGCCGCAGGTTGAGCCAGGCCAGGACGCCGGAAAGGATCAGGCACGCCAGGAGCAGCGCCAGGGCGATGAAGAGGATGTTGCTCGAGCTGTTGTACGCGGCGGTGCCGATCCCGAGCGACAGCCCGATCAGCACGACGCCCGAGATGGTGGGTTGGATCCGCTCAAAGCGCCTCGGCCAGAGCAGGCCCCAGAGGGTGCGCCGCCAGATGAGGCGCCGATCGCTTCCCTCCGGGCGGTTCACACGGGCGGGGGCAGGGCCGACAGGATGCGCTTTAAGTGCGCCCCGACGGACCTGCGCTCCTCCAGGGCGTCTCCGCTCTGCCTGGCGAGCGCGAGGCGGTGCGCGAGCACCGCCGGGACCAGCTCGACCACGTCGTCCGGGAGCACAAAGTCGCGGCCGTTCACGATGGCCCGCGCCTGCGCCGCGGTGCGCAGCGCCAGGCCGCCCCGGACGCTCGCCCCGGCCTTGAACTCGACCTCCGTCCGCGTGGCGGCGATGATCCTCAGGATGAAGTCGAGGATGCTGTCCTCGACGAACACCTGGGGCACGAGCGCCTGGATCGCCGTCACGTCGGCGCGCGATGCGACGGCGTTGAGCGAGATCGAGTCGTAGCCGCTCCTGGCGGTGCGCAGGATCTCGATCTCGTCGGCGTGCTGGGGGTACCCCATCCGCATGCGCATCAGGAAGCGGTCCATCTGGCTCTCGGGCAGCGGGAAGGTCCCCTCGTAGTCCACGGGGTTCTGGGTCGCGAAGACCATGAACGGCGAGCCCACGGCGTGGGCCTCGCCGTCGACCGTGACCTTGGCCCGGTCCATGACCTCGAGGAGGGCCGACTGGGTCTTCGGCGGCGCGCGGTTGATCTCGTCCGCCAGGACGATGTTCGCGAACACCGGACCGGGTTTGAAGACGAACTCCTTGGTCGCCTCGTCATAGATCGCCACGCCGGTGACGTCGGAGGGGAGCAGGTCGCTCGTGAACTGGATCCTCGAGAACACGCAGTCCGTGGAGCGGGCGAGCGCGTAGGCGAGCGTCGTCTTGCCCACCCCGGGAAGGTCCTCGATCAGCAGGTGGCCTCCCGCGGCAAGACAGATGATGAGCTGCTCGATCACGTCGTCCTTGCCGAGGATCGCCTGGCGCATGTTGATCCTGAGCCGCTCCAGCGTGCCCTTTGCCGTCGCCACCCGCTCCGCCTGTAGGAATTCGCTCATGGTGCTTGGGCTTGGGGGCCCTACCCGAGGATCTCCAGCATGCGGGTGAACAGCCGGTTCACCTTCTCCTGGTTGGTCTTCACGAGGTCCTTGAACTTGGCGAAGTCGATCTCCGTCCCCTCAAGCCCGTTCGCGTAGTTGTCGGCGAGCGCGAGGCTGTTGTAGTTGAGCCCCGCCTCGCTGCAGAGGTCCGCCTCGTGGGCCGCGGTCATCCCGATCACGTCGCCCCAGGCGCGCACGACCCGGATCTCAGCCTTCGTCTCGAACCGAGGCCCCCGCATCTGGACGTAGACCTTTGCGGTGGGGATCGTGAACTCGGGGGCGAGGCGCGCGACCAGCAGGGGGATCAGGTTGTTCGCGATCACGGGCGCCCCGCCCTTCAGCTCCGTGTCGAAGAAGGTGGCGGGGCCCTGCTGCAGGCACACGTAATCGGAGCAGGAGACGATCGAGCCGGGCGGGATCTCGGGCTTGAGCGAGCCGACCGAGTTCAGGGAGACGATGTCCTTGAACCCCAAGTCGGCCAGAGCCCGGATGTTCGCCCGGTAATTGATCGAATGCGGGGGCAGCGGAAAGCCGTAGCCGTGGCGGTTGATGAGCGCGTGGTCGCCCCGCGCCTTGTACGCAACCCGGCCGTAGGGCGTTTCGACCTGACGGACCTCCCAGGACGAGAATAGCGTGGAATTTACGATGCTCGTGCCGCTTATGAATGCGACTCTCATGAAGTGGCCCAAATACTTGCCCACCCTTCCCCCTTGTCAAATCCGGCGGCAGGTACCTACCCTAGCGCGACCCGCATGTCCTCCGCCAGCCAAGCGCCCGCAGACCCGCTCAACGTCCCGAGGCACGTGGCGATCATCATGGACGGCAACGGGCGCTGGGCCAAGGCCCGGGGCCTGCCCCGGATAGAGGGCCACCGGCGCGGCGTCGAGACGGTCAGGAGCGTGACCTACGCGGCCCGCGACCTGGGGGTAAAGATGCTGACCCTCTACGCGTTCTCGGCCGAGAACTGGAACCGGCCCAAGGATGAGGTCGGCGCACTCATGGGGCTCCTCGAGCTTTACCTGAGGAAGGAGCTCGACACGTTCGTGCGGGACCGCGTGCGGCTGATGACGGTCGGCAGGATCGAGGGACTGCCCCGCGGCGTGCAGCGCCTCCTTGCGGCGACGGTCGAGAGGACGCGGGAGTTCGCGGACTACACGCTCGTCCTTGCCCTCAACTACGGCTCGCGCACCGAGATGGTGGACGCGGCCCGGGCGTACGCCGCCGCGGTGGGCGCCGGCCGCGAGAAGCTGAATGACGCCTCGTGGGACTCGTTCGCCAAGTACCTTTACACGTCGGGCATGCCGGACCCCGACCTGGTGATCCGCACCTCCGGGGAGACGCGGATGAGCAACTTCCTGCTCATGCAGGCCGCCTACGCCGAGCTCTACTTCTCGCCCGTCCTGTGGCCCGACTTCTCGAAGGCCGACCTCGCGGCCGCGATCGCGGATTTCGCGCGGCGCGAGCGGCGCTACGGGATGACCAGCGAGCAGCTCAAGCCGGTCGCAGCCGCAAAATAGCGCCCCCGGCGAAACCCGTGGCAAAACGCATCACAAGCACCGTCGTCCTCTGGCTCCTGCTGCTCGGCGTGCTGTGGAGGTTCGGGACGGACGGCGCGGTCGCGGCGATCGCCGCCGTCTCGGTGCTCACCCTGCGCGAGTTCTACAGGCTCATGGACGCGTCGGGCCACGCGCCGTTCAAGTGGCTCGGCATGCTCCTGGGGGGCCTGATCACGCTCTCCCCCTGGACCGAGGCCCGCCTGGGAATCCCGTCCCATCCGCTCCTTGCGCTGGCTACCCTTGTCGTCTCGGCGCGGATCCTCTCCGAGAGGGATCCCGACAAGCGGGTGGAGACGCTGTCGTCGACCTTGTTCGGACTCGTGTACATCGCGCTCATGCTGCAGTACCTCGTGCGCATCGTCACCCCGCTGCCCGGCGACGCGATCGCCCCGGCGGGGCGCCTGGTCCTCTGCCTCTGGGTCGTGGCCGTCGCCAAGTTCTGCGACGTGGGGGCGCTGCTCTCCGGGCTCGCATTCGGCCGGCACAAGATGGCACCCCTCACGAGCCCGAAGAAGACGTGGGAGGGCGCCGTCGGGGGCGTGATCGTCGCCATGGGCATCGGGGCGCTGGTGGCGTGGCTCGGGCGCGGTGTGCTGCCCGCGGCGATGACGCCGCTGCGCTCGGCGCTCCTCGCCGCCCCGCTCGCCGCCGTCGCGATCGTGTCCGACCTGGTGGAGTCGGTGATCAAGCGCCGGGCTTCCCTGAAGGACTCCGGGGGCGGCGTCCCCGGGATCGGCGGCATGTTCGACCTGTGCGACAGCCTGATCCTGGTGGCGCCGGTCGCGTATTTCCTGCTCCAGGGCCTGGCCTAGGCGTCCCTCGACCCAACGCCCCGTGACCGCGCCTCCCCCCTTCAGCTCCCGGTTCCCCATCCGCAGGCGCGTAGTCCTGCTCGGGGCGACCGGCTCCATCGGCGGGAACGCCCTGAGGGTCATCGCCTCCCACCGGGACCGCCTCGAGCTCGTCGGCGTCGCCTCCAACTCGAACTGGCGCCGGCTCGCCGAGATCGCCCGGGAATACTCCGTCCGCGAGGCGGCGATCTGCGACCCGGCCGCTTTCGCCGAGGCGAAGCTTTCCGGCTCCTTTCACATGGCGACCCGGCTCCTGCAGGGCCCCGAGGGCCTCAGGCAGATCGCGTCCCTGCCCGCAGCCGACGTCGTCCTGGTCGCCGTGGCCGGGACTGCCGGGCTCGAGCCCTCGATGGCTGCGATCGCCGCCGGCAAGAGCCTCGCCCTCGCCTCGAAGGAGGTCCTTGTCCTCGCGGGCAAGTTCGTCATGGACGAGGCGGCCCGCAGGGGAACGCGCATCCTTCCCGTCGACAGCGAGCACAACGCCGTCTTCCAGTGCATCGAGGGCCACCCAAGCACCGGGGTCCGGCGCGTCGTCCTGACGGCGAGCGGGGGCGCGTTCCGCGACTGGCCGGCCGAGAGGCTCGAGCACGCGACCCCCAGCGACGCCCTGAAGCATCCCAATTGGTCCATGGGCCCGAAGATAACCGTGGACAGCGCCACCCTCGCCAACAAGGGCCTGGAGCTCATGGAGGCCAAGTGGCTTTTCGGGCTCCGGCCCGACCAGTGCACCGCGGTGATGCACCCCCAGAGCCTGGTCCACTGCCTCGTCGAGTTCAACGACGGCGCGATGCTCGCCCAGCTCTCGCCCTCGTCGATGACGTTCCCGATCCAGCACGCGCTGCTCTATCCCGACCGCTTCGAGGGCGTCGAGCCTCCGATAGACCTCGAGCGCCTCATGCGGCTCGACTTCGGCCCGATCGACGAGGGCCGCTACCCGATGTTCCGGTACGCAAGGGAGGCGATGAGGGCCGGCGGCGTGGCGCCGGCCGCGTTCAACGCGGCCAACGAGGTGGCCGTGGACGCTTTCTTGCGGGGGAGGATAGCATTTCTTGCGATTCCGCGCATCGTCGACCACGTTCTCGCCAACACCTCCAATTTCGAGCCCTCCGACCTCAAGGCCGTCCTCCAGGCGGACCGAGAGGCGCGGGAAAGCGCGGAAAGGGGTATCGAAAATCTTTAAATAGCTTCAGATTAATTCATTACAACCGCCGTGGCCGAACTGCTCCATTCCCTGTCCTCAAACATCTGGCCGATCTTCCTGATCGTGCTGTTCTTCGGGGGATCGGTCTTTTTCCATGAGCTCGGCCATTTCCTGGCTGCCCGGGCAAGCGGCGTGCACGTCGAGGTGTTCTCGATCGGGTTCGGGCCGCCGATCTTTTTCTGGAAGTCGGCCGACGGGACCCGCTATCAGGTCGCCTGGCTCCCCCTGGGGGGCTTCGTCCTGCTGCCGCAGATCGCGGACCTGGGGCCCTTGGAGGGCCAAAGCGAGGCCGGCCCTGACAAGCTGGCCCCAGTCTCCTACTCCACGAAGATGCTCGTCTTCGCAGCGGGCGCGGCCTTCAACATCCTCTTCGCGTTCGTCCTGGCGTGCGTGATCCACAAGATCGGCCAGCCGGAGACCAACGAGTCGACCAGCACGCAGATCGGCTACGTCACACGGACGATCGACCTGCCCGACGGCACGAAGGTCACGAGCCCCGCGATGGAGGCCGGGCTGCGCGTGGGCGACGTCGTCAAGGCGATAGACGGAATCCCGGTCTCGGACTGGGGAGAGCTCAACGACACCCTCGTGATGGGCTCCGGCCGCGATTCCAGCGGCAACCCGACGACGGTCTTCACCATCGAGCGCCAGGGCAGGCGCATGGCGATCACCCTCCACCCCCGGCTCTCCGGGGAGGACCGCTGGCGCCGTGTCGGCATCATGCCGGGGTACGACCTCCTCGTGGACACCGTTCCGAAGGGCTCGGCGATGGAGAAGGCCGGCCTCCTGCATGGCGACCGCATCGTCTCGGTCAACGGGCTGCAGGTCATGAACCTGAGCGGCCTTGCCGACGAGCTCGACCTGGCGCCGGCGAAACCCGCCCAGCTTGGCGTCGTGCGTGCCGGGCTTGCCGTGACGCTCGTCGTGCCGCCGCGGATCGCGGGCCTTCCGATCGGGGACGTCGAGTTCTCGGCCGGCTACCACATGACCTACCCGTCGCCGTTCATCCAGATCTACCAGCCGCTCGTGATGTCGCTGCGCACGGTGTGGGGGCTCTTCAACCCGCGCTCCGACATCGGCCTGTCGAAGGTCTCCGGCCCGGTTGGCATCGTCCACGTCTTCCACTCGGCCGCGGAGGCCGGGATCCGGTATGTCCTCAGGTTCACGATCATCCTCAACGTCAGCTTCGCGGTGCTGAACCTCCTGCCGATACCCGTCCTCGACGGCGGCCAGATGCTGTTCGCGACCATCGGGCGGCTGCGCGGCCGGGCGCTTCCCATCAACTTCATCGCGGCCACCCAGAGCGTCTTCATGGTGCTGCTGCTCTCGTTGGTGCTCTACATCAGCTTCTTCGACGTGCGCCGCTGGAGCCGCGACGTGAGGGAGAGCCGCCCGCAGGTGCAGGCCGCGCCCGCTCCCGCGAAACCCTGACCCCCCGGGCATGGCCTACTGCGTTTCGCGGTTCCAGACCGTGCGCCGGCCGACCCGCGAGGTCGCGGTGGGGGGCGTGGGCGTCGGCGGATCCAACCCGATTCGGATCCAGTCGATGACGACCAGCGACACCCAGGATGTCGCGGCCACCGTCCGGCAGTCCATCGCCCTCGCCGAGGTCGGCTGCGAGATTGTCCGGGTCACCGCCCCGAACGTCCAGGCCGCCCGGTGCCTCCGGGACATCCGCGCGGGGCTGAGCGCCGCCGGATGGGGCGCCGTGCCGCTTGTCGCCGACATCCACTTTCTCCCGCAGGCCGCGATGGAGGCCGTGGAGCACGTCGAGAAGGTCCGGATCAACCCGGGCAACTACGCCGACAAGAAGCGGTTTGCGGTGCGCGACTACAGCGAAGCGGACTACGACCGCGAGCTGCTGCGGCTCTACGAGGCGTTCTCGCCGCTCGTGAAGCGGAGCAAGGAGCTTGGCCGCTCGATGCGTATCGGCACCAACCACGGCTCCCTGAGCGACCGGATCATGAACCGGTACGGGGACACGCCCCTCGGGATGGTGGAGAGCGCGCTGGAATTCCTGAGGATCGCCGAGTCGCACGGGTTCCGGGACATCATCCTCTCGATGAAGTCCTCCAACCCGAAGGTCATGATCGAGGCCTACCGGCTCCTGGTGGAGCGCATGGACGCCGAGGACATGCACTATCCCCTGCATCTCGGCGTGACCGAGGCGGGGGACGGCGAGGACGGGCGGATCAAGGGGTCGATCGGGATCGGCTCGCTTCTCCTGGACGGACTGGGCGACACGATCCGCGTGTCGCTCACCGAGGACAGCGTCTACGAGATCCCGGTAGCCCGGGCGATCGCCGACAAGGCGATGAGCCTCTGGCGGGGCGGAGCCTCCGCGGGCCCCGCAGCCGACTCGATCGACCCGTACCACTTCGAGCGCCGCGCCGCGGCGGCCCTCGCGCTCGGCGCCGCGCCGGTCGGCCCGGAGCATCCGCCGCGGGTCATCGTGCGGGTCCCTGCGGCCGCGCAGGCCGCCGCCGCCCTCGGGGAGCTCGCCTCCCCCCGCATGAAGGACACCCCCGCAGAGGGGCTCCTGGTCCCGGTCGCGGACGCGGCCGATCTCGAGACGCTTCGCGGGGCCCTCAACGGCAGCGCCTCGGGCCCCGCGTTCCTTGTGCTGGAAATGGCCCCCGGCATGCTCCCCGCGCACGTGGAGCCGTTCCTCGCGGCGGCCGGAGTCCCGGTCGTCCTAATGCGGCGATTCGCCGGCGCAGCGCAGCTCGGCGACTGGGCCGGCCTCGCGCGCAGGACCGGGAATTTCGTGGCCGTCGACGCGTCGCCGACGGAGCTTGAGGGCCTCGCTGATGCAGTGAGAGCCGCGGGCGATGACCGGACCATCGTCACGTGCTCGGAAGCTTCGCCGGCCGGCGGGGACCATGCCGTCGGAGCGTACCGCCGGATAGTAGAAATCCTAAGTAGTGCGAGAAGCCGCGCTCCAATCTGGATCCGCAACACCGGCGGGACGTGCGTGCGGGCGGACAGCAGCTTCCTCTCGCGCCTGATCGAGGCGAGCATGCTGACGGGGGGCCTCCTCTGCGACGGCGTGGGGGACCTCGTGAGCATCGAGACCGAGCACGACCCCGCCCGGTCAGCGCGCCTCTCGTACAACGTCCTCCAGGGGGCCGGCGGGCGGATATCGAAGGCGGAGTTCGTCGCGTGCCCGAGCTGCGGGCGCACCCTGTTCGACCTGCAGACGACCACCCAGCGCATCCGCGCCCAGACCGCGCACCTGAAGGGCGTGAAGATCGCGATCATGGGATGCATCGTCAACGGGCCCGGGGAGATGGCGGACGCCGACTTCGGCTACGTCGGAGGCGCGCCCAGCAAGATCAACCTCTATGTCGGCAAGCAGTGCGTGCAGTACAACATTCCGCAGGCGGAGGCCGACGCGCGCCTGATCGCGCTCATCAAAGAACACCGGAAATGGGCCGAACCCGAGCCCGCGCGCGCGTGAAATGCGGGGCTCGAGTGTATCAAAAAAGTTCACGCACCGTCACCGTTGTGTAACATGCCTGTAACCTTCCCTTCGGCTTTGAAAGCCTGATTCAGGGCGATGTAATATCTTGGGGATTACGCGTCAAAACGGGCACATTCCCGACACCTAAATTTGTGCTCGGGATGCAACGAAAAAAATGAAAAAAGTTATGCCCACCCCCCATGTGAACAACTTGTCAGAAAGTTGACCTTGTAATGGATTTCCCGTTCACAGTTACTCAGCCCTTGTCCAAGCGATTCTGCCTCCCGGTTGTTCTTTTCCACGTCACAGAAGGCGTCCCACGCGGGCCGCGCAGCGACACTCGATATTATTCACTGGTCATCAAATTCTTACGAGTTTTTGCCATACGCCCAACACAACTGTTGGCCAGGATACAAATTTTGTCGCAGCGGACGGACCCGAGGGCAGCCGAAATGACGTGCCGAAGCGCCCCCGTTGGGCCAATGTGAATAAGACCTGACATTCTGCCCGCCATGCCCCCTTTGTCCCTTCCCCTTAACCTGTGGGAAACGGTTAAGTGCGACTTCAAATCCCTGTTCCCGGAAGATGTTTTCCAGATGTGGTTTGAGCCGGTTGTCTGCCTGGAGACGACCGAGGATTCGATCACGCTTGGCGTGCCCAATGATTTCGCTGCCATATGGATCCACGACAACTACCTGGACCTGATTTCGCAGCGCCTGAGGCTGACGGCCGGCAGGCCGGTGAGCGTCAACCTGCAGAAGACGGACGGACCCGCGAGGGGACCGGGTAGCCATCGCGCCTCGGAGCCCGCAGCTCCGGCGGCGCGCCCGAGGACCGCCGGCGTGCGCCGCACGGGGCGCGGCGACGACCGCGGGCCCGCCCCGGGCACGCTCAACATTCGTAACACGTTCGAAACCTTTGTCGTCGGCTCGAACAACCAGATGGCGCACGCCGCGGCCCTCGCCGTCGCCCAGGCGCCCGCGCAGGCCTACAACCCCTTGTTCATCTATGGGGACACGGGCCTCGGGAAGACCCACCTGATGCACGCCATCGGGCACGCCATCCTGCGCAACAACCCGGATGCGCGCGTCGCCTACCTCTCGACCGAGAAGTTCACGAACGACTTCATCCAGGCGCTCCAGGAGAACGGGATGGTCAAGTTCCGGCAGCGCTACCGAAACGCCGACGTCATGCTCCTCGACGACGTGCAGTTCCTCGCCGGCAAGGAGCGCATCCAGGAGGAGTTCTTCCACACCTTCAACGACCTGTTCGAGTCGGGCAAGCAGATCGTCCTCTCAAGCGACAGGCGGGCGAGCGAGATACAGAAGCTCGAGGCCCGGCTGGTCTCCCGGTTCGAGTGGGGCCTTCCCGCCGACATCCAGGCGCCCGATCTCGAGACCCGCGTCGCGATCCTTAGGACCAAGGCGGCCACCCTGAAGTGCGGGTTGCCGGAGCCGGTGATCACCTTCATCGCCCAGAACATCACCAAGAACATCCGCCGGCTCGAGGGGGCGCTGATCAAGGTCGCGAGCTACAGCGCGCTCAGCAACAAGCCGCTGGACCTGGCCACCACGGAGCGGCTCCTCCACGACATGCTGGTGGAGCAGGCGCAGAGCATCCTCACGATCGAGACGATTCAGAAGCGCGTCGCGGACCATTTTCAGATCCGCCACAGCGACATGACCAGCAAGCGGCGGCCGAACAACATCGCGATCCCCCGCCAGGCGGCCATGTACCTCGCGCGGACGCTCACCAAGCACTCCCTTCAGGAGATCGGCGACGCCTTTGGCGGACGCGATCACGGCACCGTCATCCACGCCTGCAAGGCCGTGGACAACATGATGGAGCAGGACGCGTCGATGCGCGGCAGCATCGAGTTCCTCAAGAACCAGCTCTCGCGCTGAGGGGCAAGCGGCTCGTCCGGCTTGAGTTGCCCGGGGAATTGGGCTTGGGTGATACCCTTATCCATGAATCTCACCCCCGAGCAGACGAAGGCCGTGTCCGAATGGGTCGCCTCCGGCGACAATCTCTACGCCGTCCAGAAGAAGCTGGCTGAGCAGTTCAAGGTGTCGATGACCTACATGGATGTTCGGTTCCTGGTGGACGACCTGAACCTCCTGATCAAGGACCCCGAGCCCAAGGCGGACGCCAGCGACGTCGGCAAGGCCGCCCCTGCGAAGCCGGCCCCCGAGAAGAAGGGCTTTCTGGACAAGGCGAAGGAAAAGCTCGGACTCGCGGGCAGCGAGGGCGAACCGGTCGCCGAAGAGGAGGACCCGCTCCCTCCGTCGGGCGTCACCGTCACCGTGGACAAGGTCAGCATCAATCCGAACGCGATGGCCAGCGGCACGGTCGCCTTCCCCGACGGTGTGACTGGCAGGTGGATCGTGGACCTCCAGGGCAGGCCCGGTCTCGTTCAGGTGAGCAAGCCGGGCTACCGGCCCTCGCCCCCGGACGCCCAGGCGTTCATGCAGGAGCTCTCCATGGCGCTCCAGCACCTGTGAAGTCCCGACCCCGGTAAGCAAGGGGAGCTCAGGCGCCCTTCAGCATGGCGACGAGGTCGTCCTCGCCGATGACGGCGACGCCAAGGGCCCTCGCCTTCTCGAGCTTTGAGCCCGCATCCGAGCCGGCGAGGACGTAGGTCGTCTTCTTGCTCACGGCCGAGGCCACCTTCCCCCCCGCGGCCTCGATCCTCGCCGTCGCATCCTCCCGCGTCATCGAGGGAAGCGTGCCCGTCAGGACGAAGGTCTTGCCCGTGAACGGTCCCGGGCTCCGGGCCTTTGTGGCCGGCGCCCGGGGTGAGATCCCCGCCCGGGCCAGATCCCGCACGAGCGTGCGGTTTATCGGCTGGTTGAAATGGTCGACGATCGCTTCGGCCATCGTCCTGCCGATCCCCGCGATCAGGCTCTCCTTGCCCGGGCCGATGTAGTCCTCGAGCTTGGATTCCGACAGGGCCTCAAGGCCCAGAAATCTCGCCGCCAGGTCCTTCGCGGCGGCCGCTCCGACGTGGGGGATCCCGAGGCCGTGGATGAAGCGCCAGAGCTCCGCGCCCTTGCTGGCCTCGATGGCCGCCAGGAGGTTGTCCGTCGACTTCTCGACGCTCTTGCCGAGTGACAGGAGGTCGTCGCGCCGGAGCCGGTAGATGTCGGAGACGCCGCGCACCCAGCCCTTCTCCACCAGGATGTCGACCATGGCCTCCCCCAGGCCGTCGATGTCGACGCACGCCTTCGACGCGAAATGGCGCACCCTTCTCCTCACCTGGACCGGGCAGTCGTAGTTCGGGCAGCGCAGGGCCACCTCGCCCTCCGCCTGGACGACCTTGCTCCCGCAGGACGGGCACTTGGTGGGGAAGCGGAACTCGACGCACTCCGGCGTCCGCCGGGCCGTGTCGACCCCGACCACCGCGGGTATCACCTCGCCCGCCTTCTCCACGAACACGTAGTCCCCCACCCGGATGTCCTTGCGCGCGATCTCGTCTCGGTTGTGGAGCGTCGCCCGCGCGACCGTCGACCCGGCAAGGAGGACGGGCTCAAGCTCGGCAACGGGGGTCAGGACGCCCGTCCGGCCGACCTGCACGGAGATCGACAGCAGCTTCGTCTCGGCCCGCTCGGCGGCGAACTTGTAGGCCATCGCCCACCTCGGGGCCTTGCTCGTGCTCCCGGCCTCGCGCTGGAGCGCGAGAGAATCGAGCTTCACCACGGCCCCGTCCGTCGCGTACGCGAAGCCCTGGCGGATCCGGTCCAGCTCGCCCACCGCGGCCCACACCTCGTCAATGCCCCGGGCCTTCCAGAACCTCTCGACCGTGGGAAGGCCCCAGGCGCGCACCCGGGCGTGGTAGCCGGACTGGGTGTCGCCGCCCGCCTGCGCGGGCTCGCACGCGCCGATCCCATAGAGGACCAGCTCGAGGCGGCGCCCCGCCACCTCGCGCGAGTCGAGCAGCTTGATCGTGCCGGCGGCCAGGTTGCGCGGGTTGGCGTACCGCTCCTCCCCCTCCTCGTCCCGCGCCGCATTGATCCGCTGGAACTCCGCGAGCGTCATGTAGATCTCGCCGCGGATCTCGATCAGCTCGGGAACAGGCGCCTGCGCGGCCGCCTTTAGCTCCCGCGGCAGGGAACGGATCGTAAGCGCGTTCGCGGTGACGTCGTCCCCCTCGACGCCGTTTCCGCGCGTGACCGCGCGCACGAACCGCCCTTTCTCGTAGGTCAGGCTGACCGCCAGGCCGTCGATCTTCGGCTCGACCACGTACGAAAGGTCCTCGCGCCCGAGGAGCCGCACAAGCCGGGCGTGGAACTCGCGCAGCTCCGCCTCGGAATAGGTGTTGTCGAGGCTCTGCATCGGCTGGCGGTGGCGCACGGTCACGAAGCCCTCGGCCCGGTCGTCGCCGATCCGCTTCGTCGGGCTTTCCTGGCCCGCGGCCCTCGCCGCGTCCGGGAACCTGGCCTCCAGGTCGGCGAGCTCGCGCTTCAGCCTGTCATATTCTACGTCGCCCACCTCGGGCCGCGCCTGGCGGTAGTACCGCACGTCGTGGTAGGCGACCTCCGAGCGAAGGGTGGCGATTCTCTGCTGGGCTTCAGACGGGGTCATCGTTAACGACGGCGGGGCGCACGATCGTGCGCCCACCCAAAATCCCCAGAATCCGCCCCCGACGCAATTGCGTAAAATGGCCTTATCCGCCCGGGGAGGGCGGCACGGCGGGCAGATTGGGCCCCTGGGCCTCCCCTGCGCGGGCGCGGCTGCGGCGCCGCACGGCCTCACGCAGGATGAACTCGATCTGGCCATTCACGCTGCGCAGCTCGTCGGCCGCCCACTTTTCGATGTCCCTCCAGAGAAGGGGATCGGCCCGCAGCAGGAATGCCTTCCGTTCGTCAGCCATTCAGGGTGTGCCCTTCGCGCGGGGGCTCATTTTGGGCCTGCCGCCGACCGGGCCGAGTAGATGAAGAAATCCGGGTCCGCGGGGGACACCGCCACGACCTTGTCCGGCCAGCGCAGGACGACCGCGTTCTCAGTGTCCGTCAGGAAGGCGTAGAAGCTTCCGACCCGTTTGCTCCAGAAGCGCCCCCGGATGGATCCCAGGCCTCCATTTCCGCGCTTCTTCACGGCCCAGCGCAGGATCTTGGGGTCACGGGTGGCCTCAACCAGGCCCTCGAGCGGAAAACGCTTCCGCCCAAGGACAAGGCAGTTTCCCTCGATGCTGAACTGGGAGGTCACCGAGCGCTCGTAGAGGAAGATCGGCACCGTGATCAGAAGGCACACGAGCGGGGCTAGGGACACGACGCCTCTCTCGGCCAGGGGCGTCCCCCCCGGCATGTGCCTGACGACAACCAGCGCGTTGAAGGCGATCGCCGCAATCAGGACCGCCGCCACGATGATCATGGGCGCGATGACCCTTCGTCCCATCGGGGCGGAGGGAAACACCTGGTTGATGATGGCCATGGCCGTGAAACGCAGCCGGTCAGCTGTAGAGCGTGCCCGCGTTGAGCACGGGCTGGGCCTGGGATTCGCTGCAGAGCACGACCAGCAGGTTGGAGACCATCGCGGCCTTGCGCTCCTCGTCGAGCTTGACGACGCCCTTCTCCGAAAGCTCCCGCAGGGCCATCTCGACCATGCCCACCGCCCCGAAGACGATCTTCTGGCGGGCGGCGATCACCGCCTCGGCCTGCTGGCGGCGGAGCATGGTCTGGGCGATCTCCGGGGAATACGCGAGATGCGTGAGGCGGGCCTCCTCGATGCCGATGCCGGCCCGCTCGAGGCGCTCCTGGAGCTCTTTTGCGAGTGCGGTCGCGATTTCGGCCCCTCCCCCGCGCAGCGTCAGCTCCCCCGCCTCTCCGTCGTCGTAGAAATAGCTGCTGGCGATATGCCGCACGCACGATTCGCTCTGGATGCGGATGAAGTTATCGTAGCTGTCGACATCGAACACGGCCTGCGCGGTGTCCTTGATCCGCCACACGATGACGACGGCGATCTCGACCGGGTTGCCCCGCTTGTCGTTAACCTTCAGCTTCTCGCCGTTCAGGTTGCGCACGCGCAGCGAGATCTTCTGCTTTCGGTAAAAGGGATTGGCCCACAGGAATCCGTTCTGGCGCGTGGTCCCCTTGTACGCCCCGAAGAGCGTCAGGACGGCGGACTCGTTGGGCTGGAGCGTGAAGAATCCTCCCAGCATCACGAAGGAAATGATCCCGATGATGATGCCGGCAACGACGGAAACATCCGATCGGCCTTGCACGTCGATGACCAGGAAGAAGGCGAGCACCATGAGAGCGATTATGACGAAGAAAAGAATCCAACCGTTCCCAACCGAAGTCGGTTGTTCGCGGTGCGTGGTAAGAGTTGCGGGGGAAGCAGTGTTCATAGGCGTTTCAGGGGATTGGACAGATATTGATATGATATCATATCAATATCTGTCGAATCTTTTCGCGCGCGCCTTTATAACCGCCTTATCCCAATAACATTATGACACACAATGACGTTACCGACGCCGTGACCGACGGCCGCACCCGCCAGCCTTAGCGCGCCGCAACCCTGTCTTGCGCCTGCCCCGCCTTCGGGTTCGGGCTGAAAAGCAGGAGCGGCCCGTTGCATTGGGAAACCGCGATGGTCGGGACGCCTTTGGCTCCGGGAAGGGCCACGGCGGCCACCGCGCGGGCGTCCCCGGCGGCAAGGAGCCCGCTCTTCCACGTGGGCACCGGGGTCAGCCTGCCATGCCCGTCGCCCTTCAGGAGGATGCTCACCCCGCCGTCGAAGCGGCCCGTCGAGGGTTCCGGGCCGTAGTTGTTGCCCACGCAGTAGACGTCGAGGTTGCCGTCACCCGTCAGGTCGCGCACCAGGATCCCGTTGATCGGGGCGATCTGCGCCATGGTGGGCAGGGGCTTGAATTCAAAGGTCCCGTCCGGCTGCTGGAAGTACACGCCGCTCGCCAGCTCGTTGGCCTCGTAGCGCCGCGCCTTGGCCAGGCGGTCTGCCGAGAAGATCTCGTCAACGGTGGCATGGGCGTAGGATTCGAACGTCGGGAACTTCTTGGGGATCCAGGGGAAGGAATAGGACAGCTTGCTGCGGCCGCGCACCGGATAGAGCTTCCCGTCCTCGTACTGCGCCTCGATCAGCTGCTCGCGGCCGCTTCCGTCGAGGTCGCCGGCATACAGCACCGTCGGCCAGTCCCGGCTCGCGTGATACTTCGTGTTCAGGCCGACGTTGCCCACGATCAGATCGAGGCGCCCGTCGCCCTTCAGGTCGGCGACCGCAATCGCGCTCCACCACCCCGTGCGCTTTGCCAGGCCGGCCTTCTGCGTCCAGTTCTCGAAGCCGTGCCCGGTGTTGTGGAAATACACGACCGGGCCCCATTCGGTCGCCAGCACGAGATCGGGCCTGCCGTCATGGTCGATGTCGGCCCAGACGGCGCCCGTGACCATCCCGATGTTCTTGAGCACCGGGGCGAGCTCGTCGGTCACGTCGACAAACCTTCCGCCTAAGTTCCGGTAAAGGAAGCTTCGCGGCGCCGCCGGCCAGCGGCCGGGGACCACCCTGCCGCCGACGAAGAGTCCGACCCTGCCCGTGCCCTCAAAGTCGGCCGCGGCGGCGACGCACGTGGATTCTCCGTCGTCCGGCAGCATGCCCGCGGGAGCGAGCGTGAAATGACCGTGCCCGTCGTTCAGGTAGAGGCGGTCGTTGAGGGCCGGGTCTCCGCGGTCATGGCGGACTCCACCGCTCGCAATGAAGAGATCCGAATGGCCGCTGCCGGTTGCGTCGAAGAAGACGGCCCCGACGTCATCGGTGTCCTTCGCGGAGGCCCAGGGCTGGTCGGGCGACGGCTTGAAGGTGCCGTCCGGCTGGCCGAGGTACAGGACGCCGGTCTGCCCGGCGGTGCCGCTGACGAACATGTCGGCAATGCCGTCCCCGTTCACGTCGGCGACCGCGATCGCCGGGCCGTTCATGCCCTGGCGGCGCGGGAGGAGCCGCTGGCGGCTGAATTCGTCGACGGGCTGGGACCCGTCCGTGAAGTCCACGCCCCGGGCGTGGGCGCTCTCGGCGAACAGCGCCGCCGGGTCGGCCGGATGGGTCAGCCTCGCCGGGGACCGGTGTGCGACCTCGCCCGGAGCAAGGGCGGGCTGCTTTATGGTCAGCAGCTTGTCCACGGGCAGGTCCTCCAGGACCTGCACCTGGCCGTTCGGCCAGTGTATCGTCAGCTTGGAAATGGACGTGTCGCTTCCGAGGCCGAAATGCACCGTGGCGGGTTCGCTCGTGACGACGCCGCGCTCGGTGTAGATCTGGCGCACCTGCACGCCCGAGGCCGTCTCGATCCGGAGCTCCGCCCCGATGGCATCCAGGTTCGGGGCCCTCCCCGCCAGCTTGATCATGACCCGGTGGCCCTCCATCGAGTTGTTGCGGATGACCGTCGGCGGCCCGTCAAAATTGTTGTACACGATGTCGAGGTCGCCGTCGCCGTCCAGGTCCACCAGGGCGCATCCAAACGCGACGCCCAACTGGTCGAGGCCCCACTTCTCGCTCACGTTCTCGAACTTGAGGTCTCCCAGGTTGCGGTAGGCCAGCGTGTGCTCCTTTCGCACCGGGGAGTTCTTCCAGACGGCACCGCGGGCGTTCAGATTCGGCGCGACGTTCTGCTTGTCCACAAGGTCCGGATTCGTGAAGTCGCGGATCATCCCGCCAACGAAGAAGAGGTCCTCTCGCCCCGAGCAGGTCAGGTCCGCCATCCGGGTGGCCCAGGTCCAGCCGGTGGCGTCGACACCGATCAGGTGGGCGATTTCCTGGTAGCGGTCGGTGCCCGTGTTGAGGTACACGGCGTTCCACATGTACTGAGGGATGAGCTCCGGCACGCGCTCCATCTCCCAAAGGCCCCGGCCCATCTCCTCGAGGCCGGTCATGTAGCCGGCATGGGTGTGGTCACGCATGTCGGACACAATGAAGTCGATCAGGCCGTCGTTGTTCAGGTCGCCGGAATCCCCGGCCATCGAGAAGTAGGTGACGTGCGGAAGCCGCTCGTCCACAACGTCGGTGAAGGTCCCGTCACCGTTGTTCAGGTAGAAACGGTCCGGGGTCTCAAAGTCGTTGGCGATGTAGAGGTCGGGCCAGCCGTCCTGGTTCGCGTCGAACCAGAGCGCCGTGTGGCCCTGCGAGAGCCCCCAGATGCCAGCCTTCTTGGACACGTCAGTGAACGTGCCGTTGCCGTTGTTGTGCATCAGGTAATTCCTGCGCCCCTGGGGGCTCTTGGAAAAGTCGAGGACGTTCGTGAGGATGAAGCAGTCGAGGTACCCGTCGCCGTCGTAGTCCGCGAAGGTCGCCTCCACGCACGAGTCCTTGATGTCCAGGCCGTACTCCTTCGCCCTCTCAGTGAACGTACCGTCGCCGTTGTTCACGAAGAGGAGGTTCGGGGCGTCAAAGCGGCAGACGTAGAGGTCGGGCCAGCCGTCCTGGTTGATGTCGACCACCGTCGCGCTCGTCACGCTGCCCTGGCCGTACTGCGTGCAGTCGACGCCCGCCGCGGCCGCCACGTTGACGAACTTGAACGGCGCCGTCTGCCGGTACAGCGCACACGGGCCGTTGCGCGACACGACGAAGATGTCCAGCATGCCGCTCCGGTCGAAATCCGCCACCGCCAGGCCGGTCTCGACGGCGCCGAGCGTCAGCTCGCGGAAACGGTCCCCCCACATGCGAGGGTCGCTGTACACGTTGCTCACCGTCACCCCCGTCTGCTCGGGAGGCAGGATCTCGAAGAGCTTCGAGCCGGGAGGCCCGGGCTTCCGCGGTGCAAGGGGACTTACGGTGTAATCCGCCCCGCTGGCGCAGAGGGCAATCGCGCCCGCAAGGGCTACGGCGAATAGGGATTTGGTCATGGGCTAAAAGGCGGGTCAGTGGGCGAGCGCGACGCCGACCGCTCTGGCAGGCTGGCGGGTCGCGACCAGAAGGGCCAGCGCAAGCGGCGCCGTGTAGCTTCCGAAGCGCTCCACTACCTCCCAGACCGGGGAGCCCGCAAACACGAAGAGGGTCTCCGTCGCGACCTTCCACGCGCAAACGCCGATTAGCAGCGCCAAGGAAGGGCTAAGGAGCACCCCGCCCGCAAGGGCGAGTTCGAACGCCCCGACCGCGGGAACCGCGAACGCGGGCCCGTGCGGGAACACCGCCGTGAAGTTGTGGGTGAACGACGCCCGGGCCTCCGTAAGCGTGCAGCCCGCGTGACCGGCGAGCAGGGCAAATGTCACGAGGCGCAGGGCCCAGCCCAGTCGCGACCGCGTGGAGGCGTCGAACGCCGGCCAACGCGGCGCCAGGCGGCCGAAAAGCGGGCCTCGCCAGCCGACGGCCGTGAGGATGGCGAGGGGCACGCCGTAGTTGCCCGCGCGCTCCCAGAACTCCCAGCAGGGCTCGCCGGAAAGCGGGCGCAGCAGCGCGGTCCAGACCCCCCATATCGCCGCCCAGATGAAGACGGCCCGCCTCGGGAAGGCCAGGGCTAGGGCTCCCACCGCGATGTCCATCGCGCCGACCCACGGCATGAGCCGCCAGACCCACGGCTCGCTCACGTGGGCGACCGCGAAATACGGCACCCATGCGGCCTTCGTGATGATCCCGAACGCCCCGTGCCCGACAAAGCAGCCCGCAACGCCGATGCGCAGGACCCACTGCACGAGTGCGCTCCTCGCCTCCTCCGGAGTCTGGCCTGCTCGCACGAAGTCCATTGAGCCCGTGATTGCGGTGAGCCGGCCCGCTTACTTAAGCGGCAGCAGGGCGTGGTCGAACACCCAGTCGGCGACATTGACGCCCGCCTTCTGGCCCTCGAGGTTGTCTGACATGGTGTGGATGCCGCCCCAGACCCGGCTCATGCCGACCTCGCGGCGCGCGTCGGAGAACGTCTTGAACGTGTGGATCACGCCGGGAAGGCCGTCGGACCCTATGGAGAACTCGACGTCGTCCGTGCCAAAGTAAAGCCTCAGGATCTCGCAGGCCGCGGCCGAGAACGTGCTGTGCCCTGAGGTGTACGCGGGGAACGAGGGCGACTGCATGTTTGGGATGAAGTCGGCGTTCTGGACGGCGTTCGGATTGAGCTTCCCGTCCATTTCGCGGATGGCCGTCTCCGGGCGCCATGTGCTGTAGTAGTACTTGGTCTCCCAGCAAGCGATCCCGGCATCGGCCTCGGCCAAGTTGAGCAGCGCGAACAGCCGCGCGGCGTCGGGCACCGAGAGATTCCTGCGGCGGGCGATGTCCTGCGCGACCATGTTCCAGTGCCCGGGAGGAGTCGACGTGCCCAGGTCGTCCGACCAAAAGGGGGTGGACAGCGTCTCATACTCGGTGCGCTCGGCGCCGTCGCGGGGCCCGACCTTGTTGGTGTAGGCCAGTTCGTCCGCGTATTCCTTCGAGGTGATCGGAAGCGGCGGCGGCGCCCGGAACTGAGATTGCGACGTCATCACGAAAGGCGTGACCTTTCCCCAGAAGGGCAGGAGCGGCGGACGGAACGTGGGCGGCGTCTCCCTCCATTTGCCCGGCTCGGTGCTCGAGTACTTGCCGGGAATCGGCTTGTTGTAGCCGCTGTCCGCCCGTTTTGCCAGGACCGCCTCGGCCACCTTCTTTCCCCACGCTATCCCGTCCGTCTTGCCCTGTCCATCGGGGATGGACGCGAGCGCCTTGTCGTAGGTGATCTGCACCGTCCGGGGATTCGTCCAGGTCCAGAGCTCGTTCAGGATTGTGAGGGCGGCACCCGCCACCGCGGCGTCCATGTTGGCCCCAGCGGGGGCCGGGTCGTTGACCAGCCATCCCTGGTGCGTGCGTGTGATGCCGTTGACGGCGTCAAAGATGGCGACGTGATAGGTCGCAAAATAGAGCGCGGCGGAGGGCGGCGGATTGCGGGCCAGCCGGGTCGCATTTATTGCCTCCTGGTTCCAATCAAGAACGCTGTTGCCCGCATCAAGGCGCGCGACTATCGCAAGGCAGGACAGGGTAACAAATATTCGGAATCGATTGGTTGTCATATATATACGTATCAGATGGGCAAACTCGGGTTTTGGTTCGGCAGGCGCGGGGCGCTCAAGGGCACATCTGAATTGGCCTATTAACTCCTCTACTTGGAAGGCATTTGTGGCCAATCGGGGCCCGAATGGGGCGGATTGCCCCGGCCGCGGGACGACCCGTCGCCCCCACTGGTCATTTCGGCTCGGTGATCACGATGCGCCGGTTGATGCCCGGCGGCTGCACCTCCTGGCGCACGCCGCTCGGCCACCGTACGACGATCTTCCTGACGCGGTCGTCGCCTCCCAGGCCGAACGTGAGCGTCTTCTCGGACTGGGCCATGTAGCCCATGGCCGGCTCCATGGTCTGCACGAGCACGCCCCGGGGCGTGTGCACCTCGACCCTCGCGCCGCCGGCGTCGCGCTGGCAGTGGGTGCCGACCAGGTCGACCCTGAGCCACGAGTTGTGCGTCCGCTGCTCGTTGCGCAAGAGGCGCGGCGGCCCCCCGTTCTGCGCGATCACGATGTCGAGGTTTCCGGTGCCGGTCAGGTCCGCGACGGCCACGCCGCGGGCCACGAGCGGCCTGCCGAGCGCCGATTCGCGCCTCGGCGACGGGGCCTCGATCCAGCCGTGCCCGCTGTTCCACAATAGCGAGGGCTCAGACCGGAATACGCGGCCGTGCTCAAAATGGGCGAGGCCGGGCTCGGCGAGCCCATTTCCGGAGACGATGTCGATGCGGCCGTCGAGGTCGTAGTCCATGAGCGCGACGCCCAGCTTGTCGCGCAGCCTGCAGGAGGATTCCCCCTCGTGCGCGTTGGTCGCCATCGCGAGGCCCGCCGCGCGCAGGATGCCGAAACGGTCGACCGGCTGGCCCTGGCGCGAAAAGGAAAGGGCGCCCGCGCCGACGAGCCCGGCCGAGGCGCCCTCGCGCCGCTCCTCCGCGGGCGGGTTCCACTGCCGGAAGGTCCCGTCACCCTGGTTGATGAACAGGATGTCCCCGCCCGACTGGTACGTGAAGAGCAGGTCGAGTCGGCCGTCGCCGTTTGCGTCGACCGCCGCGACCGCCAGGGGATGAGCGCGCGGATAGCCCGTCTGGCGGTCGATGAGGTTGAGACCGGTCCTCGCGGAGACATCCACAAACCTCCCGTTGCCGAGGTTCCGGTACACCGTGGGGAAGGCGCTCACGAAGCCCGCCGGCGCGGTGTACGAGGGGCCGGCAATCTCGGCCATGAACGCATCCCTGAGCCCCGTCTCGCGGGCCCACCGGGCGTAGTTGCAGACCACCAGGTCAAGCTTGCCGTCGCCGTAGATGTCGATCCAGACGGCACCCGTGCTCCAGATGTGGTCGTCGCCCCGGACCCCGGCCGCGTCGGTCACGTCGACAAAGGTGCCGTTGCCCTGGTTGTGGAAGAGCCGGTTGCCTCCGATCCCCGCGATGAAGATGTCCGGATACCCGTCGCCGTCGTAGTCACCGACGGCGACCCCCATCCCGAGCATCGTGATGTCGAGCCCCGCCTCGCGCGTCATGTCGGTGAACCGGCCGTCGCCGTTGTTGTGGTAGAGGGCGCACGTCGGGGGGCCCCCCATGGCCGAGGGGGTCCACGGCCAGGTCGTCCCGCTGACAAAGAAAAGGTCGGGGTGCCCGTCGTTGTCGTAGTCCAGGAACGCGACCGCCCCCGCGAGCGTCGTGGGCGTCTCCTCATCCTCCCTCGAGCCGCTGTCGTGCACAAAGTTGATCCCCGCGTCGGCGGTCACGTCAGCGAACCGGACCGGCGGCGCGGCCCCCCCCTGGGGGGCGAATGGGAACAGCCACGAGATGACCACCCCGACCAGGATCGCCGCCACGGCAAGGGGAACCAGGACCGGGACAAGCGGCGAGATCGCGCCACGGGGCGGATTCCCCTTCGGATCAACGTGTCCTTGGGCGGGCATGTCGGGATGAATTCATTCGTGCCCGCCGCGCAAATGCGCGATAACGGGCACGGACTGCTATTGACCTACGCTGCGCCGAAGTAAAAACCTTTCCATAAATGAGCACCCGCACACTAGCCCCCTCGCTGATTCGCGGATCCGGATGGGTGGCGCTGTGGACGCTCGTCGGCTTGGCGATCGCCAGCGAGATCTACCTGTCGAGCAACTTTCTCGGCCGGTCCATCACGTGGGGTGAGGCGATCAGCGACTCGCTCGAGGACTGGTATGTCTACGGCCTGCTCTCCCTGCCCGTGGTCTGGTTCGCGCGCCGCTATCCGCCGGAGCGCGGCTCGCGCTGGATGACGGCGGGCCTCCACCTGGGGGCCGCCGTTGCCTTCTCGCTGGTCTACATCGTCGTCAGGACGCTCATCGGCGAGGCCGACAGCTGGATCGGCGGCGAGGCCGCCTCCTATGGCGAGATCTTCCACCCGCTGCTCGTCCGCACGCTTCCGTTCAGCCTGCTGGTCTACGGGGTCATCATCTCGGTGAGCCACGCGCTCGACTACTACGGCAAGTACAACGAGCGCACCGTGCAGACCCTCGAGCTCGAGAAGCACCTCACGGAGGCGCGCCTGCAGGCGCTCCTCCACCAGCTCAAGCCCCATTTCCTCTTCAACACGCTCAACGGGATTGCCTCGCTCATGCACACGGACGTCGACGCGGCCGACCGCATGCTCGTCCGCCTGAGCGAGCTCCTGCGGATCACCATGTCCCAGACCGGGGCCCCGCAGACGACGCTTCGGGACGAGATCGCCTTCCTCGAGCGCTACCTGGACATCGAGAAGATACGTTTCCACAACCGCCTCGACGTCACCATCGCCATCGACGAGGAAGTGATCGACGCCCAGGTGCCGAGCCTCATCCTGCAACCCATGGTGGAGAATGCGATGCGCCACGGGATAGAGCCCAACGCTCGGACAGGCCGGATCGAGCTGCGGGGCGCCCGCCAGGAGGGAAACCTCGTCCTGACCGTGAGCGACAACGGGGCGGGGCTTCCGGCCGAGGGTCCGAACCGGGAGGGGATCGGCGTCGCCAATACCCGCGCCCGCCTCGCCGAGCTCTACGGCGCGCAGCAAAAATTCGAACTGGTCAACCGGCCTGAAGGCGGCCTGTGTGTGCGGATAACCATCCCCTTTAGCACTTCCACGACGTGACCAAGCTACGCATCATAGTCGCCGACGACGAACCCCTGGCGCGCGCGCGCCTGATCTCGCTGCTGCCCAAGGACCTCTCGATCGAGATCATTGGCGAGTACGGCAGCGGAACCGAGGCGATCGAGGCGATCCGCAGGGACAAGCCCGACATCGCGTTTCTCGACATGCAGATGCCCGGCTGCGACGGGCTCCAGGTGGTCGGAGGGATCGATCCGGCGAACCGGCCAGCGGTCGTGTTTGTCACCGCGCACGACAAGTTCGCCGTGGACGCCTTCGGCGTGCGCGCCGTCGACTACGTCCTGAAGCCCTTCGACCGCGAGCGCCTCGAGACCGCGCTCGAGCGGGCCGCCGAGTATGTGAACGCCCGCCGGGCCGGCGACCTGAGCGCACGCATCGAGGGCGCGCTGGCGGGGATCGCGGCGCCCGGGACCCAGAGGCCCGAGCGCCTGGCCGTCAAGGCCGACGGGCGGTACGTCTTCCTCAAGTTTGACGAGGTCGTATGGGTGGAGGCCGCCGACAACTACGTCGTCATCCACACCACGGCCGGGGAACGGCTGATGCCGAGGGACACCCTGTCGTCCATCGAGAGCCGCCTGGGAACCCAGCACTTCGCCCGGGTCAGCCGCTCGGCCCTTGTGCGGATCGACCAGGTCAAGGAGCTGCAGCCCAATGCCCAGGGCGACTACATCATCCTCCTTCGCAACGGCATCCGGATACCGCTCAGCAGGGGCCTGCGCGGGAGGTTTGAGAAATTCCTGGTTGAGGGCTAGCCTTGCGGGGACGCCGCCGCGCCCGCCGCCGAAACCCATGAGACCCCCTGCCCCAACGAAGCCGAACCGCGAGACCATTGGGCGCGCAGTGAACGCCGGAAGATGACCGCAGCCCCGAAGTGCGAGGTCCAGTTCGACGCGACCCGCAACCTCATCCGGATGCGGTACAATGGGCACGTGTCCGCGGCCGAGATGAAGCCCTATGCCGACGAGGTGCGCCGCCACCTTCCCAAGCTGCGCAAGGGCTTCACGGTGCTGACCGACCTGAGCGGCCTCGACTCAATGGAGCTGGATTGCGCCACCGAGCTGACGAGGTTCATGGACGAGTTCAGGGCCAAGGGCGTCGGAACCGTCGTGCGCATCGTTCCCGATCCGGCCAAGGACATCGGGTTCAACATCCTTTCCATTGTCCACTACCAGCGGGGCGTCCGCATTGCCACGTGCCAGACCGCCGAGGAGGCCGAGCGGAGGCTCTGATGGGCGCGCCCGAACCCGCGCAGGCTCCCGCCGTCGACTCACCCGCCATCCTGGTCTTCCCGCCGCTGCTTGCGCTTGGGGTCCTGCTGATCGGCGCCGGGGCCCATCTGCTGCATCCCGTGAACATCTCGCCGCTCCTGCCGGCGCGCGTCGCCGGGGCCCTTCTCGCGATCGCGGCAGTCTGGATCGTCCTGGCGGCCCGCGCGGCGATGGCCCGTGCGGGGACGAACGTGAATCCGCGCCTGCCCTCAACGGCGATCGTCACGGGGGGCCCCTATCGGTTCACCCGGAACCCGATGTACCTGTCGCTGTGCCTGCTGAACCTGGGGATGGGGCTCCTGCTCTGCGACCTCGTTCCGGTGCTCCTGACCGCCGGCCTGGCCGCCGTCCTGCATTACGGCGTGATCGTCCGCGAGGAGCGCTACCTCGAGCGCAAGTTCGGCGGCGCGTACTCGGCCTACCGGGGCCGCGTGCGCCGTTGGCTGTGATCCCCGGGGGCCGTCCGCCAGGCCTAGAGCTTGACCGGGATGATCGCGCTCGCCGGGGTCAGGACCCCATCCTTCACGGGCGGCAGGAAGAGCCAGGTCGAAAAGCCCTTGTTGAGCGCCTCCCAGAGGTCCGTATCGGCGATGCCGACCGGCTTCGCCGAGACCACGTGACCCTCGGCGCTCACCCTAACCTCGACCTTCATGGTGGTGCCATGGTACTTGGCCTTGACCGCGTCCGGGATGCCAAGCGGCATCTGCCGGAATATGGCGATCGGAGCGTCCACCCGCTTGTCGGCGCGCTCGGCGATGCGCTTCTTCAGCGAGGCCGCGTCAATCCGGTCGAAGTAGCCGGGGAGTATCTCGCCCATGGTCGTGCTGCGCACCTGCCGGCCCGCGTCGAAGACGAGGATGCTCCAAGCCGTGTTCTCGTCCTCGTCGAACTTGGGGAGCACGGCCAAGAGATGCTTCTGTACGCCGGCCTTCAGGTCGCCAATCGTGTGCGGCACGACCGCGAGCTTGGGCGCGGCGTCCGGTGTCTTGCTCGGCACGTAGGTGATGAGAAGCGCGTAGGCGTCCGGAATGTCGACGTCGGAAGTCAGGTTGGCCTGGAGGGTCTCCGTCGTCGCCTTCAACGTGCTCGTCGTGGCGGCTGCCTCCAGGTCGGTCGAGGCGGGAACATCGTTTAAAGAGACGTCCTTTACGGTGACGAAGCCGTCCGCGTAGTGGTCGCCGACCGAGAGCATGATGCCCGTATTCAAGCCCAGCGTGACCGGGCTTCCGCTGAAGACGACCACGGCGGCGCTGTTTACGGTCCCCACCACGGGCAGCCACGTGTCCTTGTAGTTGGTGATGGCGGCTGCCGGGCGGTCCGGCAGCTGGGGCGGGGTCTGCGCGCCGGTTGCAAGAGCAAGGAAGGGCAGCGCGATGAGATAGCGTAGGGAGTTCATGTGTGGGATTGGCCTTAAGGATGCCGAGGGCCGCGGTATATCTTACTGTAACGTAATATCTCACTTCCAGCCCCGACTGCTGCGCACATTTTGCCAACTTAGGAGCGGCAATTGACCCACCCCCCGAGGCATCCAATCGGCACACGGCCCGCGAACGCCCGGCAAGGTTGCCGCAAGCGATTCGCTGTTAATCCGTTAAGCCATGACCAATGCCGCAGGGCGCCTCCATCAAACGGGGGGGGCCAAATTCGAATCCAGGCACTGGCGCACCGTCTGCAGGAGCCGGGCCACGTCGAACGGCTTCCTCAGCAGGGCCGTCCGCGTGCCGGCGTCGAGCTCCCGCAGGTCCGACTCCTGGCTGTAGCCCGTGCAGATGATGACCTTCAGGCCGGGCTTCCCCGCGCGCAGCTTGGACGCCAGCTCCCAGCCGGTCATCTCGCCGGGCATGACCATGTCGGTGAAGAGCAGATCGATCTCGTCGCGATGGGCCGCCCATAGGCGCAGCGCATCGTCCCCGTTGACCGCACTGAACACGCGGTAGCCGTGGCGCTGCAACGCGGCGGCCGACACCGCGCGCAGGCTATCCTCGTCCTCGGCGATCAGCACCACCTCGCCCCCGCCGGGCATGCGCTGCGGTTCCTCCGCGCTGGCCGCCGCGTCGGCGAGCATCCCGGATGCCGGCAGGTACACCCTGAACGTGGTGCCCTGCTGCACGGTGCTCTGCACCTCGACCCAGCCGCCATGCTGCTTGACGATGCCGTGCACCGTCGCCAGTCCGAGCCCGGTGCCCTTGCCGATGCCCTTCGTCGTGAAGAACGGCTCGAAGATGTGCCGAAGCGTCTCCGCGTCCATTCCCGCGCCCGAGTCGCTGACGCTCAGCCTCAGGAAACGCCCCGCCCGCCCCTCGGGCTGGGCGGCCAGGTCCTCAGCACGAATGTCGACAGCCTCGAGGCTTAGGTCGAGGCGCCCCCCGTGGGGCATCGCGTCGCGGGCGTTTACGCACAGGTTCATGACCATCTGCTCCATCATGCCGGCGTCGGCGTAGACCATGGGCAGCTCCTCCGGCCCGTTCAGGGACAGCACGATGTTCTCGCCCAATAGGCGCCGCAGCATCTTCAGCAGGCCCCTGAGGACAACGCCCAGGTTGAGCACCTTCGGCTCCATCGCCTGCCGGCGGCTGAAGGTCAGCAGCTGCCGCGTCAGGGCGGAGCCGCGGAGCACGTCCTTCTCAAGTTCTTTCAGCGAATCCCGGGTCTCGCGATCAATCGAGGGCTCCTCCTGGAGCAGGCCGATGTGCATCAGAACCGCGGCCAGGATGTTGTTGAAGTCGTGCGCGACGCCGCCGGCAAGCTGGCCGACCGCCTCCATCTTCTGCGCCTGGCGGAAGTCCTCCTCGGTCTGCCGCAGCATTGCCTCCGTGTGCCTCTGATCGGTGATGTCGCGGATGGTTCCAAGCATCCGAATGGGGCGGCCCCCGGCATCGAACTCAAGCTGGCCCAACCCGTGCACCCACCGCTCCGCGGCGTCCCTGGCGCGAACGATCATGTACTCCTTGTCGAAGCGGGTGTGGCGCCCAATCACCTCGTTCTGGAGATAGGCGACCATCCGCCCGCGCCAGTCGGGGTGTATGACGCCGGCCCATTCCTCCACCGTTCGCGCGCGCAGGCCCTCGAGGCCGAAGATCTCGTAGAGCACCTTCGAGCCCCTCCAGGTGCCGGCCGGGATGTCGTAGACGTAGCCGCCGATGCGGGCGATCGACTGCGTCTCCTGAAGGAGCTGCTCGCTCTCGCGCAGCGCCGCCTCGGACCGCAACCGCTCCGAGACGTCCTGGACGATGCCGAACACCTTGTCCGTCGCCGGGTCGTAGATCGCCGTCGAATGCACCGACAGCACCCGTTCGTCGCTCGGCCGCCGGATCTCAAACTCGATGTCATAGGGCGCCTCGCCGGCGATCAGCTGGCGGAACTGCGCATCGAGCGCCGCCCGGTAGGCCGGCAGCGGAATGCTCCGCACCTGCTCGGCCGGCCATTCTCCCCCTTGCAGTCCGTAAATGCGGCGGGCCCCCTCCGAGCCGTTGACAGCCCCTCGCTTCACGTCCCATTCCCAGTGCCCGAAGCCGCCCGTCAGCTCGGCGCGGCGCAACTGCGACTCGCTCGCCCTCAGTGCCTCCTCCGCGTGCCTGCGCTCGGTGATATCAAGCAGGGCGGCCCGGATGCCTTCGATCTGGCCCGAGGCGCCCCGGACCGGGGTCTCATGCACCTCGAGCCACAACTCGGTGCCGTCGCGCCGCATGAACCGGCGCTGGAACGTCTCCAGCGGCACCTGCCCGGCCAGCTTCTTGCGGAGATCGTCCTCCGCCTCTGCCCGCACGGCCGGGGGCACCAGCTCCCAGGCGGGCCGGCCCACCAACTCCTCGGCCCGGCGGTCGAAAAGCTCGCACGACGCCCGGTTCACATTGCGGATGACGCCGCTCCCATCGATTTCGTGGTAAGCCACGGGCGCCTCGTCAAACAGCTCCCGAAACCGCGCTTCGCTCTGGATGAGGGACTCGTTCACGTGCTCCACAACCCCCTAAGCCTAACGGGCTGATGCCGGATTGAACAGCATTTCATTCGCATGGAACCGGGCGCCAGGGTGGGTCCGCGGTCCCCGGGGACGGCTCGCACGCCCCGGCGCAGCCCGCGCTCCAAGCGTATCAGGATGCTCATGACAGTGTCGCGGGAGGCGCCCGGCCCGCAATCCTTTCTTGAATCCGGGGCAACAAAGGGCTATTCGCAGGATGCGGCCCATGCGGGCTGCATGCACCCCCTAAACCATGAGCGACCCAGCAGCACCAGTACCCACGCCCCATAAAAAAAGTCCCGTAGCAGCAATCGTTATCGGACTTCTCGCGATTGCCCTCGTGGCCGTCGCCGCCGTCCTCGGAAGCAAGAATAAGGCCCTTAACGGCCAGGTCTCGGACACGCAGGCCCAGCTGGCCCAGGCCCAGGCCCTGAACGCGCAGACCCAGGGCCAGCTGGACAGGGCCAAGGAGGAGGGCGCCCATCTCCAGGTGGAGCTTAACAACGCCAAGGCCGAATGCACCAAGCTGATGGCTCAGTGCGGCGAGTCCATGGACAAGTCGACCCAGCTCGAGAAGGAGCTGGGCAAGGCGAACACCGAGTGCAAGGCGCTGATGGTGAAGCTCGACAATGCTACGGAGGGATCGGCCAAGCTCGATGCGGAGCTGACCCAGGCCAAGGCCCAATGCACCAAGATGGGGATGGAATCCGATGCGTCCGCGGCCGCATGCACGAGCCTGCAGGCGCAGCTCAAGGACGCGAGCGCCAAGATCGCCGACCTGCAGGCCAGGCTGGACCAGGCCCAGGCCGAGATCACCAAGCTCACGCCGAAGGCCAAGAAGTAACCCCTTCGCGGGCCCCTGCCCCTCCGTTGGACTTCCCTCCGTGGCGCGCAGCTTCGGCAGGGGGTCGCCATGGCCGAATGGACACGCATGGGTCCCCACGGCGCGCGCCGCCCGCGCGGACTCCGGGCGCGGATAGTGGTCGAACGGATTCGCACGCACAAATCCCAAAAACCGCCATCGGCGGTCACGGCAAAATGGTCGGGCCGGTCAGATTCGAGCTGGCAACCTCTGCGTCCTGCGGTTGATGGCGGCCAGGATCGGCGCAACCCCGATGATGGCGACCGCGATCACGGCCCCGGCGACCAGGCCCTCCTGGAGCATGTCCATCCCGTCCTCTTCCTCTGGCGGTAGATTGCAGGCGGCTAAGGCCGCCATGGACTGGAATGCATGCATCGGGAGGCGGGTCAGAATATTCGGGACGTGGCGGGATGCGCTTCCAAGGGCGCCCAGGGAAACCGTGAAACCGGTTTCCGGAGCCCAATAATCGCTGAAGGCGCACGGCCCCTACTGCTGCAATGCCCAGCCCTCAAGCTCGACCCGGAGATCGACGGCCCCGATGCTCTTGCCATCGGACTCAGCCGTGACATGAAACTGCTGCCAGCCTGGAAGCTTCGTGGTCGGCGCGTCAGAAAGGAGCCTTAGGAGATACCTGTCATGCGCCTCTACGGTGGCATCCGGGATCGGCGAGAATTTCCAGCCGCTGGGCGCCTGCACCCTGAAGCCCACCTTGATCGGGTGATCCAAGGGATTCTCGAGTACCATGGGAAGGCTGAGGACCCCACCCACCTGGATGGAGACTTCCGGCGGAATCAGGGTTCCCAGGCGCTCAAGCCCGTGTGCCGGCCAGAAATCCCGGTAGTAGCCCCAGGTCCCGCCCAGCTTCAGTGAGGGCGCCGTCTCTGCACCCGCGGTGTAGCCCGGAACCCGCTGGAAAGGGATGCCCCCGGGGACGACGCCTGCAAATACGTCGTCCGTTACGCCGCATTTCACGAGGGATTTCCCAAGGATAAACTGGGTTGGCTTCGTCAGCGGGATGGGTTCCTCGAGGCCATCGATGGCATGCTTTTCTATGGCCGACTCCAGGGCCACGCCACCCTGGGTCCCGTGGAAGACGAACCCCCTCGCGGCAACCTCCCCGTAGGTGGTATGCCGGCTGGGAGAGATCTCCGTAGAGGAGTATTCCGGGCCCTGGCCCGAGAAGAAATCCATGTGGGTCGGATTGGAGAAGAAGTACAGCTTCTGAGGCTGCCAGGGGCGAAGCCCCTCCGTGCGATTCGAATTCTGCAGGGGTTCCCTCGCAGGAGCCACCTGCTCCGGGAATGCGGTCGGATCCCCGGCCATGTCAAAGGCCTCTGTGGAAAGGATGCCGGAAGCCTGGTGGTCACCATGGTTTTCGCCGGTCACCCCCAGAGGGAGCCAGGCGAGGATCACGTTGGGTCTGGTGATGCGCACAATTCGAACCATGCGGTCCAGAAGGCGTCCATGGCCCGATGCGTCGAGGGACTCCAGGGGGTTCTGGCTGGGAGTATCAAATCCCTCCAGGTTCCACATCGCGGTAACGCCCATAAAAGCACCCGCCTTCATCCCCTCCATGACCCTTATATCGGCCATCGCCTCAGCCTGCTCCGGCCCCACCTCATTGGTACCTCCGTTGCCCCGCACCGTCCAAACGAGCGCCACCCGCTTTCCCTGCTCGATCGCCCTGATCACGTAGGCGGTGGCCATGACCTCGTCGTCGGGATGTGCCACCACAACCAAGAGATCTACCTTGAGGCGGCTGTCCGGCTTGCGGTTGTTGGCGTAGTAGGGGTCCTTGGGCCAAGGATTGCTCGCGTCCTGCGCAGAGGCACGGAATGCGCCGATTGCGGCCAGCACTCCGAGAAACAAGACGGCCTTCGTGAGATGGCTAACGTTCTTCATGGCATTATCTCCTGTGGCGGACATTTGGCTCCTAATCGCCGGGACGCATGCGCGACGGCGTCGATTTCGCGCCCTGGCTTGCCGGCATCATTTCAGTTTGGGGCGGGTGAAGGAAGAAGCCGACCGTTCCGGCGGGTGTATTGGGATTCCAAAATCTCCTTAAGCCGTTCCGCCGCTATTCCTTAATTAGGTGCAAAAGCAAAAAATGGGCTCTTCATCGGGAAGTGGGG
>PLTZ01000054.1 GCA_003164715.1 Opitutaceae bacterium | reverse complement strand
CATTAAGAAACCGGAAGAACCTTTTTTTTGGATGGTCTGCGCCAAAGAATAGCCACGGGCTATTCGCCCTTCGCAAAAAGATGTAGAAATGCCGATTGCAGGTGAGAAACGGCCCCCACTTCGTAAGCACGGATACGTAGCTCCGCCGTACGCGAGGACTCAGTTAGCCCTGGTTCTTCGCGGATTTTAGTGGGCTCCCGATCCAATGTTGCTCTTTAAACACAATACCCTTTCATAGTCCGATCCATGCACCCCCCCTCATCTGATGCTCCGAGCCCTACCGAATCGCATCATCCCGTCGATACAGACTACGATGCATACGAAGGCATTGACTTGCGCGAGGTGTTTGCACGGCTTTGCCGCGGGCTAGCACCGACTCTCGGGTTTGCTGCATTGGGTCTGGCTATCGGCGCCGCCATTTATCTCGTGGCCAGTCCTTTCACGTCAGCCACGACTTCGATGCGGGTGATCTTCGCTTTCAGCGGCTATGGGAAAGGGGAATATCCTGACCACTCCAAGTTCCAGTCGGATGACATGCGGGCACCGGATATTATAGTCGAGGCCCTGAAGCAACAGGCACTGGAAACGACCGAGGACTTTCAGAGCAAGGTGCGGGCAGCGTTGACCATCGAGGGCCTAATCCCGCCCAATGTCATCAAGGAGCGCGACCGACTTCGAGCCTCCGGACAGACACCCGCCCCCTACCTTCCCGACGAATACCTCGTAACGCTGACGCTGCCGCGCAAGTTCCCGCTCAGCAACCGGCAGCGCGAGTTGCTGTTGAATGGAATCGTCAACGCGTACCAGGAAAAATTCCAGCGCAACTATGCCGAGATTCCCCCAAGTTTCGGTAATGCGTTCGAGTCCCTGCATGAGGCCGACCTTTACGAATATGAGGTGATCCTCAACATGGAGCTCCAGAACCTCACGGCTTACCTCAATCAACAGCTCGATCAGGCCAAGACGTTCCGCTCCCCTACGACCAATCTGTCCTTCAGCGATCTGCTCACGCAGACGGAGCTCTTTTCACGAATCCGACTGAACGAGACCTTGGGATTGATCCGCCAGGGTGGTTTGTCCCACAACCGCGCAATTGCCATGATGAAAATGGACTACTACCTGCGCACGCTCCAGGACCAGGAGCAGAAGGCCAGTGAAGAAGAAAAGGTCATCGATGACCTGCTGGCCAAGTCGCAGGAGCGATCCGAGAATTACGTACTGGGAATCAAATCCCAGGCAACCCAACAGCGCCCCGAGTCACCAATCCTCGATCAAGGATTAATTGACTCTCTGCTCGCGAATGATGCCTCCAACTTCCTCGTTCGCCAGGCGCTTTCAGCCGGATTGAACGTCAAACGAATCCAGGCGGAAAAGGTGCAACTGCTCGAGCGGCGCAAGGACATGGAGGTGTTTTTAAATGACAACTCCCAAAATCAGTCGGCCATCATCGCAAAGGTGGAGGAATCACTCAATGAGTTGGGGGCGGCCTACAAGGAATTGGTCTCGAAGATTCGCAAGACACACGCAGATTTCGCCAAGCAGCAGTTTGCCGATGTGATCCGGATCAGCATGCAGCCTGCGACGGACAGCAAATACAGACCAGTGGCCGTGGCGGGCGCTATCGGCGGACTAATCGGTCTTGCGCTGGGCATAGGACTAAGTCTCCTAGGAGTCTACGTTGGCTCCAATAGAGTGTGAATGTTGACCTTTATCCCGTCGGCTGAAGTGGCTTGAAGGAATCCTGAATTCGGCACACGTCGGGAATCGGCTTTACGAGATTTATTTGTCGGAAAGAGAAATAACGCGATTTTGAAACCCATGCTGGTTACGGATTTCTCCAGCGATCTCCTTTGCAAAAGAAACGGAGCAAATGAGGATGCTTTCCTTCCGTCCGACTATCTGCCCCGGCCCCAGAATGGGTCGGTGGGACAGCACTTGACCCTGAAGGTGTGGATTTGAGTCCACGAATCCTGTGATATTTGCCTCGGCAAAACTCGTTGTTGCCAGCAGACGCCGCGCAAGTGTCCCGGCTCCCCAGACGAGAATCGGCTCTTGGCTCCGTCGTAACGAATCGATCACGGTTTGTATCTTCCGGTCGCCCTCCCTGGAACAGGCAAGATAACGGTCAAAGGCAGGCTCTGTTCTCTCGTCAAACAGCGGGAGCGTTGGAGTAGCTCTAGGTTCAAATAAGCCACTCACAATCGGCTCAAAGACATCCTCCCGCCATTCCACGGACCAAATCCAAGAATGAGCTTTGGCCATGCCGCATTCCGACATTAGCCGCTCAAGCGAGCTGATTGAAAAGAAATTCACGTGTTCAATGCTGAACTGTTGGTAGGGCGCGTTTGCGCAGCTAGCAAAACCCTCGACGTCGGGAACCGCGCAATAGATGTGACCTCCTTGTGTTAGAAGCCGTGATGCGACTCTGACCGCATCTTTGACCTCCCGGAGATGCTCAAGGACTCCGAGCATTAAAATCAGGTCAAAGCGTTCCTCCCAATCGGTCAATTGGGACAGCGTCGAGACCAAGACATTCACACCATACAATCGTCCAGCCGCCTCTGCACAGGCTGGAGAAGGATCGACGCCCATCACGTTTTCAAAGCCGCTCTTCTTGAATACCGACAATAAGCCACCCGTTGCACATCCGATATCAAGGATCCGCGCATTTGGTGACTTGAAATAGTGAGCAATTTGTCCGACAGTTGCCTCAAATCGCTTGAGATCCCATGATGACTCGGCCCCATCCGCGTGATCATAAGTGTATTTCGACTGTTCAGCGTAATACCGATCCAAGTCGGCCTGTGAAGGAATTCCATCTGCAAATCCCGCTCCGCATTTCGTGCATACGACCACGTTGTAGCCGTTGCCCATCGGCCCGTCCATGAAGCGTTGCCGGTGAATGAGCCGCCGTCCAAGACCGTCGCAAATAGGACAGGGCCTTAAACTTGAGTCGTTCATTGTGGATGCGGGCAGCACTCGGGCAGTTCGGCGTAGGCCACAAGCTCGAATCCATTCCGCGCATGGGCGCGCAGGTACGGTAGCACCTCTTTAAGAAATAGGGGTATAGTCCACAGATCCTCCGGCTTATGGTAGACGCACACCGCAACAATGGGCTGCACGCGTTTCAGCATCTCCACGCCGCCTTCGAGCGCTGCGAGTTCGTCCCCTTCGACGTCGAGCTTAACGAATGTCGGAATCTCGCCCGCCGTAAGCTCATCCAGCGTCATCACTGATAGCTCCAACGCGCCGGCGTCCGACCGGGATGACGCCATCGTCCCTCTCCCGTCAAAGCGGGCGGAGCCCGGAACGCGGCCCAGCAACGATTCGTAAACCTGAGTCCCCTGGTTGCTCAAGGAGCGCAGGATCGCGGCATTTGCAGGATCCGGTTCGATTGCGAGGGTCCTGGCAAACTGCCACGGGGCAGCCCGCAGGGTATCGCCGTCGAACGCGCCGCCGTCTACGAATACTTCTTCCGGGTTCGGGCGAAGGATGTCCCGTGGGAAATACTGGTTGGGTGCTGGGGAGATGGTTTCCTTGAAGTCTGCCCGCAGGCGCCACGCGAGTGCCTGTCTATACGTCTCCCGGGAAATGTGGTCGCACCACAGTTCCTCAACCTTCTCCAATTCCCGGGCGTGCTCCAGCAATCGGGATGGCAGGTCCGAGCCGAAATGGGGAAGGACTCCTTCAAACTTCCATCCAAAGGGCAGGAAGTTCGTGGTCTTTTTGCATCCCAGCAACGCAAGCTCCCGCAAGCGAGACCCAATGCCCCCTCCTTGAGGAAGGAATGTTGTAACGACGAAAAGAGCATCGTCGTCCCAGCGGCCCGCAGCAGCCGCCGGCGAGAATACCAGGGTGCCGTCCACCTTGGTCCCATCGAGTCGTGGGTCATTGTCGGCGAAGGCCAAAGGCTCAATCCCGTGTCGGCGAAGCGCGGCAGCAACCTTTCGGCCTAGCCGACCGGCTCCGAAGAGGACGAAGTTTTTCCCCGATTCCACTGCGAGCCCGTCGAAGGCAGAATTCTCCCGTGTTCGTGCCGAATCGACGGTTTCCGAAAGGAGTTCGCTTGTCGTCATCAAAGGGACGGGGTCATCCCGCCATGATCGCATCGAGTTCCTTGCGATCGAGGAAAGGCCAGAGATCTTCCATGGGCACGGTGACCATCCGGCCGTCAGGCTGCTGTTTTGACGACACTTTGGGTTGGGTGAACTGATTGGGTGCCATCAGGACGTCGCATACGACCGGGCCCGGTAGGGAGAGAATTCCAGCCACTTTGTCACGAAGGCTGTCTTGTGAATCGATCCGGCGGTAGGCAATCCCGCAGGATTCAGCCGTCTTCTGTAGATCCGGAAATGTCAGCCCGGAGGCGGCGTCGCAGGCCATGAACCTACCCTCAAAGTAGTTGAGTTGCGTTGCGCGGATCGAGCCGTAGCCGCCGTTGTTGAGGATAAAGAACTTAATCGGCAGGTTAAGCCGGGAGATGATCGCCAACTCCTGGGCATTCATCGGGAATCCTCCATCGCCGTCAATGCAGACAGTCCTATGGTTGCCTGATGCCAGACACGCGCCGAGGGCAGCCGATACGCCGAAGCCCATGGCTCCTAGGCCATGGGTGTTAATGAATCGCATGCCCTTGGACACGGGGACCGCCTGTGAGGTCACTTCGCTGCATGCCCCAGAGCTGCCCGGGACAAGGACCTCACCAGCGCCCATGAGGCGGCCGATGGCTTCGACGAGGACGTAATTATGAACGCCAGAAGGGACCGACCGGTACGAGTCCAGCACGATCGGATAAGCGGCCTTCCAAGAGGTGCAGCACGCGCGCCATTCGCTCCAGTCGGAGAAACGGCGCCCTTTGCAACAAGAGGTTAATGCCGCCAGGAACTCACCTGCATCCGCTGCCAGGGGCACTGCGATCTCCATCTGCAGCTTTGCGATTTCGGCTGGATCAATGTCGACGACTACCTTGTTAGCCCGCGGTGCGAAATTTGCGTGATTATAGGCCGTCTGGCCATAATCCAGTCGTGCGCCTATGCTTATGAAGAGGTCGCTGGTCTGCTGTGCGAAGTTAGCCGCACGCTGCCCAACGGCGCCAGGCCGGCCCACATAGAGCGGATGGTCATCCGGCAGGAAATCGAGCGCCTTCCATGTCGTGAGAATCGGAATTCCAATCGATTCGGCCCATTTGAGAAAGAGTTCGATGGCCCCAGCATGCCTGATCCCGTTTCCTGCTAGGACCACGGGGCGCCGGGAAGTTGCGAGCAGTTCCAGCGTTTTCAGTGCTGCAGACTTGATCCGGGCATTGGCGCTCGAATCTTGCGGCGGCGGCCGAAAACCATCGAGGCCCACCGGATCAATATCAGTCGCCTGCACATCCAAAGGAATATCTACCCATACCGGGCCCTTTCTGCCATGGGTGGCATTCCACACCGCCTCCTCCATGCAATAGCGAATCTGGCCCGGATCAGTTACGGTAACTGAGTACTTCGTGATCGGCTTAACCATCCGGACGATGTCTATCTCCTGGAACCCGATTTGGCGGACTCCCCTGTTCCCAACCAAATCCGACCGCTTGACCTGTCCCGAAACGACCAGCATCGGGGTCGATTCAAGCCATGCGCCCGCCACGCCGGTTAACGCATTGGTGCCACCTGGGCCGCTCGTGACCATTGCCACTCCCAGACCGGCCCATTGTCCGTACGCCTCCGCAGCGATCGCGCATGCCTGCTCGTGCAAATTGCAGACATAAGTCAGCTTCCGGCACTTCCCGAGAGAGTCATTCAGATGCATCGCACCACCTCCGGGAAGCATGAACACATGGCGGACACCCAGCTGGGCGATGAAATCGACGACGTAGTCGGATAACTTCATACGAATTAAGGGTGGGCGCCTGCCTTGCGCAGCGATCCGAGTGTGGCTTGGTCCTGGGAAAGCTCGGTCGTATTGTTCTGCAGCACTTGCTGCAGTTGCGCTAACAACGCTTGGTGCTCTCGCACGGTCTTGCGTGCCAGTTCCGTTTGCGGTTCAGGCCCGAAAGTCGAAAAGACGAGCGCCAAGGAAATGACGAAAGAAAGAGCGGCACAGGCGATCGCCTGGTCACGCTGCGCGCGGGCATTGCCCAACTCCGAATCAGTGTCGTTCATGGGTGAGGGACCGTATCTCCGATTGAGTCTGCAGGATCTGCGCCTGGACCCCCCTTATCTGGTTCTGGGTGTTCTCGATCTGCCCTTGGAGGGCAAGCAGCGCATCATTCGCCGACTTTAGCCGTTTTCGGCGGTCAAGGGCGTGGGGAAGACAGATTGCCATGCCGACTGCGATAATTACGACCGCGGCTACGGCTGCCAGATTGCGTTGCTTCTTCAAGCGTCGAAGATCGCTTTGTGGGTCCATTCGTGCTCAGTCCATCCAGTTCGTGACGTAGGTCTTGCGCTGGTCGTTTCGGCCGATCACTGGGTCAGTGTATCCCGAGTCGTCCTTGATGTGGGTTGATGAGATCTCCTCGATGACGGCCCCAACAGAGCTGCGAAACTCGTGCTTCACGCCTCGCGGGATGACGATGACATCGTTCTTTGTGCAGCGGCGACGTTCACCACCAAGGACGAGATCGATCTCCCCGTGCAGCATGTGGAAGGTCTCATCCTTCGCCATGTGCCAATGCTCGGGGTGCCGTTGCCCGGGAAGCATCAGGACGAGCCGCTTGCAGTATTCCCGGTTGATGACGGTGATCATCGCCGAGCCTGTTTCTCTGAATCTCTCAATGCCGTAGTGGTGGGATATCTCCAGCTCAAGTTGTGTGGGCACGGCGGCTCCCGAGACCTTCAGGAGTGCTTTGACGTCACGGATGATGCCATGGACAAGGCTTCGTGTGTCAGTGAATGAGACTCCGGTATGAAGGATGGCCTCATTCGGCGCAAAATTACGCAGTGCCTTGTATTCCGTGTACTTGGAAAGATCATTTGCGGTGAGCTGGCCGGGCCCGGCTGGGATTGCGAAGAAGATATCGTCACTTCCGATTACCGTGCCTGTCGCTACCGTGCGCTTGGCAAACACGCCGCGCCGAAGCTCTGAAAGGGTGTTTCGTTCGCTCTGGGAAGATTCATACCTGCGTTCCTCGACCCCGACCATGGTCACGGCCCGGCGCGCTGCCTCGAGCCATCTGCGCACTTGCGCGGGATTGGCGGAATAGGCGTTCAGGGGGTGCCGCTCGGTCGGAACACCGACATGCTTCTCCAAGAACGTTGCCCCTTTAGCGATCGCCATCATCACCGCATCGAGTTCGTCGGGGTCTTCGTGCGTTGAATACCCCACGTCGACATTGCTGTAGCGTCGCCTCAGGAGGTCTATCTGGTTCAGCTGCAGGCTGTCACCGGGAGTCGGATACTCCCCGACACAGTGCATCACGGCCACCTGCCTGTCCCGGTGCTGGTAGAAACTGACGACCCTGTCGATATCCTCCAGCGATTCACCCGCTGTGGAAAGGATCAGGGGAAGACCTGTGGCGGCTATCTTCTCAGCAAGCGGCCAGTCGGTAAGGCTGCAGCTCCCAACCTTCAGGTAGTCGAACCCATGCTCCACCACCTTGTCCACCGAAGGCTCATCGAAGGGCGTGCAGACCGCTAGGAAGCCGTGCCCGACGATAGCGTCCTTAAGCCGGCGGTAGTCCTCCCAGCTAAGTGCCGTCTCGGTGAACCTCTTGATGAACTTAAGGTCATTTCGTCCGCGAAAGTCGGGATGAATGAGCCCGGGTAGGCTGCGGTACTGTAGCTTGACGGCAAAACGAAAGTCGAAACCGCTGCCCGCCTCCTTCAATTCTCGGATGATCCGAATACCATGGGAAACGTCTCCCATATGGTTATTCGCCATCTCGAAGATGAACAGGTGTTTCGCCGGCATGTGTTGTGAGACTTGGCGGGACTCGAAAAGCGTCAATCCTTCACCGCGGCCCGGTGCCATGCCGCCGTCCTCTGGACCATTTCCTGCAGGTTGAAATTCTCCCTGAGTCCAAGCTCGTCCCGGGCGCGCTTGGTCGAGGGGACATAGCGATCGAGCGTCCCGTCCGCCTTTGGTTCCTGAAGTACCTCAATTCCTCTGGCACCGAGTTCATGAGCCATGATTTCAGCCAAATGGCGCAGGCTTACAGGATATTCTGATCCCACGTTGTACGCCCGCCCCGGAGTCCCCCTAAGGAGAAGCGTCCAGAGCCAGATAGCCAAGTCTGCGGCATAGAGATACGAGCGTATAGGCGTGCCATCGCCCTTTATCACGATTGGGCCGCCAGCCAGAGCGTCCCTCAGGAAGTTGCCGAATGCAAATTTGGAGCCCGTTGGAAGACCGGGCCCGGCAAAGGTGAAACAGCGCGCAATCACGGCTCCCAACCCGTTGCGCTGTGCATACTTGACGCACAGAAGCTCCGCCTGGCGCTTTGCCTCCCCAGGCAACACATAAACGGATGCGCTGCCTCTTGGATCGTATTTCCCTTCATATGCTTCCGAAATACGCTCCAGCTCAGGGGGCTGCGGTCCGTAGATCGCCCCCGAGCTCGTAAACAGGAAGCGCCGGGCACCGGTATGTTCGGCCACTTCAAGAACACGCCGGGTCCCGTCAGTGATGACGGCAAGGGCGGCCTGCGGATCCCGCTGCGTCGCCTGCATATCCGCCTCGGTCGCAAGGTGGATCACCATATCGAACCTCTCCCCATCCAAGGCTTCCGGCATCAGGGTCGTAACCGAGCCCCTGATCCACCTCAGGCCAGAGCCCGCCAGATGCGGTGCCGCGTCCAGGAATGAATCCGGGTTGCGGGAAAGCGCGACGAGGCGGACGCCCAGGCGGTACCGCTCGTCGGCCGAAAGGAGGCTTTCGATGAGCCAGCGCCCGAAGAATCCGGTCGCGCCGGTGATGAAGATCCGGGCATCCCTCAATTCCGGCCAAAGTGCGACGGCTCCCAGCCGGACGTGATTAAGGTCGTCGGGAGGAAGCGGCCTCTGATGGCTCATGCAGTCCAGGGGGCCTTGCCGGACTCCCAGAGGCGGTTCAGCAGGGTAAACTCCTGGTAGGTGTCCATCGGCTGCCAGAATCCCTCGTGCCGGTAGGCTGCGAGCTTCCCTTCGGAGGCAAGGCGGCGAAGGGGCCCTTCCTCAAGCATGGTCATGGGACTGTCGGGCAGGTAGTCGAAGAGCTCCGGCTCGCAGACCATGAAGCCCCCGTTGATGTAGCCGGTCTCCGTTTGGGCCTTCTCATTAAACGACTCCACGCGCCCATCCGGGCGAAGGCGAATCTCGCCAAACCGCCCCGGGGGATGCACGGCCGTCAGCGTGCAGACGGAGCCCGACTTGCGGTGGAAGGTCAGGAGCTTCTTTAGGTCGATGTTGCCGACGCCGTCGCCGTAGGTGAGGAAGAACGGCCCAATACCAACGTGGGCGCGCACGGACCTCACCCGCCACGCCGTCAGGGAATCGAGCCCGGTGTCGATTAGGGACACCGTCCAGTCGACGGCATCGTCCGGGTCCTGAAACCTTGGAGCTTCGGGGCGGTTGAGCGAGACCGTCACATCGTGCGAGTTCCAGCGGTAGTTCCTGAAGTAATCCTTGATGAGGTCGCCCTTGTAGCCGAGGCAGAGCACGAAGTCCTTGTGCCCATAGAGGGCGTACCGCTGCATGATGTGCCAGAGGATAGGCCGGTTGCCTATGGGCAGCATCGGCTTCGGGCGGTATTCGGTCTCCTCGCGAAGGCGGGTTCCTTTTCCGCCGCAGAGAATGACAGTCTTCATGAGGTCTTGGGGCGTTTCCGAGCGGGCTTGATGCAGAAGTCGCCGATCACCCAGATCACATAGTCAAGCATCTCGGGCGTCAAACCGGGATAAACGCCGACAAAGAGCGCCGAACGCATCAGGCGATCGGCGCCTTCTAGATTCCCGACGACTCTCAATGCATTGGGATTGTCACTGCGAAGCTGGACGAATGCCGGCTGCCGCACCAGGTTGCCCCCAAAGAGCCGCCGGTTGCCTATCTTGTGGGCATCGAGATGGCGTGAGAGCTCGACCGCCGTGAACGGGGCGCCATCGCGCACGAGGAGCATGAAGCCGAACCAGGAGGGTACGCTTCCCGGCGTAGCCTCCATGAATTCAAGGAAATCGGACAGATGGGCCAGTCCGGCGCGCAGGCGCTCCCAGTTGCGCCGGCGGGCCTCGACAAAGCCTTGAAGCCTCTTCAGCTGCTCGCGGCCGATGGCTGCCTGGATGTCCAGCGGCTTCAGATTATAGCCGAGGTGGCTATAGGTGTACTTGTGGTCGTAACCCTCCGGCAGCTCTCCCAGTTGCCAGCCGAACCGCTTGCCGCAGGTGTTCTCGTGCCCGCTGGCGCACCAGCAGTCCCTGCCCCAGTCCCGGAAACTCTCGAGAATGACCTTGAAGCGCATGTCACGCGTGATGTTCACGGCCCCGCCCTCCCCTGTCGTGATATGATGCGCCGGATAGAATGACTGGGTCGACAGGTCGCCAAAGGTCCCGGTCAAATGCGGGGCCTTGCCGGGCATCGTGTAGAGGCTCCCGAGGGCGTCGCAGTTGTCCTCAATCAGCCAGAGGTCATTTGCCCTGCAGAATTTCACGACCGAAGCCAGGTCGAAGGGATTGCCCAGGGCGTGCGCCAGTACCACGGCTTTTGTGCGCCCGGGAGCATAGGCCTCCTCGATTTTTGAACAGTCCGCGTTTCCTGTCACGGGGTTGCTGTCGATGAAGACCGGGACGGCGCCGTTCTGCACGATCGGGGCAGCCGTGGTTGGAAACCCGGAGGCGCAGGTAATCACCTCATCGCCCGGACGAAGGCGTCTCTCAGTGGGCAATTTCGAAGACGTAAGCGAACTTACTGCGAGCAGGTTCGCTGACGACCCAGAATTTGTCAGGATGGAGCGCTTGACGCCGATTGCCGCGGCCAGCTCCTTCTCAAAGGCGTCCCCCTGCGGTCCCAGAGTCAGCCAGAAATCGAGCGTGGTGCGCACCGCGGCGGCAACCTCGTTGCCCGTGAATACACGACTGGCATAGGGCACAGGCGTCTTGCCTGGCTCGAAAGGCTCGGGGTCCGCGCCTGCCGGTCCGTTTGCCGCGTGGGCGCGCGCCGAATAGGCCCGTACCAACCTCTCAATTTCGTCCGCCAAGTCGCTGAGGCTGTTGGGATCGCTCATTTTCTAACTGGAGGTGTATTCCGCAAGCTGCCGAAGCGTCTTCTCAAGCGCCCGGGAGGGGGACGACGCGTACTGGTACCACGAGACGGTATGATCCAACGCCTGGGCGAACTTCCACCTGGGCCGCCAGCCAAGCAGCCGATGAGCCTTCTTGGCATCGAGACGAAGGACACCTGTTTCCGGCGGGTCGCGCCTTTTCTGTACCTTTCGCCATCTCCCGGGCCAGCGCTTCAGCACTTCCGCCACAACCTCGCGAACGGAATGGTGGTCGGCTGCAGCCGGCCCAAAATTGAATGCGCCCGAGAGTTCAGACAGTTTTCCTATTCGACGGTCCTCCAGGGTGTCCCGCAGCTCCGCGCCCAGTATCAGGTAACCTGCGAGCGGATCCAGCACATGTTGCCAGGGTCGAACCGCCAGAGGATTGCGCACGTCAATGGGTTCACCACGCAAAAGCGCCCTGATGCAATCCGGAATGAGACGATCCCGGGCCCAGTCCCCGCCCCCGATGACGTTTCCGGACCGCGCCGTGGCAATGGCTACCCTTGGGAACCCTCTGCCACGCGCCGAAGGGACCGGGAAGTACGCCTGGCGCCACGATTCGACGGCAATCTCAACAGCAGCTTTGCTGCCGCCGTACGGATCGTTTGCGCCGACCGGATGATCCTCCGAGCGCGCGTTTGGTGAGGAGCGGTAAACCTTGTCGGTCGTGACAATCACTGCCGCACACGGGTGTTTGAGCCTCCTCAAGCCCTCAAGGAGGTTGACGGTGCCCATGACATTGGTGGCCCAAGTCTCTGCTGGGTTTGAGTGGGCCGTGCGAACGATCGGCTGCGCCGCCAGATGAAATACATAATCGGGCCTCGCTGCCGCAAGCACCCTTGCGATCGCGTCCGCGTCACGAAGGTCTCCCACCGTGTGGCTCAGGCGGTCCGCCAGGCCCAGCTGCCTGAACAGCGCCGGCTTTGTGGTGGGGGGCAAGCTGAAACCCCACACCTGGGCCCCCAATCCGATTAGCCATTCGCTGAGCCATGAGCCTTTGAAGCCCGTGTGCCCTGTGATAAGGACCCGCCTGCCTGCGAAGGATTTGAGAAAAGTCGGCATCAAACGTTCAACCAATGCTTAACGCAACCGGGCCAAACTCCGCAAGCCGCCAATTCGAAGACAAACCGGATCTGCGAGTTCAGATTGACGTCGACCCCCTCTCCGTGCGGTCGTGAATGGAACCATTTCATGAAAAAGGTCCTCGTCACCGGAGGAGCCGGCTACAAAGGCTGCGTTCTCGTCCCCAAACTGCTCGACGCCGGTTACGACGTGGCGGTCTACGACCTCATGCTATTCGGCTCGGCGGGCCTGCCGAAGCATCCGCGGCTGATCGTGATAAAGGGTGATATCCGCGACGCTGCGGCCTATGCCGCCGCGGTGAGGGGCGTTGATGGAGTCATCCACATGGCATGCATCTCCAATGACCCGAGCTTCGAACTGGACGAGGGCCTAAGTCGTACCATCAACTTTGACTGCTTTGAGCCGTTGGTGATCGCATCGAAGAAGGCCGGGGTCCGGCGGTTCATCTACATCTCGAGCAGCTCCGTCTACGGGGTGAGCGACGCCCCTGAGGTGACGGAGCATCATCCCCTCGTTCCCCTTACCCTCTACAACAAGTACAAGGGGATGTGCGAACCCCTGCTCTTCAAGCACCAGTCCCCCGATTTCACCTGCATCACCCTAAGACCGGCGACGGTGTGCGGGTACTCGCCCAGGATGCGGTTTGACCTCACAATTAATATCCTGACGAACCATGCCGTGAACCGGCGCCTAATCACCGTCTTCGGCGGCACGCAGAAGCGCCCGAACATCCACGTGGACGACGTGACCGAGCTCTATGTGAAGATGCTCGAATACCCTACGAACCTAGTGGCGGGTGAGACCTTCAATGTCGGTTATGAGAACTTCACTGTTTCCCAGCTTGCCGAATTCGTGAGGACCGTGGTCGAGCAGGAGTTCCCGGAGAAGGCTCCCATCCAGATCACCACCACGCCCTCGAACGACAACCGGTCCTACCATGTCTCCTCCCGCAAGATCTTCGAGAAACTCGGCTGGAAACCGAAGCGCACGATCGAGGACGCCGTCCGGGGCCTTTGCCAGGCCTTCAAGGACGGCAGGTTCAAGGACACGATGTCGGACGAGAGCTTCGTTAACGTGAAGGTGATCAAGAAGCTGGGCCTTAAATGAGCTCCAAGAAGCCGCTTGCTGTCGTCACCGGTGGCGCCGGGTTTATCGGCAGCCACATGGTAGACCTTTACCTGGATGAGGGTTTTCGGGTTCATGTGATCGACAACCTGGTCGGTGGGCGGCTGCAGAACCTGGAGCAGCAAAAAGGAAACAACGACCTGCGGGTCGACACCCGCGACGTGCGCGAGATCAACCCCGGGGATTCGGTCTATGCCGGCGCCTGCCACGTCATTCATTTCGCCGGGATCGGTGACATCGTCCCCTCCATTGACCGTCCGGTGGACTACATGTCGGCGAACGTTCTGGGCACGGTCTGTGTGCTTGAGGCCGCGCGGGATGCAAAGGTGGCGAAGTTCGTGTATGCAGCGTCGTCCTCCTGCTACGGATTGGCGCTTGAGCTTCCAACAACGGAGAACGCTCCCATCAGCTGCGAATACCCCTATGCGCTCAGCAAGTTCCAGGGTGAGCAGGCTGCGCTCCACTGGGGCCGAGTGTATCGCCTCCCCGTGAATTCGATCAGGATCTTCAACGCCTACGGGACGAGGTCCAAGACCTCCGGGGCCTATGGCGCCGTCTTCGGCGTGTTCCTGGCCCAGAAGCTCAAGGGAAGGCCGCTCACCGTGGTGGGAGACGGAACCCAGCGGCGCGACTTCCTCTACGTCACGGACGTGGCGCGCGCCTTCCATCTCGCCGCAACATCGCCCGTGGCCGGAGAGGTATTCAACCTTGGGGCCGGCAATCCCCAGACGGTCAATCGGCTGGTCGAGCTGCTCGGCGGCGAGCGCGTCGCCCTTCCCAAGAGACCCGGTGAGCCGGAATGCACGTGGGCGGACATCTCCAAGATACAGCGGGTCCTCGGATGGAAGCCAAGGGTGACCTTTGAGGAAGGCGTCTCCCTCATGCTGGGCGCGATTGACTACTGGCGCGAGGCGCCCATCTGGGATCCCGCCTCGATCGAAAAGGCCACGCGGAACTGGTTCAGCTTCCTCAATACGAGGACCCCGTCATGAGCATGCCATCGGATCCCTCCGCAACCTCAACCCGAATCACCCGCTGGTTGTGCTGTCCCGAGTGCCACGCGCCGCTGACCGTCAACGGAAGCGAGATCCTGTGCCCCTCGTCGGGGTTTCGCGGTTCGATACGCGATGATGTCGCGGTGATGCTGCCCGAGGCGACGGAATCGTTCTTTGACGACACGTTTGAGTTCATGATGCATGGCAAGCTGAACCCGGGCGATTGGAGCTTCGGCTACGCTCAGCAGATTGAATCGCTAACAAGGTCGCTCAAGCCGGGGATGCTGCTTGTGGATGTCGGCTGCGGCCCGGGATTGCCCTACGCAAGGCCCGATGGCGTTGAGATCATCGGCCTTGAGCCGTCCTTCAAGTCCATCCGCGTGAATCGCCAGGTGGATCTGAGGGTACTTGGGTCGGCCTATGCGATGCCGCTGGCCGACGCATCCGTGGACGCAATTGTCTGCTTCTATGCGATCCACCACATGGTCGGCGACAAGGTGAACGATTCGATTTCCAACCTTAGCAGGGCTTTCAGGGAATTCGGCCGGGTGCTTAAGCCGAACGGCACCCTGTTTGTGTTTGAGATGACGCCGATCGCTCTCTTCTTGTGCCTTCAGGCGCTGGGCTGGAATCTGGGCAGGAGACTCATCGGCAAGAAGCTCGACATGCGTTTCTTCAGTGCAAAAGAGGTGAAAGCCATTGGAGAACAAACGCTTCCCAGGGGCACAATCCATGAAATGACCGAATTCAAGGTCAGTCCCGCACAACCTTCGCACCTGTTTTCAGCCTGCCCAGGATTAGAATTCCGAGGTTCATGTACCCGCTGGCACCGAGGCTTTACAAATGGCGAATGCCACCCAAGTGAGCGACCCGTTGGCGGCCATGTCCAATCAAACGAGTGCCTGCCCCGCGCCGCATGAGAGCATTATTCGAAGCTCTCGCGGTTCCACGCAATCGTGGCTAGGCAAATGCTCTTTTCACCGAAGACATCCTAGAACAGCATTGGATCGGCCGCAGTTCAGAATCCCTCACCCGAATGATCCAACGACCCTCACAACCTAATCAGCATGAGTAGCCCGACAGATGCGGAGGCGGTCACCTACAAACGCAAGATCAAGACGCGGGAGGAGCTGTGCGCGATCATAGGCCCACGACCCCGCGAGAAGAAGGTCATCATGTGCCACGGGACGTTCGATCTCGTGCACCCGGGCCATATCCGCCACCTGATGTATGCGAAGAGCAAGGCCGACATCCTGGTTGCGAGCCTCACGACGGACCAGCATATCAGCAAGGCCGACCACAGGCCGTTCGTCCCAGAGGCCCTGAGGGCCATGAATCTCGCGGCGCTGGAGATCGTCGATTACGTGATCATCGACGAGAATGCGACGCCGATCGAGAACATCGGGATAATCCAGCCCGATTATTTCGCGAAGGGTTACGAGTACAACAAGGATGGCATGCACCCGAAGACCCGGGAGGAGGTGACGGCGCTGGAAGCCTACGGCGGCGACGTGATCTTCACCCCTGGCGACATCGTCTACTCATCCTCGCGAATCATTGAGAGCGAACCGCCCGACCTCACCATCGACAAGCTGCAGACCCTGATGGAAGCCGAGGGCCTGACCTTCGACGGGCTGCGGCAAACCTTGCTCAAATTCAAGGGCGTGAAAGCCCACGTGACAGGAGACACGATCGTCGACTCCTACACCTACTGCTCCCTCATAGGCGGCAACACAAAGACCCCCACCCTGAGCCTCAAGTACGATCGCCAGGTGGATTTTGTCGGCGGCGCGGGCATCGTCGCAAAACACCTGAAGATGGCTGGAGCCGAGGTTAAGTTCACCACCGTGCTCGGCGACGACGAGCTGAAGGACTATGTCCTCAAGGACCTCCAGGACTATGGCGTTGAGTGCGATGCCATCATCGACCCGACCCGGCCGACGACGCAGAAGAACGTGTTCACGGCGGGAGGTTACCGGATGCTCAAGGTCGACAAGCTCGATAACCGCCCGGTTTCGGACAGGACACTCGGGAAATTCAAGAGCTCGATTTCATCGTCAAAGGCCGAGGTCGTAGTCTTCAGCGACTTTCGTCACGGAATCTTCAACGGGCGCACGATTCCAGAGCTAGCGGCCGCAATCCCGAAGGGGGCTCTTCGGGTTGCGGACAGCCAGGTGGCCAGCCGGTGGGGCAACATACTGGAATTCCAGGGCTTTGACCTCATAACGCCAAACGAGAGGGAGGCGCGGTTCTCCATGGGCGACCAGGATTCGACCATTCGACCACTGGCGCTCGAACTCTACCGGAAGACCAAATGCAGGTATCTCATCCTGAAGATGGGCGAGAGGGGAATCATCACGTACCGGGCTCCCGACCCGAATGTGCGCTCTTTCCTGACCGTCGACAGCCTGACAGACTATGTCGTCGATGCTGTCGGGGCTGGAGACGCCCTTCTGGCCTATGCCTCACTCTCCCTCGTGCGGGGCGGCTGCCCGGTCACCGCCTCGATCCTGGGTTCGGTGGCCGCCGCAATAGCGTGCGAGCGCGACGGCAATCAGCCCATCTCGCCGGACGAGATGCTGAAGAAGCTCCAGAAGCTCCAGAAGCAGACGCAATACGAATGAGAATGGTCGTCGCCGGACTGGGCGTGCAGGGCAGGAAGCGGCTCGCCATTGCCGGAGCCGACGTCGTCGCGACCGTGGACCCCGTATCGCCTGAGGCCGGGTACCGCCGGATCGAGGACGTGCCGGTGGGCGACTACGATGCGGCGCTCGTCTGCACTCCCGATGACGCCAAGATTACGCTCGTTAGATACCTTCTCGCGCTTGGGAAGCACGTGCTCGTGGAGAAGCCCCTCATCTCCGAATCTGAAGGCGAACTGCTCGAGCTAAAGGCGATCGCGATGAAGAACCGGGTGGTATGCTACACCGCTTATAACCACCGTTTCGAGCCCCACATCCTCCGGCTAAAGCGGGCGCTCGATTCGGGGGTGTTGGGTAGGGTCTACATCGCCAAGTTCTTCTACGGGAACGGGACGGCCCGCGATGTGCGCAATTCGGCTTGGCGGGACAAGGGGATGGGGGTCTTCCCGGACCTCGGCTCCCACCTTCTTGACTGGACGCTGTTCCTTTTCGGGCAACCGTCCGTCGAGGCGGAGGTCTGGCGCAGCAGTCGGTTTGAGAACAAGGCTTGCGACCATTTCCAGTTTGGGTTCCGGGGAAGCTCGCCCGAGCTTGAGTTCGAAATGACCCTGCTATCGTGGCGAAATACCTTTCGCTGCGACGTCTATGCGGAGAAAGGCAGCGCCCATATCGAGTGCCTCTGCAAGTGGGGCCCCAGCACGTTCACGCTGAGAAGACGCGTGCTCCCGAGCGGCCGGCCGGACGAGGAAACTGAAACGCTCCGGTGTCCGGATCCCACATGGAAGGCCGAGTACGACCACTTCCTGGGGCTTTGCGAGGCCCCCTCGACGAACATCGACAACGACATTTGGATCAACAGAGTCTTCAACACCGTCCGCCTGTCCCAGCGAACTAAAGAGTAACCTGCCAGCTGCACGTCCCCTGATGCTTGCCCATCTCCTAACCGCCCCCGAAACGCCAACTCGGGCGGTCGTCCTGGGCGCGGCCGGTTTCCTCGGCGCCGCCAGCGTGCGGCATTTGAAGGCGGCCGGGGTCGAGACGCTGCCGCTCGGCCGCGCAGAGATCGACCTCGTTTCGCCCGGGGCCGCCGCGGCGCTCCGCAACCGCCTTCGACCCGGCGACACACTCATCTTTGTCTCTGCCCGGGCGCCATGCCGGAATCCTGAAATGCTTGTTGAGAATGTCCGCATGGCCGAGGCCGTTTGCACCGCGATCCACGGGGCGGATATCGGCCACCTGCTCTACGTCAGCTCGGATGCGGTCTACAAGGACTCGGCCGAGCCCATTTCCGAGTCCTCATGCGCCGAACCTGGCTCGCCGCACGGGGCGATGCACCTTGCCCGCGAGGTGCTGCTGCGAAGCGAATTTGCGGGACCGCTGGCCATTCTTCGCCCCACCCTCGCCTACGGGCTTGACGATCCGCACGACGGCTATGGGCCGAACCGTTTCCGAAGGCTGGCGAGCTCGGGCAAGGCCATTGTCCTCTTTGGCGATGGCGAGGAGCTCCGCGATCATATCTACATTGAGGATGTCGCTGCGTTGCTCTGCCAACTCGTCCTTCGACGCAGTGCCGGTGTGCTGAATGCTGTGTCAGGTGACGTCGCATCCTTCCGAGAGATCGCTGAGTTTACCGCCTCCCAGTTTACGAAGCGCGTTTCCATATCCAGTTCTCCGCGCACGGGCCCCATACCGCACAATGGCTACAGGTGTTTTGACGCCTCGGCAATAAGGCGGGCATTCCCTGGTTTGCGGATGACGCCGTGGAGGGAAGGAATCGCCTCAACCTGCGTGGCCCTGGCAAAGAGATAGAGTGACATGATCGGATTCATTGGACTTTCCCATCTTGGCCTCAACTATAGCCTGGCGACAGCCGCCAAGGGCTTCGATGTCATCTGCTACGATCCGGACAAAGATCTGGTCGGGCGCCTGCGAGACGGCATTTTCCCCATCGAGGAGCCCGGATTCAGGGAATTGTTCTTAAGACACCGGGCGAGGCTCCGCTATACGTCGGACCTACCGGAGATCGGGAAATGTAGCCTGGTGTTCTATTCGCTCGACGTTCGCACAGACGACCGCAACGGGAGCGACCTCGGCCCGCTGACGGTGCTCATTGAAGGTACGGCGCCCAGTCTTGCCAGTGGATCCGTTGCCGTCGTTATGAGCCAGGTTCGTCCTGGTTATGTTCGGAAACTCTCAACGCGCCTTAAGACACAGGCTGCATCGTGGTACTACCAGGTTGAAACCCTCGTCTTTGGCGCCGCGGTTCAGCGCGCAATGGAACCCGAACGCTTCATCGTTGGCTCGCCCGGCCCAGAAGCGCCCCTTCCCGAGGCCTACCGCGCGTGGCTCAGCGCGTTTCGGTGCCCGACGTTGGTCATGCGCTATGAGAGCGCCGAACTGGCCAAGATCGCCATCAACCTCTTCCTCGTTTCGAGCGTCAGCACGACCAATATGCTGGCGGAGCTCTGCGAGGCGATTGGGGCGGACTGGACCGAGATCGCACCGGCACTTCGTCTCGACAAGAGAATCGGGCCCCATGCTTATCTGAGTCCGGGCCTTGGGATCTCGGGCGGGAACCTGGAGCGCGACTTGGTCACGGTTCAGGGCCTTGCGCACGAATTCGGCACCGAAGCGGGGACCGTTGATGCCTGGCAACGCAATAGTGCCCATTCAAAGTCTTGGGCGCTGCGCGTCCTTCAGCGCGAACTCCTTGGTTCCAAACCGGCGCCACGCATAGCGGTGTGGGGTCTCGCCTACAAGCAGGATACCGTCTCCGTGAAGAATTCCGCGTCATTGGAGCTCATCCGTACGCTGACCGGGTGCAAATTCCATGCGTACGATCCAGCGGCTCGCGTCGATGGCGTCATGTTTCCAAATCTGACCGTTCATCCAAGCGCCGTGGACGCCGTTGCCAATGCTGATGCGCTTGCGATTATGACGCCATGGAAGGTCTTTTCCACGATATCCCCGGCCGCTGTAGCGGCGATATTGGGAGGGCGGCTCATTGTCGACCCCCACGGGATGCTGGAGCACCGGGCATGCGGAGCGGCAGGCTTGAGGCATTTCCAGTTAGGCCGACCCAAGTGACCTTACGATCATCAGGAAAAGATGACTAAGACAGTACTAATTCTTGGAATTACCTCGGACATCGGCCGAGAGCTAGCAGCGCGTTTTGAAAGAGATTCATGGAGCGTCGTGGGCACGCATCGGCCCGGAACCGACCCCAAGGTACCCAAGGGTGCACGTTGGACCCTGTTGAACTGCGATCTTTCACGGAAAGGGAGCGTCAATGCGGCGACATCCCGCTGCCACGACATGCGGCTCCAATGGGACCTCTTGGTGTTGGCCGCTGGCACCGAGGAGCCCATTGGCCCGTACGTCGAAGCCGACGCCGATGCTTGGGAGTCAGGTTTTTCAGTCAACGCATTGGCTCCTTTGCGCTTCCTGCGGGCTGTCTATGATTTGCGCAATCGCGCGGGAACGCCAGGTGTCGCCATGTTCTCAGGCAGCGGAACCAATGGCGCCGCACCCTCGTATTCGGCCTACTGTGCGTCAAAGATAGTGTTGATCAAGATGTGCGAACTTCTCGATGCGGAGTCTGCCGACACCAGCTTCTTTATCATCGGGCCCGGAATCGTGCGCACCAAGATCCACAGGCAGACACTCGACGCCAAGGCCCGAAGCGGGGACAACTATCGCAAGGTGACCGACTTCCTGAAATCCGACAAACCCGGAACGAGCCACGACGAAATCTACGCATGCCTGAAATGGTGCCTGGAGGCAGGCAAGGCCGCTGTCGGCGGGCGCAACATCTCGCTCGTTCATGACGAATGGCGCGGTGGGTCCTCTCTCGCAGCGGCGCTCAGGATTGAAGATGCCCTCTACAAACTGAGGCGCCACGGCAACGATCGGATATTCCCCTCCCCTTCGAAATGAAGCTTTCGGACGTCGTCGCGGCTTTCCTGGCCGAGCAAGGCATCAAGCACGTTTTCGCCATTTCCGGCGGAGCTTCGCTCCACCTGATCCATTCGATTGCCGAAACTCCGGGCACAGGCTTCGTATGCCCCCAGCATGAACAGGCGGGAGCCATGGCCGCGGATGCTTACGCCAGAGTGACAGGAGGGCTGGGATGCGCGGTCGCCACCAGCGGCCCCGGAGCGACGAACCTGATCACCGGGATTTGCAGCTCATATTATGATTCCGTTCCCGTGCTCTATCTCACGGGGCAGGTGGCGACCTTCAGGTCCAAGGGCGACACGGGGGTCCGGCAGATTGGGTTCCAGGAAACCGACATGGTTTCCATTTGCCGAACGATCACGAAATACGCCGTCCTCGTCACCGACCCCTACCGCATTCGGTTCGAGCTCCAGAAGGCCGTGGCAATAGCCCGGGCTGGCCGGCCCGGGCCCGTCCTGGTCGACATCCCCGATGACCTGCAGAGAATGGACATCGATACCACGAGACTCGCCGAGTATGCGCCGATTGACGAGGACAGGCCGCCGGAAGCCTCACCGTCAACGATTGCCGAATGCGTTTCGGCCATCAAACAGGCTCGGCGCCCAGTCCTGATCTTTGGTTGGGGTATTCATCTCGCAGGGGCCGAGGATGCGGCGAGAAAGCTCGCGCGGATCACGAATGTGCCCGTTGCGATGACATGGGCCGCCTTGGATATCCTCCCTGGCATCGATCCCCTTGCCATCGGCGGCTTCGGAACCCATGGCGTGCGTTTTGCAAATTTCGCCGTTCAGAACGCCGACCTTGTGCTTTCGATCGGCTCACGGCTCGATACCAAGGCGACAGGAACGCCACCGGCCACATTCGCGAGGGAGGCGAAGATCATGATGGTCGACATAGACCCGGCGGAGCTGGGCAAGTTTAAGAAGCTCGGGGTGAACCTTCATCTTGCGATCCAGGCCGAGGCGAAGGCATTCATCGAAGCATTGCTCGTGGGTTTTGAGGGTGAAAAGGTGCCAGACCGTTCCTCGTGGCTGGCACAGATAGCCGACTGGAAACGCAGGTACCCGGCCTGCCTGCCCAGCTATGCCAGCGAGAAACCGGTGAACCCATACTGGTTCGTGAATAAACTCTCCGAGGCACTGGGCGAGAATGAGATCATATTCTCAGACACGGGCTGCGCCCTCGCATGGATGATGCAGGCGTTCGAATTCAAGAAGGGCCAGCGGTTCTACCACGCGTTCAACAACACGCCGATGGGCTACGGACTTCCTGCGGCCATGGGGGCCGCCTTCGCAAGGCCGGGAGTGCGCATCATCTGCATCAGCGGGGACGGCAGCCTGCAGATGAACATACAAGAACTCGCCACGATTGCGCAGCACAAGCTGCCGGTTAAGATCCTGCTCATCAACAACCACGGCCACAGCATGGTGCAACAGACGCAGGAGATGTGGCTTCAGAGCAATTATTATGCGACGTCGATAAAGGGCGGCCTCTCGTTCCCGGACTTTGTGGCCGTGGCCCGGGCCTATGGCTTCCCATCCGATACCATCGACCTTAACGCTGACATCCCGGAAAAGCTGGAGCGGATGTTGGCGCCGGATGGGCCCTATTTCCTAAACGTTGAGATTGATTCACGACACCGGGTGATACCGCAGGTGAAGTTTGGCAGGCCCAACGAGGACGCCGACCCCCTTCTGGGTCGCGATGAGTTCCTGGCCAACATGCTCGTCAAACCGATGCCTGTGTCGCTTAAACAATAACCGCATCCGCACCCCGACTTGATGACCCAGCTTGATTCAATATTCTCCGAGCTTCGCGACGGCACGGCCTGCCACGTCCCAGGCTGCCCGGCGTACCAGCTCTTGAAGACCCGTGCTCGGGCCGAGATCGAGCGCCTCTTCAGGCCCGTAGAGCCAACGCCGGAACCCTTCGGTCCATTTGGCACTCTCGTGCTTCCTTACACCAAGATGGGCGCGATTGATTCGCTCGATTTGTTCGGGCTCGATGAAATAATCATCTTCGCGTTCTATCATGCAAATCGCGGGCGGTACACGAACGCGATCGATGTGGGAGCGAACATCGGACTCCATTCGATAATACTGGGGAAATGCGGGTTTCGTGTGCGCGCGTTTGAGCCGGACCCCACACACTTCGGTATTCTGGTCTCGAATCTAAAAGCGAACGCTCAATCCTCCGTGGAGGCGATTGAGGCCGCGGTCTCAAAAAATGACGGCCGTGCGGAATTCGTGCGGGTGCTGGGGAATACCACGGGCAGCCACCTGGCCGGCGCAAAGCAGTCCTACGGAATGCTCGAGACCTTTCAGGTGGCGGTCAGAGGGGTTTCCCCGCTCTTTGCATGGGCTTCCCTTGCCAAGATTGACGCAGAGGGCAACGAGAAGGAGATCCTCCTGGCCTCAACCCGCCAGGATTTCGAGCACATGGATGCCGTCGTCGAGGTGGGAAGTGCGGGGAACGCTCGGGCCATTTTCGACCATCTTACAGAACTTGGCGTCGGAATGTTTCCCCAAAAGCTAGCCTGGCAGAGAGCGAGCAGCATCGGCGACCTTCCCACGTCCCACCGGGATGGAAGCCTTTTCCTCTCTATGAAGGAGCGCATGCCGTGGTAGGCCCCGATCGTCAGTTTCGTAAGATGCCGAATTGGAAATGAGTTCAACCTCTCCTTTACCCGCGCCTGACTACGACCTGACGATCGTCGTGCCGGCGTTCAATGAGGAAGGCCAGATCGCCGCAACGCTGACTTCGATCCAAAGGGTACTCTCGAAATGCCCCGGAATCCGAGTCGAGGTACTGGTGATCAACGACGGGAGCTGCGATGGCACCGCAGGCATTGTCACGCGAGTCGCTGCGCAAAATCCTGAAGTGAAGCTGGTCAGCAATCCCCGCAATCTCGGATTGGGATCCACAATCCAGGTGGGAATAAGCCGCGCGGCAGGGAAGAAGCTCGTGATCGTTCCTGGCGACAATGACCTTCCCGAGACGACACTGGGGGTTCTCATCCGGCATTCACGGGAAGCCGATATGGTGATGTGTTATTTCATCGACCGCGAGCTGCGAGGCAGGCGGCGCAATGTGCTGTCCGCGGTCTTCGGGCTGATCTACACGTGTTTTTTCGACGTCTACCTCCTGTATATTAATGGCCCCTGTGTCTATCCGGTGGACGCGCTTCGGCGGCTCACGTTGTTTTCGACACGATTCAGCATCGTGGCGGAGATCAACGTTAAGCTCTTGCGGCAGGGGGCTTCGTTCATCGAGGTTCCCAGTTTCCGGCAGACGGGCATGACGAGAAGCAGGTCGTTCTCCATCAGAAATCTCTGGGAAGCAGCCGTCGTTTTCACCCGGTTGTGCTACGAAATCCACATTCGAAACCGTTCACTCTATTCCAAACGGCCGACACGAGTTTTGGTTGAGGTACCCTAGGAAATGGCACCGCTACCCTTCCGAGGCCGTCCCCCGCTGCCTGTGCTCATCCGATGGGCGACCGTCGGCCTCATCTTCATGGCGTTTAGCACCGGGCTGCTGTACGTGTTGGTGCGATGGATGGGGCTGAACGTGCCCGTGGCCACGTTCATCTGTGCCGAGGTGTGCACGATTCTTCGCTACGGGGTCAACACCGCCTGGGTATTCCACGGAGGATCGTTGAGCTGGATCGGACTCTGGAAATACCATGTCGCCAACGCGGCGGCCTTCAGCATCTGGTGGGTCGGCGCCAACGGCCTGCATCTTATGGGGATGAACTACCTTCTTGCGTCGGTGCTGGCGGTCGGCTTTTCCACGGGATTCAGTTTCGCATCCAATTACTATTGGGTCTGGCGCATGAAGCATCCCGCGAATGGGGCGTGAGCGGGCTACCGGGAGGCGGAGAGGAAGTGCTGATGGCGTTGTCCCGCCAAGGAATGGAATTGAATGCCACAGCTGGGCGCGCACGGCCGATTCCGAGTTCTTACTCGTAAACCGGTGCGGTGCGTCTCCAGAATCGCCGCCTGCCAATGGAGCTCAGCCATAGAACCCTCTCTCTTTCCGGCCACTACCGCGAATTGACGCTCAGGGACCTGGAGCCTGCAGTGGCTCTGCAGCTTTTCCGGCAGATGCTCCGGCTGCGGAGGATGGAGGAGGCGCTGCTTGCCGAATACCACCCAGCCGAGGAGATGCGCTGCCCGATCCACTTTTGCATCGGCCAGGAGGCGATTCCCGCCGCGCTGTCGGGTTTGTTGAAGGCGGACGATTTCCTGTTCAGCCATCACAGGTCTCACGGCTATTACTTTGCCAAGGGGGCGCCCTTAAAAGAGCTCTTTGCCGAGATCTACGGCCGATCGACCGGGGCGGACGCGGGAAACGCAGGCTCGCAGGACATCTCCCATTCCGGCTCCCATTTCTACAGCGGGGCGATCCTGTCCGGCGCGGTGAGCATCTCCGTTGGCGCGGCCCTCGGGTTCCAGCTTCGGAAGACGGGCCAGATTGCCGTAGCAGGCTTTGGAGAGGGGGCGACAGACGAGGGCGCCTTCTGGGAGGCCATGAACTTCTCGGGGAAACGACGGCTGCCCCTCCTTTTTGTGGTCGAGAACAACCGCTACGCTACATTCTCCGACCAGCTCAAGAGGCAGGCCGACGACAACATCTGCGAGCGGGTGAGGCCGTTCGGGGTGCGCGCCACCAAGATCTTCGGAAACGACGCGCCCCTGGCCCACCGGACGCTCGAGGCCGAGATGAAGCGCCTGCGCGAAGGCGACGGCCCCGCCCTCGTGGAGGCCTACACCTACCGGTGGAACAGCCACGTTGGGCCGGAGGATGACAGTTCCAACAACTACCGGGCTCCGGGCGAAATGGAATTCTGGAAGGACAACTGCCCTATAGTTCTGCTCGAGGAGCGGCTTCGCGAGAGAGGCATGCTGGACGACGCGGCAAAGGCAGATTTGGAGCGCGAGATCGCCCTGGAGATAGCGGCAAACTTCAAATTCGCCAAGGAGAGCCCCTTCCCGACGGTCAAGGACTGGCACAGGATGAACTTCGAGGACGCAAGCCCGATGGCTGACCGTCTTCTCGGAACTGCGAGCCGCGGCGGCTTTGATCCCGACCAGGCCGAATCGAAGCTGGGGCCCTACTGACCCATGAGCCGCCAGCTGTCCTACGCGAAGGCCATCTTGGAGGCCACCGACCAGGCGATGGGGCTGTGCCCACAAGTTATTGTCCTCGGGCAACTGGTGGACACCCAATCGGGGATCTTCGGCACCACGACCGGGCTTGTGGGGAAATACGGCGCGGAGCGCGTCCAGGACTTCCCGGTCTCCGAAAACCTGATGACGGCAACGGCGATGGGGGCCTCGCTGACCGGGCTTCGCCCCGTCATCGTCCACCAGCGCCTCGACTTCATGCTGTACTCGCTGGATGCCATCGCGAACTGGCTCGCACTCTGGCGTTTCAAGTCCAACGGCAAGTCGGCAATGCCCGTGACCATACGCACGATCGCCGGCAAGGGCTGGGGACAGGGGCCCCAGCACTCAAAGAGCCTCCACGCGTGGTTCGCGCACCTTCCGGGGCTGCGCGTCGCCGTTCCCGCCACGGCCTATGACGCCAAAGGGCTCCTGCTTGAAAGCATCTTCAGCGAGACTCCCGCCATCTTTGTCGAGGGCCGCGGCCTTTTCTCGATGACGGACGATGTCCCCGAGAAGCCGTACCGGGTGCGTTTTGGGCAGGCGGTCATCCGCCGGCAGGGCAAGGATGCCACGCTCGTCGCAATCGGCTCCATGGTGCCTGTCGCGATGCGGGCTGCGTCACTCCTGGAGAAGGAAGGAATCGAGGTCGAGGTCGTCGATCCCCGGACCCTCAACCCTCTCGACCGCAAAACGATCTGTGATTCCGTTTCGAAGACCGGGCGGCTCGTTGTCGCAGATCCCGCGTGGCTGTCGTTCGGCGCCGCTGCCGAAATCATCGCCACTGTTTCGGAGGAACTGGGGGACCGGTTGAAGTCAAAGGCCGCGAGGGTCACCCTCCCGGACAGCCACACACCGATGAGCATGGCCCTGGAAAAGGAATTCTATCCGGATGAGAATGACGTCGCGGCGGCGGTCAGAAAGTCGCTTGGCTGAAGCTGAGCGGTCGGACGATCTCCATGGCCTACATTGACTTTATTGAGCAGCTGCACCGCAGCACGAAGCGCGACTACCTCGCGCGGGTAACGGCCGGCAACAAGGCCGAATTTGCGGAGGTGGCCAAGAAGTTCGGCTTTGAATACTGGGACGGCAGCCGGAACACGGGTTACGGGGGCTACCACTATGACGGGCGCTGGCTCGACGTGGCGAAGCGAATGGCCAAGCACTACGGGCTGAAGGCCGGCGACCGCGTTTTGGATGTGGGCTGCGGGAAGGGGTTCCTGCTCTATGAGTTCACGCGCGCCGTTCCGGGCATCGAGGTCGCGGGCCTGGACGTCTCCCACTACGCAATCTCCCACGGCAAGGCGGAGGTCGCGTCATGCCTGCAAGAGGGAAACGCGGTCTCGCTTCCGTTTGCGGACAAGTCCTTCGATCTCGTCCTCTCGATCAACACGCTTCACAACCTCCAGCTTCCGGATCTGGAGCGAGCACTGAAGGAAATCGAGCGGGTTGGCCGGGACCACAAATACGTGCTGATGGACAGCTACAGGAACGAGGCGGAGAAAGTGAACCTGATCTACTGGCAGCTCACATGTGAGTGTTTTCTGACGCCCAAGGAATGGGAATGGGTCTTTGCGAAGGCCGGGTACACCGGCGACTTCGGCTGCATCTATTTCGACTGATTGCCCCCGGAGCCCCGGCAACTAGGCTTTGATCCGCTGCGCGATCTCGTCGCCTATGGCGAGGGAAGCCGTCGCCGCGGGGCTCGGCGCATTAAGGACATGGAGGGCGTTCGGCCGCTCGATGAGCTCAAAATCCTGAACGAGCTCACCCTGGCGCGTCATCGCCTGGGCACGGACCCCCGACCCTCCCGGGACAAGGTCGTCTTCCTCAAGGGCTGGCACCAGCCTTCTAAGCGAGGCGCAGAAGCGGCGCTTGCTCAAGGAGCGAAGCACCTCCTCCAAGCACATCGACCGATTCCTGCCCATGAATCGCCAAAGGCCCGGAAAGGTCGCGGCATCCCACAGGTCTCCCAGGTTCACATCTGTCTTTCGATAGCCTTCGCGGGCTGTCGCCAGGATCGCATTTGGCCCGGCCTCGACGCCGCCGTGAATCATCCGGGTAAAATGAACCCCGAGGAAGGGAAAGGTCGGGTCGGGCACGGGATACACCAGGTTTCTGACGAGGTGCGCCCGCTCGGGCCTAAGATTGTAGTACTCGCCCCGAAAGGGCACGATCCGTGTCGCCCGGACCTCTCCCGCAAGGGCGCTCACGCGGTCGCTGTGCAGTCCAGCGCAGTTCACGATGAAGTCGGCTGCGAATTCCCCCGCCCGAGTCACGATGCGCCAGCCCTTCCCATCGGCCACGAGGCGTTCGACACCCGCGCCCGAATGGAGCGCAACCCCCAGCGACCTGGCCTCGGAAACCATCGCCTGAATCACCGCGGCGTAGTCGACAATCCCCTCTTCGGGAACCCTCAGGGCGGCGAGTCCTGCCACGTTGGGCTCGATTTCGCGGATCGCCCCACCCTCCAGCCATTCCAGGCCGCTTAGGCCGTTCTGCCTGCCCCGCTCGTGAAGACTTCGGAGGCGGGCCACCTCGGGCGCGTCAACGGCGATCACAAGCTTCCCGCAGATCTCGTGGGCGATCCCGTTCGTGCGGCAGTACTCGGTCAACAACCTGATCCCGTTCACGGCCATGCGGGCCTTCACTGATCCGGGCTTGTAATAGAGGCCCGCGTGCAGGACGCCGCTGTTGTGCGTGCTCTGGTGGCGCCCGAATCCGGGTTCCTTCTCAAGAAGGATCAGGTTGGCGCCAGGCTGGCGGCGTCGCAATTGAAGCACCGTGGCCAAGCCGACAATGCCGCCGCCAATGACGCAAATTTGCATGTTAGGTCAAAGTCATTTGCTGCAGCTGTGAGCGGGATGTCGATATTATCCTATACCGGATGCGGCGCCTCCATTCTTACAGCGACCGAGCCCAATGTCGTCAGGCACGTCGGTCGTCTGCCCGGCGAACGCAGTGCCCGGATTTGCTTCGATATGGAGGGCGTGTGCCTGTATGATTGGGTGCTTAAGGCCCGAAAATATCCCGCGGGTCCTTCCTGCGCCCTCCCAGTTCAGGTTGACTCTAACCCCCTCTCCGTGCGGTCGTTGTCACGCCTACCATGAGCCCCCCAGGACATTCGTCGACCATTTCAGGCCTGGCCCGCAAGCGGGACCTCTGGTGGCAGTTCACCGTCCGCGCGGTCGAGGCGCGCTACCGCGGCAGCTACCTTGGGATCCTCTGGGCGGTCCTGAACCCGGTGCTCATGCTCGTCATCTTCTTTGTCGTCTTCGGGATCATCTTCGGGGGGCATTTCCGCGACCCGACCGTCGAGTCGCTTAAAGACTATGCGATGGCCATGTTTCTTGGCCTGACCCTCTTCCAGCTCCTCGCCGAGACCTTCGGGGCCTCGCCGCTTTTGATCACCGGAAATGCCAATCTTGTGAAAAAGGTGGTGTTCCCCCTGGAGATACTCCCCCTGGCGCAGTCGGGGGGGCTTTGGTTCAACCTCGCGATAGGGCTCGTCCTTGCGCTCGGAGGCTGGCTCGCGATCGGCAATTCGCTCACGCTTCTCGGACTGGCGTGGCTTCCGGTCATCGTGCTGCCCCTTCTCATGCTCTCCGCGGGCCTCGCCTGGCTCCTCGCCGCTCTGGGGGTGTTCTTCCGGGACCTTGCACAGGCGATGTCGTTCGTCGCACAGGTGGTCATGTACGCGAGCGCCGTCTTTTACCCCGTGAGCCGGATCGAGCAGGCGAATCTTTGGGGAATCCTGAAGTGGAACCCCTTCCTCCAGACGGTCGTCCTCTCGCGGGAGGTGGTCCTCTGGGGCATGCCTGTAAATCTCCACCGCCTCGGATACACCTATGCGGCCGGCATCGCCTCGCTCGTCGTCGGCCGCTGGCTCTTCATGAAGCTGCGGCCGGCGTTTGCGGACGTGATCTGACGAAAGGGAAGCTATGTCCGACGAACCGCTCATCGAGGCCAAGGGCCTCACCAAGGCCTACCGGATCTGGGACCGGCCCTCCTCGCGTCTCACCGTACCGCTCATCGAGGCTACTTCGAGGCTGCTGCCGAAGGCGCTGGGACGGCGCTCCCTTGCCGGAAGTGCGGCCGCAAAGTACCGCGATTTCTACGCGCTTCGGGAGGTGGGCTTCTCGGTTCGCCGCGGCGAGGCGACCGGCATCATCGGCCGGAATGGGTCGGGCAAAAGCACGCTTCTTCAATTGATCGCAGGAACCCTCATGCCGACCTCGGGCATGGTCTCGGTCACGGGGCGGGTCTCCGCGCTCCTTGAGCTTGGGAGCGGGTTCAACCCGGACTTTAGCGGCAGGGAGAACGTGTTCCTGAACGGCGCCATCTACGGCTTTACCCACGGGGAGATGGTGGAGCGGATGGACGAGATCGCGGCCTTCGCCGACATCGGCGACTTCCTGGAGCAGCCCGTCCGGACCTACTCCTCGGGGATGATGATGCGGCTCGCCTTCGCCGTCGCCGTGAACGTGCAGCCCGACGTCCTCATTATCGACGAGGCCCTCGCGGTCGGGGACGTCTTCTTCTCCCAGAAGTGCTTCCAGAGGATCCGCGAGATCGTGCACCGGGGGGCGACGCTCATCTTCGTCTCCCACGACATGGGTGCCGTTCAGTCGCTCTGCGACCGGGCGCTCCTCCTTAACCAGGGAAGCCTCCTCTTTGACGGCGCGCCCGAGGACTGTGTCAGCCGCTACTTTAACCTGCATAAGCCCGCGGCGCGCTCGGGCAAGGCCGTGGCGGGAGTCCACGCGCCTGTCGACCCGGCGGCGCGGGCGGGCGTCCTGCAGGCGGACATCCTCCCCGCCGCCAAGTCGCGCCACGGCGACCGCGCGCTCGAGGTCCTTGCTGCCGCGGTCCTTGACGGCCACGGCGCTGCGACCTGGGACTTCGAGATGATGCACCGGGCCTCGGTCCGGATGCTCCTGCGGGCGAATGCCGAGATCCGGATGCCGTCGGTCGGCGTCCAGGTCCACGACCGGATGGGCCAACTCGTATTCGCCGCCGGGACAAGCCAGCTGCGCTTCCCGCTTCCCGCGCTCGCCAAGGGCCAGGAGATCCTCCTCGAATTCCGGATCGCGCTTAACCTGCAGCCGGGCGCCTACACGCTCTCCCTCGACGCCGCGGAGTTCGACGAGGAGAACCCGAACGTCGGCGTGTTCTTTGACCGCGTCGGGGGCTTGGGGCCCCTCAATGTGGCGAACCACGGCGGGATCACGCTCCCCTTCTACGGGATCGCGCAGCTGCCGATGGACATCAGCTACCTCTGACCTAAGCCATGAGCGAAACATCGACAGAGAGGGCCTGCTGGTGCGGGCACCCGCACCTGGAGCCCTTCTCCGAGTTCTACGGGGTCTGCCGGGCGTGCGGCACGCTGGTGAGCCGGGCGCCGTACCGCGCCGAGATCTACGGGGACGACTACTGGCAGCGGCGTCAGACCGAACGCCACGGGCTGCCCGACATCCGCAGGCGCGCCCGCCTTGACCTGCCGGAGCGCTGCACCTACTGGCTGCGGCACCTGCTTACCCTCCGGCTCCCGCCCGGCCGCATCCTCGAGGTGGGCTGCGCTCACGGGGGCTACGTCGCCCTTCTCGGATGGGCGGGGTTTGACGCCGTGGGCACCGAGATGAGCCCGGGCGTCGCCTCGATCGCCCACGAACTCTTCGGGGTCCGGGTGGTCTCCGGGCCGGTTGAAAAGCAGGAATTTGAGGCGGGAAGCTTCGATGTGATTGTCCTAAACGACGTGATCGAGCACCTGCCGGATCCCCTAGCCACCCTGACGCACTGCGTCCGGCTGCTCTCAAAGAGCGGGCTGTTTGTTATTCAAACCCCGGAATACAAGGAACATCTGAGCTTTGAGGAGCTCGAGGCTAGGAACGACATGTTCCTGAAACACATGGAGAAGAAAGAGGACGAACACCTGTTCCTGTTTAGCCGGCGCTCGGTCCAGCTGCTCTTCTCCCGGATCGGGCTTCCCCACGTGGCCTTTGCGAACCCAATCTTCTCCTACGACCTTTTCCTCTCAGCCAGCCGAAGCGCGCTCCCGCCCATCGACGAGGCCGCGCTTGAGGCGGCCCTTTCGCGGCGGCCCGTCGGGCGCTTGGTCCAGGCCCTCCTCGACAAGGCCTACGAATCCAACGACCGCTTGTGGGCGATAAAGCGACTGGAGGCGAGGCTTGATCCCCGGCCGCCCGAGGCTCCCTAAATCAGGCTCGCGTCACCGGTCGATTATGGTGTCAAGTGACCCCTTTTTACGTGCCCGTTAAGCCCAAGACTATCGTTTACATAAGGCCCGACACGATCGGCGACCTGGTTCTGTTCACACCCGCCCTCGGCCTTTTCATGGCCGAATGGCCCGAGGCGCGCCATGTCATTGTCGTCCGGCAGGGTTATGAGAGTCTTGCTCCGCTCTTCCCCAAGGCGCTCGAGTGGAAGGTGGCGAGGCTTAACCCGTTTAAGCAGAGGCCCTCCGAGTGCCGAAGCGAGCTCGCGGGCCTACTGGCCGACCTGGAGGCGCTGCGGCCCGACCTCATCCTCGCCCCGACTCTCAACCGCACGTGGCTCGAGATCGCTGTCGCGGCCCACTTCGCGAAGACCCGAAGCGTCGTCCTCGGCGGGGCGGACGTGGACCCGATCTTCGCGGCCTCACTGCGGCTTGACCTCGGCGTCGACCCGGCCACGGCGTTCAAGGAGACGGTCGCCTCCAAAAAGGGAGAGGGCGACGTGGACAGCCAGCACCGCTTCGCCGAGACGCTGGCCGGCCGGGCACTCCCGGTCGCGCTGCCCGCGGTCGCGGTCCCGCCGGAGCTTTCCAAAGCGGCGCGCAGGGTTGCGGAAGGCCGCGGCCTCGCCCCCGGCAAATGGGCCGCGGTCTTTGTCGGCGGTCTCGCCAACGTAGCGGTCAAGTCCTGGCCGCCGGAGAAGTTTGCGGAGGTGGTCGCCTGGCTCCAGTCGAGGAAGATTGCGGTCCTCCTCCTTGCGCACATTGACGAGGCGGCCTTGGTCGAGCGGGTCGGCGCCGGCGCCGCCAAAGAGGGCGGTGGCCGCCCCGAGACCTGGCTCGGCAAGGACGGCGAGCTGCCGCTTCTCGCGGCGCTCCTCAAGGACTGCGGCTTCTACGTCGGCCTCGACACGGGCGCCATGCACCTGGCGGCGGCCGTCGGCCGGCCGGTCGTCGCCGTCTTTGGCGGCGGCCACTGGCCCCGGTTTCGGCCGTCCGCGAGGCAGGCCGTCTCGGTCGTCCAGCCCCTTCCCTGCTTCGGCTGCAACTGGGACTGCCACTTCGGCGACGGGCCCTGCGTGAAGACGATTCCGGCCTCGGATGTGATCGAGGCCGTCAAAAGGGTCCTAGGCGCCGGCGAGACGGCGATTAACGCGGTGCATGAATCGCATGCGCTCCCGCCGGAGGCCGTGCGGCTGATCGCGGACGCCACCCCCGGCATCCTCGCCCTCAAGCGGGACCGCGTGGAGCGCCAGCACAAGATCGAGGAGTTAAAGGACGAGACCGACTCGAAGGACGTGGAGATCGGGGACTTGAAGCGTGCCGCCGAGGAGCGCAAGACCGAGATGGAGGCCATCAAGGCCGAACTCGAAGAGGAGTGCGCCCAAAAGGACAAGGAGATTGACGAGCTTAAGGGCGAGACCAATTCCAAGGATGCCGAGATCGGGGAGCTCAAGCGCGCCGCCGAGGAGCGCAAGACCGAGATGGAGGCCATCAAGGCCGAGCTCGAAGAGGAGTGCGCCCAAAAGGACAAGGAGATTGGCGAACTCAAGGGCGAGGCCGACACGAAGGACTCCGAGATCGCCGCCCTTAAGGACACCTGCAACGAGCGCGAGCAGATCGTCATCCGCCTGGACGCGGGGCTCAAGGCCCACATCGCCGCCGCGGCCGCCCGCGACCAGCAGATCGCCCTGCTGGAGACCGAGCGAGCGGACCTGACCGCGCGCCTTAAGCTCCTTAGCTACCTTCCCCCCGACGCGGACGTCTGGGCCAAGGGCATGTACGACAAGGACGTCCACATCGCGAACATCGAGACCATGGTGAGGGACAGGGACCGGGAGATCGAGGGACTGCGCAAGGCGCTCGATAACTACGCGTCCGGCTACGGCGGGACCGAGCAGGCCAAGCATTACGGCAAGCTGCTCTTTGAGAAGGAGGCCGTCATCCAGGAGCTCCACCGCACCTGCGTCGAGCGCGAGGCCGTGATCAACGAGCTCGCGGCGGAGGCGACCTCGGCGACCGCGAAGCTGCGCAAGCTCTGGATCGCGTGCGCGGCGGCCGTGCGGGCGAAGGTCGCCCAGCCCGCGGCAAGGTGGCTCTTCCGCGCCGCCGTGGAGGACTACTGGATGCAGATCGGGGTCCTTAGGCAGTACGAGCCGAGGCCGATCGTGTGGGACCGGCGGATCCGCGCCCCCGCGCGCGCCACGGACGCTCTTCCGAAGCTCGGCGTTGTCACGCCGAGCTACGGGCAGGCTGCCTTCCTTGAGAGCACGATGCTGAGCATCCTGAACCAGGGGTACCCCAAGCTCCTCTATGTCGTGCAGGACGGCGCCTCCCGGGACGCGAGCCCCGAGATCATCGCCCGCTACGCCTCCCGCTTGAGGCACTCTGCCTCGGAGCCCGACAAGGGCCAGGCGGACGCCGTAAGGAAGGGCTTCTCCTACATCGAGTCCGAGCTCGGACCCGATGACGTGATGGCCTATTTTAATTCGGACGACCTCGTGGCCCCCCGGGCGTTCGCGTTCGTCGCGGCGTACTTCGCGGCGCATCCCGGAGTCGACGTGGTCTACGGCCACCGGATCATCATCGACCAGGCGGACCGCGAGATCGGCCGCTGGATCATGCCGCGGCACGAGGCCGATTCAATCGAGTGGATCGACTACGTCCCCCAGGAGACGCTCTTCTGGCGCAAGCGGGCTTGGGACCTGGCGGGCGGGATCGACCCGAGCTTCCAGTTCGCGCTCGACTGGGACCTCCTGGCTCGCTTCCACAAAGCCGGCTGCCGCATCGAAAGGCTGCCGTACTTCCTCGGGTGCTTCCGCGTGCACGCGCAGCAGAAGACAAGCCAGGTGATCCATACAACCGGCGCCGACGAGATGGCGCGCATCCGCCTCCGGTTCCACGGCGCGGACAAGGACAACGCCGCGATGATCGAGCGGCACGCCCGCAGGATCCGCTTCCGGGGGGCCCTCGCGGCGCGCCTCAACGCGGCGGGGATCCGCTGGTAGGAGCTTGTTTTTTTGACGTGATGTCCAAAGTCTTTTCCCTTTCGCCCGAATGATCCCCCTGATCCTCGTCGTCGCCCTCTTCGCCTATCTGGCGATCCTGGGCCAGGCCGTCGTCAGCCTCTTCAAGCTGCGGATTGGCATCCTCTGGGGCTGGTTCGTGGCGCCGTCCGTGGGGCTCTCGGTCCTCCTGATCGTCCTAACCCGGCTCAACGTCTGGGGCGTCCCGGTTCGGACCGCGGGGCCGTGGAGCACGCTCGTTCTCCTCGTCCTGGCCGTCGCCGTGCTCGTGTGGCGCAGGCCGCTGCTGCCGCTTCGCAAGATGGCGCCCTTTCTCCTCATCTCGCTCGGGGCGCTTGTCTACGTCGGCTGGCCGGCGCTTCGCTTCGGCTTCAACTGGATCTCCTACGGCAACGACGACATGGCGAACTACTGCCTGGCGGCGGAGCGCTTCCTCGAGCACGGCTACTACTCCGTCCCGCTGCAGACCGATTTGGAGGGCCGCGACTACGCCCAGCACTACTGGTTCATGCACGCGCTCCAGCAGATCCGGCCGGGCTCGGAGATGACGATCGCCTGGGTGTGCTCGCTCACGGGCCGCCACGCGCACGAGGTGTTCATGCCGGCGGTCCTGATGATGAGCCTCATGCAGCTCTTCGGCATGGGCGCGATCGCCATCTGGCGGGGCCGCTACCGCCGGGTCGCCCTTGTCGGCTTCTTCCTCTTTGCGACCAGTCCCCTCTTCGGCTTGGGGACCCTCTACCAGCTGATTGCCCAGGTCGGCGGCCTGGCGCTCCTCCTCGTCCTGGCGTCGATCCTCTTCTCGACGCGCAAGCTCACTCTTCGGGCGCTCGCGGTGTCCGGGATCCTGACGGCCGGCCTTGCGATCTTCTACCCGGAGGTGTCGCCGTTCGTGGCCCTGGGCGTCATGCTGGTGGCGCTTCGCCTGCGCTTCACGCAGCCCGAACGCCTCAAGTCCTACGCGCTCTTCATCGGCGGGGTGGCCGCCGTCACCTTCATCCTGATCGCCAGCAACACGTACGAGTTCGTGAACACGCTCGTCATGCAGTCGGTCGGCTCCGCCGGCCTAGGCGCGATGACGGAGATCAACGACCAGAGCGGCGGGCTCGTCCTCTTCCCGTGGACGCTCGTCCCCTCCTTCCTGCCGATGCTCTTCGGCCTGCATCCCTTCGGGATCGTCGGCGTCGACCCGCTCATCTCGGCGCAGATTGTCGCCGGGGCGGCCCTCCTCGTCTATTTCGCGTGGCGCACGTGGAAGAACTTCATGGAGGGGGCCCCGGAGGGCTACCTCGGGGTCGTCATGATCGTCCTCGGCGTCTACCTCTTCCAGAAGGGCCAGGACTTCGGCCTTTTCAAGCTGGCGATGTGGGCGCAGCCGGTCACGACCCTCTGCATCGCCCAGGCGTTCGAGCCCTTCCTCTGGTCCGGCCTCCCGCGGGTGCAGAAGCGGGCCCGGACGGCCCTCGTCCTCTTCTTCGCCTGCACGTCCATCTCGCAGATCTACTATAGCTATTCGTCCCTCGGGACCTTCGGCGGCGGGTTGACCGAGGTCGTGAAGGGCTCGGCCCTCGGGGTCGGCTTCACGCAGCCTAAGCACCTCAAGTACCAGGGGATCGAGAGCGATATCTCGAACGTCGTGAGCGCGAAGATGCTCTCCATGTACACCCAGGGGACGGACACCCGCTTCCTCTCGCGCAGCTATATGGACAACATCGCCAACATCGCGGTGCTCAAATTCCTGCGGACGGAGGATCCCGACCTGGGCCCCCAGGCCCGCCTGGTGGAGAAGCTCTCGCTCCTTCGCTTCATGCTCCCTCCGGAGATCCTGGAGGACGACATCCCCGACTACCGGGTCGTCACCATCCACCGGGAGGCCAACAGCGTCCTCTACGCCAACAACTGGACCGAGACGAGCTCCCGGCACCTGAACTACGACGACCGGCTGTTCATCTCGATCCGCACGGACCTGGACCACTTCAACAAGTGGAACAACGGCGACGGCTGGGACGTCCAGCACATGTACCAGTACAAGCTCGAGAGCCAGGTGAGGGACCGGCTGGTCTTCGTGCACTCGGAGCTGAGCCCGCACTACTACTCCTCGGCGCGCTTCCGCGCCGCGTTCTTCCAGCGCGAGACGGAGCCCATCTCCCACGGGACCTCCTACTTTCACGGCACCGGCCGCTTCAACGTCTTCCACATCATCCGCCCGTCGCCCGACCTGAGGGTCGTGGTCGACTTCTCCCGCACGTCGCTCGGCCACGGCAGGACGCTATTGCCCGAGAAGGCGATCATCGTCGGCGACGAGGACTACAAGCTGCACTTTGTCGGCGCCGGCTCCGCGCGGGTCTTCTCGCAGGTCATCAAGCCCGAGTACTACGAGGGGCAGGCCTACCTGATGATCGACTTCGGCGACCAGCCGGCCGTGATCGAGAAGCTGAAGACCGGGCTCATGCGCTGGTACGGCGTCAAGTTCGCGCTCGACGACCGGCGGCTGATCGGCTTCACGCGCGACATCTCGGTCCTGACGGACGAGCAGTACCGCTCGATGCCGCGCCCCTCGAAGATCAGCGCGTTCCCGGATGATCTCCTCAAGAACAAGGGCCTCGAGTACTCGGGGATCTACGAGGACGGATGGACGGGGCGGGACGCGTACTTCAAGCTCGCGGCCTCGCACACGGGCCAGGTGCTCTACTTCCGGGGCTACATCCCGGACATCCCCCGGTTCCAGACGGCGGGGGTCGATGCCACGATTTCGATCAACGACCGGCCGACCGAGGTGGTGAACCTGAAGGCGGGGAAGTTCACGCTGACGCGCCTCATCAAGGACTCCTCCGACATCACGTCCATCTCGCTGCACTTCTCGGACGCGCAGGTCTACGACACCGACAAGGACAAGCGCGAGGTCTCGGCGTTCGTGGACGAGATCTCGATCCGGGACGTCCCGGATTTCGCGAGCTTCCGCAGCGTTGCCAACCAGGCGGGCGAGAAGTTCGTGGTCACGGGGATCGACGCCGACGGGTGGATCGCGAAGTCCGCGGAATTCAAGGCGCCGTCGTTCGCCGTCTTCAAGGTGCTCAAACTCGACCTCGAGATGCCCGGCTGGGCGCCCATCCCGTCCAACGAGCTTAAGACCTCCGTCGACGGGCGCACGATCAAGGCGGCCCGCGTCCCGCGCCAGACCTTCGAGAGCGTCTACGTGCCGCTGCCCCCGGGGCCGCAGCGCCTCGTGCACCTTGACGCCGCCTCGGTCTTCGCGCTCCCCGGGGACGGCAGGATGCGCTCGTTCGCCGTGAAGAACATCTCGTTTGAGAACCTCTCCCAGACGGACCTATTCGCCCGCGGCTGGCACCGCTCGGGCTACTTCTTCGACATCGAGGGGGCCGACACCGACGGCTGGGTGGACCGCCGCCTGTCGATGCGCTTCCCGGCGACGGACCGTTTCAAGGAGGCCATTGTCGAGGTGATCCGCTACCCGGCGAGGCGCGACTTCCCGCTTTCGGTCTCAATTGACGGCGGCGCCGAGAAGAGCCGGGCGCTCGGGCTCGAGGAGACCGAGCGAATCCTTATCCCGCTCTCGGCAAAGTCCGACACCACGGCCGTATTGTCGGCCTCCGAGAGTTTTCTCCTCGGCTTCCCAGACACGCGCACCCGCTCCTACCGCGTCGTGAACATCGACTTCGATTAGTTTTCCGCCAAGGATAGCCTCCGACTCCCATGCTCCTTAGTCTCGTCGTACCCGTCTACCGGGAGGAAAAGAACATCCCGGAGTTCATCCGCAGGATAGGCGCCATCCTCGCGCCCATAACCGAGGACTATGAGATCATTTTCGCCATGGACCCGTCGCCCGACAGGACCGAGGACGTGATCCTCGAGCAGCGGTCCCGGGACGTGCGGATCAAGCTCCTTAAGTTCTCGCGCAGGTTCGGCCAGCCGATGGCGAGCCTCGCCGGCATGCAGTACTCCTCCGGGGACGCGGTCATCGTGATGGATGTCGACATGCAGGACCCGCCGGAGCTCGTGGCCCAGATGGTCGCCAAGTGGCGCGAGGGCTACGACGTCGTGCTGCCGCAGCGAACGCGGCGAACGGGGGAGCCCTGGATCAAGCGACTCGTCGCCGAGACCGGCTACAAGGTCATCAACAAGATCGCCGACGTGCGGATCCCGCCCAACTCGGGGGACTTCCGCCTCATGTCCCGGCGCGTCGTGAACGAGGTGGTGAAACTCAAGGAGAGCCACGGCTTCCTCAGGGGCATGGTGGCCGTGGTCGGCTTCAAGCAGTACCTGCTCCCGTTCGAGCGCCCCGCCCGGTTCTCCGGGGAGACGAACTACAACCGCTTCTTCGGGTCGCTGCGGATCGGCTTTAACGGGATCTTCTGCTTCTCGACGTACGCGCTCACGCTCAGCACCCAGCTCGGGTTCCTGATCGCGGGCGCCTCCTTCCTTATCGCGCTCGCCTATCTCATCATGAAGCTCTGCGGCTTCCCGTTCCCGGTGGGCAATCCGACGCTCGTCATACTGATCCTTTTCATGGGGGGCATCCAGCTGATCAGCGTCGGCATCCTTGGCGAGTACATCGGGCGCATCTACGAGGAGGTCCGCGCGCGGCCCCGCTTCATCGTCGACCGCGCCGAGGGTTTCCCCGGGAAATAGCACCCATGCAAACGGCAAAGTGGCCCAAGGTCCTGCCTCCCTTGACCCCGGAGCAGCAGCGCATCAGCGACGGGTTCATGAAGGTGTGGCACCAGGAGCTTCCCACGCGCTTCGGGATCGTCGAGCGCTTCAACCACTCCTTCCCCGTGAGGCACTCGCGCCCCGGGTTCCGGACGACGGTCGAGATCGGCGCGGGCCTGGGCGAGCACCTCCACCACGAGAAGCTTTCCGCGGAGCAGGAGGCCAACTACTACGCGGTGGAGCTTCGCGAGAACATGGCAGAGGAGATCCGCCGGCGCTTCCCGCGGGCGAAGGCCATCACGGGCGACTGCCAGGCGCGGCTCGACTTCCCCGACGGGTATTTCGACCGCTACATCGCCGTCCACGTGATGGAGCACCTGCCGGACCTCCCGTCGTGCATCCGGGAGGCCTACCGGCTCCTCAACCGGGAGCGGGGCCAGCTCCTGGTCGTCATCCCCTGCGAGGGAAGCCCCGCCTACTCGCTCGCGCGCAAGATTTCGGCTGAGCGCGTGTACAATCGCCATTTCAAGGGCGGCTACCACTGGCTCATCTCACGGGAGCACATCAACCTGCCGCACGAGATCCTCGCGGAGTTGAAGCCCTATTTCACAATCGAGAAGAAGGTGCTCTTCCCGCTCCCCTTCCTGCCCTTCATCTTCAATAACCTCTGCATTGGCCTTGCGCTCCGGCCGCGGCCGGTGCCGCTCCAGGGCTAGCCGCGCCGCCCCCGATTCCATGAAAAAGGCTTTTGTGACCGGCTGCGCCGGCTTCATCGGCTCGACCCTCGTCGACCGCCTCCTCGCGGACGGCGTCCCGGTCGTCGGCTGGGACAACCTGTCGACCGGCCAGGAGCGCTTTCTCGAGGGAGCCCGCGTCTCGAAGGCGTTCAAGTTCGTCCGCGGCGACAACCTTGACCAGTCCTCACTTGCGAAGGCGATGAAGGGCTGCGACTTCGTGTTCCACCTGGCGGCGAACGCCGACGTGAGGTTCGGCACCGAGCACACGCGCCGGGACCTGGAGCAGAACACGATCGCCACCTACAATGTCCTCGAGGCGATGCGCTCATGCGCCGTCAAGCGCATGGCCTTCTCGTCAACCGGCTCCACCTACGGCGAGGCCAAGATGATCCCGACGCCGGAGGACGCCCCGTTCCCCGTGCAGACCTCCCTCTACGGGGCCTCGAAGATCGCCGGGGAGGGCCTCATCTCGGCTTACTGCGAGGGTTTCGGGATGGAAGGCTACATCTTCCGCTTCGTCTCGATCCTCGGCGAGCGCTACACCCACGGGCACATCTTCGACTTCTACAAGCAATTGACCGAGCACCCGGCGTGGCTCCAGATCCTGGGCGACGGCTCGCAGCGCAAGAGCTACCTCTACGTCCAGGACTGCGTGGACGCGATCCTCCACGTGACCCGAAACCACACGGCACGGCAGGCGCCGCACCGCTGCCAGATCTACAATCTCGGGACGTCCGAATTCGTCCAGGTCAACGACAGCGTCCGCCACATCTGCGGGGCGCTCGGGCTCAAGCCCGAGCTGCGCTACACGGGCGGCGACCGCGGATGGATCGGCGACAATCCCTTCATCCTGCTGGACACGAAGAAGATCCTGGCGACCGGCTGGAAGCCCAAGCTTACGATCGAACAGGGGATTATCCGGACCCTCAAGTGGCTCGAGGCTAACCGCTGGGTGTATGAGGCGCGGCACTGACCGCGGCGCCGCGAATTAGCCGCCCTGAGCGAGCAGGCCCAGGACGCCCCGCCTGACACCCCGATTCTCGCCGGTGGCGCTTTGCACGTGGTTGCTCTTGCCCGTCGGCGTCCTGGTTTAGCTATGGCCCAAGAATTATTCCAATTAGGTTTGTGGCCTATCTACTTGACTGCTGCTAAGGACCGACGGCCCCGGCTAGGCCGCGAGGCCCGTATTCAGCCGGAACACGGTGGATTGTGCTCCTCCGGCTAATTATGAGGTTGCTATATCTAGCCGGATTCGTTCCTTCCAAGGCTATTCCGGCTATTTATGACAACCTCTCCCAGCATCAATCCGCCTTTGATTGGCCGTATGCCCGAGCAAGAGCAGCTCGCGGAGGCAATAGCCTCCGGTCGTCCCGAGTTGATCGCCATCCACGGCCGGCGGCGCATCGGCAAGACATATCTCGTCAGGTCCTACTTCGCCAAGGAGCTCTGCTTTGAGATGACTGGGGTGGGCGACGCTCCCCTGTCCAAGCAGCTGAGGAATTTCGCGAACCAGATGAAGCAGGCTACTGGCTTCAACCTTGCGGCGCCGAGCGACTGGACGGAGGCCTTTCAGGAGCTGATCACCTACCTCGATCCCCACTTGAAGACCAGCGGACGCAAGGTCGTTTTCTTTGATGAACTGCCCTGGTTGGCCAGCCGGAAGTCCGGGTTCCTGTCCGCCTTCGACCATTTCTGGAACACTTGGGGGACCAAGCAAAGAAACCTGATCGTGGTAATCTGCGGATCGGCCGCCTCCTGGATGATCGCAAAGGTGCTCAAGCACAAAGGGGGCTTGCACAATCGGATCACACGCACCATCCACCTCCAGCCATTTAGCCTGCCCGAGATCGCCGACTATCTGAGGGCCAACGGCCTGCTCCTCGACCACAAGCAAACGGTCGAGCTCGCGATGGCAATCGGAGGCGTCCCGTTTTACCTCAACCATGTGCGCAAGGGGTGGTCCGCCGCGCAGAACATCCAGTCCCTGTTTTTCGCGCCAAGTGCCCCGCTCGGCGGCGAGTTCGACGAGGTCTTCGCCGCCCTCTTCGAGAAACACGAGCGCCACTTGCAGGTTGTCCGGGCGCTGGCCAAGCGCCAGTCTGGTCTTAGGCGACTCGAGATTATTCAGGCAACTAAGCTGGAATCCGGCGGGGCACTGACGACCATTCTCGATGAACTGGAGGCATCGGGATTCATCTGTCGGATGATGCCGTTCGGCGATGCCACCCGGGACCCTTATTTTCGCCTGATTGACGAACTGACCCTATTTCACCTTCGCTGGGTGGAAGGCCAGGGAGCCCGGGGCGCGGCCACGGACTGGCCGAGTCGCCGGCTTGCCCCTTCAGGCATGGCGTGGAGCGGCTATGCCTTTGAGAACATCTGCCTGCGGCACTCCGCGCAAATCAAGAAGGCCCTGGGTATCGCCGGGGTTCAGGCATCAGTTTCTTCCTGGCGGCACCACGCTAAGGATAAGGAGGACACAGGGGCGCAGATCGACCTGCTTTTCGACCGCGCCGATGGCGTGATCAGCGTGTGCGAGATGAAATTCAGCGAGCATGAGTTCGTCATCGACAAGGCCTACGCCCGCGAGATCCGCTCGAAGCTGGAGGTGTTTCGCCGGGTCACCGGCACGCGCAAAGCCCTGTTCCTCGTCATGGTCTCGGCTCACGGTCTCAAAGCGAACGAATATCAGGCCGAACTTGTGCAAAACGTGGTTCCGCTCGAAGCCCTGTTCGCGCCGTAAACTTGCTGTCGCAGCGAAAATACGGGCTGCTTGCGTCATGTGCAAAGCCCGCTCTATCGACGCAAGTCCTGATCTCAGCAGCCCCTAATGCTGCGAGGAGCTAAGTGTGAACAGCTGGGTGGGAAGGCTGTTGCTGCAAGGCAGTACCTCGGGCCTCGTGACCGCAAGCACCGCGTCGCGGGTCAGATCCGCTCGGGCATCCGGCGGCCCGTCGTATCCTCGCCCTGCGCCTGCTCGTGGTATTCAGCGTCCGAGTTGACGTTCCAGAGGTTGAAATGGCCGCCCTCGAGGTTCCGCACCGCCAGGATTGCCGTCATCATGGAATGGTCCTGGTTGTTGTACTTGTGCATGCCGTTGCGGCCAACGACGCTGAGGTTGGAGAACTCCCCGATCGCGGTGCGGATGAGGTCCACGTTCGCCTGGTAGCCCGGGTCGTAGACCGGATACGCCTTCTCGACCCGCACCACGACGCCCTCCCTGACCTGCGACGGCTGGACGAGGCCAAGCTGGGCCAGCTCGCGCTTGCCGAGCTCCAGCAGGTCGGCGTCGGCCGCCGACCAGAGGCCGTCGCCTGCGAAGCAGAAATACTCGAGGCCGAGGCAGGTGGTCCCGGGCCTGCCGATCATCGCCTCGCTCCAGTTGCGGAAGTTCTGGATCCGCCCGAGCTTCACCTCGGGCTCGTGGATGTAGATCCAGTTGTCGGGAAAGGGATTCTCGCCCTCGACGACCAAGGCCACCGTGAGGAAGTCGCGGTAGCGAAGCCGCCTTGCCGCGGCCCTTGCGCTCTCGGGCAGCGGAGGGTCGAACGCGAGCACGGTCTCCTGGAGCGGCATGGAGACGATGAACTGTTCGGCCTCGGTCTGGGTGGCGCGGCCCGCGCCGTCCACGAACTCGACGGCGGTCACGCGCCCTCCCTCGTGGAGGATCCGTGAAACCGTCGCTCCCATGACGATCCGGCCGCCGGCCGCCCGGATGTCCGCGGCCGTCTTCTCCCACATCTGCCCCGGGCCGAGCCGGGGATAGGAGAACGTGTCGATGAGCGTCTTCACGACCTCCCCCTCCTTGCCGGACTTGCCCATGACCGCGTTCTTGACCGCCGTCGAAAGCGACAGGCCCCGGATCCTCTGGGCCGCCCAGTCGGCGCTCAGCTCGCTCGTCGGAATCCCCCAGACCTTTTCGGTGTACGTCTTGAAGAAGATCTTGAAGAGCCTCCGGCCGAAGCGGTTGGAGACCCAGTCCTCGAGGGACGTCTCGGGGCGGCGGGGAAAGACCCGCGCCCAGGCGTAGCTCACGACGCAGGCAATGCTCGTCAGCAGCCCCAGGTTGCTGAGCGCGTTCCACGGCTTGAGCGGATAGTCGAAGAACCGCCTGCGGTAGAAGATGCGCGACATCCGGCGCACCTGGATGAAGTCGTCCGGCAGCCGTTCCCGCCACCACCGGGTGATCTCGTCACTCTTGCTGAAGAAGCGGTGGCCGCCGATGTCGAAGCGGTAGCCCTCGTGGCAGACCGTCCGCGATATGCCCCCCACGTAACTCGGGTCCTTCTCGAGAATGGTGACGTCCCAGCCTGCACGCCCGGCGTTGAATCCGGCCGTGAGCCCCGCCGGTCCCGCACCGACAATCGCGACCCTGCGCAGGGTCCTGGGCTCAGCTTGGAGGGGCGCGGTCACCGCCCAAGAGGCTTTCGTTTTGGGACCCACGCACAACCCGAAAGTGCTCCCGGCCGCCGCCGCGCCGAAAACCTTCGCCAAGATGGAGCGTTTCGACCTATCCTCACGCGATGAAATGGCTCATCGCTGCCGTCGTCGCCGCCTTCCTCGCGGTGTTCGTCTATTTGCAGCTCCATTCGGTCAAGACCTCGTACATCAATGGATTAGCCCCCTACACGAACCTGCCCGGGCGCGGCTTCATCCTGGAGCAGGACTGCTATGTGTTCAAGTTCAAGGCCCACGACTCGGACTGGCCGCTGATCGGCTCCCACGAGGCCGTTCCGGAGCTTCCGGCGCAGGTGAGCGCGGCCAACATCGGGGCAGACCTGCCCGGGGTGAGGCTTCTCGACGTGCTGAAGGTCGGCGACCATTTTAGGATCGCGTCGGTGCGCCGCGACGAGAGCCGCGCCGGGACGACGATCACCTTTGAGATCGCGCTCGCGGACGAGGCCACCCGCAAATACCCGCGGCTCGACGCCTTCTGGATCATGGACCATGCGCCGGAGAAGACCGGGGCGGCGCCGTGGATCCTGGCTCACTTCGCCGTCCCGGAGGGCAAGGAGTGATGAAGATCGTCGTCACGGGCTCAAGTTCCGGCATCGGCCGCGCCCTGGTGCTGCGCCTTCTCGGCGAAGGCCACCAGATATGGGGGCTCGCGCGCTCCGACCAGTCGGCGTTCGCCGCCGCGCAGAACGGCGCCTTCTTCTTTAGCCGGTGCGACGTCGCGGACTGGGGCGATGTGCAGCGCGCCTCGGCCTCGGTGTCGGATAAATGGAAGGACCTGGACGCGCTCGTCTGCTGCGCGGGCTCGCTTGGCGAGGTGAGCCCGGCCGTCCACGCTGACCCGGTGCGCTGGAGCGCCACGGTCCGCGCCAACTTGGACGGGACCTTCTACGCGATCCGCGCGTTCCACGGCCTCCTCTCCCGGGCCGCTCGGCGCTCGAAGATCGTCTGCTTCTCCGGAGGCGGCGCCACGAAGGCGCGGCCCAACTTCTCCGCCTACGGGATCGCGAAGACGGCCATCGTGCGCCTCGTGGAGACGATCGCCGCCGAGGAGCGCGACGCGCCGCTCGACATCAACGCCGTCGCCCCCGGCGCCATCGCGACCCGCCTCACGGACGAGGTGATCGCGCTCGGGCCAGACGTGGCCGGGCAGGCCGAGTTCGACTCGGCCATCAAGCAGAAGTCCGACAGCGGCGCCACGCTCGAGCGCGCCCTGGACATGGTCGAGTGGCTCCTCTCCGCCAAGAGCGACGGCATCAGCGGCAAGCTCCTGAGCGCCCCGTGGGACCCCTGGCAGCGGCTCATCGACAATGCCGTCCACCTCGAGCGGAGCGACGTCTACACGCTCCGGCGAATCGTGCCCGAGGACCGGGGCATGAACTTCTGACCATGAATGCTGTCGCCATCGTGGGGTACGGGTACTGGGGCCCCAAGCTCGCCCGGAACTTTGCCCAGAACGGAAGCTTCGGGCGGGTCGTGATCTGCGAGGAGGACCCGGCCCGGCTTGCGCGCGGCCTGCGCGAGAACCCGGGCTCGGCCGGGGCGCGGAGTTTCGCCGACGTCCTTAAGGACCCGGACATAGGCGCCGTCGCCCTGGCGACCCCCGTCGCGTCGCACGTCCCCCTGGCGCTCGCGGCGCTCGAGGCCGGCAAGCACGTCCTTGTCGAGAAGCCGCTGGCGACCCGTTCCGCGGACGCCGAGCACCTGCTCCGGGCGGCCGCGGCCGCCCGGCGGATCCTCATGGTCGACCACACGTTCGTCTACCATCCGGCCGTCCAGCGGATCCGCGCCCTCATCCAGTCGGGGGAGCTCGGCCGCCTCAACTACATCGACTCGACGCGCATCAACCTCGGCCTCTTCCAGCACGACGTGAACGTCCTCTGGGACCTCGCGGTCCACGACATCTCGATCGTCAACCTCTTCACGAGCGAGCGGCCGACGACCGTCCAGGCGATCGGCTCCGCGCATCCCCCGGGGCCGCTCGCGAGCATCGGGGTCCTGACGCTGCGCTACGCCTCCGGGCTTTTCGTGCACCTCAACTGCTCGTGGGTCTCGCCGGTCAAGATCCGCCACATGCTGATCGGCGGCGACAGGAAGATGATCGTCTACGACGACCTCAACGCGACGGAGCCGGTCAAGATCTACGACTCGGGCGTCGTCGCCCGCACGGACGAGGAGCGCAGCCGGCTCATGTTCGAGTACCGGGCGGGCGACGTGTATTCCCCGAAGATTGCGCCGAAGGAGGCCCTGGCGAACCTCGTGGCCGACTTCGCGGCGGCGGTGCATGACGGGAAGCCGCCCCTCTCCGACGGCCGCTTCGGGGCCGACACCGTGAGGGTCCTGGAAGGCGCGGAGCGCTCCGTCACGGGCGCGGGCAGGGAGGTGGAGCTCACATGGAGCTGATCAACGAGGACAGCCCCCGCAGGACGCTTGTGAACGTGCGCGTCGGCAAGAACGTGCGCTTCTTCAACTTCGTGAACGCCTACGGCTGCGAGATCGGCGACAACACGAAGGTGGGCAGCTTTGTCGAGATTCAGAAGAACGCGCGCATCGGAAAGAACTGCAAGATCTCGAGCCACACGTTCGTCTGCGAGGGTGTCGAGATCGACGACGGGGTCTTCATCGGGCACAATGTCTCGTTCATCAACGACAAGAGCCCGCGCGCGACCAATCCCGACGGCTCGATGCAGACGGACGCCGACTGGAAGGTGGTGCCGACCCGCGTCGGGAAGGGCGCCGTGATCGGCACGGGGGCGACCCTCCTGTGCGGCGTCACGGTTGGCGCGGGGGCGATGGTCGGGGCCGGCAGCGTCGTCACCCGCAGCGTGGCCCCGGGGGCCGTGGTGGCGGGCAACCCGGCGCGGCCCCTGGCGAAGAAGCCTTCCCCGTGAAAGTGCCCTACTACGACCTCCCCGCGCAGATCCGCTCGGTCCGGCCGGAGCTTGACGCCGCGATCGCGCGCACGCTCGACTCGTGCGCCTTCTGCCTCGGCCCCGAGGTCGCGCAGTTCGAGCGCGACTTTGCGGCGTACCAGGGCGCCCGGCACTGCGTCGGCTTCAACAGCGGCACCTCGGCCCTGCACGTGGCGATGCGCCTCCTCAACATCGGTCCCGGCGACGAGGTGATCACGACGCCGTTCACGTTCATCGCCACCAGCTGGGCGATCGCGTACGTCGGCGCGAAGCCCGTCTTCGTCGACATCGACGACCGGACGATGAACATGGACCCGCGCTTGGTTGAGCGGGCGGTGACCGCGCGGACGAAGGCCGTGATGCCGGTGCACCTCTACGGCCAGCCCTTCGACGTCGACCCGATCGCGGAGGTGTGCGGCCGGCGCAGGATCCCGCTGGTCGAGGACGCGGCGCAGTCCCACGGCGCCCGCTACAAGGGCCGGACGGTCGGCACGTTCGGGGAACTCTCGGCCTTCAGCTTCTACCCCGGCAAGAACCTGGGAGCGTGCGGAGAGGGCGGCGCCCTGGCGACCAACAATGCGGACTACGCCCGGCGCGCCTGCGCCCTTCGCGAGCACGGCTCCACCGCAAGGTACTACCACGACGAGGTCGGATACAACTACCGCATGGAGGGGATCCAGGGGGCCGTGCTCAGCGTCAAGCTGCGCCACCTGCCGGCGTGGACCGCGGCGAGGAGGCGGATCGCCCACCGCTACCATGCGCTGCTTTCCTCGACGCCGCTCAAGCTCCCGGTCGAGGCGGCCGGGGTCGAGAGCGTCTACCACCTCTACGTGGTTCGGCACCCAAAGCGCGACCGCCTGCGCGAGCACCTCGAGGCGCGCGGGATCGGGACCGCCCTGCACTATCCCCTGCCCCTTCACCTGCAGAAGTGCTTCGCCGGTCTCGGCCACCGGGCGGGCGACTTCCCCGTCAGCGAGGCCGCCGCGAAGGGGTGCATCAGCCTGCCCATCTATCCCGACATGACGGACGCGCAGGTTGAGTACGTCGCGGCCATGATCTGCGAGTTCAAAGACTGGTGATGGCCTTGGGCCCCGAAAGGCATCGGGACGCGGCGGGGTTCGCATGGCGGGCGCTCGGCTTGGTGGTGGCGCTTCGGCTGTCGCAGGGCGTGTCGGGCTCATGGGCCGTCCCGTGGACGCTCTACGCCGGCGGCATCGCGGCATGGATCGCCCTCGGGTGGAAGGCCAGATGGTCCGGCGCAGCAGCGGCCGCGGTAGCGGTCGGCATTGTCGCTGCGGGGCGCCTCGCCTACGGCCTGCCCGCCGCGGTCCTGTGGTTTGTGCCGGTTTGGGCGGTCTTCTTCGGGCTGCCCCTGCTCCTTAGGCTGCGCGGAGGCGCCCACCGGGCCGCAGCATGGCTGGCGCGCCGCCTTGGAGGTCTCGGGCCGCCGCTGAGGGCGGGCGTGCACTGGCTCGGGCGCTATCCACGGACGCGCGAGGGTCTGCGGATCGCGGCCGCTGGGGGCGCGGGCCTCTATGCGATAGGCCCCTTCCTCCACGATGGCATCATGGGCGGCGTGGATGCCAGATGGTACACCTCTGTCGTCGCGGACTTCCTGAATCAGTGGCGGATGGGCCTCGGGCCCGTGTTCGTGGGCCAGACCTACCTGGCGCCCCTCGGCACCGTCATGCCCCTGCGCGTGGCTCCGTACCTTCAGCACGCAACCCTGGCGCTCGACCTGGTGACCGGCCGCCGGCTGAGCGCCTACGCGCTCCTGAACCTCGCGGTCGTTGCGAGCAGCGTTGCGGGCTGCGTCTCGGCCTACCTCTGCCTGAGGGCGGTCCTGCCCGGCCGGCGCCTCGAGGCCCTGCTTCTGGCCGTCATCTATGGGTGGTGCCCTGCGGTGGTTGGCATGGCCTATACGGGCCAGCTGTTCATGTCGGTCATGACCCTGCCCTACCTGCCCGTCGCCTTCGCCGGCGTCGTCCGGATACACGACCGGGACGACTTCTCGGGGTGGGCCATGGTAGCGGCGGGATGCGCGGCGTGCTGGCTCTGCCACAGCCCCATCGGCATGTGGGTGACCTTCGCGGCGGCGGTGGCGGTTGCTGCGAGATGGGCCTGCGGGTTCGGCCGAAGCCGCCGCGAGCTCGGGCGCTCCGCCGGGGCCTTTGGGCTCTTCCTCGCGCTCTGCGGCTACGTGTTTGTCTCGATCCGGATCCTGGCGGCGCCGAAGCAGCCTCCCATCTCCGTGCCTCAAATGCTTTCCGACCTGGGGCATATGTTCCCGGCGGCCCTCCTGCCGGTTTCCGCCACCGCCTCGATGCTTTCGGATCTGCAGCCCGGCTGGGGCGTGGGCGCGGCGCTGCTTCTCCCGTTGGCCGCGGCGTGGAGGATCCGATTGGCAGCGGCGCGCCCGCTCCTGATCGCGGCTGCGGTCTTGCTGCTCCTGTCGATGCCCGTGCCGGGCGTCAACGAGCTCCTCTGGCGGGCGGTGCCGCAGGCGGTGCTGGACGCCACCAACGCCGCCCCCACCCAGCGCCTTTTCCCGATACTTGCCGCATGTTCGGTTGTCCTTGCGGCCCGCACGCTTGCCGCGCGGCCCAGGCGCAGCGCGGCGCTCCTCTTCTTCCTCGGTGTCGCCGTACTTTGGGGCGGCGTTCAGCTTCAACCGTTCCTCAGGCGTGGGGCGGCGATCGCCAACTCGAGGGAGGCCTCAGAAGAGCAGTTGGCGCCAAACAACTTCGCCGTGCCGATCTTTTCCACAGGCCTTCTGGGCGGGGTGAGCGCCTTCTTCTCCTACGGGTTCATGGACTACGGGCTCGAGGAGCGCGTCCTTGATCGCGACATGAAGACGTATCTTGTCTCAAACGCCGGCGCGATCGCCCCGGGCTTCGACTTCGGACAGCCCCAGGCCCATCGGCGGCTTCCCGGCGTCTTCCACGGAAAAGCCGCCGCGGACGGAAGGCCCTGGATCGAGCTCGCCCCAAAGATAACGCTGGCTGCGGGCCAGCACTACCTGCTGGCCTTCGACTTCCTGGCCAAGTCCTACACGGGCGCGCTCCAGGCCAAGGGACCCGGCGTGGCCCGCGAGTACTATCTGCCGGCGTCGGGCGGCCGCCTTGCGTTCGGGTCCGCGGACGAGAGCTCCCGGGTGATCCCGCTCTTTAACCCGTCGGGCGCCCCGATCGAGATGGCGCTCGATTTTGTCGTTCAGGACCCAAAGGCCGACCTTGCGTGGTACACGGACTTTGCGCGCTATGCGCTCATACCCTACGACCCGGCCGATCTTCCGATCCATCTTAAGGCCTATGCGCCCCTGGTTTCCGACGTGCGCTCCCCCGCCCCCGGGTGGTTCGAGTCCTTCCGGTATTACACCCTGGGCTGGACGGCCACCGTCAACGGGCGGCCCTCCGAGGTGCGCGCCACCGGAAACGCCATGATCGCCGTGCCGATCCCGGCGGGAGAGAGCGAGGTGAGGCTGTCCTACAAGCCCCCGCCGGCTCTGCTTCTGGCTTATCTCCTCACGGGTGCGGCCTGGCTCGGGCTCGTCTTCGCGGGCGCGAAATGCGCCCTCAGGCGATAATTTTCATGGGCACACCGGACGGGATCATCTAGACTGCGAGTTTCATGAAGATCACCGATCCCGACTGCCGCGTCCTGGTGACCGGCGGAGCCGGATTCATAGGCTCCCACCTGGTCGACCTTCTCGTGGCCAAGGGCTTACGCGTGACCGTGCTCGACAACTTCAGAAACGGGAGGCGCGAGAATCTGGCGGAGGCCGGGCGCACGGGCAGGCTGCGGGTGATCGAGGGCGACATCACCGACGCCCCCACGTGCCGCACGGTCATGGCGGGCGGCGTCGACTCGGTCTTCCACCTGGCCTGCCTCGGCGTGCGGCACTCGCTCCACGACCCGTTGGAGAATCACCACGTGAACGCCCTAGGCTCGCTCCAGGTGCTCACGGCCGCCCGCCAGGCGGGCGTCGGCCGGTTCATCTATGTATCGACCAGCGAGGTGTACGGGGCCGCGACCGCCTTTCCGCTGACAGAGGCCGTGGCCACCTGGCCCACGACCGTCTACGGGGCGTCGAAGCTGGCCGGCGAGCATTATGCGGCCGCCTTCGGCACCTGCTACGGCATGCCGGTCGTTCGCGTGCGCCCCTTCAACAACTACGGCCCCAGGGCCCATTTCGAGGGGGACTCGGGCGAGGTCATCCCCCGGTTCATCCTGCGCGCGCTTGCGGGCGAGGCGCCGGTCATCTTCGGCGACGGCTCCCACACGCGGGACTTCCTGTACGTGAAGGACTGCGCCGAGGCGCTTGTGGGGATCGCCGCGTGCGACGCCCTGGTTGGGGACGTCGTAAACCTCGGCTACGGCGAGGAGGTGCGGATTGACGAGATTGCACGGCTGATTGTCGCGGCCATCGGTCGCCCGGATCTCAAGCCCGAGTTCTCCGCCGAGCGGCCCGGGGACGTCCCGCGGCTCTGGGTGGACCCGGCCAAGCTCCGGGGCGCCACGTCCTTCAAGCCGCGCACACGCCCCGCCGAGGGCCTGGTGGCGACGGTCGAGTACTACAGGGAGCTCTTGCGGGCCGACCCCGGCTGCCTTTCGCACATGCAGACCCGCAACTGGGAGGTCGCGTGATACCGGTCGCCAAACCCGAGCTCGGCGAGGAGGAGATCGCCCTCGTGGCGGAGACGATCCGCAGCGGGTGGATCACGCAGGGGCCCCGGGTCGCGGAGTTCGAGAAGGCGTTTGCCGGGCGCGTGGGCGCCGCGCACGCGGTGGCGGTGTCCAACTGCACGACCGCCCTTCACCTGGCGCTTGTCGCCTCAGGGATCGGGCCCGGCGACGAGGTGATCGCACCCCCCCATAGCTTCATCGCCACCGCGAACCCGATCCTCTACTGCGGCGCCCGCCCCGTGTTCGTAGACATCGACCCCGAGACCCTGAACATGGACCCGCGCCTCATCCCCGCGGCGATCACCGGGCGCACGAAGGCGATCATCGTGGTCGACCAGGTCGGCCGGCCGGCGGACATGGCGGCCATCTCGGCCGCGGTCCGGGGCCGCGGGGTAACGATCATCGAGGACGCCGCCTGCGCAACCGGCAGCGTGTACCGGGGAAAGCCGGTCGGCGACAACACCTACTCGCCGCTTGTTTGCTTTAGTTTCCACCCGCGCAAGGTCATCAGCACCGGGGACGGCGGGATGATCACGACCCCGGACGCAGACCTCGCAGCGAGGCTTCGCCTCCTGCGCCAGCAGGGCATGTCGGTCAACGACCTCGAGCGCCACCAGTCAAAGACCGTCGTGTCGGAGATCTATCCGATCCTTGGCTACAACTACCGCCTGACCGACGTCCAGGCCGCGATAGGCCTCTGCCAACTCAGGCGCCTGGACGCGATCCTTGCCCGCCGCCGCGCCATCGCCGCGCACTACGACCGGATGCTCGCCGGAACACCGGGTGTGCGCCTCTTCGCCGAGCCGGCGGACTGCCGCTGGAACCAGCAGACGTACCTCATCCGCCTCGAGGGTTCGGGCGCCGCGCGCCGCGATACCTTCATGCAGCGCCTTCTCGAGGAGGGGATCGCCACGCGAAGGGGCATCATGTCGATCCACCGGGAGGCGTCCTATGTCGAGCGGTTCGGCCCGCAGTCGTTCCCGCAGAGCGAGCGCGCAAGCGACGAATGCGTCTGTTTGCCCCTTTACACCCAGATGGCCGACGCTGATATCGATCGGGTGTCAGCCGCCGTCCGAAGGCACGCACCCCGACCCTGAAATGGACCCGCACGCAGCAAAACCCCTGCCGCCAAACCCCTACAACCCCTTCTGCTGGGTCGCAGGCACGCCCGACATCGGCGAGGGCACCTGGATCGGCGCATTCACGCTGATCGACGGACTCGGCGGCCTGAAGATCGGCAAGGGGTGCAACATAAGCTGCGGCGCGCAGGTGCTCTCCCATTCCACGGTCCGCAGGTGCGTGACGCAAGGGAAGTACCCGGAGGTCGACCGCAAGGCGACCGAGATCGGGGACTATGTCTTCGTCGGGGCGAACGCCGTCGTTCAGATGGGCGCCCGGGTCGGCGACCACAGCGTGATCGCGGCCGGCGCCGTGCTCCTCGAGGACGCGGTCGTCCCGCCCTATTCCCTCATGGCGGGCGTGCCGGCGCGTATTGTCCGGGACCTGCGCAGTGAGGTTGACTCATGGAGCCGAGGAACCCGATGAGCGCCGAGAATCCCCAGTTTTCCGTCGTCGTCGCCGCGTTCAACGAGGAGAGGAACCTTCCGGCGCTCTACGAGCGGCTGTGCGCCATCGATTGGCCCGCGCTCGAGCTAGAGCCGGAGTTCATCTTTGTCGACGACCATTCCCGCGACGGGACGGCCCGGGTCCTGGCGGAGCTGGCGGCAAAGGACCCGCGCGTCAAGGTGCTGCGGTTCTCGAAGAACTTCGGAAGTCACAAGGCCTTCACGGCCGGTCTCGAACACTGCGGGGGCGCCGCCGCAGTCATCCTCGCGGCCGACCTCCAGGACCCCCCGGAGGTGATCCCCGAACTGGTCGCAAAATGGCGGAGCGGCGCCAAGGTGGTGTGGGCGATCCGCGGGGAGCGCCGCGGGGAGTCCCTACCGACTAGGCTCCTCTCGCGCCTGTACTACCACCTGATGCGCCGGTTTTCCGAGGTGGAGCCCCCGTCGAGGGGCGCCGACTTCCTCCTGGTCGACCGCAGGCTGATCGACGAGCTGCGCGCCGCCCCGGAGAAGCACACGTCGCTCCTCTCCCTCATCCAGTGGATGGGGTTCGACCAGGAATCCATCGTCTACGACAAGGCCGCGCGGCTTAGCGGCCGCTCAAAATGGACCCTGCGCAAGAAGCTCAAGCTGGCGGTCGACTCGTTCGTGAGCTTCTCCTATGCGCCGGTGCGCCTCGCGTCGGCCTGCGGGGTCCTGTTTGCGCTCAGCGGCTTCGTGTACGCCGCGGTGATCGCGATCCGCGCCCTCCTGCTCGGCAGCCCGGTTCAGGGCTGGTCGTCGCTCATGTGCGTGCTCCTCATTGTCTCAGGGGTTCAGCTCATCATGCTGGGCGTCCTCGGCGAGTATCTCTGGCGGACACTCGACGAGGCGCGGGGGCGCCCGCGTTACATCATCGAGAGGCGAATCAATCTGTGAGTCCGGCGGACCACAAATGATGGACCACGACGTCTCGCAGGGCGAGCCACTCAAGCGTCGGGACGGACTCGCGGTGGCCGCAGTCATGCTGGGCGACGCCGCGATCGCCGCGTGGCTCTGGTATGCCCTGCAGAGTTTCGGGGACCACGCGGGGATCCCCTGGCCCCGGGTGCTGGGGCCGGCCCTCGCGGCGCCGCTCCTCGCGTTTGCCTTTCGTGCGCACCGGGCGTCGCCGGGGCGCCCCGCCCTGGCGCTTCTCAAGGCGGCGGGGGTCGGCGCGGCCCTGGCGGCGCTCGCCTGCATCCCCTGGGTCGGCAGCTGGCTCCACGTGAGCAGAGGCGAGGGCCTCTGGCTCGGAGCCGCGGCGGGCGGCCTCATCTGGCTCATGAGGAGTGTCTATTTTGGCGCCGCCTCCGGCGGTTCAGGCCGTTCGCAGGAGGTGCTCCGGTGGATCGCGCTCGGAGCCGCGGCGACGCTTGTCATGACGCCGTTCTACTACAGCGGCGCGATCGGCTCCGGGGACGCCCAATGGTACACGACCATGCTCGGCGACTTCATCACCCAGCTGCGCTCAGGCGTGTTTCCCGTCTGGGTCGGCCAGAGCGCCTACGCGTTCAACGGCGCCGTCTCCCCCCTTCGCTACGCACCCGGCTTCCAGTACGCGGGCGCCGTCCTGGACCTCCTGACCCTGCGGTCCCTCGAGGTCACGGCGCTGCGCAACGCGGAGCTGGCCGTGACGGCCATCATCGGCGCCTATTCGGCGTACGCCTGCCTTCGGTCGATCCTCCGGAGCGCCCCGTGGGCCGCGTGTGCCCTCGCGGTCCTCTGGATCACCGGGCCCGGCGTCCTCGCGCCGCCGATGATCGGCGACCAGTTCATGACCTTCATGGCGCTCCCGTTCGTGCCGCTCACGCTGCACGGCTGCTGGCGCGTCTGGCAGAAGGGGGACCGCTGGGGCCGGCTCTGGATCGCCGCCGGCCTTGCGGGGTCATGGATCTGCCATTCGCCAATCGCGCTCTGGCTGACGATCATCGCGGCATGCCTGTACATGCCCGCCTTCGTCAGGCGGCGCCCGTGGTCGAGGGAGTTCAGGCTCGCGGCCTTCCTCGCGGCGGCATTCCTGATCCTGGGCTCCGAGCCGTTTGTCTCGGTGCTCACGCTCGACAACCAGATCAAGAGCCAGGCCTCCGGGGTGGTGGCGGCGGAGGTCATCTACGCCAACTTCCCGGCGAACTTTATGCCGATAAACCCGGACAAGCCGGGCCTCGCCGACTACCAACTGGGCTACGCCCTCCTCGGGACCCTCCTAGTCTCCCTGTGCCTCATGGCGGGACCGCGACCGCGCGTTGCGTGGGGCTTTGCCGCGGCGACAATCCTGATCATCCCGGTCGAGCTGCCCGTCCCGTGGCTCACGAACGCCATCTGGTCCCATCTTCCGGGCTGGTTTGTGACCATCCAGAACATCTGGCCCATGCAGCGCCTGTTTCTGGTCTGGTCGGCGCTGATCGTCTTCACGGCCGCCATCGTGATCGCTTCCCGCGGCATCGGCTCGAGAAGGGGGCCTTATGCGGCGCTCCTCGCGTTCTTCGCGTGCGCGATCGCCTGGTCCGGCCGGGAGGCGTACCGGATGGAGAGGGTCATCTACCCCATGCGGTCCACCCCCGAGGACACGAGGGTCGCGGAGGGTTTGGACAACCTGCGGCTTTCGCGGTACGCTTACTCCTCCTTCAGTTACACCCCGTCGTACTTCAGCCACGCCTACATGGACCCGTGGCTGGAGAACCGCCTCCTGGATGTCCGCACCATGGAGGCCTTCGTCAGCAACGCCGACTACGCGGCGCCGGCCGAGGGCCATCCCGGGGTCGCGGACTCCGGCTCCCAGCTGGTGCAATCGGGGGCGTGGACGGGAACGAGCGTCACGAACAGCGGGTACTACCGGCTCAAGCCTGGCCTGCTGCTGGAGCCGGGCCGGCGTTACGCGCTGCGCCTCGACTTCGCCCAGCCGGGCGTCGAGGGTTTCCTTCAGCTCGAGACCCGCAGCATGTTCCGGGAGTACATGCTGCCGGATTCCGGCTCGGGAGCCGCGCGCCGGGGCCCCTCGCTTGCGTTCGGCTCGGGCCCCATGAGCAGCCGCGTCTTCCCCTTGGTCGTGAACGAGCCGGGACCCGTGGAGCCGACCGGCATGTTCATCGCGCCGCGCTACGCGGGGGAGAACCTCCCGTTCGGCCGCTTCTGGCTCTATGCGTACGAGCGTGACCGCCTGCCGATCTGCGTCGAGTCGTGGATCCCGTACCGGGCCCGCGTGACCGCTCCCCGGACCGCCTACCTGGAGACCCCGCGCATGTGGCTTAAGGGATGGCGGGCCACCGTCAACGGGCGCTGGACCGCCGCGATCCGCTCCCCGGAGAACCTCGTGATGATCCCGGTGGGCGCCGGGGTGAGCTACGTGACCCTGACGTATTCGCCCCCGTTCGGCCTCACGGCGACATTCTGGATCGGCGCCCTCGGCTGGGCAGGGCTCGGCGCGGGTGCCTTTTGGCAGCTCGTCTTGTGGTCGGGCGGCTCGAGGCTCCGGTTTGGCTGGCTGAGGACCCCGAGGTGGCTCGGCCTCTTGCTTGATGCCACGCTCGCACCCGTTGCCTTCGCAAAGAGACGCAAGCTGGCGACTCTCGCCGTGGCGGCGGCCGCCGCGGCGCTCACGATCGCCCTATATGTGCGGGCCTTGCACGCGGCCTCGCTCGAGGCCGTAGGCCCGATTCGGGTGGAGTTCACCCGCCCAGCCGGCCTCCTCGGCTTCACCCAGCCCATTCTCACGACGGGTCAGGCCGGGGCCGGAACCGTGGTCTCGATCAGCCTCCTCGACAGGGACCACGTTCGCGTCGAAGCGGACGTCTGGGGTACGCTCTTCCAGAGCGCCCCCCTGGAGGTGCCCTACGGCCGGCCCCAGTCGCTGGTCGTCTCGGACAGCGCGCTCTTCCCGCTTTCCAACCCGAAGGTCAAGGCGCTCCAGCCCTCGGAGGCGGAGCGCCTGCGCGGCGAGATCCGGGTGGAGCTCAATGGCCGCGTGGCGATCGACTCCCCGGCCTACGCCTATGAGACAACCCCATCCCAGGTGCTGGCGGGCGAGGCGCCGTTTGGATCCACTTCGGACGGAAAATTCATGGGCGAAATCCTGAAGGTGGAGCGCCTTGCGACGCCGAGGACGTTCGCGCTGCCGTCGGGGCGCCACACGCATATGCGCCTCGTCTTTCCCCGGGAAGCCTCGGGACGGAGCGAGCCCCTCCTGTCGGTGTCCTCGGGACCGAATCGGCGGGTGTGCTACGTCACCTACCTTGCCGCGGGCAGGATTCGGCTCACCTGCTGGGGACCTGGCGGCGTGCCGGCCAAGTCTGCGGAGGTCGCCTACGATCCTAAGGCGGCCCATGAGGTGGACTTCATCACCGGGGAGGCGCCCGACGTCCCGGCGAGCTTCGACGTGGCCTGCGAGTTCGACGGGGTCCATGTGATCGGACATCAGAGCATTCCGGCGCCCGAGCCGCCGGTCGTCGTCTCGGGGCTCAACATCTTCAAGGCGCCCGGGGTCGACGCGCGCTTCACCGGGCCGCAGATGGACGTGGAGCTGAGAACCCACATGGCAAAGGCGAGCGACGAGCCCGAGACAAGCGGTCCGGTTCACCTGGTCGTCAGGTTCCCGCCGCGCAAGCCCGGCCGCCAGGAGCCTCTGCTCTCTACGGGGCACACGGGCGCCGGGGACTTTGTCTACGTGGTGTACGCAGACGACGCTCATGTGCGCCTTGGTTTCGACCACTGGGCGGTCGGTGGTGGATTGAGTGCTCCGATCGCTGTCGACTACGGCGCCCCCCATGAGATCTGGATCAGCATGGGCTCGCTGTTTCCCGGGGCCGACGATGACCAGGCGTGGCGCGGGCTCGACCCGAGCCTGCGCCGCCGCCTCGCGGGACAGGTTGATGTTCGGCTCGACGGGAAGGTCGTCCTCTCCCTGCAGAAGGCCACCTACCCGTCCGCCCCCGGCGAGGTCGCGGTTGCGCGGAACCCGATCGGGGGCTCCACGTCCGATCCCGAGTTCAGCGGGACCGTCATCTTTGCCGAACGCGCGGGCCCGGTGCTTCCCCCTGCGCCCGGCAGGTAGCGGCCCTCAGCGCCCAGGAACCTTCAGGCGCTCGGCGGCGAGGATTGTCCCGGTGAACCTCGGCTCACAGTTTGAGCCGCCGATCCGGCTCCGCCCAATGTCGATTTCCCCTGGAGCGCTGGGGAAGTCCTGGACGGCCTTGTCGACCACCCTGCGGCCGTTCAGGTCCACCCGGATGTGCCCGCGCAGGTCGGCGAGCGCCGCGGGCTCTAGGCCGCTCAGGGCGGGATTTCCCTCGGGGTAAAGGGCCCCGGTCGAGATGACGAGATCCTGCTCTGCAAAATAGTCGACCTCGACGGGCTCCGACTGGTACCCGAGCACCCCCCATACATCGACGCCCACCTTCACATGGGTCGCATCCTGGTAGACCAGGTACACGAAGGTCCCCGCCGACTTCCTGCCGGTCACGAGCACGGGCTGCTGGCGGCCCGTCTGCCCTCGCGGAAGGACAAGGCGGACGTGCAACGCTCCAGCCTGCGGGCAGCTCGCCCGCCAGAGGCGAATGCCGGCTGCGAGGGCGGCAAGGACGAGCGCAACAAGGGCCAGCTGCCAGCCCCGCCGCAGGGTGAAGGAGGCGGCCCTTCCGAGGAGGCCCTTAATCCTGCGAAGCAAGGGCTCCAGCTCCGGGACCAGCACCAGCAACAGGACGGCGGCGGCGACCAGAGAGGCGACGAGCGTAATCCCAAAGGCCGCCCGCAGGGAGGCCGGGCCGGCGTAGGCCAGGACCACGGTCGATTCCCCGGCGGGAACGGCGAACATCGCGAGCCCGTCCGGCGACCCCTGAACGCGGGCGCCCTGGCCGTTCACGGTCGCCCGGTATCCCTCGAGAAAGAGCCGCGGAGTCTCGAGGTAGCAGGCCTCGGGCGCCAGAACCCGCATCTTAAGCGGAACCAGGGACTCGAGCACCACCGGAAGGCTGTGGGTGTCGACCTCCTTGAACGTGAAGTCGGCAAAGTCCCCCAACTGGGTCCCGTCGATCGCATCCGCGAACCTGACCTCGATCTCCTCCGGCCGGCTGCCGGCCGTCCAGAGCGAGAGGGGGCGCCGGAGCCCCTGCGCAACCCCGAAGCCCCACGAGGAGGCGGCGGGCAGCACGGGGTATTCGCGGTAGAGCGACCCGCCCGAAAGCTGGAGCGTCCCGGCGCGCGCCGGCCCCGAAAGGGCTACGGTAAGGATGTACCGCCGGCCCGGCTCAAGGACCAGCTTGGGGGCGGTCGATACCGAGCCTTCGGCACTCGTGGTCGTCTCAAAGGTACCCTTTTGGACGGGGCCCGGCTGCGCCAGGGCGGCCTCCCAGTTGCCCGCGATCGGGCGGGCGTCAAACCGGCGCAGGAACCGGAACTCCATCGCGGGATCCATCGGGCCACTCTCGAAGGAGGGGGGCGCCCCGAGGATCGCATAGGAGACGATCGTCAGGTTGATGTTCTCGGGGTGGTGAAGGAGCGCCGAGCGGCCTTCGGGAAGCCGGGAGGAGAAGCCCCGGCCCACGAAGCGGTAGGCCTCGAACCCGGTCCATGCGGCCGCGGCCAGGATGGCGAGAAGCGCGACGTCGCGCGCCTGCTTCGGGATCGGCCCGATTCGCGGATAGACGGACGCAAGCGCGAATAGGATGAGCGCGGTGGCGACCAGGTAAAGCCGCTGCATCGGCCACTGGTTGGTAAGCGTCACCGTGATCGTCGGCGCATGCTTCCATATCCATTCGGTCAGGAACGGCACCGGCGTCGTCAGCAGGAGCAGCACCCCGGTGATGAGCGTTAGCCAGAGCGGGAGCGGCCTTCGCCGCGCGAGCGCCCCGGCGCATGCCAGCGCGAGGAAGGCCCAGTAAAGGTACCCGAGCTGGAAGTCCCCCAGCCTGTTCGCAGTCGGGCTCACCGGGCGCAGGGAGTCCGCGAAGACCTTCCTGACCTCGCCGAGGAGTAGCTCGACGCTCGAGACCTCCGTGATCTGACCGTAGTTCCTCACGGTCAGGGCCGACATGAATCCAAAGGCGGCAATGCACCCGCAGAAGACGGCCCCCGCGGCCAGGTACAGCCACTGCCGGCCGCGAATCCGCCCGGCGAGGATTGGGGGAAGCAGCACGAGCGCGCTGACGATCGTAAGCCAGAACGCAACGGGGGGATGCGCCTCCCAGGAAACTCCCAGGCCGATCGCCAGGAGCGCGACCTCCTCAAAGCCGCACCGCTTCTGCAGGCCGATCGCCCCGCACAGGACCACAGGGACCCACGGGAGCGTCATGGCGGTCATGTAAAGGTCCATGGCGTACACGACCGAGAGAACCCCGGGAGCCAGCCCGTAGCACGCCGCCAGGACGGCCGCCGTGTAACGGGACGCCGGGGTGGCCCTGCGCAGGCATACGTACATGCTGAAGACCGCGGCGATCAGGCTTGCGGAGAGTTCCAGGTTCTGGATCGCCCAGAAGTTAAGCCTGCGTCCGGTGAGGAGATCGATCAGCCCGGCCAGGTGCCCGATGTAGGGGGCGGTCCTTAAGGGATGAATCCGCCCGTTGAAGGCGTACTCGCTCTGACCGACCAGCGGCGGGTACACCCCGGCCCTCGCCTGGGTGGCGAAGTCCGCCGTGCTCAGGCTGTAATTGATGGCCTCGCCCGTTCCTATGCCGGAGGTCGTGAGGAAGGGCCCGGCGATGAAGAGGCCGACAGCAAGCAGGAGGACGAAGACTGAGGTGATCTCCCTGCGCTCGGCCGGCGACTTGCGGTGGGGCCAAAGACAGGCACCGAGGCCCGCAAGCAGCGGAACCCCAAGGAGAGCGAGGAAACCGACCATTCCGGCCACTGTAACCCGTCTACCGCCAGGTTTGGCGAGGATTTTTGGACCGCGTGCGCGCTAAGGCCTCACGGTCTCGAGCGGCGCCTGCTCAACCTCGGTGATGCTTCCCCCGAAAAGAGGCCCGGTGCTGGAGCCCCCGATCAGATTGGCCCCGAGGATTATCCGCGCCGCAGGCGTCAGGTGGCTCGGTTCGGCTGATGACAGAACCCGGCGCCCGTCCACGAGGATGACCAGTATCGAGCGCAGCTTCAGAAGCTCGGGCTGGCGTTCGTACAGAGCGCACTGCGGCGGCGGAAAGAGCCCACCAAAGCTCATGGTGAGTTCATGCCATCCCCCGGGCGGCAGCGTGAATCCGGCCGATCGCACCGGCGCCGAGCCCCAGTGATCGAGCACGATGCGGGCAAGCCCGTCGGTCCCGAAGTCGAGGAAGATGAAGTCCCCGCCACCCGGAACGCCCGTGGTGATGATGGGCTGTCCTAGTCCAGGCCTTTCCTCGCGCACGGAAAACTTGAGCCGCAAGGGGCCCGGGTAGCCCTCCCATCCCGGCCTCGCCAAGCGGGGGTCGAGGGCCCCCTGCTCGAAGGCGTCCGCCGGCCGGGCGATCGAGAGCGCGCCAATCTCCCCGTGAAAGCGCGGCCCCGATGCGCCGACCCCGATATTGTTCGCTCCAAGCTCCACCTGCCGGGCGTCGCAGGGATGCGGCGCCTGCCACGCCAGAAGGACGGGCCGGCCGTTCACGGCAACCTCGGCGAGGGCGCGAAGCCTGAGAAGGTCGGGCGAGTCCTCGTAAAGCCGCGCCCCCTCAGGAGGCATGAGCGCCCCGGTGCTCAGGAGGACCTCGTTCATTTCACCGGGCCGGATCGTCACGGGTTCCGACACAACCGCCTCGCCTCGCGAGTGCTCAAAGAGGAACCGCAGGTGGCTGTCGTCGTCATAACGGACGGACAGGGCATCCCCGGCTCCTGTGGAGCCCGACACGAGCAGCGGCTCGGTCTCGCCCGCCAGACCGGTTGGGAATCGGACCCTGAGCCTTAGCGGGCCGGTGTGCCCGCACCATGCGTCGTCCGGGTTGTCCAGCATCTCGCCCAGACGCGTCCCGAATGCCGGCAGGTTTTCCGGCCCTATCGCGCGCACGGAAGGCATGTCGCCCTGGAAATGCACGCCGCAAAGGGAGCAGGCGATGGTGTTCTCGCCGAGCGCGATCCACTTGGGGTTGACAGGCGCAAACGGCCTCTCTGCGAGCAGCGCCGGCTCTCCGTTCACCCGAATGTCAATCATGCTGCGCATCCTCTCGAGCCCCTTGAAACGCGAGAAGACGGGGGCGCCGGAAGCGGGAAGCAGGGAGCCAATCCAGACATCCATGCTTTCCCAACCGCTCGCTGAAGGGGACATCGGCTCGGAGAGCAGCAGGGCGCGGCCGCGGCTATCGTAGCCGATCCGAAAACCCCCTCCCGCACCCTGTTCAACATAAAGCATGTCGCTCGAGTTTGGCCCCCCAATGCCGAGCAGAGGTTGGCTCGCAAAGAAACCCGGCCCGGGCGGGCGAAGCCGGAACCGCAGGCGCAGCGGTCCCATGGCACCCGCCCAATCGGCGGGCCGCTCGCGCACGATCCTTGCAGCGGCCGCCGATGGGACCGCGGCGGCGATGTCCTCAATCGAAGCCCTGGAGAAGGCCGAAACCGCGCCGGAGAAGCGGGTCACGGCTGTCGAGCCGCCAACCAAGTTGGCCCCAAAAAGGATGTCCTCGGGTGTGCAGGGATAGAAGTCAGCGTGCGTCGAGACCGCCACGCGGCCGTCCATGATGACAACGAAGCGGTCGCGCAGTCCCCGCCATGCCGGTGACGCCCCGTAGAAGGCGCTTGCGGGCGGTGGCAGGAGCGATCCCGCCGAGACCACAAGCTCGTGGGGCTTCGCGAAGTCCACCTCCAGAGGCTCCGAGAGGAGCAGAGGCGTGCCCCAATGGTCCAGGCCGAAGGCGATATGCCTGGAATCCACGTATCTGACAAAAACCGTGTCGGCCGCATCCCGGGTTCCGCAGACCACGAGGGGCTCGGTGCCTGAAGCGTCGACGGGGCGGAAGGTCACCGTGATCCGCACGGGGCCCGGGTAGCCGTCCAGGTCCCGGTCGTAGCGCTTGAGGCGCGCATCGAAACGGACCAGTCGCATCGAAACATCGAGGCGGTTGAGCTCCTCACGCTGGGCGGCGGAGTATCCCTCGTATTGGTAGGGCCGATAGGCCATCGGGTTCGCACGGACGAGAAGGTCCTCGTGAGGCGGCAGGTCGTAGTGGAGCGGCTTGCCCCACAAGGGCTCCGCAAATAGCACGAGGTAGAAACTGTACGCGTTGCCGGAGTCCCGCCTTATCTCCTTCTCGGACATCAGGGAAAAATCGGACGGGAACACCTGCCGGAGCGGCGCCGCGAAATTGTAGGCCGCGAGGAGCGCCACCAGCAAGGCCAGGCCCGCCGACCAAAGCCTCCTGAAGCGGCGCCGCTCCAGGAAGAGCGTGATTCCCTGTGCCGCCCCCAGGCAGGCAAAGGGGACCGCCGCCCGGGTGAGCCTGCCGTAAACCATGAAGACCGGCACGACGTCAGAGAAGAAGACGAGCCCGCCGACCACCAGCGCCAGGCCCCCCATCCACCACCGCAGCCGGCCGCCCCGCAGGCTTAGCGAGCCGGTGGCGACGGCGAAGGCGAGCGCGGCCACGCCGAGAATGGCCAACCCCCGTTCCGTGAACCAAAGGTATTCCGTGATTACCCGGTAGCCTATGTGGAAATCCCCCTGCTTCACGCTGCCGGCTAGCGCCCTGTAGGCCGACAGCACGCCCCCCGACAAGGCGCCTCCCGCGGCGACGACAAGCGACACGGTGAGCGCGAGGCCCAGCGCCGCGAAGCCGCCCCGCATCACCGCCTTCCTCGGGCCTCCGTCGCCGAGAGCCGTGTACAGGAGGAGCACCGTCCCGCAGAGCAGCCAATAGCCGTTGTACGTCAGGAACCCAAGTCCTGCAACGGCGCCCGTCAGTATCGAGTTACCCGGTGTGCCCCGGCCCAGGGCCACCCACAGGGCCGCCATGAGCCCAAACAGCGCAACGTCGTAGGGAAGATAGAACCTCGAGTAACTGAAGAGACTGGCGGCCGCGGCTGCCAGGAAGGCAGCCCATAGGGCCTCGGACTCAGAGGCGCCCACCCTCAGGGCTACCGCCCAAATAAGGAAGATTATCCCAACCGAGAAGAGGGCGAAATAGGCCCAGACAAGGGCCGGATGCGCCCCGCCGGCCCATGAGTCGAGCAGGGCCGCGGGCAGGGCCGCGGGACGGAAAAGAACATGGTCGGCGTGTCCGAAGAGGGCCTCAAGCGCGTCCCTGAACCTTCCGTGCGTCAGGTCGAAGGCGGCCGCCCGGGCCGACCCGTAGCGCGACTCGTCGGGCCAGAAGCCCTGGCCGCCTCCCGCGGCGAGCCAGATCCTCAGGGCAAACGAGACCGTCAGAATGCCAGCGAGCCAGCGTCTTGCCATCAGAGCTCAGGCGCGTTCCTGAAAATCCTGAATTGCATCGCGAGGAAGGTGATCGCCATCTGGGCCGCGTTTGCCGCCGCGGCCGCGGCCCATCCGGGGAGGCCTGTGAACACCGTCAGCGCCTTGAAGACCGCGGCCTGGATCGCAAAGGTGACGGCGACCATCACAACGTACTCCGAGACCTGACGGGCGGCGTCCGTCCGCTCGCAGCCAAACGTCCACGTCTTGTTCAGCCAGAAATGCAGCGCGACCGCCGGCGGGTACGCCAGCAGGAACGAGACATCCTTCCCAAAATGGCGCCCCAGCAGCCAGTTCAGCCCGCTGAACACGACCATCACCAGGCCGCCCACGGCGGCGTAGCGCAAAAGCCTTGGAAGAAGGGCTGCCATGCATATGAGAAGAATCGGCTCGCGGCGCCAGTGACAAGCCCGTGTTGATGTCCCTCGTCGCTGTCCTTCCCTTCGTGCCCGCGCTGGCGCGCGGGTACGCAGCGCCGGGGCATATTCTTCACTTGCGTGGAGCCCCCTCCCCTGCGAAGGCATCTTGCATGAACGCTCCCACGCCCGCCAATAAGCCGCTGTCCTTCGCCATCGTCGGCTGCGGACTGATCGGCAGGAAGCGGGCGGTGGCCCTTGCCAAGGTCCCCGGCGTCCGGCTCCGGTTCGCCTGCGACCTGGATCCGGCCCGGGCCGCGGCCGTCTCCGGCCTCGCGGCGGCCTGCGAACCCGCGGCCGATTTTGAGACGGTCGTCGCGCACGCCGAGGTCGATGCGGTCATCGTCGCGACCCTCAACGCATCGCTTGCCCCGATCGCGCTCGCCGCCATCCGCGCCGGCAAGCACGTGCTCATCGAGAAGCCGGGCGCCCTCGGCCCCGGCGAACTCCGAAGCCTGGAGGGCCCGGCCGCGGCGCACGGCGTCCGGGTGCGGATCGGCTACAACCACAGGTATCATCCCGGCCTTGCGAAGGCCCGCGAGATCGTGGACTCCGGGGTCCTCGGGCCCCTCATGTTCCTGCGCGGGCGCTACGGCCACGGGGGGCGCAAGGGTTACGACCGCGAATGGCGCGCGGATCCGAAGCTCTCGGGCGGCGGCGAATTGATCGACCAGGGCGTGCACCTTATCGACCTGGCGTCCTGGTTCCTCGGCGATTTCCCGACGGTGGAGGGCCATGCGGCGACGTTCTTCTGGGACATGAAAGTGGACGACAACGCGTTCCTCTGCCTGCGGACGGCGGGCGGCCAGACCGCATGGCTGCAGGTGAGCTGCACGGAGTGGAAGAACCTGTTCTCCCTCGAGATCTATGGGCGCGACGGGAAGCTCGCCGTGGACGGCCTGGGCGGCAGCTACGGCACCGAGCGCCTGACCTACTACAAGATGCTTCCCCAGATGGGCCCACCGGAGACCCAGACCTGGGAGTTTGCCGCCGGGGACGATTCCTGGGCGGCGGAGACGCTCGCCTTTGTCGAGGACGTCCGGCTTGGCCGCACGCCATCGCCGGGCTTGCGGGAAGGCGTGAAGACGCTCGAAATAGTCGAGGCAATCTACAAGAAAAGCGGCTACCCCATCCCATGATCATCACACGTTCACCGCTGCGCGTCTCCCTGGGCGGCGGCGGCACCGACCTGAAGAGCTACTACAGCGAGCACGGCGGCTTCCTCGTCGCCGCGGCCATCGACAAGTATGTGTACATCACCAAGCACACCACCTTCCAGGAGGAGATCATCGTAAAGTACTCGAAGCTTGAGCGCGTCACGTCGGTCGACCAGATCGAGCACCCGATCGTCCGCGAGGCCTTGAAGCTGACCGGCGTCACCGACCCGCACATCGAGCTGACGTCGATGGCCGACATTCCCGGTGGCACGGGGCTCGGCTCCTCGGGAAGCTTCACGACGGCGCTTCTGAAGGCGCTCCACGCGCACAAGAAGAGCCTGATCTCGCCGGCCGAGCTGGCCGAGCAGGCCTGCGACATCGAGATCAACCGCCTGGGCGAGCCGATCGGCAAGCAGGACCAGTACATTGCCGCCGTGGGCGGGATCACCGCGTTCACCTTCCACAAGGACGGGCGGGTCGAGTTCAAGCCGTGCCAGATCTCGGAGGAGACGCTCTACAACCTCGAGGACAACCTGCTGCTCTTCTTCACCGGATACTCGCGCAGCGCGTCCGTGATTCTCAAAGACCAGAACGACCGCTCGAAGGCCCATGATTCGTCGATGCTCGACAACCTGCACTTCACCAAGGAGCTCGGCTACAAGTCGCTCGACTGCCTCGAGCAGGGCAAGCTCGAGGAGTTTGCCGCGCTCATGGACGTGCACTGGCAGCGCAAGAAGCAGAGGAGCTCAGGGATGAGCAACGCCCGCATCAACGAGTGGTACGACGCCGCGATGGCCAACGGGGCCCTTGGCGGGAAGCTGATCGGGGCGGGCGGCGGCGGATTCCTGATGTTCTATGCCGGTGACAAGAAGCGCCTGCGGCACGCGATGCGGGAGAAGGGCCTCCAGGAGGTCCGGTTCCGGTTCGATTTCGAGGGCACCAAGGTTGTCGCCCAGAACTGATCTAACGGCCCCCGACCGATGCCAAGTCCCGCGGAGCTTCCGGTCGCCATCCTCGCGGGGGGGCTCGCCACCCGCCTCAAGCCGATCACCGAGACCCTCCCCAAGCTCCTGGTCGACGTCGCCGGCGAGCCGTTCTTCACGCACCAGATCCGACTCCTGAAGAAGTCCGGCCTCAGGCGCCTGGTGCTGTGCGTCGGCTACCTGGGCGAGAAGATCGTCGAGCGCTACGGCGACGGCTCGCGCTGGGGGGTCGAGATCGCGTACTCCTTCGACGGGCCGAAGCTCCTCGGGACCGGCGGGGCGCTCATCAAGGCGCTGCCGGCGCTCGGGGACGCCTTCTACGTCCTGTACGGCGACAGCTACCTGCCGATCGACTACCTCGCCGTCGGCCGCGCCTTCCTCGCTTCCGGCAAGCTCGGGATGATGACTGTCTTTGAGAACAGCGGGCGCTTCGACTCAAGCAACGTCTGGTTTGAAGCGGGCGCCATCCGGGCGTACGACAAGAAGAACAGGCTCCCCGCCATGCGGCACATCGACTACGGCCTCGGCGTGTTCCGGAGCCAGGCGTTCGACGGCTTCGCGCGCAACGAGGTCGTGGACCTCTCGGACGTCCAGCGCGCCCTCCTTGGCCGCGGAGAACTTGCCGGCCTCGAGATTAGGGAGCGGTTTTACGAGGTCGGGTCGCACGCCGGCCTGCGCGAGCTCGACAGCCTGCTTAAGAAATCCACGTAGCCCCCCATTGCCGCCTCGCATTTGGGACCGCCATTTGCATCCTGACCCCCATGTCGTACTCAGCACAGCACCTGAAAGAAACGGCCGAAATCGTGGCGAAGCTTAATCCGGCCGACTGCGATAAGTGCGTCGCCGAACTGCGCGCCGTGAGGGAGCATGGCGGGCGGCTCTTCATGCTTGGCGTGGGGGGCAGCGCCGCCAACGCCTCGCACGCGGTGAACGACTTTCGCAAGATCGCGGGGATCGAGACCTATGCCCCGACGGACAATGTCTCGGAGCTCACGGCGCGCACCAACGACGAGGGATGGGCCAGCGTGTTTGTCGAGTGGCTGAGGGTGAGCAAGCTCAACAGCAAGGACTGCCTCTTCATCCTGTCGGTAGGCGGCGGCAACGTGGAGAAGAACGTCTCGCCGAACCTCGTCGCCGCGCTCCAGCTCGCAAAGCAGGTCGGCGCGCGGATCATCGGGATCGTGGGCAAGGACGGCGGCTACACCGCCAAGGTCGCCGACGCGTGCGTCATCGTGCCGACCGTGAACCCCAACAACGTCACGCCGCACAGCGAGGCATTTCAAGCCATTGTCTGGCACCTGTTTGTATCACATCCCGACCTGAAGGTGAACCAGACGAAGTGGGAGTCGGTCACCGCCAAGCCGTAAGCGGATGGCGCTTAGGCCCGCAGTCTTCCTGGACCGCGACGGGGTCCTGAACGTCCAGCTCGTTCGGGACGGTAAACCGTATGCGCCGGAGCGGCTGGAGGATTTTCGGCTCGTCGAGGGCGCCGCCGCCGAATGCCGCGCCCTCAAGGCGGCCGGCTTCGCGCTCGTGGTGGCCACGAACCAGCCCGATGTCGGCCGCGGCCTGGTCGCGCAGGAGGTCATCGAGTCGATGCATGAGCGGCTCCTCGAGCGGATCCCGGAAATCGAGCGTGTCGAGGTGAGCTACGATCCGGGCCTCGGCGAGGATTCCCCGAGGCGCAAACCCGGCCCAGGCATGCTTCTGGACGCGGCCGCGGCCCTCGGTCTCGACCTTTCCCGGTCGTGGATGATCGGCGACCGGTGGCGCGACGTCGAATGCGGCAAGCGCGCGGGCGTCCGGACCGTCTTCATCGACTACGGCTATAGTGATGAACATTTTACAAATCCGGACTTCACCGTGGGCACGCTCCACGAGGCGGTGGCCGTTATCCTGGCGGACCGGGCAGCGGCCGCGCACGCCTGAAGATTTTAATCTCCTTGCGGGGGGGCAAACGGTGACCTCAATTGTCTCTATACTGTACCCATGAAATCCCTTAATGACCTCAAGATTCAGCTCTACGCCGACGGCGCCGACAAGGCGGGCATCCTCGACCTTTATTCCAAGCCCTACATCAAGGGCCTGACGACGAACCCGAGCCTGATGAAGAAGGCCGGGATCAAGGACTACGAGGCCTTCGCCAAGGACATCCTGCATACCGTGACCGCCAAGCCGATCTCGCTCGAGGTCTTCACGGACGACTTCACCGACATGAAGCGCCAGGCGCTCAAGATCTCCGCCCTCGGCAAGAACGTCTACACCAAGATCCCGATCACCAACTCGCGCGGCGAGTCCTCGCTGCCCCTCATCAAGGAGCTCACGACGCAGGGGGTTAAGCTGAACGTCACGGCGATCCTGACGCTAAGGCAGGTGGCGGGCGTCGCCGAGGCGCTTAACCCCGCGGTCCCGTCGGTCGTTTCGGTGTTCGCGGGGCGGATTGCGGACACAGGCGTCGATCCCGTCCCGCTCATGCGCGCCTGCGGCGCCCTTCTCTACGGCCACGCCAAGGCAGAGCTGCTCTGGGCCAGCACCCGCGAGGTCCTCAACATCTTCCAGGCCGAGGAGTGCGGCTGCGCGATCATCACGGTTCCCCACGACATCCTCGGGAAGGCGGCGAAGATGTTCGGCATGGACCTCACTGAACTCTCGCTCGACACGGTCAAGATGTTCGCAAAGGACGCTGCGGATTGCGGTTACAAGCTCTGACGCACCCACTTCGTCATTTACCTTCCGGGCGGACACCTGCAAGTGTGAGGGTCCGCCCGTTCACTTATGTCCACCCGTTTTCGACTGCTGAGCCTCCTCGCCCTGGCGCCGGTCCTCCTTAGGCCCGTCGGGGCGGCCAACCTGGACGGTTCGAGCCCCGAGGCGGGCAACGCCGAGGCCGCCCGCCTCTACGCCGAGGCGAACGCCTATGTCAGCAACATGGCCGAGGGGAACTACTCCTACGCCTACCTGCAGTTCTACTGGAAGCGGGCCCAGTCGAACGTCGACCGGATCCGGCGCGTCTACGCCGACTCGCCGACGGCCCGGTCCATGGCCCGGGGCGAACTCAAGCTCGGGCCCTACGCGCTCGACTACTTCAGGGAGCGGGTGCTCTACAACCTTGAGCTCAAGCGCATCGGCGCCTTCGACGACGTCAACTGCGCCATCTTCCTGTACGGAAGGGACGAGACCCGAAACGACGCGAAGCGCGACGAGGCGCTCGCCAACATTCTCGAGGTCCTTGCCCGCCGGCAAAGGTGGAACGAGGCGCTGCGCTTCCCCGTGCTGGACGTCCACCGGCCGCTCTTGCTGCGCAGCATCTTCAGGATCGCGGCGATCTACGGGGCCGAGGACATGGTGCGCAAGCTCTCCGCGGGCGCCACGCCCGAGGATAAGGCGGCCGCCGGATTCGACGCGATCCAAGCCGAGGCCCTCGCGCTCCAGGGCAAGCCGCGCGCCGACCTGTTCACGTTCGTCGCCGACCACCCGACAGGCGCCGTCCGAGCGGCGGCGCTCGCCGCCGTGGTCGAGCGGCAGATGCTGATCGAGCGGATGGAGCGCCTCCACGGCGCCGCCCGGCCCACGATCCAAACCGTCCACCTGGCCGTCCAGAACACCGCGCTCAGGGACGATATCCGCGCCGCGGCGCGCCAGATCTTCGGCGGAGACGAGCAGGCGGCCGCCCCCCTCCTCGCCGTCTATGCGGCGTCCCAGGGGATCGCCCCCGAGGCGGATGCGCCCGTGAAAGCGCACGAGGCCTACCTCACGCGCCTGGCCGACGCCGGCCGGCTGGACGCGGTGGCCGCCTATGCGCGAAGCCGCGACCTGGCGGAGCCGCTCAGGCGCGCGTGCGCACTCAAGGCGATCGAGCTCTACGCGGAGGCGGGCGAGCTCACGAAGGCCGAGGCCGCCCGCAAGGCGTACGCGCCTGCGGGCACGCCGGGCGCCGACGACGCGGCGCAGGCCGAGTTCCGCGGGCGCATGGATTCGACTGAGGCCCCGCTCGAGGCCAGGAGGGACACCTTCGCCGAGCTCCCCATCGCCGACCCGTGTATCATGGCGACCGCCATCATGGAATGGAGCCTTACCCCGAACCGCTCGCAGCGCGGGGCCACGCCCTGGGACGCGGTCGTGATGCGGTTCGCCGGGGGCTTTGACAACCTCCCGATGCCGAAGTCAGCGGCCGTCGGCGACGCCGCCAGCACGCTCAAGCCCTACTGATTCCCGGCGCCCGGCTCCCCCACGGTGAACATCCTCTTCGTCAACTACGGCGATTTCACCACCAACAGCCTGAACCACATCGGCGGATTCGCGCGCGCGCTGTCCGCCCGGGGACACGCGTGCGTCGTGGCGGTCCCCTCCGGGATGGACAGCCTGTCGGCTGTCCCTAGTCCGGCGTTCACGGCCGCCCTCTATAACGAGCTCCTCGAGCGCCCCGCCTTCTTCCCCGACGGGCGGACGGCCGATGTCATCCACGCCTGGACGCCGCGGGAGTTCGTCCGCAAGTTTGTCGTCTCCTACCAGAGGGTCGCCGCGACGAGCGCCCGGCTGGTCGTACACCTCGAGGACAACGAGGAATACCTGATCTCCGGATATGCGAAGCGGCCCATCATGGAGCTCAGGTCGATGGGGTTCGGCGACCTGGACGCGGTCATGTCCGACCGGCTGCCGCACCCCCTGCGGCACCGGACGTTCCTTCGCCTGGCCGACGCCGCGACGGTCATCGTCCACAGCCTGAGGGAGTTTGTCCCGGCCGGCGTGCCCTTCTCCGTCCTGGAGCCCGGTGTCGATCCGCTGTACCTGCGGCCCGCCACCGCCGACCCGGCGCTTCGCAGGGAGCTCGGCCTTAAGGAAGGCGAAAAGGTGGTCGTCTTCACCGGCAGCAACACGTTCGCAAACGAGCCGGAGATGCTGGAACTCTACGAAGCCGTCCGGACCCTTAACCAGAGGGGCACCCCCACCCGCTTGGTCCGCACGGGCTTTAACCGGCCGCAGTTCCAGGAAAGCCTGACCCCGGAGCTCAAGGCACACGTGACCGACCTCGGGTTCATCGCCAAGGCCCGGCTCCCGCGGCTCCTCGCCCTGGCCGACGTCCTCGTGCAGCCGGGGCGCCCCGGCCCCTTTAACGACTACCGCCTGCCGTCAAAGCTGCCGGAATACCTCGCGTCCGGCCGTCCGGTCGTCCTTCCCCCGACCAACATCGCACTCGGGATGCGCGACGGCGAGGAGGCGATCTTCCTGTCCAGCGGAACCCCCGACGACATCGCCGACTGCTGCGAGCGGGTCTTTGGCGACGCGGCGCTCGCCGCCTCGCTTGGCGAGAAGGGCGCGGCGTTTGCGCGGAAGCACTTCGACCTCGAGCGCAACACAGCGGCGCTCCTGAAGGTCTACCACGAGGCCGCAGCCCGGCCACCGAAGCGCTGCTGGGAGGTCATCCGGACGACGAACGGCTCCGACCTGACCGCCGCGGCCTACGAGCTGGCCGACGCCTTCGCGCCGCTCAAGGACCGCAACGCCGCGGCGGCGGACCTGGCGGCGCTCGCGGCGTGCCTGGCTGACATTGTCAGGATCGAGGATGAGCGGCAGTCGAGCGCCACCGCGGCGAGGGACGCGGTGCGGCTGCAGCTTGAGGAGACCGTGCGCCACCTGGAACTCCAGCGCGACCTAACGAGCCAGCACGCGCGCAACCTCGAGGAGAAGATCGAGCACCAGGATCGTCATCTGAAGCTCCAGAAGAAGCTCTCCGACAGGCACATCCTTAACCTCGAGGCCAGGATCGGCGGCATCGAGAAGCTCGCGAGGGTCGAGCGGGAGCAGGCGGCGGTGGCCGCGGCCGCGCGCTCGGCTGAGGCGCAGGCGGCCGCGCGGGCCGCCTCCGAGGAGCATCGGCGCCTGGTGGCGCGGATTCTCGATATGGACACCGAACTCAGGGCCCGCGAGGAGCGGCTTAAATCCATCATCCAGTCACGCGCCTACAAGCTTTCGGCGCCGCTGCGCGACTTTGAGCGCCTCTGGCGGCGGATTGCGGGGCGTTCCCGCCCGGCGCCGGTTTCGGCGCCCGCCCCGGTCGCGCGGGTCGCGCCGGAGCCGCCGGCCAGCCCCGCGCCCGCTACCCCGCCGCCCGAGGCCGAGGCGCCGCGCCGGTCCTACCATTACACCTTCAATGTCGACCACCCGCGCTCCTGGAGCACGGCCTCGAACAAGCTCCTGCTCCTCGGCTGGTGCTACGAAAATTCCGGGGCGCCGATTCGCGGGATCCGCGCGCAGTTCGCGGGCAGGACCACCGTGGGCATCTACGGCTCGAAGCGCCTCGATGTCCTGGCGTCGACCGGGATGAAGCAGTCCGAGTACAGCGGCATCAAGGTCGACATCCCGACGGCACTCGGCGACCACCTGCTGCTTGTCGAGGTGCAGCACGACGACGGCTGGAGCCCCCTCTTCCAGAAGATGGTGCACGTCGGGAAGGCCGGCGACCCGACCGAGCAGAGCGACTATGAGAAATGGTGCGAGCAGCACGAGGCGCTCGACGAGGCCGACTTGAGGGCTATCCGCGGCCACATCGAGGCGTTCCGGACGCGGCCGGTGATCTCGGTGGTCATGCCGGTGTACGACCCGGCCGAGGGCCTCCTCGCCAAGACGATACAGTCCGTCATGGACCAGGTCTATCCCCACTGGGAGCTGTGCATCGCGGACGATGCCTCGACCCTTCCCCATGTCCGCGAGGTGATCGAGCGCTACGCCTCGAAGGAGCCGAGGATCAAGGTGGCCTACCGGCCCTCAAACGGCCACATCTGCGAGGCCACGAACACGGCGCTCGAGCTCGCAAGCGGCGAGCTGGTCGCCCTGTTCGACCACGACGACGTGCTCTCCCCGACCGCCCTCTACGAGGTCGCGGCCGAGTTCGACCTCCACCCGGACGCGCAGCTCATCTATTCGGACGAGGACAAGATCGACATGGAGGACCGGCGGTTCGACCCGTACTTTAAGCCCGACTGGAACCCCGACCTCGCCCTCGGCCAGAACTACATCTCCCACCTGACCGTGTACCGCACCGAGCTGATCCGCGGGCTCGGTGGCTTCCGCAAGGGCTATGAGGGAAGCCAGGACTGGGACCTCGTCCTTAGAACGGTTGAGCGCATCCCGGCGGCCACGATCCGCCACATCCCGAAGCTCCTCTACCACTGGAGGGCCGTCCCGGGTTCGACCGCGCTCCAGCTGGCGGAGAAGAGCTACCCCGTCGACGCCGCCCGGATAGCGCTCGAGGACCATTTCAGGCGCGTGGGGGAGAAGGTGGAGCTCCTGCCCGTGCCCGGCGACCACTGGAGGATTCGCTATCCCCTGCCCTCGCCCGCCCCGCTCGTCTCGCTCATCATCCCGACCCGAAACGCGGTGAAGTTCGTCCGGCAGGCGCTCCGGAGCATCCTCGACAAGACCGACTACCCCAATTTCGAAGTCCTCGTTGTCGACAACAACTCGGACGACCCCGAGACGATCGCCTTCTTTGCGGAGGCGGCCGGGGGCTCCGACCCGAGGGTCCGGGTGGTCCGCTACGGGGAGCCGTTCAACTATTCCGCGATCAACAACTTTGCGGTGAGGGAGGCCCGAGGCGAGGTGATCGGGCTACTCAACAACGACATCGAGGTCATCAACTCCGACTGGCTGAGCGAGATGGTGAGCCAGGCCGTGCGTCCGGGGATCGGCGCCGTGGGGGCGATGCTCTACTATCCCCTGAACACGGTCCAGCACGCTGGCGTAGTCCTCGGCCTAGGCGGCGTCGCCGGGCATCCCTTCAAGGAGTTCCCGCGGGGCGACCACGGGCAGAAGAACCGGCTGCGCCTTGTGCAGAACTACAGCGCCGTAACGGCGGCCTGCCTGGTGATCCGCAAGGACAGGTTCCTCGAGGTCGGCGGGTTAAACGAGAAGGAGCTGCCGATCGCCTTTAACGACGTGGACCTGTGCTGCAAGCTGCTGGCCGCGGGCTACCGCAACCTCTGGACCCCCCATGCGGAGTTCTACCACCACGAATCCGCCACGCGCGGCGTCGAGGACACCCCGGAAAAGAAGGCGCGCTTCCAGTCGGAGATCGACTATATGATGAACACCTGGGGCTCGCTGCTGATGAACGACCCCGCGTACAATCCCAACCTCACCCTCGTCGGCGAGGACTTCTCCCCGGCGTACCTCTCCCGCGCGACCAAAGCCTGGATGGCCCACCTGCCTTGAACCCGAAGCCCGAAGAACCCAACCCGCGGGCCGCCGCCCTCCAGGCCGAGCTCGACCAAGTCAAGAGGCGCGAGGCCGAGTTCCGGGCCAACATGGTGCAGGAGTTCCTGGACCGCGGCGAGCGCAACACCTACCTGCACACGCTGCGCGAGGAGCGCGTGGCGCTCATCAAGCGCGGACAGGAGGCGTCCGCCGACATTGAATACCTCGTGCGCAAGCTCGAGGCCGAGGGCGAGCGCAGGGCGGCCGTCGAGGCCCAGCTCGGAGGGCTCTGGGACTCCTGGTCATGGAAGCTCACGGCGCCGCTGCGCATAGTCGCGCGCCTTTTCTCACGCGGGGCCGCCGCCGGCGCCCCGGCCGGCGCCGAAGTCGAGGGCGCAGTCTTCACCTACTACCTCCACACGTCCCCGTTCCGCATCTACCACGAGGACGCGTTCACGCTCCGGGGCTGGGCCTTCCCCGAGGATGGCAGGCAGGTCACGTCCGTCCGCGCCGTCGTCGACGCTAGGACCTTCGTCGGGCGTCACGGTCTGGAGGAGCCAGAGGTCATCGCAAGGTACGGCGCCCAGCCGGCAAACCCCCGCCCGGGTTTTGAGATCCGATTCGAGACGCCCCCGGGAAGGCACCGGCTCAGCCTCGAGGCCCAGCTCGAGGGCTCCGAGTGGCGGTGGATCATGCGGACGTCGATCTGGTGCGAGCCCAAGGGGCCATGACCTCCTCCGACGCCAACCAGCGCTGGTCCGAGAGCACGTCGACCCTCGGCGATCGCTCGGAGTACAAGAAGGTCTGGAACCTCCAGTCGCAGGATCCCGACGTCGCCTCCCTCGCGGTCGCGGGCCACATGGACGAGGCGAAGCTCGAGCTGACGGCCCAGAGCTTCATCGGCACCCTGAGGGAGACCGTGGGCCTTGGGCCGAACGACGTGGTACTAGAGATCGGCTGCGGCATCGCCCGGGTGGGAAAGCCGCTCAGCAAGGAATGCCTGCACTGGTTCGGGGCGGACATTTCCGGAGGGATGCTGGCGCACGCGGCCGCCCGGCTCTCGGAGCGCCCGAACACGACCCTTGTCGAGCTTGCGACGGTCGGCCTGCAGGAGTTCCCGCGGGACGCCTTCGACCTGGTCTACTGCACGATCGTCTTCATGCACCTCTTCGAATGGGACCGCTACCGGTACGTCGAGGAGGCCTTCCGGGTCCTGCGGCCCGGCGGGCGCTGCTACTTTGACAATTTCCCGCTGGACTCCGAGCACGGCTGGAAGGTCTTCACCGAGGGCGCCCGGTACCCGGTCGACCGGCGGCCGGCGCACATCAGCATGGCCTCGACCCGCGAGGAGCTCGGCGCCTACCTGAGGAAGGCGGGGTTTGAGGACGTGCGCGTGCGCGACCTTCCGAACCAGCTGATCGCGGCCACCGGGCGCAAGCCGGGCTAATGCAGGTCGTACTTTGCGATCAGGGCCTTCGCCCGATCCATCGGCAGAAAAGGGATGCCCGGCACGGAGTTCGGGGACGGGTCCTTGTCGACCAGCAGGAGGCGGCGCGAATCCGACCCGCGGGTCGCCGTGAAGACGTCCAGGCCCGCCGACCATTGCCGGCACATGCAATAGGCCGCGAGCGCGAGGACGACGGCGAAGGAGAGCCGGCGAGCCGCGGCAGAGACCGGGAGCCTCTCCCAATGCCACGCGAGCCAGAAGCCCGCGGCCGGCGCGATTCCAAGGAGCGAGGCGTACTGGTACCTTGAGCCGACCGTTGCCAAAAGCCCCGTGTGGTAGCGCCCGATGCCCAGCAGGACCGCGTTCCCGAGATCGAACGCCACCATGAGCACGACGAGTAGGCGCAGCCGCCCCCGGCTGCGCAGGACCGCCCACGCGACAAGCGCGGCCTTGCAGAGGCCAAGGAGCGCGACGGTGCGCCAGCCCCACGAGTCGACCGAGAGGACGAGATACGCCGGGTTTAGGCAGTAGTACCACAGGCCGAACACGGCCGCCTCGGCCCCGTGGCCGGCCATGTGCTGGTGATTGCCAGTCGCCATCCGCGTGATCAGCACGCCGACGATCAAGGCGGGCGAAAGATAGGCGAGCGCCCAGGCGGCCCGCCCGAAAAAGCTTCGGCGCGGCGCCCCCTCCCCTCCCCAAAGGCTCGCGGCCGCCAAGAGCGCTCCCGTGAGGACCCCCCGCGAGAAGGACAGGGCACTCGCCGCGCCCCACCCGATCGGCGCGCGTCCGTAGGGCGAGCGCAGGAAGGAGTCGAGCGCCAGCAGCATGAACGTCGCGGACAGCACCGCCGACCACTGCACGGTCCAGGCCAGGGTCTCCATGTTGGCCGGGGTGAGCGCAAAGACCGCCTGCGCCGAAAGGACGGCCGCCCAGGCGAACCCGCAGGTGCGCATCAGCCGTCCGAGCAGCATCACGTTCAAGGCGTGGGTCAGCCAGACCAAGGCCACCATCACCGCGTACGATCCCCCGAAGAGGAGCGCCCCGCCGCCCCAAAGGAGCTTGAAGAGCGGGACGAAGTTCTCGGCGAAGACAAGCCACATCCATTTCCAGAAGCCGAGCCGGTCAATCTGGTCCAAGAGATCGAACTCATCGCCGAACCAGTAGAGGCGCGCGAAGAAGCCGTGATAGGCAACATAGGGAGCCAGGGCGGCCAACCCGGTCGCGATCAGGATCCAGCGCTCAAGGGCTCCTCGAGCACCCGCAGGCCGGTCTGTGGCACCGGTGCTCATGGGGCCCCCTCCGCCAGCATCCGCAGCGAGCACACGTACGACCAGTCCCACCGGTTGTCGTTCCTGGGCCCCGCGCCGGTGTGCAGGATGAGGCGTAGCGGCGCATCGCCGGGAAGCGCCAGGTCGAGCTGCTGGGTGCCCCGGTCCTCAGCACGCGTGACCGGGTCAAGGTACCGCTCCCAGAGGCGCTCCCGCCGGCCCGAGGCCCACACCGCGTCCACCTCGAAATCCACCCCGTCCGTGTGGCCGGAGCCCGTGTACGCGCCCTCGCGGATGCCATAGCCGAAGGTGAGGCGCGAGGCCCCGGGGGGAACCCCCAGGACCAGCTCGCCCTCCGCGTGCAGCTGGAGCGCCTTGCCCTTGCCTACGTCGATGATTTCGGTCGAGACCGTGGAGGAGACCGAGATCGGGGCCCGATCCAGAATTCCAAGCCGCACCAGGGGCCCGGCTCGAAACACGGGCTTAAGCGGTATCCCGGGCATGCCGAACACGCCCACGTCCACGTACCTCCAGAACTCGCCCTGGCTGCCCGGCGCCTCGAAATGGAACGACTTGACCCACGAGCTCGCCTCCCCGCGAAGGAAGAGCGCCATGTCGCTTCCTTCCGCGAGCGTGGGGACAAGCACAAGCCCGTCGCGGGCGGTCCTGGGGATGAGCCTCCACGACCTGCGCTGGCCCTCGTCATCCGTGGTGACCAGGTCGATCCTCGCGGGCTTGTAAAGCAGCGCCCGGGCCCGTCCGAGCGCGTTCGGCACCGCGTCCGCCCGCAGCCAGATCGCCTGGTCGCGCTGGGGCGGCAGCACGACCTCGTCGGAGAGGCGCACCCTCGCGTTGAAAATCAGGCGGCGCGCGGGCTCCGCCCCCGAAAGGGCGGACGTCCGCTTCAGGAGCCAGAACCTGCCCTCGGAAAAAAGCGGCGCGTAGTGGGTCGGAAGCGCCGCGATCAGCATCGCGTCGTCCTGGCCGGGGTAGCGCCAATCCAGCTGCTCGGCGCCCCACATGAGGAAGTCCGGGGCGCGAGCGGACTGGTAAAACCGGAGGTTCAGCCGCTCGAGGCGCGGCGTGTACGCCGAGTAGCCCTGGAAGACCGGCCTTGGGGCAAGGTTCATCCCGTTCAGGATCGCCGCCGCCGTGAGGCAGTTGTAGACGTCCACGGTCCCGCTACCCACCGCCGCCGAGATGGCCGGCAGGGCCGCCGACGCCGCGGCCTCGTCAAGGGAGCGCTGCCACTCCCCCGGGAGCGAACTAAGCTTAAGGACCATGGCCCCGCCCCCATACATCCGCTCCCACGCGATGCGGGGTGCGCGCAGGAGCATCACTGAGTCGGCGGCCGCCATCCCGACGAGGCAGAGGAGCGCCGAGGCCTCGAACGGGTGCCACCGCCGCCCGGGGAAGAGGAGGCTCGGGACGGCGGCCAGGAGCGTGAGGATGAAGGCGAAGAACCCCATGACGTGGCCGTCCGCACGGGTGAACCCCTCCTTCCACATGAGGAACATCGAAAAAGCCAGAAACGCGCTCGCGCACCGCCCGTACCCACGCTCGGGGATCTTGCGCCATGCCGTCCAGGCAAACGCCGCGCAGGCCGCCGCCAGCGCCGCGCCGCAGAGGAAGACCCAAAGGGGCTCGTCGACCCCCATCGCGTCGGCGTAGCCGCCGGCGATCTCGAGGCTGCCGCGCAGGTAGTCCCAAAAGTTCGCGAGGTTCTGCCCGGCGCCCACCCAGGCCGCGGCCGCGGAGAGGGAGTAGGCGACCGCGACCGTGGCGGCCCCGCGCCACGAGCGCCGGCCCGCCAGGCAGGCCACCGCGGCGAGCACCGCGGCAGCCGTCAGCATCTGGTAGGTGAACTTGATCTGAGCGAGGAATCCGAGCACGCACGCCCAGGCGGCCAGCTGCCAGAGGGGCGCCCCGCGCGGCATGAGCCCGGCGATGCCGACCAGCACGATCAGGTCGAAGAAGGCGACATCCTGAAAGAGCCAGTTGAACGCCATGAACACGGCCGCGAACGCCCACCTCCTCCACGGCGCGAGGGAGCGGGTAAGGAGCACAAGCGCCAGGGCGACCCCGGCGCTTGCCGCAATCTTCCAGGCGAGGAGGCGCGCGGCGCCCGCGGCGCCCAAATGGTAGTTCGCCCAGACGTAGCCCCATGGGCCCCAGGTGAAGACGATATCCCTGCCAAACTGCATCCCTCGCGCGCGGGCGTGGATCAGCATCTCCTGCCACGAGGCGTCGACGCTAGTGCCCGGCGGCAGGGGAATGCTGACGAGGGTCGAGGTGACCACCAGGGTGAGCGCGAGCGTCTCCAGGACCCGAGGGAGGCTCCACCGCGGGCCGCTCGAGCGGATTGACGGAGACGCGGAAGCATCCATTTACTGGGCTTACCATGGAGCCAAAGTTTAGACCAGCCGAAGATGATGATCGCCAGAAACTTCTATCCCAAGGCCACTGACCGCCACCGGCGCCGTCACGGTCATCGTTCCGGTCTGCAATGAGGGCGCACCGTCCGGGCAGGCTCGAGGCCGTGACACCTACTCCTGGATCGTAGCGCCGGCAAAGTACCGCTTCCAACCCCTGGGATTTCCCTGCATAGTGGCCCGCGATGCCTAAGACACTCCTTGTAACCGGATCCTCGGGACTCATCGGTTCCGAAGTGTGCGCGTACTTCGCGCGCGAACTCGGGTATGCGGTGCATGGGATCGACAACAATCAGAGGGCGGTCTTCTTCGGGCCGCAGGGCGACACGCGCTGGAACCAGGAGCGCCTCGTCCGCGAGCTGGGCCACTTCACGCACCACGAGCTCGACATCCGCGACCGCGCGGGCGTCCTCGCCCTCGTCGCGTCGCTGAAACCCGCCGCGATCGTGCACGCCGCGGCTCAGCCGAGCCACGACCGGGCGGCGGCGATCCCGTTCGACGACTTCGACACGAACGCCGTCGGAACAATGAACCTCCTGGAGGCCGCGCGCCGCGCCTGCCCGGAGTCGCCCTTCGTGTACCTGAGCACGAACAAGGTCTACGGCGACGCACCGAACCGGATCGCGATGAGGGAGCTTGCGACGCGCTGGGACTACGCCGACCCGGCCTACGCGGAGGGCATCCCCGAGACCTTCCCGATCGACCAGTCGACCCACTCGCTCTTCGGGGCCTCGAAGGTCGCAGCCGATGTCATGGTGCAGGAGTACGGCCGCTATTTCGGCATGCCGACCTGCGCCCTGCGCGGGGGGTGCCTCACGGGACCCAACCACTCCGGGGTCGAGCTCCACGGTTTCCTCAGCTACCTGGTCAAGTGCAACCTCGAGGGCCGCGAATACCGGATCTTCGGCTACAAGGGCAAGCAGGTGCGGGACAATATCCACTCGCTGGACGTCGCCCGGTTCGTGGCGGCGTTCGTCGCGGCCCCGAAGCGGGGCGAGGTCTACAACCTGGGGGGCGGCAAGGCGAACAGCACGTCGATCCTCGAGGCCTTCACGCTGGCCGAGTCCCTCTCGGGCAAGGCGCAGGTGTATTCCTACGTCGAGGAGAACCGGATCGGCGACCATATCTGCTACTACTCCGACTTGAGGAAAATGCGTCAGCATTTTCCATCCTGGGACATTACGCAGTCGCTGGCGGAAACCGTCCGCCAGATTGTCGAGTCCTGGAAGAGGAGACCGCGAGTTTGACGTAGCCGGACCAATCCCCTAGCGTCTTTAAGCACTGATGATTCATGACCTGACCCGTTTCCAGAGGCTGCCCCGGCGCCTCGCCGTCGCGGGCGCCGCCGCGCTCGGTCTCGCCTTGCTGGCGTCGGGCCAGGAGACCCTCGTCGCGAACTCGCCCTTTGCGCCCAAGGGATCCGCCAGCCTCGGGGCGGCTGGCGCGCCCGCCGAGGCCTATGAGCTTGCGGGCTCGACGGTCGAGGGCAGCGATGTCTCCGTCTGCATTTTTGAGCGGCAGGCCAAGCACACCCGCTGGATCCCGGTCGGGGGCGACGTCGACGGCGTCAAGGTGATCAGCTTCGACCCCCTGAACGACACCGCGGTCGTCTTGGTCGCGGGCGCTCGCAAGGAGCTCTCCATGCGCAAGGCCCTGGCCGCGACGGCCCCCACGGCCGAGCAGCTGCTGGCCACCCGCCCGGCCCCACCCCCCGCCCCGCCGATCGCGGCGGCCCGAGCGGAGGCCGTCGGGTCGCCGGCCCAGGAACAGCGCGAGGCGCGGATGCTCGTCAGCGACCTTCTCGAGATAGGCATTCAGCAACGCAAGGCCTACCAGGAGGCGAAGCAAAAGGCCGCCTCCGGAACGCCCCCCCCGCCTGACAACTGAGGTCGACACGGGCGTGCGCATCCTGATTTCCGGAATCTGCGGCTTTGCGGGAAGCACGATCGCCCGTGCGCTCGCGGCCCAGGGCGCGGCGCACCAGATCCGCGGCCTGGACAACTTCATCCGGCCCGGGAGCGAGGCCAACCGCGCGGAGCTCAAGCGCCTCGGCATAGGCCTCGTGCACGGGGACGTCCGGTCCCAGAGCGACGTCGACGCCCTTGCGCCGGCCGACTGGGTGATTGACGCGGCCGCCAACCCGAGCGTGATGGCCGGCGTCGACGGGAGCTCGAGCTCCCGGCAGGTGGTCGAGCACAACCTGCTGGGGACCCTGAACCTCCTCGAGTATTGCAAGCGCCACGGCGCGGGGTTCATCCTCCTTAGCTCAAGCCGCGTCTACAGCATCGCCCCCCTGGCGGCGCTGCCGGTCCATGTCAAGGACGGCGCCTTCGAGCCTGCAGGCGCGCTGCTTCCGCCCGGAATGGGCCCCCAGGGGCTCTCCGAGGCCTTCCCGACCGCGGCCCCCGTGTCCCTCTACGGGGCGACCAAGCTCGCGAGCGAGGCGCTTGCTCTCGAATACGGCCAGGCCTTCGGCCTGCCGGTGTTTGTCAACCGCTGCGGCATCCTCGCCGGCGCCGGGCAGTTCGGCAGGCCCGACCAGGGGATCTTTAGCTACTGGATCAACAGCCACCTGCGCCGCAGGCCCCTGCGGTACATCGGATTCGGGGGCAAGGGCCGCCAGGTGCGCGACTGCCTCCACCCGAACGACCTCGTCCCGCTCCTTTCGGCGCAGATGGCCGCACCGAAGGTCGCGGACGGCGACCGGATTGTAAACGTGGGCGGCGGGGCCGCCTCAGCGATGTCGCTCCGGCAGCTGACCGCATGGTGCGACGACCGGTTCGGCGCCCACCCCGTCGCCGCGGATCCCGGCTCGCGGCCCTTTGACCTCCCGTGGATCGTCCTCGATCCGGCGAAGGCCGAGCGCGTCTGGGGATGGAGGCCAAAGACGCCCGCGGTTGCCATCCTGGAGGAGATCGCCGCGCACGCCGGCACCCACCCGGACTGGCTCGAGCTGTCGGCGCCGCTCTGATGAGCCTGAATCTGTTCTCGGTCGTCGTTCCCGCGCGCGACGAGGAGGAATCGCTGCCCTCCACGCTGCGCGACCTCTACGCCGAGTTCACCCGCGAGCGCGTGCCCCACGAGATCATCGTCGTGGACGACGGCAGCCGCGACCAGACCTGGCGGGTCCTGCAGGAGCTCACGAGCGAGATCCCGACGCTCGTCTCCGTGCAGAACCCGGGGCCCCATGGGTTCGGGCGCGCCATCACGCACGGGTTCGGCCACCTGAAGGGCGACGCGGTGGTCATCATGATGGCCGACGCATCGGACCTTCCCTCGGACGCGGTCAAGTACTGGCGCCTGCTCTGCGAGGGGCACGAGTGCGTCTTTGGCAGCCGGTTCCTGCGCCGCGGCGACGTGACGGACTACCCGGGCGTGAAGCTCTTCGTCAACCGCCTGGCGAACCTCTTCATCCGGGTGATGTTCCACATCCCGCTCAACGACACCACGAACGCGTTCAAGGCCTACCGGCGCACCGTGATCGACGGCTGCCGGCCCTTTATCGCGCCGCACTTTAACCTCACGGTCGAGCTGCCGCTCAAGGCCATCGTCCGCGGCTACACGTGGACCATCGTCCCGATCTCGTGGCGCAACCGGCGCCACGGGGAACCCAAGCTCAAGATCAAGGAGATGGGCAGCCGCTACCTGTTCATCTGCCTTTACGTCTGGCTCGAGAAGTACTTTAGCCGGGGGGATTACCGGCGGCGTTGACCCCCTGCTCGGCAATGAGCGTCCGGCTGCGCCTCGAATCCCGCCTCGCCCTCCTGGTGGGCGCCCTCTTTGGGATCCCGGCGGTCTTCCTGGTCCCGCCCGCCGCCACATTCGACGGCCCGAGCCACTATTTCAGGGCCCTGCAGGTGTCGGAGGGCCGGATGCGGCCGGAGTACTATTCGGAAACCGCGGTGGGCGGCACCCTCCCCCGGAGCCATGTCGACTTCGTGAACACGCTCTGGAGGTCCTACTGGGACGGCCACGATTTTGGCACGCTCCAGGGTTGGTCGGCGCTCGCCGCCAGATCGCTGAAGGACTCCGGCACCACGCGGGTGGAGTTTACCAACACCGCGATCTACAGCCCGGCTAACTACGCGCTCCAGGCCGCCGGCATGCGAATTGCGGCTTGGGTGACACCGTCGCCCCTTTCGGCACACAGGGCAGCCTGTCTGTGCAACCTCGCCGGATACATCGCCTTCGTCGTCGCCGCGCTTGAGCTCCTACCGCACTTCCACTGGGGCGCACTGATCGTCGCCACATTTCCCCTGAGCGTGATCCAGGCGGCCTCCGTGAGCGCGGACGGGATCAACTTCGCCGCGCCGCTCCTCCTGATGGCGAGCGCATGGCGCCTTCGCGCGCAAGCGGCACGGGCGTCCGCGGTGGATCTCGCCGTCGTCCTTTCGGCGGGACTCGTTACGGTCCTTCTGAAGCCCACCGCCGTCGCTTTGCTCGCCTGCATCGCGCTGATACCGGAGAGGCACTTTGGCTCGCGGCGCGCCAGGTTCGGCTGCCTCTGCGCGTATTTCCTGTGCGCGGCTGGGGCGTGGTATGCCTGGAACCGCGCGAACATGAATGTCGACGTGGCCCGCTGGTTCAAGCCGGACCACCCGCCGCTTGCCGCTCAGAAGGCCTGGTTCATCGGCGACCCTCGACGGTTCATCGAACCCTTCCGGAATCTTCTTCTGGCGAACGACCTCGCCCCACAGTGGCCGCACATGTTCTGCGACGTCGGCGGATGGATCCCGCCCGGGCTTTACAGGCCTCTCTCATGGCTTTCCTTTGTTGTCCTAGCCGGCCTCGTGACCTGCGGATCCTGGAGGGAGGCCGCCGACTGGAAGTGGGCCGCTGCGTTGGCCCTTCAATCCTTCGCCGTTCTCTTCCTTGTTGCCCTGGCGCTCTGGGTCTCCTTCGGGACGGTGGGAGCGCAGCATGTCCCGGGCCTTGCCGGGCGCTACCTCCCACCGGTCGTCTTGGGGCTCGCCGCCGCGTGGCAGGAGGCCCTGCATGGCGGGTTCCCGAGGATTCGCTCCGGCCTGTCATGGGCGGCGCTGGCTGCAAACTGCGCCGGATTGACCGCGATCCTGGCGTCCATAGCCTCAAGGACGGTCTGAATCGCTGTCGGGAGCGTTCAAAAACCCTTGTTTCCCCCCGCCCGATCGATTGGCTTACCCGTTCCACTCTCAATGATTTATCTACTCGGAGGCTCGGGATATGTCGGACAGGCCTATCAGGCGCTCTTCAGACGCAGGGCCATCGCCTTCTGCAGCCTGCGCCGTTCGGAGGTCGACTACACCCGCCCGGACACGCTGCGCGACGCGCTGCTAAAGGACCGCCCCGAGTTTCTCATCAACGCGGCGGGCTACACGGGGAAGCCCAACGTGGACGCCTGCGAGCTGGACAAGGCGGAGTGCCTTCTCGGCAATGCCGTGCTCCCCGGGCTTGTCGCGCAGGCGTGCGAGGCCGCGGGGGTTCCCTGGGGCCACGTCTCCTCGGGGTGCATCTTCAGCGGGGACGGTCCCGGCGCGGCGGGCTTCACGGAGATTGACGAGCCCAACTTCACGTTCCGGGCGAAACGCTGCTCGTTCTACAGCGGGACGAAGGGGCTCGGCGAGGAGGTCCTGGCTGGCCATCCCAACCTCTTCGTCTGGCGCCTGAGGATCCCGTTCGAGCGTGTCGACAACCCGCGCAACTATCTGACAAAGCTCATGCGCTACGCGAAGCTCCTCGACGTGACCAACTCGATCTCGGAGCTCGATGAGTTCGCGGAGGCCACCTTGGACTGCTGGGCGAAGCGCGTGCCCTTCGGGACCTACAATGTCACGAACCCGGGCAAGGTGACAACCCGCGAGGTGGTGGAGCTGATCCGACGCTCGGGGGTCTGCGCCAAGGAGTTCTCCTTTTTCGCCAGCGAGGAGGAGTTCATGAGCGCGGCGGCGAGGACGCCCCGCTCGAACTGCGTCCTCGACCCCTCCAAGCTGGCCGGGGTCGGGATCCGCCTCTCCCCCGTGCACGAGGCGATCGAGCGCGACTTGAAGGCCTGGAAGAGGGCCGCCTAAGCGCAATGAATGTCCTTGTCACCGGAGGCTGCGGGTTCATCGGGAGCAACTTCATCCGGCACCTGCTCGCGGAACGGGGCGCCGCCGTCGCCCGCATGGTCAACCTGGACAAGCTCACGTACGCCGGCAACCCCGCGAACCTCGAGCGGGTCGCGGGTGATCCCCGGTACCTCTTCGTCCACGGGGACATTGGCGACGCGCCGCTCGTCGCGCGGCTCCTTTCCGAGCATGCGGTGGACTGCGTCGTCAACTTCGCCGCCGAAAGCCACGTCGACCGGTCGATCGACTCCCCCGAGCCCTTCGTGCAGACGAACGTCGTCGGCACGCTGCGCCTGCTGGAGGCCGCCCGGCGCCACTGGTGCGGCCTGCCGAAGCCCCGCCGGGGGGCGTTCCGCTTCCAGCACGTCTCGACGGACGAGGTCTACGGGACCCTGTCCCCTTCGGCGCCCGCGTTCACCGAGGAGACCGCGTTCGCGCCCAACTCCCCGTACGCCGCCTCGAAGGCCGCGAGCGACCACCTCGTGCGGGCCTACCGCCACACCTTCGGCCTGCCGACCCTTACCACCAACTGCTCGAACAACTACGGTCCGTATCACTTCCCGGAGAAGCTCTTCCCGCTGGTGATCCTGAACGCGCTCGAGGGCCGGCCGCTCCCGGTCTATGGCGACGGCCGGCAGATCCGCGACTGGCTCTACGTCGAGGACCACTGCCGGGCGATCGATCTGGTCCTCGGGCGCGGCCGCCCCGGCGAGACCTACAACGTCGGGGGCATGAACCAGACGGCCAACGTGGACGCGGTGCGGCTCATCTGCGCGCTCCTCGACGCGCGGTCCCCGCGCAAGGACCGAAGGCCCTATGCCTCGCAGATCGAATTCGTCGCCGACCGGCCGGGCCACGACCGCCGGTACGCGATCGACTGCTCGAAGCTCGAACGGGAGCTTGGGTGGCGCCCGCAGGAGTCGTTCGAGTCCGGCCTCTCGAAAACCGTCGACTGGTACCTGGCGAACCGCGCGTGGTGCGACGAGGTCACGGCCAAGCGGTATGCGCGCGAAAGGCTCGGCAAGACGGCCTGAACCCCGTCAATCTCCCCAATATGAATCGCAAAGGGATCATTCTAGCAGGCGGCTCCGGAACCCGGCTCTACCCGCTCACGATCGCCGTCAGCAAGCAGCTCATGCCGGTGTACGACAAGCCGATGGTGTACTACCCGCTGTCCGCGCTGATGCTGGCCAGGATCCGCGAGGTGCTCCTTATCTCGACCCCGCAGGATCTTCCGCTGTTTCAGCGCCTCCTAGGCGACGGCGCCCAGCTCGGCATGCGGATCGACTACGCGGCGCAGCCGAGTCCCGAGGGCCTTGCCCAGGCGTTCATCATCGGCGCCGACTTCATCGGGGGCGCCCCGAGTGCACTCATCCTCGGCGACAACCTGTTCTACGGGCACGACCTGCCGGCCAGGTTCGCCGCGGCCGACGCGCGCTCAAAGGGCGCGACGATCTTCGGCTACCACGTCTCCAACCCCTCGGCCTACGGCGTCGTCGAGTTCGCCGCCGACGGCCGCGTGATCTCGCTCGAGGAGAAGCCCGCAGAGCCGAAGTCGAGCGTCGCCGTCCCGGGGATCTATTTCTACGACGCGCAGGTCGTGTCGCTCGCGCGCAGCCTGAAGCCCTCCAAGCGCGGCGAGCTCGAGATCACCGACTTAAACCTCCTGTACCTCGCGGCCGGCAGCCTGCACGTCGAGGTCCTCGGGCGCGGGACGGCCTGGCTCGACACCGGGACGCACGACTCGCTGCTTGAGGCCGCGCAGTTTGTCCACGTCATCGAGAACCGCCAGGGCCTGAAGATCGCCTGCCTCGAGGAGATCGCGTGGCGCCAGGGCTGGATCGACACCGCCCAGTTCGAGGCGAACATCGCGAAGCTCGGCAGGTCGAGCTACGCCCACTACCTGCGCGGGCTTCTCTCCGGGCAATAGGAGGCCGGAACCCGTGTCACCGAGGAGTTCCGGCACGCCGCGCCTGAGCGTCATCACGCCGCTGTTCAACTGCCTTGGCCGCACGCAGGCCATGCTCGCGAGCCTGCGCGAGTCGATCCCCGGCGGCTTTAGCTACGAGGTGATCCTGGTCGACGACGGCAGCACCGACGGGACCCGCGAGTGGATCGCCGCCCTGGGCGAACCCTACCGCGTCCTCCTGAACGACCGGAACATGGGCTTTGGCGCCGCGACGAACCGCGGCGCATCGGTGGCGAGGGGCCGGATCCTCGCGCTCCTCAACAACGACCTGGTGCTTGGCCGCGGCTGGCTTGCGCCCATGCTCTGGGCGCTGCGGCTCCTCGGCTGGCGGGCGGGCCTCGTGGGCAACGTGCAGATCGACGCAGCCTTGGGCGCGGTCGACCACGCCGGGATCTTCGTTAACGAGAAGGGCAAGCCCGAGCACGACCGCCGGCTCCCCCACCCGCTGTCCGTCCTCCTTCGGCCCCGCCGCAGGGCCTTCGCTGTCACGGGGGCCTGCGTCCTCGTCCGGGCCGCGACCTGGCGCCGGCTGGGCGGCTTTGACGAGGCCTATTTTAACGGCTGCGAGGACGTGGACCTCTGCCTGCGCGCCCGGCAGGCGGGCCTCGTGAACGTCGTCGCCCTGCGCAGCAGGGTCCTCCACCACGTGAGCTCGTCGCCCGGGCGCAAGCGCCGCGACGAGGAGAACACCTGGAGGCTCGTGCGGCAATGGCGGGACCCCCTTGCCGTGGCCGTGGCCAACGCCTACCACCGCCCGGAGGCCCACGAGTACTTCTGGAGGCTTATTGTCGAGCCGCGGGACATCGAGGATCGGGCGGCGGCGGTGCGGGCGGGCCTCTACCTGCTCCACGCCAAGGTCCGGCCGCCCGACGTCTCGCTCGCCCCCGCCAACGCCGCCATCGATCTCGAGCTCGCCCGGTGGCGTGAAATGTTCTCCCATTAGGCATGTCCACGCTCCCCCACACCCGCCCGTACGGCGGCGCCTTCGCCCGGCGCTTCACCCGCTACTCGGGGCTGTACTTTGACGAGTTCTCGATCCGCTCGGCCTGGCTGCGCGAGAGCGCCTTTATCCACCTGCCCCCGGTGGCGGACATCTCCTGCATTGTCCTGAAGGGCGAGTTCCTCGCCCATCCGCAGGCGCGCGGCCCGGAAAGGGCCTTCCCGGTCCTCGAGGTGCTCTTGGACGGGAAGAGCGTCGCCGAGATCCGCGCGGCTGGTCCCGGCCCGTGGGAGGCGCGCCTGGCACTCGAGCCCGTGTCCGCCCAGAAGGGCTCCGTCGTGACGCTGCGGCTCCACGGGTGCGGCTTCACGAACGCCCTGGCGTGGCTCGGGCGGGTGACCCGCTTCGGGCCGATCCAGCGCTTCCGCGCCCAGAACAAGAACCGGCAGGTGCGGCTCCTCACGGTCGAGTCGGGCGCGGGAGAGCGGATCTACGATTTCTCGAAGCGGGAGAGCCCCTACTGCGCCGACTTCGGCCGCGCCCACCTGCGCACCGGGTTGAATGTCGTCGGGTTCCTCTCGGCCGACTTGGGGATCGGGGAATCGGCCCGCTGCATGGTGCGGGCCGCCGACGCGGTGTCGCTTCCGATCGCCTTGGTGCCCCTCAAGCTCAACTGCCGCAACCGCCTCGGCGACACCACGTACTCGGGGCGGCTCGAGGATACGAACCCCTACGGGGCGAATGTGTTTCACATCGACCCGCCCGTCGCGCGCGACATCGACCACCACCACGGCGTGCAGTTCAGGGACGGCAAGTACAACATCGGGTATTTCGCGTGGGAGCTCCCGGATTTCCCGGACGCCTGGATGTCGTCCCTCGACTTTTTCGACGAAATCTGGTGCCCGAGCAACTTTGTGAAGGAGTCGCTGGCACTCAAGTCGGTCCTCCCGGTGCTCACCATGCCGCACGCGATCGGCTTCGAGCGCCCCGCAGGGACCCCCGCGTCCCTGCGCGCGCGCTTCGGCCTGCCCGCCGGCCGGTTTCTCTTCCTCTGCCTCTTCGACCTGAACTCCTACACGGCGCGCAAGAATCCGGGCGCCGTCATCGAGGCGTTCCGCAGGTCGGGCCTCGCCACGGGGAACGCCTCCCTGGTGATCAAGGTGCAGAACGCGGACCTCAACGCCGCGGACTTCGCGGCGCTTCGGGACGCCGTCCGGGACCTTCCCGGGACAGTCATCATCAGCGAGACGCTCTCGCGCGCCGACGTCTACGCGCTCGAGGCCGCCTGCGACTGCTTCGTCTCGCTCCACCGCTCCGAGGGGTTCGGCCTGGCGATCGCCGAATGCATGTACCTCGGCAAGCCCGCCATTTCGACCGACTGGTCGGCGACCGCGGAGTACGTGAACCACGTGAACGGGTACCCCGTGCGCTACACCCTGGAGGCCCTGGCCGAGAACCACGGGCCCTATTCCAAGGGTTCCACGTGGGCGCAGGCCGACGTGGGCCACGCGTCGGAACTCATGAGGCGGGTCGCGTCCAACCCCGCCGAGGCGGCGCAGCTGGGCGCAGCCGCGCGGCGCACGATCGAGGAGCGATTTGCGCCCGCCGTCATCGGGGCCCGCTACCGTCGGCGCCTCCAGACGCTCGCCTACCTATAGCTGGGCGAGCGCCCGCGTGAACCCCTTCGGCCGGTGCGTGAACCGCACCGCATAGGTTTCCTGCGCCTCCACCCTGACAAGGATGAAATCCGAATCTACGTGCGGTTTGAGCGTCCGCCGGCGGGCTGAACGACGACAACCGTGGCCGCAATCAAGAGGACGATGCCGCCGGCCCACACCCAGAAACCCTGCTGTGCAAAACGCCGGACCAGCTCCGAAAGGGTGGACTCCTCCACAGGCGCGCTGAAGGAAAGCCAGCCCGCAGGTCCCTTTGTGCGAGCATAAACGACGATCGAGGGAGCGCCGTCCGGTATTCTCACCCAGGCCGAACGCCAGCCCTCCTCAGGCTCGCGGGGCGGGACCACCTGCTTTGACACCGGCGGGTCGCCCAGGGTCTCGAGCCACAGGGCGGCGTTCGGGGCCCCGGTCCGCCCGGCCACCTCGAATTTCCAGAAATGAAAGGATGTCGGAGTGATCGGCATGCTGCGAAACTCCGCCGGGCGCGTCTGACCGTACGAACCCCAGTACGCTTGGGCATCGGGGGGCGCCGGCTCCGGCGAGCCGCTGCCTGGGACAAAGTCATGCGTGCCCGTGGGGTCCGGGACGAACGGCAGAGGCGCCCGGACACTCGCCGGAAGCAGGTTCCTCACCGCGGGCCGGTCCAGGATCTTGCGCAACCAGTCCCGGAATGGCAGCGGGACCTCCCCCTTTTCCAGGAACCGGGCATCGCCGGTTCGGACGTATCCGCCCACGTTTCGCTCGCATTCCCGGAAACGGGCGGCCATTCCCGGCAACTCCGTCTTCCACACCGGCAGGACTGAAAGGGCCCCGGCCGCCAACACGCTGCCCGCCCATGCCGCGGTCAGGACGCGCCGAGTGCGGCCGGCGCCGGTATAGGACAAGAGGATCAGGAGGTTGGAGACGACGCCGATGGCGAAGACATCCCCGTAACGATTTGCCGGAATTCCGCCGCCCACGCCCCGGGAATGCGAAACCGCAATCACCTGCAGCAAGGCCCAGACCCCGAATCCGAGGACAATCTCATCCCGGTTGCTGCCCATCCTGCGACGGGACACGGCGCGCGCAGCAAATGCGACCCAGGGAAGCCAAATCCAAAGGGCGAGCCAGGGCCACTGGGGCCGCGGCCAGGCGAGGCAACGCAGCATGAAGCGCGCGAACTCCCCCGCGTTTCTCGGCTGAAGCCCGGCGTGCCAGGGCGCATCGGCGCGAAAAAACCAGCCCAGGGCCGCGAGCAGCACCGCAACACCGAGGGTGACCGAATCCGCTGATCGCCAGTTCCGGTGCGTGAGCAGGCGGATACTGGAAGCCAGCGCGACGGGAAAGACGCAGAAAAAGCCCGAGCCCATGCTCACCGATGCGAGCCCCGCGCAGCCAAGGCCCCACCACCACCGACCCGTTCGGGGACCCCCGGGCGCCAGGAGGCCGTAAATGGCGGCCAGGGAGAATCCGATCAGAAAATAGAACTGGGACTGGAACCCGACGACGATGTTCTCCCACGCCAGGGGCATGCTGCCGAGAATCGCGAGAAACCAAGCCACGAAGAGCCCGGATTTTGCTGAGAACTCGCGCCACGCGAACGCCGCGATTCCCACGAGGATCGCGGCGTTAAGCAATGCGCTCGCGACGCACTCCACCCTCGCGTCCCACTGGCCTCCGGCAGCCGCGAGGAGCAGACTCAAACCGAGCGTGGGCGCGATCCTGTGCTCACTGTGGGGGACGAAGAAGTCATGGGCTCTAAGGCTCCCCTCGTAAAAGGGCGCAAGGATCATCTCCCCCTCCTTCGCCAGCTGGTCCATGTACGGCATGTCCGTGCCGAAACGGGAGACGATGGCGGCCTTGGCCCCGACGATCGCGGCCCCGAGCGCTGTCGCAAGGAGCCATAGTCGCCAGCGGCCGTTAGGTTTCATCCGGCGTCATGGTATTTCCAGCGCTCAGATTGCCAAAGCATTTCCGTTTCCCATCAGGCAACCTTGCCGCTCCGCGATCGCGGCACCGCGGCTGACGCAGGGGGAACCAACGGGCGCAAGTGTCAGGATTTCCTGGCAGCGGCCGGCCGCGTCACTCCTCCCAGCCCGGGGGCCGGCGCGCGATGTAGACGTAGTTGTCGACGGCGCCGTGCTCGCACTTCTCAACCGAGAGCACCTCCGCGCCCAGGGCCGCCAGGAGCGCGAGCACTTGGTCCTTCGGGATCGCGTACATCTGCATCTTGGGGGTTCCCGGAAACCAGCCCGGGTGATGGTAGCGGACGTGCCGGCGGATCCGCATCCACAGGGTCGGGGGCCAGAACGAGAACCTGAGGCGGTCCGGGGGGTCCCCGGCCGGGACCCGGTCCGGGATCTGGACGGACATGACGCCCCCCGCCCCCAGGACCCGGATGAACTCCCGCAGGTAGCGGCGCGTATAGCGGGGCGCGATGTGCTGGAGGGTGATGCGGCTGTAGACCAGGTCGAACGACCGGCAGGCAAACACCTTCAGGTCCGGCCGCACGTTCTGGACGAAGCAGACGCGCTCGTCGCTGCAGTGCTGGCGCGCGAGCGCCACCATCCGCTCCGAGATGTCGACGCCGGTCACCCGCTCGACGTGGCGCGCCAGGGCCTGCGTCAGGCGGCCGGCCCCGCACCCGAAGTCGAGCGCGCGGCGCAGCCTCACCTTTGGGTCGCACCGGCGCACCTGCTCCAGGTCGCGGGCCACCTCCTCGACGCCGGTCGCGAAGAACTCGGAGATCGCCCAGCGGTTTCCCTGCTTGCGGGCCTCCGTGAGGACCGCGAAGAACGGGTCGTCCTTCGCGAGGGCGTCCCAGTGGCGTCGGACCTGCCAGAGGTTCATGGGGGACTTTAGCGGCGCTCCTTCAGGTCGATCTCGAGGTGGCGCACCTGGAAGGTGAGTCTCCTCGGGTCAAAGTTGCCCGGGTATGCGGGGGGCCGGTCGCTCTGGAAGAGAAGGACCGTGTCGCCCGGCTTAAGCAGCACGTCGTGAAGGGCGCCGGGCAGAACCTCGGCGGGCTTCAAGTGGGCCTGCCAGACGACCTTGCCCCCCAAGGTCACCGACGCGCCGCGCTCGTCGACCGAGCGGAGCTTGAACCGGATGTCCGCCAGGATCGCAAAGGACTGGGGATTCCGGATCGCGACTGTGCTGTCTCCCAGGCTCCAGCGGAAGAACTCCCAGCGCGACTTCTCGGGGCCCCACCAGTTGCTGGGCCCGAACACGGCCTCGACGGTGTGCCGGTCCGCGGGGTTGATCAGGAGCGCCCTCGGGCCCTCGACCACGAAGCTCTCCCTGCCCGGCGGTCTCAGGAGGTCGGGGGACGCGAGGACGCCCAGGTTGCCGACCACCAGGAGGATCGGCCACCACTTCCCGCGGGGCACGAGGATGTTGAAGGCGACGGTCATCGGGAGCAGCACCCGCGCGGCGGCCGAGGGATAGCTTTCCCAAACCGCGTCCCCGAGGAATATCATCAAGACGGCGTAGGACGCCCCCACCCGCCACCAGGGCTCCTGCCAGCGCCTCCTAAAGGCAAAGAAGAAGAATTGCGCGAGGAGCCCGATGAAGATCAGCAGGTCGAGCCGCGTGACCTGGGGGCTCGGGTAGCCCCCGGCGACGAGGCCCGCAAGAGTGTCCTGAAGCTTGTTCGCGAGACCGGCGAAGGGCCGGGCGAAGTTGCGCGGGCCGATGTCGTCGCCCGCGCCGAGCCAGACCCGCAGGCAGACCATCCATGCCGCAAGGGGAAGGAGCACAAGCGCCACCTGGGCGAGCCACGGGGCCCACGTCCGCGGCCGGCGCGGTTCCGGGGGCTTGAGCGCCGCGCCGCCGAGGACGCTCGTGTCCTTGCCAAGCCCGCAAAGCCCCATGACGAGGGCCCCGCTCCAGGGCCTGCCGCACTCCAGCATCATCATGCCGACCATTGTCAGCAGGAGCGCCGGGCCGTCCAGAAGCGCCAACGCCACGCTGAAGATCAGCCCGAACGAATAGAGCACGGCCGCCCATCGAAAGCAGTTGCCCCAGCTGATCGGCGGAAGCCAGCGCAGGAGCAGCGCCGCCAGGATGAACCAGCACACGATGTTCTGCGCCGCGTAGACGTTTAGCGCACGCGCCGGGTTCCCGCCGCCCAAGACCCACGCGCCCCAGACAAAGAGGATCCGGCGCGCCCGGTACGGAAGGCTGTCGACCGCCTTGGCGAGCACGGGATCCCGCAGATGCGGATGCATGGCGATCTGCGCGTACCACTGGGAGTCGTACCCGGGCGAGTCGGCCCGCTCGTAGTGGTTGACCGCCTTCAGCTCGGGCAGGTAGCGCGCGCTCTCCTTCGACCCGAACTGGATCATGTACGTGAATCCCTGCCCCGGCAGGTAGAAGAACGCCACGCTCCAGGCAAAGACCCCGGCCGCAAGCGCGCAGGCGCCCCACCGAAGCGCGGCGCCCCTTCCCCGGAGAAATGATTTGAGTCTTACCACCAAAAGGCGACAAACCACTCTCCCTGCCCATCCAAAGCAAGTATGGATTTTCCCGCCGCCCCGACACCGTCGCCCAACGTGGAGCCGAGGCGCGCGGCTGTCGCGGCGGCGGTGGTCGCGCTGGCGCTCTACACGGCGATGCTGATCGCGCACGTGGCGGCGCTGCCGGGGGGCTCGGACACCTCGGGCTACATGAACCACGCGCGCCTGCTGGCGGCGGGTAACCTGCACGCGCGCATCCGCACGATCCCCGGGCTCCCGCGGCTCGCCGACACCCCGATGCTCTATGTGCCCCTGGGATTCAAGCCGGCATGGAACGGCGACGGCCTCGTGCCCACCTACCCGGTCGGTCTCCCGCTCTTCATCCTCGCCATGGAGCCACTCGCCGGCTGGCGGCACGCCGGCGACGCGGCGATCCTCCTGCATTCGCTCGCCGGCCTGGCGGCGATGTACGCGCTCGGGCGCGCGCTCGGGCTCGGGCGGCCATGGGCGGTCCTCGGGGCCGCGATCCTGGCGCTAAGCCCGCTCTACCTCTTCATGTCGCTCCAGGCGATGAGCGACGTGCCGTCCCTCCTCTGGACGACGCTGGCGGTCCTCGCGGCCCTGAAAAGCCGCGAGAAGCCGGCATGGGCGCTTGGCGCCGGCGCCGCGGTGGCGGTCGATGTCCTGCTTCGGCCGACCAACGTCCTCGCCTTCGCGCCGCTCGCGGTGGTCCTCGGGGTGTCGCCCAGGCGCTGGCTCTTCCTCGTCCTCGGGGGCCTGCCCGGCGCCGCGGTCTTCGTTGCGCACGACCTGTCGGCCTACGGCGGCCTTGCGGTCACCGGATACGGCGACGCGAGCGCTTACTTCGGGTCGCGGTACGTCCCCGAGACCCTCCTGCACTACGCGCGCTGGCTGCCCGTCCTCTTCACCCCGCTGGTCGCGCTCGACCTCGGGCTGCCGTGGCTAGGGAGCGAGAGCCCGCGGACCCGCTGGCTTCTGGCGACATGGATCCTCGCCTACGCGGGCTTCTATGCCGCGTACGTGTGCACCCATGAGACCTGGTGGTACCTGCGGTTCCTCCTGCCGGCCGCCCCCGCGCTCGTGGCCGCGGCGCTCCTGGTCGCCCGTGCGCTCCTCGGCCGCGCGCCCGCGTGGGCCGACCCCGGCCGCGCGCCCGCGGCGCTCGCCCTCGGCCTCGCCCTGGCGGCGCTCGCCCTCGCGTGGCCGGACCGCTCGCTCCATCCGTTCTCGATCAAGGGGGAGGAGCTCCGGTACCGCGACCTGAGCGGCTGGATGCAGGGGCACGTGCCCGGGGACGCCGTATGCCTCGCGGCGCAGGTGACCGGGGCGCTCTACTTCGACACGCCGTTCACGTTCGTGCGCTGGGAGGAGGTGACCAAGGAGAACGTCGGGAGGATCGAGTCGGCCATCCGCGCGGCCAACCGGCCGCTCTACGCCGTGCTCTTCCCCTACGAGATCGAGCAGTCTGACGTGCTCCGCAAGGTGATGCCCGGGCGCTGGATCGAGGTTGGAAAGGTCCATGACATCGTCATATTGCGGCGGGACTTCGGCGCCGCAAAGCCCTGACCCCCAACCGTGCCCGCCCCGCTTCTCCTTGACCTGACCCACACGAGCCACACCCGGGCCCGCACGGGGATCCAGCGCGTCGTGCGCTCGCTGCGCGGGGCGCTTGCGGGGAGGGCCCTGTCCGTCTGTTTCGACCCCCACGAGTCCGCCTGGCGCCCGCTTGAGCCGTGGGAGGAGCGTAACCTCGCGGCCGCCTGCGCCGCAGGGGCGCGCGGCTCACGCTGGCCCCTGCGCGCCCGAATCACGGGCCGGCTGCGGCGGCTTTCGGGCCGGGCCAGCCCGCTCGCCCCGGGCTCCGCCGGCGGCGTCCTCGTCCCGGAGATCTTCTCGCCGGAGGTCGCGGCGGCGCTCCCGGGCCTCTTCGCCGCGGCAGAGGGCGCCCGGGTCGCGCTCTTTCACGACGCGCTCGCGCTCCAGTACCCCGAATTCACGCCCCGCTTAAACGTCGCCCGCTTTCCCGCGTACCTGCAGGAGCTCCTGCAGTTTGACGGCATCGCCGCCGTCTCGGAGGCGTCCCGCGACTGCCTGCTCGACTACTGGCGCTGGCTCGGCGCCACCCGACTCCCTCAGGTGGTCGCACTGCCCCTCGGGATCGACCCGGCGCCCGCCGAGGACGGGGCGACCCCGCCAGGCGGCGTGCCGGTCGTCCTCTGCGTCGGCAGCATCGAGGGAAGGAAGAACCACGCCGCGCTTCTCGACGCCTGCGAGACGCTCTGGTCGGCCGGGGCGGCCTTCGAGCTTCGCCTAGTCGGGCTCTCAAACCCGGAGACGGGCGCCGCGGCGCTTGAGAAGCTAAGGCGGCTGCGCGCGTCGGGAAGGCCGGTCCGCCACGACGGCCCGGTCTCAGACCAAGCCCTCGAGGCGGCGTACCGCCAATGCGCCTTCACGGTGTACCCCTCGATTGCGGAGGGCTTCGGGCTCCCGGTCGCCGAAAGCCTGGCCCGCGGCAAACCCTGCCTGTGCCGGACGGAGGGCGCCCTTGGCGAGGTGGCCCGGGGCGGCGGCTGCCTGAGCCTCGGCGCCGCGGGGCCGGCCGAGATCGCCTCCGCCCTCGGCCGCCTGCTGGCCTCCCCCTCCGAACGGTCCACGCTCGAGAGCGAGGCCAGGGGCCGCCGGTTCAAGTCCTGGGGGGACTACGCCACCGAGCTTCTCGCCTGGACGGGCACCCTGCGCCGTAACGCATAAGAAATTTGGAATGCGTTGATGGTCGGGGGCCTGTGGGCGCTCCCATTTGCATTTGCAAACCTGTAGGTCGCTCTTAGCGTCGGGCCCGCATGGCTATCACGTTATTCCTTAAGAACAAGAAGCCCATCTTGGGGCGCTGCAGCGAGGACTATTCGACCAAGATGCGGCTGCGCTACGCGCCGTTCTACCATGCGATGGATGCCCAGAAGGGGACGACCATACACCTGGACGGCAAGGAGATGATCATGCTGTCGAGCAACGACTACCTGGGGCTTTCCTTCCATCCCAAGGTGGTCGAGGCGGGCCGGGCGGCGCTCGTCAAATGGGGGACGAGCACGACCGGGGCTCGGCCGTCCAACGGCTCACGGACCTACCATGTCGAGCTTGAGCAGAGGATCGCGGACTTCCTGGGGCGCGAGGCGTGCCACATCCACGCCGCCGGCTACCTGTCCTGCCTCTCGAGCGTCGCCGCCTTCGCCCAGAAGGGCGACGTCATCCTCGCCGACAAGAACGTCCATTCCTGCCTGTGGGACGGAATCCGCCTCTCGAACGCCACGGTCGAACGCTTCTCCCACAACAATCCCGACGACCTGAGGGAGGTCATTGCCGCGGCGAACCCGACCGCCCCGAAGATGCTGGTGATCGAGGGCGTCTACTCGATGGAGGGGCACATCGCCCGGCTGCCGGAGCTCAACGAGATCGCCGAGGAGCACGGCTGCTTCATCGTCTTGGACGACGCCCACGGATTCGGCGTCCTCGGCCGCCAGGGCCGCGGCACGGTCGACCACTTCGGACTCAACGACGCGGTCGACGTGATCTGCGGCAGCCTCTCCAAGTCCCTGGCGAGCACGGGCGGCTTCGTGGCGGCCTCGAAGGACGTGATCGAGTTTCTGCGCACCCACTCCAAGCAGACGATCTTCAGCGCGGCGATTAGCCCGAGCCAGGCGGCGTGCGCGCAGGCCTCGCTCGAGGTCATGCAGAGCGAGCCGCAGCATATCGAGAGGCTCTGGGCCAACACGAAGAAGTACCGGGCCATCCTGAAGGGCCTCGGCTTCGACACCTGGGAGAGCGAGACGCCCGCCGTCCCGATCGTGCTCGGCTCGAAGGAGCGCGTCTATCCCTTCTGGAAGGCCCTTCTCGAGAAGGGGGTCTTCACCGTCATGGCCACTTCGCCCGCCGTTCCCGCGGGCAAGGACCTGATCCGCACCGCCGTCTCGGCGATGCACACGGACGAGCAGCTGGAGCAGATCGCCGCGGCGATGGCCTACGCGGCCAAGAAGCTTTAGGGCGCCCGGCGCCAAAGCCAGCCAACCGAGCTTCGACGGGCATGGCCAACCCTTGGAAATCGAAGCCCGTTCTCATCTGCGCAACGCCCATCGTCGCGGCGCTCCTTCAGGTAATCATCCTGGGCTACGCAACGGGGATGACCGCCAACGCCCAACGCAACTCGATCAATAATGCGATCACCCTTGCGGTGCTGTTCATTCCGGTCCTCTCGATCCCCGCCCTGGCGGCAGCCGTGGGCGCCTTGAAGACCAAGGCGCTGCGGGGCTGGTATGTCGCAGGCGCCGTCCTGAATTCGGCGTATTGCCTCCTCCTCGCATTTCCCATCCTTTTTCTGGTCAACTACTTCATTCATCGGCGGAGCTAAGGGATAGGAACTGACCGACTTTAGTGTGAGTCGGGCTCGTTGACTCGCCCTCTGATAGACAGGCGCGGGCTTGCGGCGCCGGAAGGTATTTTGAAGTTCGCCGAGTATTGCGAGTGGTCCTGACGACATCCTTGGCAGTAGAGTGCTTTTACTCATCATCCTGAGTAATTAGGATGAACAGAGAGAACTTGTTGGTTGTCACCAGGAAGCGACTTGGTGAACCCCGGCGGCTCTTTCAGGTATTGGCTGGCCCGACGCTCCCGGCCGAGTTGCCCGGCACCCTTGGGGGCGATCAGGCGAGCGCCTCGCGAAGGACCCGCGCCGCGTCGGCCCACCGGGCGAGCGGGCGGCTGGACGCCTCCGCGGCCAGCCTCAACTGCAGGGCGTCGTCCGAAAGGACGCGCCGCAGGGCCTCGGTCCAGCCCGCCAGGTCGTTGCCGGCAACCACGAGGCAGCCGCCGCCGGCCGCGTTCTCGAGCAGGGGCGCAATGCCGCTGCAGACGCACGGCACCCCCATCCAGAGCGACTCGAGAAGCGGCAGCCCGCAGCCCTCGGCAATGGAGGCAAACGCCGTGGCGCGGGCGCTCGAGAGTAGCTCCGCGAGCGCCGCATCGTCCATGCGGGCGTGGTGGCGCAGGCCAGGCCAGCGCCTCGCCGCCTCCCCCACCCGCCGCGAGATCGGCCCGCCGAACTGAGGGTTCACCCGCCCGACCAGGTGCAGCTCCATCTCGAGCCCCTCGCGCCTGAGCGCCTCGCACGCGTCAAGGATCACGCCCTGGTTCTTGCGGGGCTCGAGGATCCCGACCGCGACGATTCTAGGCGGCGGCGTTCCGTTTACCGCGCCGCCCAGTGCCCGGGCGGCACCCGCCCCGTCGGCTCCCATCGGGAGCACCTCGACCGCCGGGCCGCAGACCCCCTGCCACCTCCAGAAGCCGAGCAGCTCCTCCCGGCTGGCCGCCGAGACCGCCCAGACCCTGTCGAAGCGCGCCAGCAGTTTCATGTACGAGGGGTGCCGGGCGACGCTCTTTGCCCACGTGATGGACGGGTGCTTCAGCGGGATGGCGTCGTGGTAGAGGGCCGCCAGCCTGCAGGGGCGCCTCGCGAGGAACTCCGTGAATCCCGGCCGCTCCGCCTCCGAGAAGAGCTCCGGCGTGAAGAACCAGTCGGCCCCGGACGCCGTCGCGCCGATCTCGCTCCACGCGGCGCCGGTGGCCGCGCCCCCGAGCTCGTCCTTCAGGCGCCGGCTCACCCTCGCCAGGCCGGAGGAGTGCCGCCACGAGGCGGCGCTCGTCGTGTCGAAGAAGATCATGGGGCCGCGGCCGCCTCGAGCCGAACGAGCAGCCTCTCCGTGTTGGAGCGGACGTCGAAGTTGTCCTCGATCCATTTCCTCGCCGGGCGGCGCAGCGACTCGCAGAGAGGGTCGTCGTGCGAGAGCCGGCGCAGGGCGCCGACCCAGGCCTCGGGACGGTCGACCGGGAGCACGATCCCGGTCACCCCGTCACTCACCGCCTCGGTCGTGCCGGCGGTTGGGGAGGTCACCACGGGAACCCCCGCCGCCATGGCCTCGGCGATCACGTTGGGAAGGCCGTCGCGGTCGCCGCTCGGGGCGACCACCCCCGTGTGAAGGAGCACGTCGGCCCACTCCAGGTGCTCCCACACCTCCTGGGGAGGCACCTGTCCCACGAACGTCACCAGGTCGGCGACCCCGAGGCTCCCCGCCAGGCTCTCGAGCTTCGGCCGCAGCGGGCCGTCCCCGACAATCCGGGCCGTGAACTCGACGCCCGCGGCCCTGAGCGCGGCGTAGATCCGCAGCTGCCGGTCGAGCCCCTTCTTCTCAACGAGCCGCGCGAGCGAAAGCACGTGAAGGGGCACGCGCGAGGCGTGAAGCGCCTTCAGGGCCGGCAGCCGCTCCAGGCCGCTGCGGATGCAGACGACCCGCTCCGGGGGGAGGCCCCGGGCGATCAGCTCCTGGCGGGCGAGTTCGGTCGAGGTGTGCACGAAGACCGCGGCCTCGAGCTTCTCCTTCAGCCACCAGTCGCCCCCGTGCTCGAAGACGTCGTAGGCGTGGGCGCCCGCGCTGAACCGGTGGCCGTCGAGCCGCCAGAGGAGCCAGGCGGCCGTCGCCGGCCCCCCGCCCCACGCGGCGTGGATCAGCTGCGGGGGGGCGCGCCGGAACGCCCTCGCGTAGAGGCAGGCGAACCCGGCGCCGAGCATGTTCTCCCAGAAGTTGATCCACGAGGGGGCGCGCCTCGTGGCGAGCCCGTGCAGAAGCTGCTTAAGGACCTGCGGCCTGCGCCAGGACTCGTAGGGGATCAGCCAGAAGAGCTCGAGGAGCCTCCACTTGTTGAACGCCTCGACCTCGATCCCGCGGAACGACCCGCCGCCGCCCCACATCGAGTGGATCCTCAGGCGGACGCCGTTCGCCCGGAGCGCCGCGATCTCCCGCTGCAGGAACATCTCGGTCGTCTTTGGGAAGGTCGTGAAGAGGTAGGTGATTTCGAGTCCGCCGGAGTTCAATTACGCAGGAGACTAGACCGGCGATGGGCGCCGCGGAAAGACTCTTCCGCGGGCCGGACGCGGTAGGGCTTTCTGGTTTGGGCC
>PLTZ01000090.1 GCA_003164715.1 Opitutaceae bacterium | reverse complement strand
CTATTTCGGGAAATATCCGGGCTAATCTGGATTCCAATCGAGTCGTCGTCCTTAACGCCCGCCCATCTCGTAACAAGAACACCTAGACGACGCGAAAGAACAACAAGGAGGATCCCTGTTGCGAGAGGGATCAAAGATAAGGCGAACTGCATAACATTCATCCAGTTGCCATTTTCGTGTGGGAACTGGAGCACCATCACGAATCCGCCAACTGCCGCAATTGCCGTGAATATCGATACGGCGGTCAGATAGACGCCAAATGCGGCAAAGAAGCAGGCGAGAATAGTGCAAGGTTTCATCGACTTTACCTAACGTCCTAATGATCCGCGGCGACGGATGGCGCGCCTCCTGCACCAGCAGGAGGCGTGACAGACGGAGACGTCAGATCCGGCAGTTGCTTAGGCGTCTTCAGAGGTGCAGAAGGTAGACTGGCGCTGCGGCCACTAACAACGCCAAGAATTGTAATGCGAGCACGCGCAATGTTGCTTGCGGAGCCCGTGGCAGCCATTTGATCACAAAGAACGCCACCAGCGGAATTTGTGCGCCGACAAGCAGCTGCCAGATGTGTGCGGCAGCTCCTTCGTCGGGTTGCCGAACAGCGCCGTACATCAGGACGTACGTCGCAACGACTGCAAAGGCAGCAAACGACATCGTGATGGGCAAAAATGCAGTCGGCCGCTTAATTAGGCTACGAACACCAAGTGTAGATTTCATATGCGTTCACGCCTAACGTCCTAATGATCCGCGGCGGCGGACGGCGCGCCTCCTGCACCAGCAGGAGGCGTGACAGGCGGAGACGTCGGATCCGGTAGTTGTATTGCACAACCAGCGGGGTTTGGTCCGGGTCCGCGAAAGCCCAAAGCTGGAGTGGACCCGGGGCGAATCCCGCTGGCGCTCGTGGATCTCATGCTGGATGGGCGGGCGTTGGAAAGTTAAGGTGCTGGCCAGTCGCAGTACGAACATCCGGTAGAGTTCCCTAACGAAGAATCTGAACCAAATCTCGACTGCGACCGGTCAGCTCATGGGCTTGGTCATGCATACTCAGGGTGCCGACGTTACCCACGTCTCACACAATACAATCTGCAAGCCGGGCCCGCCATACCAAAAATACGATGAAAACCGAAAACTACGCGGCCCTGGTGGCTCTGGACTGGGGCGAGACCGAACACGCTTTCGCGGCGCAGGTTGCCGAGAGCTCGATAGAGACCGGAACGATCCCCGCGTCCTCTGAGACACTGCACAGTTGGCTCGAGGAGCTTCACGAACGCACCCATGGGGGTCTTGTGGCTGTGGCGCTGGAGGGCGGCAAGAGCGCGGTCGTGCATGCGCTCCTGGCTCATCCCTGGGTAGTGATCTATCCGGTGCATCCCGCAACCAGTGAGCGCTTCCGCACCGCCTTCACTCCGTCGGGTGCAAAGGATGATGTGCCCGACGCCCTCGTGCTCCTGGACATCCTTAGGCAGCACAGGAACCTGCTGCGTCCGCTGACGCTCGACAGCCCGCAGACGCGCAAGCTCTCGGCGCTGGTGGCCGTCCGCCGCGCCGGCGTCGATCAGCGCACCAGGCTCGCATGCGAACTGGCCAGCACCCTGAAGAGCTACTATCCGCAGGCGTTAGACCTTTGCGGTCGCGATATGGCAGCCTCTCTTGCCCTCGACTTCCTGAACCGTTGGCCGGAGCTGAAGGCCCTTAAGGCTGCAAGGGCGTCCACCGTGCAAGCCTTCTATACGGCCCACAACTCGCGTCGCTGCGATGTGCTCGCGGAGCGGATCGCCGTGATCGCAAAATCCCGCCCCCTGACCGAGGACCGCGCTGTCATCGAGCCCGCCGTCCTTCGCGTGAAGCTGCTGGTCGACATCCTACGGCCGCTCCAGAGAAACATCGCCCTTATCGAGGAGCAAATCGCCGAGGCCTTCGATGCCCATCCCGAAGCCGCACTGTATCGGGGACTGCCCGGAGCTGGCCCGGCCACGGCTCCTCGCCTCCTCGTGGCCTTCGGCACGGACCGCGGCCGCTACCCTCAAGCCTCCAGCATGCAAAAGTTCGGAGGCATCGCTCCCGTCAAAGTAAAGAGCGGCCACCAACTCTGGATCCATTGGCGTTGGAACGCTCCGAAGTTCCTGAGGCAGACCTTCGTCGAGTGGGCCGGCCAATCCGTCCCCAAATGCGCATGGGCAAAAGCCTTTTACCTCCAGCAGCGAGCCGCTGGTAAGCACCACCAGGCCGCCCTGCGAGCCCTCGCCTTCAAATGGATCCGCATCCTCTGGCGATGCTGGCAGGATCGCATCCCCTACGATGAGGCCCGCTATGTCGCCTCCCTTCGCCAGCGAAAATCACCGCTCGCCGCTCACCTCGCCACCGCCTGATTTTGCTTGATCGGTTGTGCTCAGGTGTTGGTTAGGCGCAATTTCCAAGAGCGCCAGTTGCTTGAGGCGGGTGGTAAAACGGACGTATATCAGAAGATTTACAACGCAACTAACCGCGCAAAAGATAGACGCGCTCGAAACCCAGCGGTGGTTGCGGATACCGTCAATCAAAGAGGGCACGACCGCCGCGACTGCGAACAGGAGAGCGCACCATCCAATCCCGGATCTCGCGCTACGAAGTTTTTCACTCGAAGTAGCATCGTAGCCCGCAAACTGAACACGCTCTGGAAGTGCTTCGTTCTCATTCATGGAGAGTGGGCGCCTAACCTTGTTTCTGCTACAGATAGTGGCTTAACCAATCCCCCATCTATTTGAGGCTGATTTCATTGGGGAAAGTCCGCTCTTGAATTCCAGGTTATCGGGATAACGGACGTGGTTATACCACCGCAAGTGGCATAACCGGTCGTATGAGTTCTTGTTTACGTTCGTGATATGTGATATGGATTTCGCAGCTAAAACCCGCATTCTATTGCCCCCGATATAAGCACCGTTGATGGCTGTTTGCCAAGCCGCTCGGCTACATGGATCCACGTACAGCGGTGCCAGGGCGCCACAAGCCCCGCCGTCAACAATGCTTGACCATTGTGCGACATGTCACATTAACGGTCTTAGTAATCCGCTGTCGCCACTGCTAGTTACCCACCCTCGATGAAAACCCGCGATGAGGTCATCGCCCTGGTCCGTTCCCGGATTCGCATGATGCATTTCGCATTGAGCACCGAGGACGCCTATTGCGGGTGGGTCGCCAGGTACTACGACTTTTGCAAAAGCATCGCTCAAGGTCTGGCCGCCGAGCAAAAGGTCGAGGCCTTTCTCGTGGACCTCGCCCTGGAGCGCAGGGTGGCGGCCCGGACCCAGAACCAGGCCTTCGCGGCCCTGCTCTACCTCTACAAGGACGTGCTCGATAGGCCGCTCAAGAACGTCGAGGCGCTTCGTGCAAAGCGGCCTCAGCACGAGCGGACGTCCCCCTCCCGCGAACAGATTCGCTTGTTCCGCGCCCAGGTCGAGGACACTCCGACAACACCGGCACGCCTGATTGTCGACCTGCTCTACGGCTGCGGACTCAGGGTCTCGGAGCCGCTGGAACTCCGGGTGAAGGACATCCTCTGGGCCGAGGGGCCCCACGGGCAGCTCCTACTTCGCGGCGCAAAGGGCGGAAAGGACCGCAGGGTCCCGATTCCCCGCTCATGTGCCACGCCGCTGCGCCTGCAGCTGGACTGGGCTCGGGTCGTTTGGGAATGGGACCGGGCAAACGCCAGGAACGTCGGGGTCACAATCCCCTTCTCACTGGCTAGCAAGTACCCGAGGGCGCCCTTTCAGTGGCAGTGGTTCTGGCTCTTTCCCGCGAACAGTCACTGCGACGACCCACACACCGGGGCGCGGGTCCGGTACCATATCCTGGTCGACTGCATCCAGCGAAGCGTAAAGCGGGCGGCCGCGAAGGCGGGACTGGACGGTCTGATCACGCCGCATGTCCTGAGGCACGCCTACGCGACTCATTCCCGCGAGCCGATCGACGCCCTGCGGCAGCTCCTGGGCCACTCCTGGCTCGAGACGACGGCCGCCTACCTGCACCCGGACGTCGACCGCGCCGGCAACCCGCTGGACGACCTGCTCGGCAAGGGCGACGGGCAGGCTCCGCAACGAACCGGAAGCGGCACGAAGCAACCCTAGGTGCCGACGTTCGCGAGCATCGCCTCGACCTTGGCCTTTGACGAGAGGACGCCGTCCACGCTCACGTGCGGGCTGAGCTCGATCACGAAGAGGTGCTCCGGCCGCCAGAAGGACCCAATCATCCCAAAGTCGACCTCGCCCGAGCCGATCGCCTGGTGGTCGTGGCCCATGGAATCCACGTCGTGAAGGTGAAACCCGAGGAGCCGCGAGGCGTTTGCCTCGAGCTGGCGGCGGTGGTCGATGAGCCCCATCCGCTCCTTGAGGTGGGCGTGGCCGGAGTCATGCCAGTAGCCGGCGGGCGAAGGCAGGGGCATCGAGGCGAGGAATTCGGGGAAATCGGAGTCGATTGGAAGCTCCTCGAACCGCTCCCGGTTCTCGAGGCCCAGGCGGACCTTCTTCTGCGACGCGTAGTCAAGCACGGCCCGGACCGATTCCTGGGTCCTCTGCCAGTAGGGCGCCATGCGCTTGCGGAACTTGAGGAGCGTCCGCTCGACAAGGGCACGGTAGGCCTTGTCGCCCGACTTCATGGCGTCGGGGTTCGCGTTGCGGTACGCCGCCAGGTGTCGGTCGGGCGCGAGCCAGAGGTATCTTACGCTTCCAAGGTGGCACACGAGGAGCGAGGCCCCGACCTGCTCCGCGAAATCGATCGAACGCTTCGTCTGCCTGAGCCACTGCTCCCTTTCGCGGGAATCGGGCGACGACGGCTGGAAGAAATTAGGCGCGGCCTGGAAGACGCCCATCGGCAGGGGGCAGAAATTGTGGACCGATCCGACCGCGACGACGCCCTCCTCCACGGCCTTCAGGATGCCGGGGACAAGCGAGATCCGTATGCCGTGGCTCAGCTCGACGCGGCCGAAGCCGAGATCGGCGATCTCCCTGAGCATCTCGTGCCCGTCCTTGTGGCGATGCGAGCACCAGCTGGTCGAGAGCGCGGGGACGGGAGTCACGGCATGCCAAAGATCAAAGATACGGAACGATTTGCACGAAAAAAAACCGCGCCCGACCGGGGTCGGGGCGCGGCATAGGATCGGGATCCGGGCGGCGTCAGCTGTCGTAGCGGCGTCGAAGCATCGCGGTGAAGGCCATGACCTTGTTCTTGCGGCGGCGCTTCTCGCAGGGCTTCTCGTAGTAGCGCTTTGCGCGGGTTCCCTTGATGATGTTCTCGCGGTCGAGCTTCTTCTTCATGCGCCGAAGGGCGCGGTCGATGGGCTCGTTCTTGCGGATCTTGATTTCGATGGACATGGTCGGCTTCTTGAGAGGAAAAGCCGGTTAATAGGCCACCTGCGCGCGCGCCAGTCAACGGTTAAAAGGGGCCGGCGGCGCGGGGGGCACGGTCTT
>PLTZ01000051.1 GCA_003164715.1 Opitutaceae bacterium | reverse complement strand
GTGCGCAACAATCCGGACGTTACCCGTGGCGCCTTACCTCAGACCGGGTTCCCTCTCTCCTGCCCGGTGATTTGCCAGGCGCATAAAAAAAGGTCCGGCGGCTTTTCGCCGCCGGACCTGAGTCTTTGTCGCTTGTTCCCCAGGCGGTCACCCGCCTAGGAAACTGCGGCCTTAGAAGTCGAACGAGTTCTCAAGGCGCCAGCCCATTCCGAGCTGGATCCTATCCAGAGCGTAGCTGCCATCGGGCTCGATGCCCGCGGCGACCAGGTGATCCTTCTCACCCACGTTCTGCAGGTTGAGCTGAATGCGCCAGTTGACGTTCCGGTATATCTTCCTGGAATAGCCGAGCCAGGCGTCCAGATGGGTGTCATTCGATCCGTAGAACGGCTCGTTGACGTTGAGACCGCCATGGGTCACCGCCGTTACGTTCGCGTAGTTCGGGTCCGTGGAGTTCACGTTCACGAAGTTCGGGTCGTAATGGTAGCCCAGGATACGGGCCGCCTCAATGCGAAGCGCGCCACCCACGAACCAGCCCTTGACGAAGCCGCGGTCAAAGTTGTAGGTCGTGATGAGGTTGAGCCTCCAGGGCGCCACTTCCGGAGCCGCGTGGCCCTGGTCGTTCAGCTGCACCGTCCACGGGGCGATGATGCTGTTGTTCCAGTCGACGCCCAGCGCATTGCCTGGGCCTGTGCACTGGTTGCACCACATGCGGATCTGGCCCGCGGGCCCGTTCATGAATCCGGTCATCGCGCTCAGGAACGTCTGCATGGCCGGGTCGATGTTCTCGTGCGTTGCGTTGACGTGCGAGTAGTTGAGCGTGAGGTTCCAGTTTCTTGTGGGCTGGAAGGCCAGCTCGAGCTCGACGCCCTTGGACAGGTTGTCGACCGTCGACTGGTGGTCTCCGAAGTTCGAACCGCCGCCCAGGTTAAGCCCGTTCGTGTCGTTGTTGCCCGACGTGTAGCCGCTCATGAGGAGGCCGGTCGTCTTGGCAAGCGTCGGATTGAGCACGGGTGAGACTTGGTAGCCCGTGTAGAAGTTCGCGGACATCGGATTGTTGACCCACGCATTCACAATGGCCGCCGAGGCCGCGTTGGTCGCGAGGTATTGCGGGCTGCCGACGGCATAGCCGCTGCCTGCGCCGTAATCCCAGTAGTTGGTTCCGGGTGTGATGCTGGACACGCCGTTGCCAAGGTTACCGCGGAGGCCGTCCTGGAGCTCCGTCGCCCAGCCATAGCCCCAGATGAGGCCGTCTGCGATGAAGTAGGCGTTCTGGCCGAGACCGGCGATCGAGTTGCCGCTGGTTTCGCCGAGGGAGGCGTTCTTGACGGTCGTCTTGAACCAGTCGACCTTCAGCGAGACCTTGTCCGCAAGTGTCGTGGCAACAAAGCCGAACTCCGTTGTCGTGCCGGTGGCATTCGGGATCGGATTGCTGTTCAGGTCCAAGCGGGCCGCGTCCGGCTTAAAGTTCTCGGAACGGTCAAACAGGATGCTGAACGTCGAATCATAGGGCAGCTTCGACATCAGCGCCTTCGGGAAGTGGTAGACACCGCCCCACGTCTTGCTGGTTCCCTGCACATCCGTGCGCGACGACAGGTTGTCCGGGTAGCTCAGGCTAACGAACCCGTCGGCCTGGTCGATCGGCGAGTTTGACTGGTAGTTCGTGATCTTGTCTTTGCGCCACCCGAGTGACGGCACGAGGTCGCCGCCGAAGAAATACCCCTGCCAGGTGATGCCTTGGGATTCATCCGTGTAGCGCGTCCGGTTGGCAGAAGCAACCAGACCCGGGAGATCCTGCGGGTTGCTGGCGTACATGTAGTCGATGTTCTCATTCTGCCATCCAACGTAGTTGGCCGGATTCTGGAGCTGCGTTGAGTTCGTGGTCGTCGTGCCGTTCACGAAGCTCGTGTAGGTATACGGGGCGGCCGGATTCACGTAGCCCGGGGCGGTCGGATTTGTCGACGGAGCCCAAGACGAGTTGAAGTCGAGTGTCGTCTCGTGCGGCTGCGGGGCGATGACGAAGTTGATCGCGTTCAGGTTCGCGCCCGAGGCACTTGAGGCGCCGGTCAGGCTCGGCCCGAGGTACGCCAGCCACTCGAAGCTGCGGTTTGAGCCGATTCCCTCGGACGCCGTCACCGCAGTGTTGAGGTTGTTGTCGATGTTGTATGCCGGCGTCGTTGCGAACTCGGCGAACTGGTAGCTGGATTGGACCACCGTGTTCTTCTCATACAGGGCTGTGAGGTCGCTCTTCCCAAGGAGCCAGGTCATCGTGGGGCTGCTGAAGAAGTCCGACGAGCGGAGCTCAACCGTGGGCGTGATCCTGTAGGTCTCGCGGTTCGTCGTGGTCTGGTAGTTGTTATCCTCACCGCCCGACGTCGCATTGGCCACCATGGGGCGTCCAGCGTTGGGATTGGCCGTGCCGTCGGCATAGGTCGCGTTCATGTCGATGCTGATGCCGTAGTTCGTGCCCTCCAGGAAGGGCTCAGCTCCCTCGACGTAATGCTGCTGGTCGTAGGCAAACTCAATGCCGAGGCGGTCGTCGAAGAAGGTCTGGTCGAGCGCGAGGTCGAATGCGCTCCAGCTCTTCCACTCATGCTTGTTCGGGCCGTCGAGGAGATGCTTGTAGAAGTTGAAGATCGAGGTGTCGGTGATCACCTTGTCGGTATAATACACTCCGCCAGGGATGGCGGTGTACGGGGCGGTGTACCCGGATTGAGGTGAGTTGTTGGTTCCGATGTATTGTGCGTATCCTGCGAAATCAGGAACCACGACGGGGATGAAGCCGGTCGAGAAAGACGGGCTCGCGCCGCCAAGGCCGCCTGTCTGCAGGCCCGTCTGCTGCTGGCCGGTGATGACCTTGATGGCATCGCCGCCGGGCGCGACCGCTCCAGAAATGTTGTTCTGGGATTGCGGCGTGGCTTCAAAGAAGTTCTGGACATCGGGCCAAAACACGCGGCCCTCATTCGCGAGGTCTGCCGAAGCGAGGGGTCCACCCTGGCCACCGGGCACCGTACCGCCGCCCCATGGGGTCACGTTAGCGAGGCTGAAGTGGTTGACGATAAGCTTGTTGTAACCTGGATTGGTCACGCCGCCGACCGTAATCGAGGATGCGAACCAAGGCGTGATCTCGTCTATCGGCGGGATGTCGCGCGGGGCGTCGCCTGTGTAGGTGCCCTTCTCGAAATTGCCGCGGATGGACGTATGGCTGTCCTTGCCAAACAGCTTGGGATCAAAACGGAAGGCGCCGTAGTAGCGTTTCGTGTTCTCGAACGCGGATGACTGTTCGAACTTCTCGTCATCCTCCAACGCCGCGAGCCGGATCGCGAGGACGCCGGGGATGATCTCCTGGTTCAGCATGACCGAGTCGCGCAGTGAACCGTATTCGTCGACGCGATTCGTAATGTTGTACGAATTGTTGAAGGCGGCGCCGTTCGTGCTGACATTGACGATGCCCGCCGGGCTGCCCGTGCCGAACAGGATCGAGTTCGGTCCGCGCTGGAGGTCGACGCGGCCCACGTCAAAGCTGTCCCACGGAATGTCCGTCAGGAAGTAGTCGCGTGTGTTGTCGGCCGCATCGAGGCCGCGGACGCGGGTTGTCGAGGAAACCGTGTTCTCAGACGGGTTGGCGGTGCCCGCCACGCCGGAGAAGTTACCGCGTAGTCCCGTGACTTCCGTGCTGGGTGTGTAGACCAGGAGGTCTTCCTGGTTCTTGGCGCCCGTGTCCTGCAGGAACTGCGCGGTCACCACGGTAATCGCTGAGGAAACGTCCTTGAGGTCCGTGCGGACGCGGGTGCCGGCCAACGTGCTGTTGGCCTTGTAGCTTCCCTTGTCCTCGGACGCGTCGACCACGAACGGCGAGAGCACCATGGGCTCTTCCGACTCAGGCGCTGCGGGCGCCGCGGTCACCGTCGTTGTCGTCGTTTCCGTAGCAGGAGCGGTCTGCGCAACCGCGAGTCGTGGCACTACTGTGAAACCAAGCGCTGATGTGACCGAGAGGGCACGAAGCAACGCCAAAGTACGATTAGCAGGCATGTTTTGGTGTTTTTGTTAGGGTTAGGGACAGGGGCGGAATAATCCTTGGTGGGGATTGTCCGTTTGTGGGGGCGAACTGTCAGCTCACGGGGGTAAATCCGCTTGAAACTGACGTGTAGACGGGGGGTTTATACCCCATCCGGGAGGTGATGTGAATGAGTTTGGTTATACTTAAATTGAGAATTATTGCCTTATTTGAATTCTTTTTGAACATTATGGCTCCCTTCGGTCACGGGGTTCGGCACAGGCAGGAGGGCACTCGACTGCACGCGCAGCGCGGGTTCAGGGACCTCCGGATGGGGCACCCTGCGCATAACGTGAATGCAACACCGCCAGCATGGCGTTTGCGAACGAATTTCCGCGCAAAAGGATTCCTCTCATGCTTTGGTCAACGTCTTCGGCACCTGCACTCCCGGCGGCCGATGAATGAATTGGTCATGAGATTCCCCGGCTGGCGAACCGCCTTTCTGGCACCGCAACTTGGCGTTGCATTGGCAATCGGGCTCACCCAGGCCGGATTGTCCGGCAAAGATGCGGCCTATTCCCCACCCCGTGGCAGCTGGGAGCATCGCCTGCCCGAGACGTGCGGCATGGATTCCGGGCGATTGCGGGATGCCATCGAATTCTCAAAGGCCTGCGAAAGCACCACCCCGAGGGACGTCGCGCTCGATTTAAAGCAGTCCTTCGGCGCCCGCGAGCCGCTTTGGAAGCTGCTCGGTCGTCAACGACAGATGTTTCCCGGCGGTGATGACAATTAGAAACCGCCACTGTTGCATTACCTGAGAGTGCTACTGAGGGAGGGGTACAAGCGGAGGGAGCGAGCTTCCTCACTTCCGGAACCAAGATCCTAAAGGATCGGGGTGGAGAGGGGGGGCGACAGCCCCGCCTTCCCCCCGCCTCTCGGATTCAAATGGTGTCCGATTTCGGCGGCGAATCCTAGCGTCACCGTGCTCTGGACCGGTCACTCAGCGGATGATTACCCCGCCGAACTTGAAGCGACTATGGGACTTCGTAAACCTCGACGAGAGAAACCCCTGTGTCCCCGCTTGCTCCGGAAATCTGTGCCGTATAAGCGCCCGGTGGAAGCGTGACGAGGAGCGCGGAATCTGCCGATGCGAAGGTGCCCCAGGAGAATGCCCCAACAGAAGTGGCCGTTGCCGCAATCTGGGCATCGCCATTCCAATCGGCATTGCTTCCAAGCAAAGTGGACGTTCCATCGCCGTTGCTTTGGTAGAGTTGAAGCAGCGGGTCCGTCAGGGCGCCGGAGATGCCGAACTGGGCAAGCGCGGGGCCGGATCCGCGAATAAGAACGGTTTCTGAGGTTGCTCCTCCGATCACAAAGCCTGCAATCAGTACGTTGCCGCCTGTCCCCACCTGGGCTCGGCCGGACAAGTTGATAAGACGGGGCGTCGTGGGAATGCGGCTAGCGGCTGGCGTGGCGTCATACACCTCGCCAAGCGCAACCCCAGTGTCCCCGCTAGCGCCAGAAATGACGGCCGAAAAAGCCCCGGGAGCTAGGGATTCGTCGAGTGCGGAGTCCATACTAGAGCCGCTATTCCAGGAAAATGCCCCAACCAAGGCGGCTGTCGAAGCGATCTGGGGGTTGCCGGCCCAACCGCTGTCCGATGCGACGACCCCGTTTGAGGCGTCAAGCTGAAGCTCCGGATCCGGAAGGGAGCCGGAAACGCCAAATTGGGCGAGAGCCGGTCCTGCGGCCCGGATCAGCAAGGGTTCTGAGCCTGACGTGCCTTGGCCTCCCACCACAAAGCCAATAATGAGAGCGTTCTCTCCCGCTCCTACGGCAGACCGGCAAGATATGTCTGCGAGCCAACCTGCATTCGTTGCCGGGCTGATCGTGAGAGTCGCTGAACTGCTTGTGACCGAATTGCCGAGACTCGTGGCAACGCATGAATAGGACCCGGCATTGGCCACGGTCGTTCCGGCGATGACAAGCGTCGAGCCAGTCGCTCCAGAAATTGTAGTTCCACCCGTGGTGCCATTCGTCAATGGGCTTCCGTTAAAGAGCCACTGGTAGCTTGGCGGCGCGGGGAACAACGCCACGGCGTTGAAAGCAACCGACCTGCCGGCCGCGACTGTCTGCGATGTCGGTTGAGTGGAAAATACGTTGGCAAACGGGCCCGAAATCGTCGCGCTCGTTCCGATGGCGGCTCCAGCCGAGTTTAAGGCGACAACTTGGATGTCCTTCACCGATCCGGAAATCGGAATCACGGTGTCCAGTCCATTCCACGGCACTGTGCTTATCACGCCAAGAGTGCTGGCGGTTTCCCCTCCCATAACTTGCCATGAAGCCACTTGGGTCGCGCCATTCCAGACTGCGTGGACAGAAAGGGTCCCATCGCTGTCTTGTAGCGCTACTGCAGTTGGACTGGTCGTCGGGGCGCCACTCCATTGGAAGCGAAAGCCGCGGTAGGAGGCAAAGCCCGGAGCCTCCTGCGCGTCGAAAAGCAGCTGGCCCGCTGGGCTGAACTCGGAAAGCCGCCCCAGGATCCCCCATTCAACAAACGTGTCGCCGTTGCCGAGCGTCTGAGCGTTGCCCTCCGCATAAACCGAAAGGTTGTCTGGATGCACGAGCGACTGCACTACGCTCGCCGTCATTGCCGTATCATTGTGATTCACCCAGATCACTCGTGAGTAAGGCAGCACGGGGACTCCGTCCGACTCGTTGTCGAAGATCCTGAGTGTTTGCGAGTCGACGGCCTCAACGTCATGCTGCCAGGCGAAAGGAAGGCCCGTGCCGAGCGCGTAATCGCTTTCCTTACCACCGAGCCGCCAGATAAGGGCTCCCGTGGTTCGATTGACCTTGTAGACCGTCCAAGTGTGGCGTGACGAAATGAGGATGTTCCCGTCTGTGTCGAGCTTCACCGAGTTGATATGGAAGTAATCGTACGGCGTAGTCTGGCCGGGCGTATAGGCGTAGTAGCTATCCGTAAGCGGAACGTGGTCCAGACTGTGCCACTGAAAAAGCACCGCCCCTGTGGCAATATCGATCTCCTGCACAGAGCCTTCTTCCACGCTGCCATTCGTCGGGCCTCCGACGGAGGAAAGGTCCATTTGAACAACGTCGTTGATGGCGATGAGCGCCGTATTCTGGGGGGTCAACTGAAACTCGTGCTGATCGGCGTTGTAGCCGTTACCCGCCTTGACGGTCGCCACGACCGAGTAGGTGTTATCAAGGATATAGTCGATTGAGGTGGGCGGATTTACGGCTCCGTATGCGGCAGTTTGCGACCAGGTGAGCACGGGATTGCCGTTGTAGGTCTGGACCCGAAAATCTGAGGCCCCCTCAGGGGCCGGCGACGGGAAAAACCAGACAATGCGGCCCTGGCTGTCGATGATCTCTGGGCCCTGGGCTTTGCTGGGGGCGGAGACGGCCTGGGGCCCTATGAAGATGAAGCCGTCTGCCAGCGACCCATTGTTTTGGAGGATCGTTACTGGCGGCGGACTGATCGACTGCGCGGCTGCGTGGGGAGCCGAAAGCAAACCGCACGCAATTAGCGCGATCGTAGCTACAGAGGGGCAATAGGCTTTGGGGGCGTCGTCACGGACGGACCCACAACAAAACGTAACCATGTTTCATGAGAAGACGAAACTTTCGTAACTTGGTTTCAGCGTTTCGCCACGAAAGCGTCGGCTGTCGCTATTAGGGAATCCAAGTTTGCGTAACGATTTCACTGCAAATCCTTTTGTGTCTGGGCATTACCAATGCCAGAGAGTTGCTTAAGCTGCCTATCCAACTGGCAATATCTGTGCTGCTCATTTCAACTTTGCCGCTTCTTGGCGGCGTTGGCGCGGATGCTCTCGCCAGTGAACTCGAGGATGGTGGCGTGGTGAACCAGACGGTCGGTCGCGGCCATGGTGGTCATCGGATTTTTGAAAACCTGGTCCCACTGGGAGAAGACCAGATTGGAGGTGGCGAGGTCTAATTGTCGCCTAGGAGCTCGGCCCGACCGCGCCCCGGGGAGGGATGACGGGCCTTGTCATCCGCCATGGCGACGTCGTCGCCGAATGGGGCGATCCCACGCGGGTGGATATGACTCACAGCGTCACCAAGACGTTCCTCACGACGGTCGTCGGGCTAGCCTGGCAGCAGGGCCGCATCCGCAACCTCACCGACCACGTAAAGGACTATGTTCCCGCCTCCGAACTGTTCGAGTCGGAGCACAACGCGAAGATCACATGGGATCACATGCTTCGCCAGACGAGCGACGGGTCGGGGACCCTCTGGGGTATCCCGGATTGGGCAGACCGCCCGGAAGGCGCCACGCAGGATGAACAGGCCCATCGCCCGATGCATGAGCCGGGCACGCATTTCAAATATAATGATGTCCGTGTGAACCCGCTCGGCCTGGCGGCGCTCAATGTCTGGAAGCGCCCACTGCCGGAGGTACTCCGCGGGCAGATCATGGATCCGATCGGTGCATCGGACACGTGGCACTGGGAGGGATACGGTAATTCATGGGTCGAGATCGACGGGCGGCGCATCCAATCCGTCTCGGGTGGCGGCCATTTTGGCGGCGGCATGTTCAAAAGCGCCTGGGACATGGCCCGATTCGGCTACCTCTTCCTCGAGCACGGCCGATGGGCGGGGAGGCAGATCATCTCCGAAGCGTTGGTGTCAATCGGCCGCAGGATGCCATTGCCCGACCGTGAGGAACGGGAAGGCTTGGCTCTCGTATCTTTACTGCCTCAGATACATTCGGTTACATGATTAAATGCCCTTGGCAAGATATGCGGCATATCTGGCAATTGCCACGGTGCCATGATGCGCCCGCAGGAATATATTATTGTCCTCCAGCGAGACGACCCCGCTCCAAAAGCCCTGCGAACCCAGACGTAGCCTTTGAACGAAAATCCGACCCCATGACATTCGAAGCAATGCATGCCAACTGCGGACGGGGGGGAAGCCTTCGTTGCCGCGGCATCCGGATGCTCGGTATGGATTGTCCGGAGCTTGCAGGCCGAAGCCTTCACCCTGAGGTGCAGCCATGGCCCTGACGCACGTCAATGCCGTCGTGGTCGGCGCGGGCGCGGGCGGCGGAGTGGTGGCCAAGGAGCTCAGCGAAGCCGGCCTGTCGGTGGTCGTCATCGAGCGCGGCGGTTGGGTAAGCTTTGAAACCTACGGCCAGGATGAACTCATAAACCAGCGCACGACGGCGCTCGGCAACGCCTATGGGCCCGACGAACGGAATCCGCGCGTCGCCGAGGACGGAGGCCGCTGGATCACCGTTTCGCCAAACGACTACCGGTACGGCAACAACGCCGCCTGCGTCGGCTCCGGGACCGTCAGCTACGGCGCGCTGGCGTGGCGCTATATGGAGAGGGACTTCCGGATGCGCACCACCTACGGGGCACCGGAAGGTTCAACGCTGGAGGACTGGCCGATCTCCTACGGCGACCTCGAGCCCTATTACGAGAAGGCCGAATGGGAAATCGGCGTCTCCGGCGACATGAGCACAAATCCCTTCACGCCGCCTCGCCGCCGGCCCTATCCGATGCCGCCCTTCCCCCTCAACCGCGAGGGCCTCATCCTCGACGCCGCGGCAAACCGCCTTGGATTCCATCCCTTCCCGATCCCGATGCTGCGCAACTCAGTGCCCTATGGCGGCCGGGGCGCGTGCATCCACAACCGAAACTGCATCGGTTATGCCTGCCCGAACAACGCCAAGAACGGCACCCAAAACACGGTCATCCCAAAGGCGCTGGCGACGGGCAACTGCGAGCTGCGCACTCATTCGATCGTCAGCGAGGTGGTGGTTGACGACCGCGGTCTTGCCCGCGGCGTCAGATATTTCGACGCGAGCGACCGGGCGCAGTACCAGACCGCCGATCTCGTCGTCTTGTCCGGCGGAGCAATCGAGACGGCGCGGCTCCTGCTCAACTCGAAGTCGAGGCTCTTCCCGAGCGGCGCGGGCAACACGCATGATTGGGTGGGCCGCAACCTCCAAGGCCACGCCTACTCCGGCGCGACCGGGCAATTCGATGAGGAGGTCTACGATGACGTGGGCCCGGGCGCATCCGTGGCAATCTGCGATTTTAGCCATGGCAACGCCGGCCTCAGGGGCGGCTCCGTGATCTGCAACCAGTTCTTCCATCCGCCCTACGCCTTCTCCGGGGAGCACGCGCCCGGCGAGCCGCGGTGGGGGAAGGCCCACAAGGACTACCAGCGGCGGTATTTCAAGCGCACCGTGGCTGTCCACGGATCTGTCCAGGAGATGCCCGTGTTCGACCTGAGAGTGCAGGTTGATCCGAGGGTGCGAGACTATTGGGGGATCCCTGTCGCGCGCCTTAGCGGCCACCGGCACCCTCATGACGTCGAGGTCGGGCGCTTCATCGCAGGAAAGGCGGATCAGTGGCTGAAGGAGGCTGGCGCCGTTCGGACGTGGACAAGCATCCCGGAGATGGTGTCCGCCTCGCGCGGGGGCCAGCACCAGGCCGGCACCTGCCGCATGGGCGCTGATCCGAGGACTTCGGTCACGAACAGGTCCGGCCAGGTGCACGACATCGACAACCTGTTCATCGCCGACGGCAGCCTGCACGTTAACAATGGCGGCTTTAACCCGGCGCTGACGATCATGGCGCTCGGTTTCTGGGTGGGCAGTGGGATCGTCGAGGGCTGGAAGGCCGGTAAATTTAGGTGAGGTCCGGGCGCGGGAGTCGCTATCGCCGGGCCCCGGAAGTTGCACCCGTCATTGCACCGGCGCCAGAGGCGATCGGAACGGAACCCGGGCACCGAAGCGGGCCGCCCAATCCTTCAATAGGACTTGCTGCCGGAAACGCCGCCCGGTTATCTGATCCGACACCCCTTTTGTTGAATCCCGCGGGATTCCCAGAAGTCCGGCTGAGAATCAATTCCATGCCAGGGATTCTCCCGGGCTCCCGCAATTCAACCCCGGCGTCTGCAACCCCGGTCCCCCACCCCTGCAAGGCATCCCAACTGGCACTCCCGCCCAAACCGCGCACCGCGCCGACCTCCATGAAAAAGAAAACCCCCGTTGCGAACGCGTTGAGCCGCCGCGCCTTCCTTGCCAAAGCGGCCGCCGCAATCGGGACGGGCATCATTGCGCGGGTGGCGCCGGTGCCCGCCTGGGCGCGGCCCATCGGGGCCAATGAAGCGGTGCGCGTGGCGGTCATCGGCATGAACAACAAGGGCGCCGACCACGTCAAGCAGCTGGCAGGGATGCCGGGCGTGCGCATCGCCGCCCTGTGCGACGTTGATCCGAGGATCCTCGAGCGCGAGGTGGGCTTGCTGAAGGCCAAGCAGATTGATGTCTTCGCGACGACCGATTCCCGGAGGGTGCTCGAACGCGCCGATGTCGACGCCGTCGTGATCGCCGTCGGTGACCACTGGCACGGGCTCCTCACGGTCTGGGCGTGCCAGGCCGGCAAGGACGTGTACATTGAGAAGCCGATCGGCAGGACCATCTGGGAATCCCGAAAGATCGTCGAGGCCACCGCCAAGTACGGACGCATCGTCCAGGCGGGCACGCAGCGCCGGTCGGACCCGGGCGTGGAGGACGCCGTGCGGTATATCAAGGAGGGGCATTTGGGAAAGATCCAGTGGATCCGCACCCACGACTTCGCGCTGCGCACCAGCATCGGCCGCCGGATGCCCTGGTATCCCGACTGGCTGGACTACGACATGTATTGCGGACCCATGGCCATGTCGCCCCTTGAGCGCGACCAGCTCCATTATGACTGGCGGTTCATGTGGAACCCGGGCACCGGCGACCTTCCGAACCTCGGCATCCATGAACTCGACATGGCGCGGCGGTTCGCCAACTACGACCTGCCGCCTAGGCGCGTCATGTGCGTCGGCGGGCGGTTCCTGAATCCGGATGTGGGCGAGACGCCGAATACCTCAGTGACCGTGTTCGAGTATCCGGACGCTCCCCCGCTCCTCTTCGAGCTCCGCGGCCTGCCCGCCAAGCCGGGCGTCAAGTACATGGACGCGTACCGCGGCATGCGCGAGGGAGTCTGCGTTCAATGCGAGGGCGGGTATTATGCGGGAAACACCGGCGGCGCGGTGTACGACAACCAGGGCCGGCAGATCCAGAAGCTGCATGGCGACGGCGGCGAAGGGCACATGGCCAACTTCGTCGACGCGGTGCGAAGCCGCCGCAGCGGGGACCTGGCGGCTCCGATCGCAGTCGGGTTCGCCTCGACGGCAATCTGCCTCTACGGCAACATCTCCTACCGCACCGGCAAGCAGGCTGGCCTCGAGGCCGTGCGCCAGGCCCTCGATGGGAATGCACTGGCGATTGAATCGCTCGAGCGCATGCAGCAACACCTCGCCGTGCACGGCGTCGACCTGGCCAAGCAGGAGCTCACCTTGGGGCCCTGGCTGCACCTCGATCCGGAGAAGGACGGGGTCACGGCCATCGAAGGCGGGTCCGAGTCGACGATGGACCGCGTGAACTTCCTGCTTAAGGAGACCCAGCGGCCGCCCTACGTCATTGCGGACCAAGTCTGACGCCTGGGGCGGTCCCCGACAGAATCGGGTCGCCGGTCAGCCCCCGTCATTCGCTACCGTGCGGGCGCGGCGCGGCGACGTTGACGCACCCGGTGGGACCCGTGAGGAACCGGGGCACTTGCGCAAGTGGCCACGCGAGCCGGCTAAGCTCGCGGCTCGCCGCCGCCAACCGCCAAGCCAAGTCCCCTCCCTCCCGGTCCCAGGGCAAGTCGGCGGCGAAGCCGCTCAATGGGGAGCGAGGGTCCCGATCACGACCCCCGACGGGGCCGTGTCCGAGTGGTACACCCGCTGGGTCGCTTTCTGAAACTGCTCGGGCGTTGCCTTCGGGATATCCGTGAACGTCTGCGGATTGAGATCCGTGACCGGAAACCAGCTGCTCTGCACCTGCACCATGATGCGGTGCCCCGCGCGAAACGTGTGGCTTACATCGGGCATGCTGAAGTCGACCTCCTCCACCTTGCCCGGCGTGAAGGGCTCGGGATGCTCGAAACCATGGCGGAACTTGCCCCGCATCGGCTCGCCCCGAACCAGCTGCTCATATCCTCCCATCACCGCCGCCGGCACCGAGACATCCGAGGTCGACTTGTCCCCGGCGCCTGCCCCGGCGCCATAGTCCGCCGGATAAACGTCAATCAGCTTCACCACCCAATCGGAGTCCGTGCCCGAGGTGCTGACAAAAAGCTTCGGCTGAACCGGCCCGACGACGGTGAGGTCCTCCTCAAGCGGCTGCGTCTGGTAGACCAGCACATCCGGGCGCTTGGCGGCAAACCGCTGGTCGGAGACCATGTACTCCTTGGGAACCTTGGCGCCACCGGTCAATTCAACCGGACCGTACGCATAGCCCACCGGCGGAACGGGATGCTCCGGATCGCTGACGTACTCGTCAAAATCAGGCCCCTCGGCCTTTGCGGACCGTTGAAACGAGAGGCCCCCACGGCGCTGAAAATATAGTGTTCGCCACTGGACGGCGGCCGGCGGCCAGCTGGAATACTTCCGCCAGACGTTGGTGCCGGTCTCAAAGACGTAAGCCTTGGGCAGATGGGCGTCGCCGGCGTCCTTGAGGTATTGCTCAAAAAACGGGAACTGGATGTGAGTCCTGAAAAAAGCGGCCGTCTTTGACGCGAAATGGACGTTCCCGATGCTGGCCCCGGGGCGTTCGGCCCAGCCCCCGTGGACCCACGGACCCTCCACAAGCAGGTCGGGCGCCTCCGGACTCAGACGCGCAATGGCGTGAAAGGTCTTCACCGGGCCCGAAATATCCTCGGCATCGAACAGGCCGCCCACATTGAGCACCGCGCAATGAACATTGTGCAGGTGGCGCGAGATGTCGCGCGCCTGCCAGTAGGCATCGTAGGTCGTGTGCTCGAGCAGCGCCGTAAAATAGGGGAAGGCGTGCTTCAGGTAATGCTCGTCAATGTTCGAGAGCGAGCCCGCCCGAAGGAAGAAGTCATAGGAATCCGTCGTGTCGTAGATGAAGGGGTCCGACGATTTTGGCGGCTGGGTGGGATTCGCCTGCTTCTTGAAGTATGTGAAGAAGTCAAAGGCGGCATCCAGCATGAACGCGCCATTGTGATACCAGTCGTCATTCATGTAAAAGTCCGTGACCGGGGCCTGGGGCGAGCACGCCTTGATCGCGGGATGGGAGTCAATGATCGACGACGACGCATAGAAACCGTTGTATGAAATCCCATAGACCCCGACGCGGCCGTTGCTATTCGGCACGTTGTGGAGCAGCCACTCCACGGTGTCGTACATGTCCGTGCTTTCGTCCGTCTGGAGGCCCGCCGGACTGTCGACGTGCGGGCTTTCAATGTCGAAGGCCCCTTCGGACTGATAGCGGCCCCGCACGTCCTGCGTGACGAAGATATAGCCCGCCTCTTCGAATTCTCGCGAGGGCCCCAGGCTCGAGGGGTAATGGTCCTCCCCGTAGCGCCCCGCGCTGTAGGGGGTGCGTGAGATCAGGAAGGGATATGACTTGGACCCGTCCTTGGGCGCGTAGACGCAGGTGAACAGGTGCACGCCGTCCCGCATCGGAATGCGGTACTCGTACTTGGTATAGTGCTCGGCCACGTCGAAGTCCGGCTGCTCCTGAGCGCGCAGCGGCAGCGCGAGCGCAGCGCCCGCAAGAACACCGCAGAGGATGCCACCCATGATTCTCATGCGACGACCGTACCGGCCAACCCCCTCCGAATACAACGGGAAATCTCCCGGCAGCCGGCGGATAGGGTCGGCGTCAGCGACAACTTCCCCGAACCCTGCGGCCGCGGCGGCGGCCGGACCCAAGCCGTCAGACGGCGCCGAGTCCCAGGCCGCCAAGGCCCGAGGTGTCCATCTCGCCGTCACGAGCACGGAACACACCGGGAAAGCGATCCTCCCATCCCACATTGGCCGCCGGGCAATACTGCCGCGAATTCGCCTCAATGCCCGAGACGCCTGGAATATGGGCCGCCAAGCCCGCGGATTGGATGAGCGACGCGCCGGGGCATGTGAGATCCTGCACGCAGAGGAAAAGGCCGAGGCTTTGCGCGGCGGCCGCCAGCAGGAGCGACTGGCTCTGCCCCTTGCAGGCCTTGAGCGCCACGCCCGTGTAACCCATCTCCCGGGCGAGGATGAGGCTCCCATAATCCGTGAGCGATTCATCGATGACGACGGGCTTCAGCTTTGCGGCTGCGTGCATGCGGTTTTGCGGGTTGGCCCGCAGATCGCGGGCTGTCGGCTGCTCCACATACTGGACCCGGTCAAAGCCGGCCGGCGACCGCTCGCGCAGTTTGTTCAGCAGGTCGATCAGGTACTCCACGTTTGGGCACCGCTCGTTGAAGTCGAGGGAGTAGCGCCACCGCGCGCCTACGACCGCGCCCTCGGCGATCCGGTTAACGGCAATGATTCGCTCAAGGTCCCAAGACGGATCATCCCCGTTCAGCTTTATCTTAAGGTGCGACAGACCGTCGCGCCTTATCCATTCGGAGAGGGTCTCGGGCAGCCCGTCGCCTACTGGCCTTGCGACATCCGCAGGGGTCAGAGGGTCGAGCGCCCCGACCAGATGGTACAGGGGCAGCCGGCCGACCGGTTCCCTGTTCACAAACTGATCGAGCCAGGCTCCACTGAAACCGGAGCCCATGTAGGCCCCGAGATCGCGGCTCATGAAGTCGCGGCCGTAGGCGTGGTAGCAGTTTAGGCCAAGAGCCTTGCCGAAGCCGTCGTGAATCGCCGCATCAAACGCGCTTGCGGTGACGAGCGTCGCCAGCTTCGGAATCGCCTGCGCCAGCTCCAGTTCCCTGCCAAGCCCCAGCGCGGCCCCGAGGAACTGCTCCTCGAGCTCCATGCCGATCTCCACGGGGTGCCCGAACTGCGCATACCCCTCGCAAATCCTCGCGCACCGGCCGGCGAGGGTGGTCATCGCAGCAAGCGTCTGGTCATAGTCCATGACTGCCGACGGGTAGGCCCACGTATTGGACAGCGGCATGGATCCGAATCCCCGCGCCGTCCGTCCATCGCGGGTCGAAACCTCGCACTCCACATTGAGCACATGGCATTCCGTGACGGTCCTGCCCCCGAATTTCATCGGCGTGCGATACTGGTATTTGGCCCGGTCGGTCCGGACATTTTGGATGCGGATATCCGTCTTCTTGTTGCCGATCATGGAGGAGGAATTCGACGTGCCAAACCCCGGCGATTCGTTTTGCCGAGAAGACGGGCTTTTAGCGGGTCTCTGATCGTTAAGAACCCTGCTCACCCGGCGCAACCGCCGAACCGGTCCGCGCCGAACGGTAGATCGCCTCGATGATTGCAACCGCGTTCCTGGCCTCGCGCGGACCCACCAGAGGTGGGCGGCCGGTGCGCACGCAGTCGGCGAAGTCGGCAATCAGCAGGCGGTGACCCTCCTGGCCAATCGCCTTGGGATCCGAGGCCCCGCCCCCGATGCTGGAGCGGCTGCCGAGGCCGACCGCTTCGTCCCCCGGCTGGACGTCCGCGAAATCCCACCGGACAATCCTGTCGTCTTCAAGGGTCGCCGTGCCCCGCTCGCCGGAAATCTCGAGCTTCAGCCGCGAACCCGGGTAACAGGAGGTCGCGGCCTCGATCACGCCGAGGGCGCCCGTTGGAAACTCGAGCCACGCAGCCGCGGTGTCCTCCATCTCGATCGCGTGCACCTGGGTGCGCACCTGCGCCCCCACCCTCACGGGCATCCCGGCCAGCCATTGCAGAAGGTCGACCGCATGAATGGCCTGGTTCATCAGGGCGCCGCCCCCGTCGAGGCTGCGGGTCCCCTTCCATGACGAGCCACTGTAGTATTCCGGAGCGCGCCACCATTTGACGTAGGCGCTGCAAAGCGCAAGGCGGCCGAACCGCCCGGCATCAAGCGCGCCCTTCAAGTGCTTTGCCCCGGCTCCCAGGCGGTTCTGAAACACGGCCGCGAGGACCCGGCCCGCCTTCTTTGCGGCCGCGGCCATCAGATCGATTCGTTCCGTCGTGATCTCCAGGGGCTTTTCACACAGGACGTGCTTGCCGGCCTCAAGGGCGCGGATCGTGACCTCGCCATGTCGGCCGCTGGGCACGGTGACGCAGACGGCGTCCACATCAGGGCGTTTCAGCAGGTCGCCGAGGTCGTCGACCGCTTCCCCTCCGAATTCAGCGGCAAAGGCGAGGGCTCTCGATGCGGACTGATCGTGAACCGCTCGCAGTTGCGTCCCCGGCGTTGCGGCGATCCCTCGCGCGTGGAAAGCGGCGATTGAGCCGGTGCCAACGATCGCAAAACCAAGCTTACGTGGGGAGTTACTCAACGGATCAATGTGAGGAGTGTTGGGGGTTGGGAGGCTAGCCCACCGTCGGGTCGCCAGAAAATCGAAGCGCAACGAAGCGAACGGCGCAAGTCCTCGAGCACCTGCCGCAACAGCACCGGACAAGGGTGCGCATCTGCATGAGTTCATCCCACCGCCTGCCGGAAAGGCGCCGTACTCGATGCGTTGCGCCTTGTGCGGACCCTGACATGATGGCACTCATGCACCGGCACATGCTCGGCCGCTCGATCAGATACCTCCGCCCCCTGCCCCTGCTCTCCTTTATCGCGGGAGCCGGTGCCGCCGATCTGCGCATTGGCTTCATCGGCTTGGACACCTCGCATTCGGTCGCATTCGCGAAGCTTCTGAACGAGCCCGGCAACTCCGGGCACATTCCCGGGGGGCGGGTCACAAGGTCTTGGAAGGGCGGAAGCCCCGACATCGAGGCCAGCGCCAGCCGGGTTGACGGCTTTGCCGCGGATATCGCCCGGACATACGGCGTGACGCCCTGCGATTCAATCGAGAGCGTGATGAGCGACGTTGACGCCGTCATGGTGCTAAGCCTCGACGGCAGAACGCACCTGGGAGAGGCCCGCAGGATATTCCCCTTCCATAAGCCGGTCTTTATCGACAAGCCCCTGGCCGGCAGCCTGCGCGACGCGATCGATATCTTCCGGCTTGCGCAGCAGCTCCACGCGCCGTGCTTCAGTGCGTCGGCTGAGCGCTTCACCTCCGACGTCCCAAAGCTGAAGCAAGCGAGGATCGGGCATCTGAACGGGGTGTCGACCTTTGGCCCCGCCCAGATCGAGTCGCACCATCCCGATCTTTATTGGTATGGCATCCATGCGGTCGAGAAATGCTACGCCCTGATGGGCACGGGCTGCGAGACGGTCGTGCGCGTTCACACGCCCGACACGGATGTCGTCACGGGGGTCTGGCATGACGGCCGGGTGGCCACCGTGCGGGGCAACCGCAATACCCGCTACGCGTTCGGCGTGACCGAATTCGGCTCCGAAGCCGTCGTCGTGGGCGAGCAGGCGGAAGGATATGAGGGTCTTGTCACCGAGATCCTTCAATTCTTCCGCACGGGCATCGCACCGGTCTCCCACGCCGAAACAATTGAGGTGCTGACCTTCATGGAGGCCGCGGACGAAAGCAAACGCCGCGGCGGAATCCCCGTCTCCCTGGCCGAGGTGTTGAGGGCGAACGGCGGAGCCGACGGCATTTAGCGGCCGTTCAGGGAGGAAGGGGCCGGCCAGCTCGCCCGGGGCCCCGCCGGTCACGCCGCCGCCTGCCAGAGTTCGAGCAGGCGCCTCACGCAGATCCGGCTTGCCTCATCGCCCCCGGCCGAGAACGCATCGCCGGCGGGCAGATGCAGGAGACCCTCATCGAGCTCCTTCCTCCTCCAATGGGTTTCCAGCGACAGGAGCCCGCGATATCCTGAATGGCGGATCTCCGTCAGATGCTGCCGCCAGCCGACGCTGCCCTCCCCGACCGGTGCAGGCCGCGCTGGCGAACTCCCGCCAGGGGTCAGGACTGCGTCTTTGACGTGAATATGGATGACCCGGTCAAACACCATCGAGAACGCCGCGGTCGGGGATCCCGTTTCACCCGGGACGTAGAGGATGTTGCAAGGGTCCCAGATCCATCCCGCCGAGGGATGGTTGAACGACTCGGCAAGGCACCGCATTTCGCGTCCGGATCCGACCCTGCACGAGCTCTCATTCTCAACACCGAGCCTGATGCCGGATGCGGCCGAAAGATCCGCCAGCTGGGCGAGGTGCGAGGCGATGCGGTCGGCCACCGGCTTCGCGAGGGGCTCCGGCCCCCGCAGAAACGAGAACACGCGGACGAGGTCGCATCCCAGCTCATGGGCCACCTGCAGGCTCCGCCTGAATATCTCAACATGCGCAAGGACGGACCCGCCGTCGTCCAACTCGCACTTGAAGACCGGAGTCGCGCATCCGTGGATTCGCAAACCCTCGCCGGCCGCGACGGCGCGGATCCGGGCCACGTCGCCGCGGGTGAGGTCCTTGAAGGCCCGACCGAACATGCTGCGGAGCTCAAACCCGCCAAGCCCGAAATCGCGCACAAACCGCACGACGGCGGCGGGGTCCTGCGAAATCTCGTCGGAGATGACGCTGATCTGCGGCTCGGTCATGGAACGATCGGGATAGGCCGGGGTCCCCCGTGTCAACCGCATTGCCGCCCGTCTTAAAATATTGGCTTTGAAGCGCGCGTTTTCCAGTCTCGAGGTCCGGAGCGGGCGGCGCAAAACGGCGCCCGTGGCCAGAGGGTTCTTCGGCGCCTCAGACAAAAGCAAAAATGAATAAGATCACTTTAGCCGCGTATTTGATCGCCGTCCTGCTCGCGCCCTGCGGCGCGACCGCCGCCCCCCCGATGGTCTTTGACCTTTGGCCGGCGAAGCCCCCGGGTGATCTGCCGGTCAGGGGCGCGGAAAAGACCTTCGTCCGCACGTCGACCCTCTATGGAACGGACGTCCTGATCACCAATGTGACCAAGCCCACGCTCACGGTCTGCCTCCCCCCGCAAGGGAACAATACCGGGACGGCCGTGGTGATATGCCCGGGCGGCGGATATTGGGATCTCTACTGGGAAGGCGAGGGCGAGCAGGTGGCCGCATGGCTTAATTCCCAGGGAATGGCCGGCATCATCCTCAAGTACCGCGTGCCTCGGCCGCCGAATGTGCCCGAGTCCGAGCCCCCCATCGGGCCGCAGATGGACGCCCAGCGGGCGGTCAGCATGGTTCGCAGCAGGGCCGCGGAATGGGGCATCAACCCGAGGCGCATCGGCATCATAGGGTTCTCGGTCGGGGGCCATCTTGCGCTTCAGACGGCCACGGGATTCGCAAAGCGGACATATGAGCGGATCGACGCCATCGACGACTCGAGCAGCCGGCCCGACTTCGCAATTCTCTGCTACTCCGGGTTCCTGAAGCAGAAGGACAGGGATGAGATCCTGCCAAGCATCCATATTCCGCAGGACACGCCCCCTGTCATGCTCGTCCACGCCACGGACGACACGATGAGTCCCTCGGACCAGAGCGTGATCATGTACCTCGCCCTGACAAGGGCCAAGGTCCCCGTGGAGCTTCACGTGTTTGCAAAGGGTGAACACGACTTCGGCGTCCGCCAGGACGGGAGACTTCCCGCAAGCTGGACCCGGCTTTGCGTCAACTGGCTTCACGCCTTCGGGTTTCTCGAGGCGCGCCCTTAGGCTAAGCACCGCTCGATGGGCAGCGCCGCGGACCACGGGACGATCGCCGGCGCACCCGGGGACCAGCCGCCCCGATCGATTCAGGCGAGCCAACCCCTGAGGGTCTCAAGATCTCGCCTGATGTGAGCAGCCATGTCCGCGCGATCGCCCATCGGGTATTCCTGGTGCTGACAGATCGTCCCTGAGTACCCGGAGCGATTCAGCCCGGAGATAAACGCCCGGTCGACCATCCCCTCGCCCAGGAGGCACCAGTTGGGCTGCCATCCGCCCGGTCCCTTGGACCAGGTGAAATCCTTGACATAGACCGCGGCGTAGAAGGGCTCCGCCAGGCGCGCCTGGATCGGCCAGGACAGGCCTCCCTCTATCGTGGCGTGCGCGATGTCGAAGCAGATTCCGACATTCTTCACGTGAAAATCCTTCAAGACGCCGACGACATCCCAAACCGAGGCGCCGAATCGGTCGGAGCCGGAATGGTTCTGCACTGCCGCCTGAACCCCCAGTTCGCCGCAGGCGTCGCCAATCGCCCTGAGATCGTGACCGAAGCCGTCGAGTTGCTGCTCCAGCGGGCGGTCTTTCGTGTACTTAAAGGCGCCCAATCTGAACTTTCTTATCCCAAGTCCTGCGGCCACGCGCAGCACCTCTTCGGCATGCGTCTCATGAATCGACGTGATCTCGGTCACGACAATCGGCACATCAAGACCCCTCCTTCGAAACGCCTCCACTAGCCGGGGGAGTTCTTCGCCCACCCTTTCAGGCTCGATCTGGCCCTGCGCGCGCACCGGGCACTCGATGCCACTCCAGCCGACCTCCTCGACAAACGCGGCCATGTCCGCCGGGCCCATGGATTGGAAGGGCTTCGAGAAGCCAATGACCGGACGCGCCAGCGCCTGCTTTTCGGCCCCGGCCGCATCGAGGCCAAGCGCGACGCCGGATGCGGCAAGAAATGAGGCGCGCACGAATTCGCGGCGCGTCAGCAAGGGAAGGTCGGGGCGGGGTGTTGGCTCCATGAAATTTTCACCGGGCCGAGCTGAATCGCTTCCTAAGGCCGCAAAGGGGTCGAGTGGATCACGGAAGCGCGGGTGGACCGCCCCGGACCTTGTCCTGCAACAGCCGCGCCCTCTCGGTGTCATCCGTCGGCTCGGGATACCCGAAGCTCCTGAACATCTGCCCGATCGAGGTCTTCGGGTCGTTGGACCAGAAGATTCCGGCATCCTCGCCCTGGTAATAGGTGAAACCCACCCTGTCCCCGAACGCGCGCTTGAGGGATTCGCCGCCATCCAGCCCGTCCGCCCATCCCGTTATGGCGTAGGATAGGTCGATCTGGTGAACGAGGACGCCCTCCTGGGTGGCCTCTGCATCGATCATGCCGAGCGGGTTGTAGACCGCCGCATGATCCCTCGGAGTGGCGCTCACCACGTAGTAGCGATGCTGCAGCGCATACATCGAAGGGCGGGCGGTCTGCGGCGTTTCCGACGGCAGCGCGACCACCTCCGCCCCCTGCTTCGCCAGCGCCTCCCACCCGTCGGGGTAGGCGATGTCGTAGCAGATCTGGATGCCCAGGCGCCCGAAATCGCAGCTGAACACCGGGAAGTCGCTGCCCGGCGTCATGCCCCCCTCCAGCAGGACGTATTTGAGGTCGGTGCAGGGATGCACCTTCCTGTAAATGCCCGCAACGCGCCCGTCCCGACCCATGAGCAGCGCGGCGTTCGAGTAGCGATCGGGCGGATTGTCCTCCCTTAGCACCAGGGGCACGACGAGGTAGCAGCCGTGGCGCTTCGCGCACGCCGCAATCCGCGGCACGACCTCATCGAGGCGGACGGCGTTCTGCGCCAGCGTGTCGGCGCCCCGGGCCATGAAATATTCGGCGAACACCACCAAGTCCAGGCGCTTGCCGGGGTACTTGATCCTGGCCTGCGCTTCCATCGCATCGGCGTAGTCGTCCATGCGCTCGAAGCGCTTCTCCAGCGAAAACTTTTCAATCAGGTCGTAGCCGGTGATCTCGGTGCCCACCAGGATCTTTCTTGGAAGCTGGTCGCGCCGAAGGGCCGTTGGCGTTCTTGCCCATGGCGAGGCTTCGTCGGCCGCCGCGCATCGCGAAGTCGCGGACGGCCCCACGAACCCCATCGCAAGCAACGACGCGGCGGCCACGCTGCGAAATCGAGATCGCGCACTCATAATTTCATGTATTGGGCTCTTGAGACCGCCATTGAACGCCGCCAACGGGTTTGCGAAACGGCTACGGCCCTGCGATGATTTGTCCTGCGGGGACGGCCGTGCCGATCCTGTTCAGCCACTTCCAGCGGTCAAACAGAAAGCCCGTCCTTGGGAATCCCGCCGCAGCGCTGCGCCCAGGTCCGTGTGGCCCAGCCGGCGGGCCGGTCGCGACCGGGTCGGAAGCGCCCGATCCATTGAAGGAGCTTTCTTCTTGCCTCAGCCCGAAGTTGACCCGCAAGTTGCCGCCATAATTGCCGCCGCCCAAGGAGCCTTTGCTCATGGAATTCCCCGCGCTTCAACCCGGGGGCCGTTCGACCGTCGTGCGGGGGCCCTTGGCCGGGATGGGCGCGTTGGGCCGTCCCTGAGCTGCCACCTTTGCACGGCGGCCCTTGGCGGGCGGGAGCCCCGCCTGCTCGATTCATGACGCAGACCCAAAGGAGCGTCAGGTTCGCCATGGCCGCCACCCTGACGGCAGCGTTCCTCGGCTGGATGTTCGACGGCCTTGAGATGGGCATCTTCCCCCTCGTCGCCCGTCCGGCGCTCCAGGAGTTCCAAATGGCGGGCGGCACCGTCAGCGAGCAGTTCATTCAGCATTGGATGGGTATCATCACGGCCTCGTTCCTGGTGGGTGCCGCCGCAGGCGGGCTCGCTTTTGGGTGGCTCGGGGACCGGATCGGGCGCGTCCGCGCAATGACGCTTAGCGTTCTCGTGTATTCGGTCTTCACGGGGCTCAAATACTTTGCTCGGGGGCCCTTCGATCTCGCCTTTCTCCGGCTCATCTCGGCCCTCGGCATGGGTGGCGAGTGGTCGCTCGGCGTTGCGCTGGTGATGGAGGCCTGGCCCGAGGAGAAGCGGCCGCTCATGGCCGGGCTAATCGGGATGTCGTCGAACATGGGCTTCGCCCTGATCGCCGTGATTGGGGTCTTTTTCCAGACCACGGTGCATTCCTGGCGCTGGGTCATGCTCGTCGGTTCCTCGCCCGCCCTTCTGGCGCTGGCGATCGTCTGGCTGGTGCCGGAATCCGAGCGGTGGAGGCATGCCGTCATTGCCGGGGGAAGGGCTCAGCCGGTGAGGGAGGTCTTCGGACCAAGGCTCATCCGCAACACGCTCCTCGGAATCCTCATATCGTCCATTCCACTCATCGTCACCTGGGGGATCGTCCTGTGGATCCCGCTCTGGGCGGACCAGATGACCGGTGGAGGCCAGCCGCGGGTGAAGGCCTACTGCCTGCTGGCCATCTCGGTCGGCGCCGGGTTGGGCGCCATGGTCGCGCCCCTGTGTGGCAAGATTATCGGGCGCAGACCCGTCTACCTCGGCCTTTGCCTGGGCTCGTTCCTGACCTGCAGCGTCCTGTTCAGGGTGTTCCACGCCTACAGCCCGTCGTTTCTCGCCGTCACCGCGCTGGCGGGATTCTTCACGGCGTCATTCTACGGCTGGCTGCCCCAATACCTGCCGGAGCTTTATCCGACCCGCGTGCGCGCGACGGGCCAGGGGGTCTGCTACAACTTCGGCCGTATCCTCACCGCCGTCTGCACCTGGAAGATGGGGACCCTCATGGCGTGGTTCGGCGGCAGCTATGCGCACGCGGGCGAGGCGGTCGCGTACATCTACGTCATAGGGATCGCGGCCATCTGGTTCCTGCCCGAGACCATAGGCCGTCCGCTTCCCGATTGACGGTGCGCCGTGCCCCTCCTGGCGGACGACGGCGCGGGCGCGCCGCCGGGGACTGCAGGAACGCTCCGTGGGCAGGCCGTCCTCCCGGGCGAGAGGAAAGGCATCATGAGCCCGGATCCGTTGGCGGGGCCGTTCGCCCGTTCCCGCGCGCGGGGCGCGGTGCCGGCGACGCGCATCAAGAGGCCAGATCGGGCTGCTCGCTGTCCGAAACGGACGCGACAGGCTCACTTTCCAGTTTGTCGTACCAATTGAACTTCAGGATCGTCATGGTGATCGCAAAGACCGCCAGGCTAAGCCAGAATGACGGCCAGTTGCGCGTCACGATGTAAATCGGCGTGGTGAAGATGCTCAATTGCCAGACGATGCCCACCACGATGTTGACCCAATTCCGGGCGCAGTCCCGGTTGGGCTGGAAACCCGGGTCGTCCTTGAGGACCAGGTCGCGAATCCTCCCCCACGCGCCCCACGGCCTCACGTTCCTGTAAAACCTGATCAGCGTCTCGTCGTCCTCGGGCTTTGTGCACAGCGTGCCGATGAAGCTGCTTAGAGCCGACACCGCGAATATCGCCGGGAAGCAGTAGAGCATGTTGACGTTCTCGCCGATCATCCTGCGTGCGAAGACGGGAACGATCATCGCGCTGCCGATCCCGGACACCATGCCCCAGAAGTACCCGTATCCGTTGAAGCGCCACCAGTACCACTTCAGGACATTCGCCACAACGAATCCGCTGTAGAGCGCCCCGACCAGCCACATCATGACGTCCGTGATGCGGGTCGTCATCAACCCAAGGGCTATCCCCATGGCCAGGATCACAAACGAGGCCAGGCGCGAAAGATTCACAGCCTTTCGGCTAGCGACGCCGGGGTTGATGAAGCGCTTGTAGACGTCATTGACGAGATAGGCGGGCGCAGCATTGAGCGTCGCGGCAAAGTTCGACATGAATGCCGCCATGAATCCGGCAATCATGAGGCCCAGGAGCCCTTCGGGCACGTATTTGCTCAGAACCATCGGCAGGATCTTCTCGAAATCCGGGGTCGCCATGGACCGCAGCTCGGGCATGCAGAAGCCCAGGGCCAGGACCACGATTCCCGTGCCCATCAGGTAGCAGGGAAACCACATGACGATGTTGACCATCGCGCTCATGAGGCTCGCCTCCCTCGGGCTCCGGGTCGCGAGTATCCGCTGCATGTCATAATTCGGAGCGGGACCGGCCAGGCTGGCGAGCACCCCCTTCAGCGTCATGAAGATGAAGATGATCATGAAGAACTCGTTGCCGTCATGGCGGATGGCGCCATTCGCCGAGTCCATGATCCCCGTCCAGTCCAAGCCCAGTCTCCAACCGAAGAAGGGGTTCATCCATCCGGGAGGAATCGAATGCCTGATCATCTCGGGCGAAACCCTCCACATTGCGATTGCCGCCAGCGAGACCGAGCTGACCACCAGGATGGTGTACTGGGTCACCTCGGTGATGACGACGCTGACCATTCCGCCCTTGATCGCGTAGAGCGAGGTGACGGCCATGATGAGGACCGCGTAGATGTTCTCGTCGCTGAAGAACCCCGTGGTGATGCCCGTGAAATGCCAGGGCAGTATGACCACCAGAAACTTCCCTATCCCCTTGAAGCAATAGGCCAACAGGCCGACCACGTTGACGAGCGCGAATAGCACCACGCTCAGGTGCGCCAGGTTAGCACCCGTGTCGCGGCCGAAGCGTGTCTGGATCCACTCCGCGCCGGTCATGACCTTCGAGCGCCGCGTCCACGCGCTCATAAACACCATGAGGAAGATCTGGTTGAACACAGGCCAGACAAACGGAAGCCACATGCCCTTCACTCCGTAGATGAAAAGGATGTACGCGAGCCACATGGTGCCGCTGACATCGAACATCCCGGACGCGTTCGAGATGCCGAGCAGGTACCACGGCAGCGCCCTGCCGCCGAGAAAGTAGGAGCCCATGTTCTTCGCCCCCCTGCGCGACACCCATAGGCCAACGGTGATGACGGCCACGAAATAAACGACGATGATCGCGATGTCTATGGCGTGGAGCTTCATGACTATTCAGTGGCGCCGGCCTGCGCCACTGGCGAAATCGGGAGCCGCGCAGCGCCCGATTCCGACCCGGTGCGAACCAGGGTCTCGGAGCGTGCCCGGCGCAGGCGCCGATCGCGGCGCGCACCGCAATGCGCCCGGGATCGTCACGGTGCGGTCCCTTGATTCCCGCGAGACGAACATAGGGTCAACGCAGGCGCGCCGCAATCGGCGGATGCTTCACCGAGGCCGCGATGTGGCGCCCCACGGCGGTGACGGTGCCGGTCCAGATATCCGTTCGTCCAAGGAGGTAGGCGCAGAGCTTCTCCAGGGCCTTGGCCGACGTCGTTTGCTTGGTGCGCCCGTCACCCACCTCGTGGCCGGTCAGGATCAGCCAGCACCGGTCCGCCACGGCCGCGTCGACCATCGCGCGCAGCTGCCCAAAGCTCTTGCAGTCAAAGTCCAGGGACGGGACCTGTGCCAGGTCGCAGCGCTCCGGGCTTGCGTAGGTTTCGCTGAAGCCGGAGCGCCCGACCACAAAGTGCCTGGCGACGAGGGGAATGTAGCTCCTCAGGCGGACGCCCCTGCCCACGTAGGTCTGGGCGCACGGGTAGGCGAAACTCGTCGGTGTGACCCCTACGGACGCTTCCAGGACCCGGTTAGCCTTGAGAATCTCCCGCTCCATCCTCTCGAGGGTGTAGTTCTCGAGCATCGTCTCCGGGGTCTGCCAGCCGATGAAGTTGCCCATGCACGGATGGTTGATGGTGTGGTTGCCGATTTCATGGCCGTGCGCGGCCGCGGACCGCCACTTCTTCAGCTGGCGCGCCATATTGCGGGGCAGCACAAAGAACGTGCCCTTTATCCCAAAGCGGTCCAGGAGCGGAACGCCCACGTCGACCGACGACGGCCTCGCATCATCCCAGCACAGGCTCACGGCCCCGCGCTGGCCATTCGGCCAGCGAAAGGTTCCAGGTCTTGGATTCTTCATTAATCTTGGAGGTGAAACTGCGCTGTTTGAAATCCGCCGCCCCGGGAGCCGGCGCGAGCCGGCTCGACGTCACCGCGTCGGGTGGGCAGCGTCAATCGATTCCGCGTCCTAACCCTTCCAACTGCGGGCCACCTTCTGAATCGCCCCGACCACCTGGTCCACGTAGGGGTCCGTCATGATTTGCGTGATCGGCAGCATGACGGCGCGCTCAAGAAGCGCGATCGTGCGCGGGCACATGTCCTTCGTGTAGGACACCCGCGGCGGGTTCTTCTCCAGCGACCAAGGGGCTCCGTTACGATGGGCGCTTCGCTTGTTCATCACGTAGTCCCAGTGGTAGAAGATGTGCCGGTCCGGGAACTGCTTTGAGAACACGGTCCCGCAGCGGACACCCTCGGCCGCCAGAATGGCGGCAATGTTCACGGCAGACGCCGCGTCGGGCATGAAGAACACCAACGAAATCCCGCAGTCTCCCGCGCGGTCGTTGAGCCCCTCCATCACGGCCCCCGGGATCCCCTCGCAGGCCGGCCAGAGGTGCCTCTTGATCATGCGGGTTCGCGCCAGGATCCGGTCGCGCTTCTTGAGCTGCTCAAGGGCCACGGCCCCATGCAGCTCCGACATGCGGAAATTCTCTCCAAGGAAGCACATGTTCTTCCATTGCTCCGCAGCCGCCGGGTCCTGCGCGCGCTCCTCCATCCAGAATGCGTAGGCCGAGTCGTGGTACACCGCGGCCCGCTCATAGGTGTCGCGGTCATTCGTGATGACCAGGCCTCCCTCTCCGCTGGCGGCGATCTTGTAATGCTGCAGGCTGAAGATCCCGGCGTCGCCGAACGTCCCGAGCGCACGCCCGCCAAAGGTGCCCCCGTTGGTCTGGGCGCAATCCTCAAGGACGGCGATCTTCCTGCGCCTCGCAATCTCCATGATGCGCCCCATGTCGCAGGGAATGCCGCGCATATGCACCGGGATGACCGCCGTCGTCCGGTCCGTAATCTTCCTCTCCATGTCCTGCGGGTCCATGCTCAAGGACTCGTCCATCTCCACCAAGACCGGCAGGGCGCCGACAGCCATCACCGCCGACGCCGTCGCTATGTAGGTGTACGCGGGGATCAGGACCTCGTCGCCCTGGCTCACCTTCAGGGCGATCAGCCCGGCGATCAGGGCGGAGGTCCCGCTGTTGACCCCGAGAACATACCTGGCCCCCGTCTTCGCGGCGAACAGCGCCTCAAGCTGCGCCACGGTTGATTTCGAGGGGTCCGCGGCGTAGCGAAAGAGCACCTTGCTCCGAAGCACGTTCGTGACGGCACGGATCTCCTCCTCGCCAATCTCATTCGTTCCATGAAGGAGGTTTGGCGGAGCCGGTTCCGTCACGGCCTTGGGGCCGCCGTTGATCGCCAGAACTTCTGCAATCTCGATCATTCCCTATGCTAGCATGCGCCCTTCTCAAAGGGAATAGCCGTGTTTGCGAAACCATGCGAAAAATCAGGCAGGGATTGAGTTGTAAACCCATTTCGACAACGACATGAACGGTTCCCCAATTCGCGACTTCTTCACCTCCCCTCTTCTTGCCGTGACACGCGCCGGATCCACTCTTGAACACGCGGTGAGGCCCAGCTTGTGGGGCCCAAGGCCGTCGGGGATGGGACGACCCGCGGAAACGGTTTTCTCGGGGTCCTGCGGGCGTGCGGCACCGGGGAACCGCCGCACGGTTTTCCCCAGGGGATGGTTATGTGCGTTTGCCGCGCTCACGTGCGGCGTGCGCGCCCCGGCTGAGGATGCCGCACAGAGATCCCAGCTGCCCGAATTCAAGTTGATCCCCGCTGCTTTGCCGCGCGAGCAAACGCCAACCAACGGGCTTCCTGCCGCGGGCTCACTGCGGACCTGGACGGTCTCCCACGGCGACTCGTTTGCCGATCGCTACTCGGCGCTCGCGCAGATCAACCGAGAGAACGTCAAGAACCTGCGCGAGGCATGGACGTACCACTCACGCGACGGCATCGGGAACATCCAGGCAAATCCGATCGTCGTTGACGGCGTAATGTACGGGCCCACGCCCGGGCGCGCGATCGTCGCCATCGACGCGTCGAACGGCACCGAGCTTTGGCGGTTCCAGCTTGAGCCCGTGGAGCAGCCCAGGATCGAGGACGCGCCCGCCCGTCGCGGCCTCGTCTACTGGCCGGGGACGGGGGACCATCCCGCCCGAGTTGTTTTCAGTTCCGGCGACTGGGTGTACGCCCTCGACCCAAAGACCGGCCACCCCATGGCCGATTTTGGGGTCAACGGACGCGCCCCGCTGCCGACAGGCGGAACGGCTGTTGGCGTGATCTGGAAAGGCGCCTACATCGTGCCCGGGCTGTTGGGCGATGTTTTCGCCTTCGACATCGGGACCGGAAGGAGCCTTTGGCGTTTCCACACCGTCCCTCAGCAGGGCGAGGCGGGCGCGGACACATGGAGGGGGGCCGGGTTTGGCAACGGGGCGCATTGCTGGGGTGGCCTGTCCCTCGATGCGGAACGCGGGGTTGTTTTTGCCGCCATTGGGAATGCGTTGCCGGATTTCGTCGGGGTCGACCGCCTCGGGGACAATCTTTACTCGGATTGTCTCGTGGCGCTGGACGCGCGAACCGGAAAACGGCGCTGGTATTTCCAGAATGTCCGACACGACATCTGGGACCTCGACTGCCCCGCCCCACCCGTCCTCCTGACCATAACGCGCGATGCCCGGAAAATTGACGTCGTCGCGTGCCTCAGCAAGGTCGGCGACACGCTGCTGCTCGACAGGATGAGCGGAAAGCCGATCTTCCCGTTTCGCCTGAGGCGGGCCCCGGCTTCGACGCTGCCGGGCGAGGCCACGGCTGCCTACCAGCCCGATCCCGAGCTTCCCGAGCCGTATTCATCCCAGGATTTCAAGATCGAGGAGGTCACCCACCGCACTCCGCAGGCGCACGACTTTGTCATGAGGCAGCTGATGCATGCGACCTATGGATGGTTTGAGCCGCCCAGCGAGGGCCGCCCGATGATCTACGCGGGCTCGAGGGGTGGCGCCGAATGGACTGGGGCCTGCGTGGACGTTCCCACCGGCCGCATCTATCTCAATAGCAACCATCTGATCGGGAGGTTTACCGTCTATCGCAACGACGAGCGTGAGCGCGATCCCTCGCTGGCGCCCAGCGGCGGTGAGACGACGTTTCAGCAGATGTGCGCGGGCTGCCACGGTGCGAAGCGCCAGGGGATCGGAATGGTTCCCGCCCTGCTGGGGCTTCGGCACCGGATGAGCGACGACGAGGTGACGGGCCTCCTAAGGACCGGGCGAGGCCAAATGCCCCCGGCGCCGCCGATGGCGGAAGGACAACGGCGCGACCTGCTCGACTTCCTGATGCGCCGCAATCAGCCGCCACCGCCCCACGTCGCGGCCGCGGGCCCGACATATTTCGCCGATGGCTGGAACTTCATCAACGACCCGGACGGCTACCCGGGCTGCAATCCCCCGTGGGGCGAACTCGTCTGCATCGACATGAACACCGGCAGGATTGTCTGGCGGGTGCCGCTCGGAAACTACGAGAAGCTTTCCAAAGAGGGGCAGCCGGAGACGGGAACGGAGAACTTCGGGGGGCCAACGGTCACAGCGGGGGGCCTGGTCTTCTGTTCCGGCACAAAGGATTCCATGATTCGCGCATTCGACAAGGACACCGGAAAGGAGCTTTGGTCGGCAAGGCTGCCCTGGGAGGGGTGCGCGCCCCCGTCGGTCTACGAAGTGAACGGGCGGGAGTTTGTCGTTATAGCGGCGACCGGAGGCGGGAAGATTGCAACCCCGACCGGCGACGCCTACGTCGCATTCGCGCTCCCGGCCGATCTGAGGCAAGAATGAAGATCGCGCATCGACATGCTCGGGCCTCCGCGCTGCCCTGAATACTTCCCGCACCCCTAAGAGCGCCCGCGCACCGGTGGCAGCCCCGTCCTCATGCCAGAATCCCCTCTTTTCGATTTTCAGGTAAACGGCTTCGGCGGAGTCGACTTCCAGCGCGACGGCCTTTCGATGGAGGACCTGCGGCGCGCGACCTCCGCGCTCAGTCGGCACGGAGTCCGCGCGATCTTTGCGACCTTGGTCACGGCCAGCATCGACAGGCTGTGCCGGCGCTTCGAGGGACTGGAACGGGCTCGGGCGGGTGACAGCGAGGTGGCACGGATGATCGCGGGATACCATCTTGAGGGCCCATGGATCTCGCCCCTGCCCGGATTCAGGGGCGCCCATGCGCCCGATCCGATCCATGCGCCGTCAATGGCGGAGTTTGCGCGGCTTCAGAGTGCCGCCGGGGGCCGAATCCGCCTCGTGACACTGGCCCCAGAATGGCCGGGATCTCCGGAATTCATTGCGGAAGTCGTCCGACAGGGGGTTCACGTTTCGTTGGGACACACGAACGCAAGCGAGTCTGAGATAGGCGCCGCGGTCGCCGCGGGTGCGCGCTTCGCAACGCATCTAGGAAACGGCACGCCGGAGACGCTGCCACGCCACGACAATGTGGTCCAACGGTTGTTGTCCAGGGACGACCTGACCGCCTGCCTGATTCCCGACGGCATTCATCTGCCCCCGTTCGTCCTGCGCAATTTCTTCCGGGCGAAACCGCCCGGCCGCGTCCTTTTTACGACCGACGCCATGGCGGGGGCGGGCGCTCCCCCGGGGGACTACACCCTCGGCGAATTAACCATAACCATCGGCGCTGACCATGTCGCCCGGCAGCCTGGAGGCGAAGGCCTTGCCGGATCGACACTCGCTCCGGACGAGGGCGTGTCGAGGACGGCCGCCTACCTGGGCCTTAGCCTGCCCGAGGCCCGCCGCCTCTGGTCCGACGCGCCCGCCGCGGCGTTCGGAATCGTCCTGCCCGGCCACCCGTGAACGCAACACCGGCCCGACACTTCGTCGTCGATCGTCTCGCGGTCGAGCTACATCCGACACGGGCAGACTTGGGCCGCGTCGCCGCGGCCGCCGCGGCCGAATACCTCTGGCAATGCATCGCCTCCCGGGGCCACGCCCGGGTTGTGTTTGCCTGTGCGCCCTCGCAGGACGAATTCCTTGGCGCGCTTGCGGACGGCCGGACGAACCCGGTCGCCTGGGACCGGGTGACCGCATTCCAGATGGACGAATACGTGGGTCTCGAAGGCGACGACCCTCGGAGTTTTCAGCGCTATCTTCGCGACCATCTTCTTTCACGGCTCAAGGTGGCCGCATTTCATCCGCTGTCGGCAGGCAAGGGGGATAGCGCCGGGGTCTGCAGGCGTTACGCCAAGCTGCTCGCGGAGCTCCCCATCGACCTCATCTGCATGGGAGTGGGCGAAAACGGGCACATTGCATTCAATGATCCGCCCGTCGCAAAATTCGATGACCGCGCCAGCGTCAAGAGGGTGAAACTGGACGGCGCATGCCTCCAGCAGCAAGTCAACGACGGCTGTTTCCGCTCCATTGCCGAGGTGCCTCGCCACGCGCTAACCCTCACGGTGCCGGTGTTTCGTGCTGCGCGGCGCCTAAGCGCCCATGTTCCGGGACCCCGCAAAGCAGCCGCAGTACGGGCGATGCTCGAGGATCCCATTGATGCATCGTGCCCCGCCTCCGTCTTGCGGCTGCACCCGAACGCTACCCTGTATCTGGATTCGGCCTCCGCCGGCGAGTTGTCCGCGTTCGCACAGGACCGTGCGATCCCATCGCCTCCTTGAAGAACGGAAAGCGGTCCGACGGCGTCACCCATTCCCGGGTCTCAGCCATGGAGATTCGATGGTGCCCAGGAATCCTTCCACTCAATCAAGGGAAGATCACCGCGCCAGCGCAGGGGAAGCCAGACATAGCGACCGTCGGGTGGGTTCTCGGGTCTCCAGCGGTCGGCCATGAAGATGAACAGATCGGGTTGGCCTATGACCTCCAGCACATACGTCGATTGCGAGTCGAAGGTCGAGGCCTTCTGCGCGTCCGTGCCCGAGCAGGGGTTCCCCACCTGCCTCCACGGCCCCCACAGCGAAGAGGCCACCGAAAGGCGGCACGCGTTCGGGGCCCAGCCCGTCGTTCCCGAGGTGAACATGAAGTAGCGGCCCTTCCTCTTGAAGACCGCCGGCGCCTCGTTGAAGCCGTTCGGGAACACGCGCGCGTAGTCTCCCGTCACGCCGAGAAAGTCGTCGGTCAGGCGCGAAATCTGGAGCGTGGCGTTCTCCTCCGCCACGGTGAAGAGGTACGCAGCCCCGTCGTCGTCGACAAAGAGGGTCATGTCCCTGGACATCTGGCCGCCCGCAAAGTCGCGCCGGAAAACCAGGTCGATCGGGAAGTCGGCGCTCGGTCCGCCGTTCATCTTGCACCCTGAAAGGCGCGCCAGCTCGGCCTGGCTGAGGGGCGTCCGCATAGTCTCGGGTGCATTCCTGGGCCAGCGCCCCGCATTCGGCCTGAAGCTCCTCACGAACCGGAAGGGCCCGGCCGGTTCGTCAGCAACGGCGATGCCGACCATGGCCGACGAATAACCGCTGCCCTTTCCCTCCAGGTGAAACCACATCACGAACTTCCCCTTCCGTCGGTTGAAGATGACCTTCGGTCTCTCGATGAGGCATCCCTTGGTGATCTCGCTGCGGGGATCAAGGGAAACGGGCATCGCGATCCCGTCGTCCCGCCAGCGGCACAGGTCCTCCGAGGAATAGACATGAATCCCCACCTGGGCGGTGTTTCCGGCCTCTCCCTCGACCATGTGCTGCCCGTACCAGTAATAACGGCCGCCGCTCCGAAGGAATCCGCCCCCATGGGCGTTGATGACGGCGCCGCGGTCATCCCTCCATTCTGCCCCCGGATAGATGGCGCAGGCTGGATCCGGCGCCCCGTGGGCCGCTGGACCCAGGCGCAGGACGGCGGGGAGCGCCACGGCCAGGAGCAGGCGGCGCACGGACTCAGAGCCAGAGGACGGCTTCGGATAGATGGGCATGGGGGATATCCCATATCTCCTGCGTGCTCCGCTCGATCAGGGGCGAACGCTCCAGGTAGGGGCTGTCGTCCGGCCGGCCTATGTGGCCCACGCTGAGACTGTCGGGAAGCTGGGTGACGTACGCCGAAAAGGGCGTCGGATGCCGGTAGCCAACGCCATGGTGCAGGCACAGGCCCTCGGGATTGTGCCCGAGGGTCCATTGCACCATCCGCTCCGCGGCGCGCTGCCAGTCGCGGCGCCCGAACAGGCTGCCGGCCTTTGCGCAGAGGCTCGCCTGATGCATCACCACTCCGCCGGTGCCGTGGACGATCTCCTGGGGGTTGAACGGATGGATGAACGTCCGGACGCCGCGGCCGCGGCCCGCATCGCGGAACACCTGCAGTTCGGGCGACGGCGGGTTGAAGTAGACGCCGTATGGGCCGATCCCGAACGGGTTGCTCGCCGCATCAGCGATCACGTAGCGGTCGATGTACCGTCCGACCGACTCCCGGGCCCTATCGGAGAGCGCGGTTGCGCCCCTGGCGCCCAGTTCGACCAGGCGCAGGAGCGCCAGCGCCGGCTCGCACGAGAGCGCGATGCAGCGAAAGCCGTCCGCTGCGTCCTTTTCCGTGAAATACCCGCTCAATCCCGGATCCCCCGCGTCCTGGCGCCCCAGCAGCTCGGAAGCCAGCCGGGAAACGGCCTCGAGCCCTGCCCCCGGAAGGCCCGCCTGATAGGCCTCGATGGAGGCAAAGAGTTCCTCGGCCAGGAAAAGCGTCCGGCCGTCGTGCCCCCGCCCGCGCCCGTAATCCCAGGCCTTCGCGGCCAGCCGAAGGCAACGGGCGGCGTCAGCCTCCGGCAGCACTTCCGCGACCTGGCACTGGGTCCGCACAAAGAGGAACTGCACCGCCGGATTATAGGTCGTGCGAATCTTCCGCTCATCGCCGGTGCCCGGCCGGTTGTCGGTGAATCGGCCGCCGGCGTTGTCCGCGTTGCAGCCGGGGTGGTTCTCGAACCACCAGTCGCGCTCCATCCGGAGGCCGTCCTTGAACGTCCCGCCGGCCAGATCCTCCCACATCTGGCCGTCGGGGGCCATCATCGCATGAAAGTAGCGGTTGCCCCACCCTATCTCGTCCAAGGCCGGGCCTCGAAACCCCGGGTGACCCCGGCGCGCGATGGCCGCCAGCGAGGACAGGTTGGGCAGCGTCAGGAAGAGCCATTTCCTCAGGTCGCCGGCGTCGTACCATCCGCCCGCGGCCCGGATCTGCTGACCCGTCGTGTCGAGAACGCCGTCGTCCAGGTGCTCGGCCCGGCGGATCCCGGGCAGATCAAAGCCGGAGCGCTGGCAGCGCAGGTAATTAAGGTAACCGAGGTGGAGTCGCTCGTACATCCCCTGCCTGATGGTGATCGGGAACGAGGAACCGTAGTCCGTTTCGACCTGGAAATTCCCCTCGGCCGAGAAATCGGAGAAATCCCCCTGCCAGAAGGCGCCCCATCGGCTCTCGACGCGGGACAGCTCCCCGCTCATGAGGATGCGTGCCTTGTCCGGCTTCAGTCGGCCGGCCTCAAGGTCGAACGGCCAGCGAAAGAATCTCCCCTTCCAGCCGGGCGCAGGCGCACAGTCCCTGGGGATGCGCTCGAAGAATGCGCGCAGATAGAACGGGATCCGACTCGGGAGTTCATGCCCGAGCGCCGGCGCGGGAGCAAGTGTGAGGGTCTTCGGCGACTCTGGGCGGTAACCCAGCTGGCAATGTGCAAGAGGGGACGGCGTCACGCGAGAGGATCTCTATTCTCCGAGCTGGGGCTGGGGCGGATTGGGTCGAACATGGGGAGCAGGCACCGCCTTGGTTCTCTGCATTCATCCCTTGCTTGGCGAGCCACCTTATTGCTGCCCGACCGGGTGATCTCGCCCGACGGGCCGGCGTCGACCCCGGGGAATCCTGCCCCACCGGGCCTCTTGCGAACGGTGAAACCGGTTGTCGAACCCCCGTTCGATGCTACGGTTGGGGCCCCAACCCAATGTTCTCCAAAGCCGCCCTGTTCATGCTCTGCACCGCCGCCAGCCTCGCCGCCGAGCGCGCGACCTACGATTCGGCCGGGAGGCTGACCTCCCTCATCTCCAACGGCGTCGAGTTGCCGGTGCACGGCGGGTTCGTGGTCACCTTCACGGGCGCCCCGGGCGTCTCCGCCCAGCCGAATGACCAGCGCTCGCCCATCTCGCGCTCGGAAGCCGGCCAGAAATGGGAGGGAAGCGTCGCCTTCCCGAACGGCAGCCAGGCGCAGCTTTCCGTGGCCTGGGGCGAGTCCGACGCCGGGGTCGCCCTCGACGGGTCCCTGACCTCCAAGTCCCCGTTCCCCGGCCGCGCGTTCCGATTTCCACTGGATGTCGCCTCCGTCGACTACGTGATCGACCTGCCCCGCACGTCCTTCGCGGGCTGGCACCTCGAGCCTTCCGGGGCGCCGCTTCCGGACACGAAGCCGGCTGATCCCAGGTTCTTCTCCGAGACCACCGCCGCCGTCACGTTCGCCGACCTTCAGGGCAAGTCGAGGCTCTCGATCGCGCTCGACCACCCGAGGCAGGTCACGGTGACCGACGCCTGGGACTCCTCGGGGCGGTCCTACCGCGTGAGGATCTCCGTGCTGTCGGGCCCGTGGATGATGGGCGACTCGCTCAAGCTCGGCCTCACCCTCAAGCTTGCGGAGGAGCCCGGACCCGCGGCGGCGAATCTGTCCGTGGAGCCGGCGGCGGTCCTCTATCCCTTCGACGGGTTCGGGGGCAATTACCGGGTCTACGCCGACACGCCCATCGTGGACTACACCCTGAAGAACCTCCAGCTGTCGTGGGCCCGGATCGAGTTCAAGGCCACGGCCTGGGACCACGACCGGAACGCGCCCACCCCAAGCCCCCAGGTGACGCGCGACTTCGAGCTGATGCAGCGGATCCAGAAGATGGGCGTGCCTTGGGTCCTGAGCGTGTGGTTCCTGCCCGAGCGCTTCTACACGGACCCGAACCAGAAGCCCTTCGGAACGTTCGCCCGCCAGATCGCGCCGGAGCGCTGGCCCGAGTTCCTCGACCTGCTCGGCAGCTACTTGGTCTACCTGAAGGCGCACTACGGGGCCGAGCCCGACCTCTTCTCGTTCAACGAGTCCGACCTGGGCGTCAACGTCGGCTTCACCGCCGAGACCCACCGCGACGAGATCAAGCGCGTCGGGGCGCACCTCGCCTCGCTCGGGCTCAAGACGAAGATGCTCCTCGGCGACACGGCCAACCCCCGCGACTCGCACAAGTTCACGCTAGCCGCCGCGGCCGACCCCGAGGCGATGCGCTACGTCGGGGCGGTGTCGGTCCACAGCTGGGGAGGCGGCACGCCCGAGCAGTACGAGGCCTGGGGCGACGTCGGCCGCTGGCTCAACCTTCCGCTCCTCGTCGCCGAGGCCGGCGTGGATCCGGGGGCCTACAAGAACCGGATGTACGACAGCTACGCCTACGGCCTGCGGGAGGCCGCGCAGTTCCAGGACCTGCTGCGCTACGCGAGGCCCCAGGCGCTCATCTACTGGCAGTTCACCGAGGACTATGGGCTGGTCCATGTCGGAGCCGACGGCGCCATCGAGCCGACCTCCCGGTTCTGGCTCATGAAGCAGTTCGTCAATCTCTCGCCCACCAAGAGCCAGGTGGTCCGCAGCTCGAGCGACCGGCCCAACGTCCAGATAAGCGCCTTCGCAAGGAAGGACGAGCTGGTGGTCCACATCCTGAACACCGGGCCCGACTGCGAGGCCCGGGTCTCGGGACTGCCGGCCGGCCCGTGGCGCACGGTGACCACGACGGAGGCGTCGGGCTTTCAGGAGGGCCGCGTGACCGTGGACGCCGGGGAAGCGCCCCAGGGTATCCCCCTGCCCGCCCGAAGCCTGACGACCCTTGTCCGGGCGCCCGCGGCGCCCTGAACCCGGGCCCTTTCGAGTTGCCCCCGCCAGAGGGGTCCCGAGTCTCTAGGCCGATGCCGCGCACCTCAAGGCGAACCTCCGTCTTCACCGAGTCGCTGATACGCGAGATGACGCGGGTGGCCCAGCGTCACGGCGCGATCAACCTCTCCCAGGGGTTCCCGGACTTTGACCCGCCCCCGGCCCTCGTGCAGGCGGCGAAGGACGCGATGGACGCCGGCCGCCACCAGTACGCCATCACCTGGGGGGCGCCCGAGCTGCGCAAGGCGCTCGCCGCGAAGCTCCAGCTCTTCACGGGTCTTCCCGTGGACGATGCGGCCGAGCTCGTCGTCACGTGCGGCGCGACGGAGGCGATGATGGTGGCCATGATGACCGTGTGCGACCCGGGCGACAAGGTCGGCCTCTTCTCCCCGTTCTACGAGAACTACTCGGCAGACGCGATCCTCTGCGGGGCCGAGCCCGTTCTCATCCCGCTGCATCCACCGGACTACCGGTTCGACCCCGCGGAGCTTCGCCGCGCGTTCGCGGGGGGCCTGAAGGCCTTCGTGCTCTGCAACCCCTCGAACCCGTGCGGGCGGGTGTTCACGCGCGCCGAGCTCGAGGCCGTCGCCGCGGCCGCCGAGGAGTTCGACGTGTTCGTCCTCACGGACGAGGTCTACGAGCACATCGTCTTCCCTCCCCACCGGCACACCTACTTCTCGGCGCTCCCGGGAATGGCAAAGCGCACCCTCATGTGCTCGTCGCTCTCGAAGACGTTCTCGATCACGGGCTGGCGCCTCGGCTACGTTTACGCGAGCCGCGAGGTGATCGCCCAGGCGCGCAAGGTGCACGACTTCCTGACCGTCGGGGCGGCGGCCCCGCTCCAGCACGCCGTCGTCACGGCGCTCGGATTCCCGCGGAGCTACTACGACGAGTTGGCCGCGGTCTATGCGCGCTCCCGGGACATCCTGCTCGGGTACCTGGACCGGACCGGCCTCTCCTACACGCCCCCCGAGGGCGCCTACTTCGTCATGGTCGACATTTCCCCGTTCGGCTGGGCGAGCGACGTGGAGTTCTCCCACTGGATGGCCCGCGAAATCGGCGTCGCGCCGGTGCCCGGGTCGAGCTTCTTCGTCCCGGGCGAGAACCGGTACATCCGGCTCAATTTCGCGAAGAAGCCGGAGACCCTGCACGCCGCGGGCGAGCGGCTGCTGCGCCTCAGGCGATAGCCGGCCCCGGCGGCTCGGGACGGTATTCCAGGGTTGCCTGCGGCAGCTCCAGGGAGACAATGGCCAAATGAGAACAAGGGTTGCCCTGTTCGCCCTTCTGCTCGGAGCCCGCCTGTTCGCCACCGACCAAGCGCCGCAGGACAACGGAGCGGGGTTTGATCCGGATCAAAAGCCGCTGCGACTTGCGAGCGGCCTCGTCTATCCGAAATGGCAGATCATCGGCGAGACGGCCTCGACCGTGACGATCCGCTATCCGGGCGGCGCCGCAAAGGTGGACAAGAAGCTGCTGCCCGAGAGCCTTCAGGCAATCTACAAGATCGACCCGGTGGCCGTTGCCGCCGAGGCGAAGGCGGACGCCGAGCAGAAGGCGATTTACGATTCGCAGGTGCGCGCCACGCAGGAGAGGCAGAAGGAGGAACACGAAGCCTTGGTTGCCTCGGCGGCCAAGTCACAGCAGGTTAGCCAGGCACAGAAGACCGCTGTGTCGACCGCCGACAGCGAGAGGCGCGCCCGCGCGCAACAGGTCGCAGCGATCAAGAAGGAGGCCAAGAAATGCGCCGAACATTACTTCCGCTACGAGTACCTCGGCGGGGTGTCCGGAGCGGTGGTCGAAAGGCTGGACATCGACCTGAAGGAGCCGAGGGACGTCAGCGGATGGGCCGGCCGGTACGCGGTCGATGGAAGGGCGAGCCTCGAGTACTTCGCGAGCGCGGGGGTCAGCTTCCAGAAGAGCGCGGCAAACGCCTTCACGGTTACGTTGGAGTGGAAGGACGGCCAGGCGGATATGGTGGATTTCACCAATCACGTGTCACCGTGAGGGCGCCGCGCTCCATGAAGCGGCTTTAAGGTCCCGTGTGAGTTGACCCGGTCTGGAAAGGCGGGGATTGCCGCGGCCCCGATCGCCGCAACTTGAACCAAGCTCGGGCGAAGCTGCAGGCGCGGCCGCGCTCCACTGCCCACCCGCCTTCACGGCGCGCCGCGCGACAACGGCCTCGGCGCGTCGGGACGCCCCGAGGCTTGCAAACGCCCGGCGGAATCCGAATGATTTCCCGCTGGATTCCCGCAAACGCTTGGCCGCGCGGACCCTTTCGGCATGCGCCATCCGGCTGCGGTTCGATGGCCGCCCACGCGCACTCTCCCACTTCGATTCCTCTTACTACCATGGCTCAATACGGCTACTTCGACGACACCCAGCGCGAATTCGTGATCACGCGCCCGGACACCCCGCTTCCGTGGCTCAATATGCTCGGCCAGGACGAGTTCTACGGCCTGTGCACCCAGACGGCCGGCGGATACTCCTTCTGGAAGGACGCCCGCCTGCGGCGCCTGACCCGTTACCGGTACAACAGCAACCCGATGGATAACGACGGGCGCTTCCTCTACGTGAAGCAGGGCAAGAGCGTCTGGAATCCCGGATGGAAGCCGGTGCGCGCCAAGCTCGACGCCTTCGAGTGCCGCCACGGGCTCGGCTACACGCGCATCAAGGGGCGCAAGGGCGGCGTCGAGGTGGAGCAGCTGATCTTCGTGCCGCCCGACGAGAACGTTGAGATCTGGAAGGTCACCGTCCGCAACGCGTCGAGGTCCACCCAGAAGCTCTCCCTCTTCTCTTTCGTCGAGTTCTGCTTCTTCGAGGCGCTCAACGACATGACGAACTACCAGCGCACCTACTCGATCGGCGAGGTCGAGGTGGAGGGCGCAGCCATCTACCACAAGACCGAGTACCGGGAGCGCAGGAACCACTACACGCTCTTCGGCTGCACGCATCCGATCGCGGGCTTCGACACCTCGCGGGACGCGTTCGTCGGCGTCCACCACGGCCTGCACGACCCCCAGGCGGTCCTCGCCGGCAGGTGCACGAACAGCCACGCCCACGGGTGGAACCCGGTTGGCGCGCTCCAGGTCGACCTGACGCTCAAGCCCGGAGCGAGCGAGACCTTCGCGTTCGTTCTGGCGTACGTCGAACAGGGCGACCTTCCGAAGTTTGACGCGCCGTTCGTCATGAACAAGGCAAGGGGCCGCGAGGTCCTCGCGAAATACTCGGACATCTCGGTCGTCGACTCCGCCTTCTCGGCGCTCCAGCGGCGCTGGCAGGACCTCCTCTCGACGTACCAGGCCACGCAGGTCCCGAACAAGCACCTGCAGCGCACGGTCAACATCTGGAACCAGGTCCAGTGCATGGCGACCTTCAACCTCTCGCGCTCGACCTCGGGCTATGAGACCGGAATCGGCCGCGGGATGGGCTACCGCGACTCGAACCAGGACATCCTGGGCTTCGTGCACATGCTGCCGGCCCGCGCCCGCCAGCGCATCTTGGACATCGCCTCGACGCAGCTCTCCGACGGCACGTGCTTCCACCAGTACCAGCCCCTGACGAAGAAGGGCAACGCGGACGTGGGCGGCGGCTTCAACGACGACCCCCTCTGGCTCATCCTCTCGACGTGCGCCTACATCCGCGAGACGGGGGACACGGGCATCCTGGGTGAAGCGTGCGGCTACGCCGACAAGCCGGGCTCCAGGGACACGCTTCTCCACCACATCGAGACGTCGATCGCCTTCACGCTCAAGAACCGGGGCCCGCACGGCCTGCCGCTCATCGGCCACGCCGACTGGAACGACTGCCTCAACCTGAACTGCTTCTCCACGGAGCCGAACGAGTCGTTCCAGGTCACCGGCGACATCGCGGGATCGAAGGCCGAGTCGGTCATGATCGCCGGCCTGTTCCTCTACGCGGCGCGCGAGCTCTCTGGGCTCTACCGCTTCCTCGGCGCCCCGGGCGACGCCGCCCGGCTTGACGGCTACTACGACGACATGCTGAAGACGGTGGAGGAACAGGCCTGGGACGGGGCCTGGTACACGCGGGCCTTCGACGTCGAGAGCCGGCCCGTCGGCTCCAAGAGCTGCGAGGAGGGCAAGATCTTCATCGAGAGCCAGGGATGGTGCGTCATGGGCGGCGCCGGCGCGGGCAACGGCCGCGCAAAGAAGGCGCTCATGTCGGTCGAGAAGCACCTCTACAAGCCGCAGCTCGGCTGCGCCCTGCAGTGGCCTCCCTACTCGACGTACCACCTCGAGCTGGGCGAGGTGACAAGCTACCCGCCGGGTTACAAGGAGAACGCCGGGGTCTTCACCCACAACAACACGTGGATCCACATCGGCTGGACGCTCCTCGGCGACGGCGAGCGCGCGCTCGAGTACTACCTGAGCATCTGCCCCTCGGCGAAGAAGGACCACGATGTGTACCGGTCCGAGCCCTACGTCTACTCCCAGATGACGGCGAGCCAGTTCTCGCCCACCCCCGGCGAGGGGAAGAACTCATGGCTCACCGGCACGGCCGCGTGGTCGTTTGTCGTCGGCAGCCAGTACATCCTCGGCATCCGCCCGGAATTCGGCGGGCTGCGGATAGACCCCTGCATCCCGAGGACCTGGAAGGGATTCACGGTCCAGCGCAGATTCCGCGGCGTCATGTACACGGTCACGGTCGCCAATCCGCGGCGCAAGTCGAAGGGCGTGAAGACGCTCTTGGTCGACGGGCGCCGGGTGGCGGGCAACGTGGTCCCGCTCCCGACGGACGGACGGACAGCGGTCAAGGTCGAGGCCGTGCTCGGGGCCTGATTCCCTTTTGTTCCGGCCCCGCCGGCGCCAGCCGACGCCAGCCGACGCCTCAGTGCCTCGCCCTTAGGACGATCTTAAGGTCCCTCACGCTGAAGGTGATCGGTCGGCGGTCGCCATGGCCCGGCGCAACCGCCGGACGATCGCTCTGGAAAAGAAGTACGGTGTCGCCCGGCGGAAGCTCTATCCCGGATACCCCGGCCTCGCCGTATTCGCCCGGTCTGACCATGGTGTGCCAGACGACCCGTCCGCGGACGCTGAGTGAGGCCGCCCGCACATCCCCCGTGGCGAGCCCGAAGCTCACGTCCGCTAGAACCGCGAAAGGCTGCGGGTTGTGGATCGTGAACGCGCTGTCACCGCTGCTCCAGCGCCAGGAATCCTTGCCCTCCGTCTCGGGCAGCCACCAGTTGCTGGGGCCAAACTCCGCATCGAAATCAAACCCGCTTTCGGTATTGGACCTCAGCTCGAAGGGGCCCTCGAAGACGAAACACGGTGCCGCCTTTTCGGACGGGCGCAGAAGGTCCGCCGACGCAAGGACTCCGAGGTTGCCGGCCAGAAGGAGAACGGGCCACCAGCGACCTCTTGGGACGCGGACGTTAAATGCGAGGGTCATGGGGAGCAGCACCCGGGCCGCCGCCGAGGGGTAGTGCTCCCAGACCGCGTCGCCCAGGAAGAGCATGAGCGCCGCGGAGCTTGCGCCGACCCGCCACCAGGCATCCCTCCAGCGGATCCTGACTGCAAAGAAGAAAAACTGCGCGAGGATGCCGACGAGCACGAGCGCGTCGAACCTGACCTCGGGGGAGAACGGATATCCCTCCGCCATCATGCTCGAAACCATGTCCTCGAGCTTGCTGCACAGTCCAACGAACACCCCCGCAAAGTTCCCCAAGCCGATGTCGCCGCTGCTCCCGAGCCAGTGGCCGAGGCAGGTGATCCAGAGCGCGATCGGAAGGAGCACCAACGCCAACTGGGCGGCCCAGCGGGCCCACGCCCTGCGGCCGCCGGTTTCGGGCAATTCCAGCGCCGAGGCGCACAGGACGCTCGTGTCCTTGCCCAGGCCGCCGACCCCCAGGAGCAGGGCGCCGAGCCAGGGCCGCCGGGCTTCGATGAGCGCCATAGCAGCTGCGGTCAGCAGCAGGCTCGGACCGTCGAGGAGCGCGCGCTTCACGCTGAAGATGAGGCCGAACGAGAAGAGGATGCACGCCCACCTGAGGACGTTGCCCCAGGACACGGGCGGCAACCAGCGCATGAGCAGGACCGCGAGGATGAACCAGCACGCCACGTTTTGGAGGGCAAAGACATTCATGACGCGCGCCGGATTGCCGCCTCCTATTGCCCATGCCGTCCATTCGAAGAGGATCCTGCGGGAGCGATAGGACAGGCGGTCGATGGCCGCCTGAAGCACCGGGTCGGTAAGGCGCGGATGCATCGCGATCTGCACGTACCACTGGGCGTCGTAGCCGATGGACTCGGGCTGCTCGTAATGCTCCACCGCCTTCAGCTCGGGCAGAAACTGGGCGTGGTGCCTGGCCCCGAAGTAGATCAGGTAGGTAAACCCCTTGCCGGGCATGTGGAAGTTCGCCACGCACCATGAGAAAAGCGCTACCGCACCTGCGCACGCGAGGCATCGCAGCACGCCCGGGAACCGGCGGATGAATGGTCTTGTTGCGGTCACCCGCCGGTGACAATCCACCCCCCGAGCGCGCCGACGCAAGAGCGGACGGGCCCCCCCGGGGTCAGAAATCGTGGATCAACCTCGGGGGGAAGGCGGCCCGCAGCGCGTTGAGCACCGCCAGGACGTCGATCACCTCCTGGCAGATCGCCCCGCTCACGGGGCTCAGGTGGCCGGTGGCCGCGAAGCCCATGCCGATGACGCTCAGCGCCATCCCCCCGACCGCGCTCTGGAGCGCGATGGCTCTCATGCGGCGGCTGATGTGCATGAACTCGTCCACCTTCCTCAGCGAATTGTCCATGACCACGACGCCGGCCGCCTTCGCGGTCACGTCGCTGTTCTGGCCGATGGCCATGCCCACCGTGGCGGCCATCATGGCCGGGGCGTCGTTGATCCCGTCCCCGACGAAGAGCGTCCTGGCGCGGGCAGTCTCGGCCCGGACGATCGCGAGCTTCTCCTCGGGGCTCTTCTGGGCGTGGATCTCGCTAATGCCCACCTGCGCCGCCAGATAGCGCGCCTCGGACTCCCGGTCCCCCGATACGATCATCACCCGCGAGAACTGATGCTTGGGGCCCAGATGATGGATGAAGGAGCGGCTCTCAGCCCTCGGCTGGTCACGGAACCGCAGGAGCGCCGCCCGGCGCCCGTCGATCACCACAACGCACTCGAGTCCCTCGCCGGCGGCGGGTAGCCAGTCGGCGCCGTCGGCCATTTGCGCGGCGGCCATGCCTCGACTTGTGACCTGGACCTGACGTCCCGACACGGTTCCGCGAAGGCCTTCTCCCGGTTTCTCGCTCAGGTCGGTCACCTCCCCCAATGCGAGTCCCTCGCCGGCCGCGGCCGCGTGGATCGCCCGCGCGAGCGGGTGCTTGGAGTAGCGCTCGAGGCTGGCCACGAGGGCGAGCACCTCGCTCCTCGAGTGCCCGGGCCCGACGCTCACCTCCGCGAGCCTCGGCTCGCCGTAGGTGAGCGTCCCGGTCTTGTCGAAGATCGCCGTCCGGCACCCTGCGATCTGCTCGAGGACGACCGGGCTCTTGATGATGATGGCGCGGCGCGCGCAAAGAGAGATCGAGCCAATGATGGCAATCGGGATCGCCAGGAGGAGCGGGCACGGCGTCGCGATCACGAGCACCGCAAGAAACCGGACCGACTCGCCGCTCGCCGCCCAGGCCAGAATAGCGACGCCCAGGGCCACGGGCGTGTAGATCGCCCCCAGCTGGTCCCCCAGGCGCCGCAGCTTCGGCCGCTTGGCCTCGGACTCGCGCATCACCTCCATGATCTTCGCGTAGCGCGAGTCGGCCGCGCGCTGGGTCGTCCGGATGGTCAGGGCGGCATCCCCGTTGATGGCGCCCGAGATCACCGCCGAGCCGTGGGTCTTCGTGATCTGGTACGGCTCGCCCGTGAGGTAGGACTCGTCCATCACGCCTCGGCCGTCCTCCACGACGCCGTCCGCGGGGCAGATCTCGTGAGGGTACACGACCAGCGTGTCGCCCACCTCGATCTCCGCAAGGGACACGTCCGAGAGCACGTCCCCGCGTTTCCTGTGGCCGATCGACGGCATTCTCTGGGCCAGCGCGGCCAGCACCGAGGAGGCGCTGCGCAGGGCGTACGCCTCCAGCGCCTCGCCCCCCGAAAGCATGAGCACGATGATCGAGCCAGCAAGGTATTCGCCGAGGAAGAGCGAGGTGACGATTGAAATGCCCCCCAGCTGGTCCGAGCCGAATTCCCTCCGCAGGGCCTTCCGCAGAAGTTCGTAGAGGAGCGGCGCGCCCCCGAGGGCCAGCGTCACCAGGAGCGGGGCGTTGTAGACCGTGCGGGTGGCGTGGAAGCCGAACCGAAGCGCCAGGTGCAGAAGGATGGCCGCGACGGCGAGCGCGGCGATGGCCGCCGTGACCCGTCGCAGCCCGCCAGGCTTCGAATCCGCCTCTTGGGCGGGGGCGCCACCTTCTGGGGTTTTGGCGACCGAAGGGCCTTCCGACGAGGGCATCTGTGGAGGCTAGGGCTCTTGCGCGGGTTCCGCCAGAGGTATTGCGACGGGAGAGCGGACCGCCTTCGCCGAGCCCATCCCGACGGTGACGATCGCAAGCGATGCGAGGGAGCTGGCCGGCATGACGACGGCGGCCACGAGCGGATTGACAAGGCCGGCGACGGCGAACCCGGCGGCGGCCACGTTGTAGGCGACCGAGAAGGCGATGATGGCTCCCTGGACGCGGCGGTGGGTCCGGTCCACGGCGAGCAGGTCGCGGATGCCCCCGATGCCGCGGCGCAGGTAGTAGAAGTCGGCCTTGCCCTCGAGGATGCCGCGGTGGATGACCGGCGTTCCCCTGCAGAGGGCGCGGTCGAAGGCCAGGCTGTCGTTCGCGCCGTCGCCCAGCATGAGGGCGCTGTGCGGCGCGTGGTGCTCAATCCACATGGCCTTCTGCTCGGGCGAGAGCTCCCCGACGGCCTGGGACGGCGGCAGGCCGAGCTCGAGGGCGAGGGCCTCCACCTTCTCCCGCCGGTCGCCGCTCAGGATGTAGACGCCGTAGCCCTGCCTCGCCAGCTCCCCGAGCTCCTCGGGCACGCCCGGGCGCGCCGAGTCGGCGAAGGCGAATCTCGCGACCACGTTGCCAGCGTTGGCGAGCACCGTCTCCTGGCCCTCGGGCCCGTCGTCGCGCCAGCCGGCGCGGCCAAGGCTCCAGGATCCGAGCCAGACGCCCGAGCCCACCTCTTCCTCGAGCGCGCCGTCGAGGGACTCCTGCGGCCCCTCGGCAAGGAGGCATTCGTGCAGGCACCGCCCGATCGGGTGAGGGTTGCCCTGGACCAAGGTAAAGAGCGCCCGGCGCTCGTTTGGCCCCAGCGCGCGCACGGACTGCGGCTTGACCAGCACGGGGTTCTCGAGCGTCAGGGTGCCCGTCTTGTCAAAGATGATCATCCGCACGCGGCCCAGCTTTGACCACAGGTCGTTCTCGCGCACGAAGACGCCCCTCCTGCGCATCAGCCCCGTTGCGATCTCGTCGGCGAGCGGCAGGGCGAGGCCGATGGCGCACGGGCAGGCGACGACCAGGACGGCGATCGCCGCAGCGCCGGCGCGCTCTGGGTCGTGCGTCCTAAGCCACCAGCCAAACCCCGCGAGGGCCGCCGTCACAATGATCCCGACCACGTACCCGCGGATCACCCGCTCGAGGAAGAGATGCCTGAAGCCGGCCCGCTTCGAGGGGGCCAAAAGCTGCGCGAGGAGGGAGCGGCTCCACGGCTGCAGGACCCTCAGGCGGGCGTCGGCCAGGTCGAGGTTCACGGCCCCCGCCGGCACGTGCTGGCCCGCCCCGAACATCCGCGAGTCGGCCTCCCCGTTGATCGAGGCCAGCGAAAAGGCGGCGGCCGAGTCCTCGAGCCGGGCCTCGACCGGGACCGTCTCCCCGGAGGCGATGAGGATCACCTGCCCGTTCTCGAGGCGCTCCCGCGGCACGGCCCCCCCCGAGGCGAGCCGAATCCGCGACGGTACAGGCTGCTGCTTGAGGAGGCGCTGGCGGTTGCGCTCGACCGCCGAGACCTGCGCCCAGCGCCCGACGAGCATCAATACGATGAACGTCGCGACGAAATCCGGGTAGAAGAGCCGGCTCATGCCGAAGAGCCACCCGCAAAGCGAGGCCGCGTAGGCGCCCACGATCCCCATCGCTATCGGCAGGTCGATGTGCATCACCCCGGTGCGCAGGGCGCGCGCCGCGCGCGCGATGAAGTACGTGCCCCCGACCAGGACGGAAAGCGTCGCGAAGACGAGCGAGAGAAGGCGGAAGAGGCCGGCGTACTCGAAGTCGGGGCGCATCCCGAAATAGGCCGGCAGCGCGAAGAGCATCACGTTGAGCGCGAAGGCCGTGCACAGCCCGATGCGCCTCACCATGTCCGTGCTCTCAAGCTCGTCCGGCTTCTCGCCGGTGGGCCCGAGCAGGTAGCCGAACGTCTGCAGCCGGCTCGCCCACGCGCCGGCGTCGAAGGCCCCGCGGAACCAGCGGACATGCACGGACCCGAGCTGGGCGTTCACCACGATGTCGCGCGCCCCGGTCTCCTGCTTGAACAAGCGCTCGATCAGCCAGACGCAGCCCGCACACGAGACGCCCTGGATGTCGAGCATGAGCTCAGGCGGCCGGTCGCCGCACGCGTTCTCGGCGTCCTTCTGCGCCGCCCTAAGCCACGAGTAGTCGCGGGGCTGGAAGACCCCGGCATCCGCCGGAACGGTGACCGGATCCTTGATGCGGTAGTAGGCGCCGAGGCCGTGCTCGTGCACCAGCCGGAAGACATAGGCGCATCCGCTGCAGCAGAAGCCGGACTCGGCCGTGCGCGGGTCGGCAATCGGCGCGCCGCAGTGCCTGCAGGAGGCGGCGCGGAGCCGGGCGGGCTTCTTGGCCTCCTCTAGAAGCATAACACGCACGTTGGGTCGGGGCCGCCGGCGCCGAGCGTGCCCCGCAGGCGCCACGCCGCGATGAGCGCGGCCGCCAGCGAGAGCCCGACCCGGACGCGGCCGCTCCAGAGCGGCGACATCCGGCTCTGCAGGCGCCCGAACTGGGTCTGGGCGACCCAGAGTAGCGGCACCGTGCCCAGGCCGAAGGCGAGCATGAACTCGGCGCCGCGCGCCACCGAGCCCGAGAGGAGCGCCAGCGCGAGCAGGAAGTACAGGGGCCCGCAGGGCAGAAGCGGCGTGGCGAGCCCGAGCGCGGCCGCGTTCGCCGCCGGGGGGTAACCCCTCAGGCGCCGCGAGATCCCCATGTAGAGGCGCCCGAGGATCGGCAGCTTGGGCCAGAAGCGGTCCCACCTCATGGCCAGGCCCACGAAGAACAAGACTCCGAGCCACGGCAGCCACTTCAGGACGGAAGCCGAGAACAGGGCCAGCGGCATCCGGCCGAGGCCGCCCGCAAGCGCCCCGAGCGCCGTGTAGCTGACCATGCGCGCCAGCTGGTAGGTCGTGGCCGCCGTGGTCGGGTCACCCTGCTCGCGGCGGGCCGGTAGCACGGCGCAGGCGAGCGGCCCGCACATCCCGGCGCAGTGGATGCTCGTCACAAGTCCGGCGAGGAAGGCGGCGGCCGGGGAGCTGATGCTCGCGTAGTCCATGGGTCAGCGCCTCGCGGGGGTGGCAAGCGGAACGTCGGCAACCGGGTGCAGGGAGGCGATCCTAAACCACGCCGCCCAGGCGGCCACATGGAGGATGAGGGCCGCGGCCACCCACCACCAGATCCGGGGCCGAAGCGCCCTAGAGACTGCGCGGGCCGGGTTCATGGGAGTTCGGGGAATCCGGCGCCGCCTCGGGGCCCAGAAACTCCATCGCCCGGCTCAGCCTGAACGACCCGGCCGCGTCGCTCGCCACGACCTCGAACACGATGGCCAATGCGCTCTGTGCGCGCGGCACCTGGACGATGAGGGGCCGGACCTCCTCGCCCATCGGGGCGATCTCGACCGGGGCCTCGAGGCCGCGCACGGTCGCGGCGGCAGGCAGGCCCCGGACCGACAGGTTGAGCGTGACCTTTTCCGAGCGCTTGTTCACGAGCCGCACGAGAAACTGGTTTCGGACGGTCCCTCCGTCCACGTAGTAGGGGGCCCCGACCATGCGGGTCGCGGTGAGCATCGCGGGCCGGATCCCCGAGGCGCTCCAGCCGGCGACGGACGCCCCGATCACCAGGAGGACCCCGTAGACCACCATGCGGGGCCGGATCCGGCGCCTCGGGCGCCCCGACAGGCCCGCGAGGGAGTCGTACCTCACCAGGCCCGGCTTGCGCCCCAGCCGTGCCATCACCTCATCGCAGGCATCGATGCAGGCGGCGCAGCCGATGCACTCGAGCTGTAGCCCCTGGCGGATGTCGATCCCCGTCGGGCAGACGCTGACGCAGCGCTCGCAGGCGACGCAGTCTCCCGCGCCGGGGGAGCCGGGCTTGCCGCGGGGCTCCCCGCGCGCCCAGTCGTACCCGATGACCAGCGTGTGGTCGTCGGTGAGCGCCGACTGGAGGCGCCCGTACGGGCAGATCACGATGCAGAGCTGCTCGCGGAACCATGCGAAGTTGAAATAGATCACGCCCGTGGCCGCGGCGATGAACACGAACGCCCCCCAGTTCTTCGTCGGGGCGTCACGCATCATCGCCCAGACCGAGGGGATCGAGACGAAGTACGCGAGGAACAGGTGCGTGATCGCGGCCGCGAGCAGCAGGTAGATCGCCTGCTTGGCGGCCCGGCGCAGGATCTTGGACGGGGTCCACGGGGCCCTGGCCAGGAGCTGGCGCTTCACCGCGTCGCCCTCGATCCAGCGCTCGACCCGCCGGAACACGTGGTCAAGGAACACCGTCTGCGGGCAGGCCCAGCCGCACCAGATGCGCCCCAGGAGCGCCGTCACGAAGAACAGGCCGAATCCGAGCCCGCTGATCAGGAAGAAAAGCAGCCACAGGTCCTGTGCGGCCAGGGTGAGCCCTAACAGGTGGAAGCGCCGGTGGGCGACGTCCAGGAACACCGCCGGGTACCCGCCGACCTTGACCCAGGGCAGCAGCAGGTAGACCGCGATCAGGGCGAGCGCCGCCGCGCGCCGCGCGCGGTCGAAGCGGCCCGGGGCGTCTGCGGGGTAAAGGAATCTGCGCGAACCATCCTCGCGGATCGTGGTGACCTGGTCGCGGACGGGCTTGAAGGGCGAGGTGTTCTGCATCCTTTACTTGGCCGGGGCGGAGACCGAGGTGTCGATCACGATCGGCTCGCCCTCCTTGTGGTGGCTGAGCACGTAGGCCACCGCCTCGGTGATTCGCTTCGGCCCGAGCACGGGGCCCCAGGTCGGCATCCCCTTCGCTGGCACGCCCTGGGTGACCGTCCGGTACAGGTCGGTCGGGTCGCCGCCGTGGATCCAGATCTGGTCGGTGAGATCCGGGCCTATCGCCGTGGGGCTCTCGCTCTTGCCCCGCAGGCTCTTCAGGTGGCAGGCGACGCAGTTGGCCTCGAACGTCTGGCGGCCGGCGTCCACGAAGACCGGATTGCGGCTCATCGCCCACAGGCTCTTGTCGTCGATGTTCACCGCCGCGGTGGCCGCGAGCTTCGCGGCATCGATGCGCGTCATCGCGAGCTCCACGCTCCTCGCGCCTTCCGGCTCCACCCTGAACCACTCGTAGTAGGCCCAGTAGCCGACCCAGAAGACAATGGTGGCGTAAAGCGTGAACAGCCACCAGTTCGGCAGGCGGTTGTTGAATTCCCTGATGCCGTCGTAGACGTGGGGACGGACGTCCGGCTCAGTGGGATGAGGATTCGGATCTGCACTCATGCTGGCTTGCAGGGGTTTCGGTTTCGAAGGGAAGATGGGCAAAGCGGTCCACTTGGGCGCGGCCCATCCGGAGCGCGCGCCAGGCGACGGTCACGAAGATGGACGTCGCGACGCTGAAGGCGGCGACCGTGTAGATCGCTGCCGAATCTTCGAGGATGAGGCGTTGGAACATGGCGGGGGGTCAGTCGTTGAGCCGGGAGCCCTGTTCGGGCCCCTTGTGCTGCACGGGCTCGAATTTTCCGAGCCCCTGCAGGTAGGCGATGAGGGCGATCACCTGCTTGTCAGGCGCCACCGTGGCGCCGGCGGCCTTGAGGTCCTCCGCGATGCCGGCAGCCTGCGCCCTCGCGTTGGCAAGCACCATTGCGTCGCTCATCGGAGGATACGGGACCCCGAGCGTGCGCATCACGGCGATCTTCTTCGGCAGGATGGCCAGGTCGGTTGCGTCGGTCAGCAGCCACTGGAAGTTCGGCATGTTCGAGCCCGCCGACACGGACCGCGGGTCCTGGAGGTGCCGCAGGTGCCAGATGTTCGGGTACTTTCCTCCGACGCGGGCTAGGTCCGGGCCGTTGCGCTTCGACCCCCACTGGAACGGGTGGTCGTAGATCGACTCACCGAGGCGCGAGTAGTCGCCGTACCTGAGCACGTCGGGTACGAGCGTGCGGATCATCTGGGAGTGGCAGAGGTAGCAGCCGTCGCTCACGTAGAGGTCGCGTCCCGCGAGTTCCAGCGGCGTGTACGGGATCTGGCGGCGGTCCTCGACGTTCGAGGCCTGCTGCGCGACGACGGTCGGGATGATCTGGATCAGCCCGCCCGCGATCACCGCGATCAGCGTCAGCACCGTGAAGGGCATGGCGGTCACGAGGAGCCGGTCGTACCAGGCCGCCCACTGCCTCCCGCGCGACTCGTAGTGGAGGTAGGCGGCGACGATGCAGAAGAGCGCCCCGACGATCCCGGCGATCTTCATGAAGTCGCCGCCGAACATCCAGGCGCACGCGAACGCGAAGGCCAGGACGGAGAAGAGGACCGGGGGGTTGAAGATCGATCCGAGGAGGCTCAGTCCGGCTGTCTCCGTCCCGGCCGGCTCGGCGTACACCTCGATGCTCCCGTTGACCGGGCGCGCCCCGCGGATCGTGCGGACCATGTTGTAGGCCAGCAGGAGCCAGCCCGTCAGGTAGAGCGCCCCGCCGATCACCCGCATCAGCATCATCGGGCGGATCGCGTTGAGCGTATCGAGGAAATTGGGGTACGCGAGGACCGTCCCGTTGTCGGTCGCGGCGGTGAGCATCACGCCCTGGGTGATGCCGCTCGTCCACATGGCCGACGCGTAGAGCAGGATGCCGACGAGCCCGATCCAGAAGTGGAGGTTCGCGAGCGCGGTCGAGTACAGGGGCTTGCTCCAGAGGCGAGGCAGGAGCCAGTAGATCATGCCCGCGGCCATGAAGCCGTTCCAGCCGAGGGTCCCGATGTGGACGTGGGCGATGATCCAGTCCGTGTAGTGCGCGAGCGCGTTCACCGAGCGGATCGCCAGCAGCGGCCCCTCGAAGGTCGCCATGCCGTAGAAGGTCACGCCGGCCGCGAAGAACTTGAGGACCGGGTCGGTACGGACCTTGTCCCAGGCGCCGCGCAGCGTGAGCAGCCCGTTGAGCATTCCGCCCCAGGACGGCGCCCATAGCATCAGGGAGAACGTCATCCCGAGCGTCTGCAGCCAGTTCGGGAGCGCGGTGTTGAGCAGGTGGTGCGGTCCCGCCCAGATATACACGAACACGAGGGACCAGAAATGGATGACGGAGAGCCGGTACGAGTACACCGGCCGCTCGGCGGCCTTCGGCAGGAAATAGTACATGATGCCGAGGATCGGCGTCGTCAGGAAGAACGCCACGGCGTTGTGCCCGTACCACCATTGGACGAGGGCGTCCTGCACCCCGCCGAACACCGGGTAGCTGTGGGTGAAGCTGGTCGGGATCGACAGGTGGTTGACGATGTAGAGCATCGCCACCGTCACGATCGTGGCGATGTAGAACCAGATGGCGACGTACAGGCTCGGCTCGTTGCGCCGGCCCAGGGTCCAGAAGAAGTTGACGGCGAAGACGACCCAGACGACGACGACCATCAGGTTGATGGGCCAGATCAGCTCCGCGTACTCCTTGCTGCGGGTCAGCCCGAACGGGAGCGTCACCGCCGCGGCGACGATGATCGCCTGCCATCCCCAGAAATGGAACTGCGACAGGAAATCGCTCGCCAGGCGGGCCTTAACGAGCCGCTGGGTCGAGTAGTAGATCCCGGCGAACATCATGTTGCCGACAAAGGCGAAGATCGCGGCGTTGGTGTGGAGCGGGCGCAGCCGGCTCCATGTCAGCCAGGACGTGTTGAAGTTGAGCTGCCAGAAGTTGAGCTGGGCGGCGATCAGGACGCCAACGAGCATGGCCACGGCGGCCCACACAACGGTCGCCAGAAGGAACTGGCGGACGATCTTGTCGTTGAATTCAACGGTAATCTTTTGGTTGGACATGGCCGGAAGGGAAAGGGCCTCTAGCTGCGCCGCGAAGGCGCCGGATTCGAGGGCACCCGCACGGGGACCGGAGTCCGCTCCTCTTCCTCCAGGGGCAGGAGCGAGTCGCGCTCGGCGCCGCCTCGGCTCCCGCGCTTCTGCTCCCTCAGGAAGAACGCGACGAAGGTCAGCACCAGCACAAGGCTGATGGTCATGGTGAGTGGAATTACAGCCATGAATTATTCTATCGTACCGTGCGCGAGACTCGCTCCGCGCCAATTGCCAGTGTCTGCGCATTTCTTGCGACAGGCCGGGCCCCAGAGGGAAATGGGCACGAACCGCGCACTGCTCTCAGATTGTCTTCGAATGGTGCCCCGAGCCCGGCGCCAGGGTCGCGTCGAAGCGCATGGCGATGACCCTCAGGAGCGGGGCCCCGCGGGGCAGCACCTCGATCCCCTCCCCCGTCCGGCTCAGGAGGCCGTCGGCCTCGAGGTCGGCCAGGCCTGCGATCTCCTCGGCGTAGCGCGTCGCGACGTCGACCCCCAACTCACTTGAGAGCTCGGCATAGTTGATCCTGCGCTCGCACATGAGCCCCATGACCAGGGCGCGCCGTCGCTTGTCCTCGTCGCTCAGGATCAGCCCGCGCTCGATCGGCAGCCGGCCCGCGGCCAGCGCCGCCCGCCACTCCTCCAGACCCTTGTAGTTCTGGCGGTAGCTGCCCGCGGTCGACGAGATCGAGGAGATGCCGAAGCCGTAGAGGGAGGCTCCCGCGGCCGTGCTGTATCCCTGGAAATTGCGCTGGAGCTTCCCGCTGTGCTGGGCCAGCGCGAGCTCGTCGTCGGGCCGGGCGAAGTGGTCGAGGCCGATGTCGACGTATCCGGCCCCGCTCAGCTTCTCGTGCGCGAGGGCGAACATCGCCAGCTTCTCCTCCGGCGGCGGGAGCTCGCCGCGGTCGTCGAAGATGCGCTGCGCCGGCTTGAGCCAGGGCACGTGCGCGTAGCTGAAGACCGACAGGCGGTCGGGGCCCAAGCGGAGCACGTCGTCGATCGTGCGCCCGAAGGACGCCTCGGTCTGAAGCGGCAGGCCATAGATCAGGTCCACGTTGACCGACGAGAAGCCCGCGGTGCGGAGCCATTCCATCGCCTGCACGTTGAGGCGGGAGGGCTGCCAGCGGTGGATGGCGAGCTGCACGCGCGGATCGGTGTCCTGCACGCCCAGCGACGCGCGGTTGGCGCCGATCACGCCCAGCGCATCGACGTGCTCCTGGGTGAGGCGCCTCGGGTCGATCTCAACGCTGAACTCGCAGTCCTTCGCGACGTCGAAGTTGCTGTGGATGAGGAGGCCGAGCTCGGCCAGCTCCTCGGGCTGGAAGAACGTCGGGGTCCCTCCGCCGAGGTGGATCTGGGAGACGGGCCTCTTCGCGTCGATCCGGGAGACCGTCATCGACACCTCGCGCACCAGGTCGTCCAGGTACTCCCTCACGGCGCCGCGCCGGCGCGTGACCACGGTGTTGCAGCCGCAGTACCAGCAGAGCGACTCGCAGAACGGCAGGTGAAAGTAGAGCGAGAGCGGGCCGGCGCCAGGGAGGTTGTCCGCCGCGATCTGCGCGTCGTACTGCAGGGCGGTGACGTCCGGCGTGAAGCGCGTGGCGGGGGGATAGGAGGTGTAGCGCGGGCCCGCGACCGAGTACTTCCGGATGAGCTCGAGGTCGGGCTGTGCCGCCGAGCCGGATGCTGATTCGTTTGGAAGGACCATGGGGTTGGGCCGCATCGGCGCGCTTCAGTTCGCGGCCAGCGCGAGCGCCGCGGCCAGAGGGCGGCGCGCCTGGAGGGGTCCGTGCAGCGATCCCTGCGTCGCGGCGCCCCGGCTGCCGAGCTGGGCCTGGACCTGCTCCCAGAGCGAAGCGGCGCGGGGGGCGAGGATCTGGCGCGCGCGCTCGGCCTCGGCTGCGCGCGCCTGGCGATTCTTCGCAGCCAGCTCCGCCAGGTCGTCGAGATTGTAGAGGAACACGTTGCCCACGCCGACCGCCGCCGGGTCGACGTCCCGGGGCATGGCTAGGTCGACGAAAAGGAGCGGACGCGCCCCCCGGCCCTCCACGGCGGCACGGACGGCGCCCGCCGAGACGACCGTGCCCGGCGCGGCCGCCGAGCACACGACGACGTCCCACTCGGCAAGGATCGATTCGCGCGCCTCGAAGGGCAGCACTTTCGCGCCGAGCTTCGCCGCCAGATCCCCGGCGGTTTCGAGCGTGCGGCTGCACACCGCGAAATCCCGGACTCCCCTGCTGGCAAAGGCCTTCCCGCTCTTCTCGCCGATCGCGCCCGCACCGAGGAGAAGCACGCGGATGTTCTCGAGCTTGCCAAAGACCCCGGCCGCGAGGTCCACCGCAAGGTTGGCGACGCTGACCTGGCCGACCGAGACAGCCGTGTGCGTGCGCGCATGCTTCGCCGCCTGGAATCCTTTCTGGAACAACCGGTTGATGACGGGGCCTGCGGAGCTGCGCTCCTGGGCGTTAAGGTAGGCCTTCTTCATCTGGCCGAGGATCTCGGTTTCGCCGAGTATCTGGGAATCGAGCCCAGAGGCGGTTTCCATCAGGTGGAAGATTGCATCCAAGCCCGCCGCCGTGAAGCCGAAACGGCCGAAATCCGATGGATCGACCCTTTGACGGGCACAGAACGCCGAAACCACGCGGCCTGGGACATCCTCCCCGGCCGCCACGCCGTAGATCTCGACCCTGTTGCACGTGCTCACGACGGCAAACTCCATAAGCCCCTGAATTTCAGAAAGTTCTCCTGAGAACCGCGATTCCGCCTCTGCTCCCAGAGCAATCCTTTCCCGGAACACAAAGGGTGCGGTGCGATGGGTCGCTCCAACGGCGAAGAGGAAAGGCGTGTTCATGCCGAAGGTCACATGCAATTGGCCCAGAGCGAACGCGGATGAAGCTGCCGGCGCAGCGCACGTCCGCATTGGATTGCTAGTGGTTTTATTTCAAAGGGATATGTCATCGAAGGGTCACCCTTCGGCATGCGCGCTCCGTCTGCGCGCGATTGGTGAGTCTCGCCATGTGGAATTGGCTCGCTGCGTATCATCCGGCCAGAGGCTAGCCGATAATCGGCGGAACGGCTGCGCGCAGCTTGACTAAGGCTGCGCATTTCTTGCTGCGCCACGGAAGGCCGCCATATGCACAGCCTCCAGTCGCTCTTCGATTCGCAAGCGCATGGGCGCTCTCTTTCCCTCTTCTTGCGCATGATGACGATCAGGAGGACGCCAGCCATCTGCTGCTGATCCAGTTCCCCGCAATCAATCCGCGATCAACGCCGCAGAGGCAGATCCCGCTCGGCTGACAAGACATTCGGACCGCCCCCGATCACCGTTCACCACAATCCTAGCGCCGTTCGCCACAATCCTCGGTGTTGGCAGCCAGCGTCCTGCTGTGCAAGGGCTTATGTATTCACGTACTGGACTAAACCTCGTTGTATCGCCGAGATACGCATGAAGGCGCACCGGCCGAATCGCCCGCATCCCTAGCCCGTGCAGGCTAACATGCGCGTATGCTCTGAACCTATTAACTTCACTTGCGAAGTGATGATCGTATGACACGCATTCCGCAAAGTAACGTTTGCGTTAAGAATACCAAGTTAATGTAGATTAAGTAAGTTCTATCCCCCAAGCCCAACTGCACGAACCATAACGCCATCTAGCAACTCCAACGGGGTCGCATTCACGGATGAATTCGGGCCCCCCATTGGATCTGCAATCGCCCGGTCGACCGTCACTGAGGCGTGCCACTGTTAGGCGGGCCTCGGCCAATTCACGTTCCTCGCACGAGCTCTCTGAGATTTCCACCATGCAAACCAAACAAACCCGCACCCTGTCATTCATTCTCGTGGCTTACTCGGCCATCCTCACGCTTGCCGGGCCATGCCGCGCAGCTGACGGACCCTCAACCTCGGCCGGATCCCCGGACGCGTCGTTCTGGACCAAGCCAGACTGGCTGAGCGAGCTGTCGTTTACGGCAAAGGAGTCCTTTGACGACAACGTCCTCGGCGTGTCTGGCCTCGGACTGCCCGTTCAAACGTCCTGGGTGAATGATCTGTCGGCGAAGCTCGGCATCACCCTCGTTCCCTTGATCGGGAACAAGGACTTCAGCGCGCTCTCCCTCACCTACAACCCGGAACGCTACACCTACGAGAACGCCTCGGCGGAGAACTACACCGCGCACAGGGTCAATGGCGTTGTCAAATGGAAGTCGGACAATCTGTCGATCGGGATCGACGAGGCGTTCCTCTACAATGACGGCAACAAGGTGGCCCCGATCTACGCGCTCGACCAGCTCGCCGGCGCCGCGGGAAACCAAAATGACAAATACCGCAACAATTATGCCCACTCGGTCGCCCGGGAGCGCCGCAACCAGTTCCAGGACCGGTACACCATCTTCCTCCAATACGACACGGGAAGCTTCTTCATCAGGCCGATTTCGAGCCTGATCGACTACAATCTGAATACCTACCTCCACAACACCTCGAACGCCCCGTACAAGGGATACCAGGACTATGTTTCGCGCTACGATCTCAACGGCGGCGCGGATCTCGGCTACAAGCTGCTTCCGAATCTCGCGTTCACGCTCGGCTACCGTGCGGGCGAGCAGCAGCAGGACCAGTTCGCACTGGCGGTCAACAGCGACCAGCATTTCTCGTCCAACAACTACCAGCGCCTGCTCCTCGGCCTTGAGGGCAAGCCGCTAAGCTGGCTGACCGTCAAATTGGCCGGCGGCCCCGATTTCCGTGACTTTAACCCCGACACGCCCATCAGCGATCTTCACACGACCCGCTTTTACGGCGAGGGGACGGCGACTGCCGCCCTTCCGGCCGGCCAGTCGCTGACGCTCGGCTATAAGCAATGGGTGTTTGTGGCCAGTACCGGGCTTGCCCCCTATACGGACACCACCGTGTCGCTGGTTTACCATTGGAACCTGACAGGCCAGTTCGGTTTCGACGCGGGCGTCAAGTACCTCGAGGCCAACTACACCTTGGGCAATGACACCGCGGGCTCCGCGCCCAGCCTTCGCGACGACGTCGACTATGGTGCATCGACCGGCTTCACCTACGCCGTCACGAAGCATTTCATCGTGAGCCTTGCCTACCACTTCGACGACGGCCGCAACAATCTGGACAGCCTCGCCGCGAAATTTTTCCCGGCGTACCGCGATTTCACCCACAGCGTGACGACGCTCGGCGTCCAATTTAAGTTCTGAGCTCGCCGACCTGGCACACGATACTCCCATTGCTCGGCAGCTTCGCGCGGGCCCCTAGCCGCAATATTTCACGAAGCG
>PLTZ01000030.1 GCA_003164715.1 Opitutaceae bacterium | reverse complement strand
GGGTTCTGATCAGACAGCCGTGGGGATCGCCCTCAGGAGTCTTAAATTATCACTGAGAATGGCTGTGACGAATCGGCACGTACGATCGGCTAACCGGTCTCATTGTCGCCAGATGGGTTGGCTTCCCGTGGACTCTTTCGCCTTTGCTCCTTTGCGACGCCTGAGCGCCCGTACCCTATTCAACTCTTGGGTGGCCATTCCACGCCGGCCAATTCCTTCGGCAATTGAGTCGGATCAACCGGGTAGATGAGCGAGAGGTCCGCTTTGGATTTTGCGCCTTGCAGAAATTCCAGCTCCTCCGGCGCGCCGATGATCAGCCAGAGCACCTCGGTGTCCGTATCGTTGAACACTTGGCGCAACCGGTCTGGGCCGACCAACACGCCGCCGTAGCGCGGCACGGTCAACGTCTCTTCGCCGACGCGCAGGCGGCCCGTGCCCTCCAGCACGAAATAAAATTCCTCTGCGCGTACGTGCTTATGCAGCGTGCTAGCGCTCTTGGGCGGGAACCGCCAGAGCCGCGCACCAATGTTTTTACTCCCGGTGCGCTCCAAATAGTCCGCATTCGGGATCTTCATCAAGTTCGACGGCCGCCAGAAGAGGTCTTCCGGCTTGATGAGATGGTAACCTTGAATGGCGTTCATAAAATTGCTGGAGTGCGATTCTCTGGACAATTCAGACACCAATTACGGGGGCATTGTTGATGGGTCGGGGCGTGTTATTCAAACCTCATGAGTGAGCCAATCGAGCACCGTAGCGAACTGGATGAAGCCGAGGAAGGTGACGGCAAGCTTCTCGTAACGAGTCGCGATCCGACGGTGGCGTTTGATGCGGGCAAAGTAGTTCTCAATCGTGTGTCGATGCGCATAGAGGCGGCGGTCGAAGCGATAGGCAATGCGACGGGTGCCTTTTGGGGGGATGCAGACCATCGCGCCGCTTTCTGCAAGGCGATGCCTGAGACCATTCGAATCGAAAGCCCTGTCGGCAACGGCCCAGCGGCCGTGCAGCTCGGTTTCGAGCGGCTCGCAGGCCCTGAGGTCATGCTTCTGTCCAGGAGCGAGATGGAGTCCGACTGCCCGGCCGACACCGTCGACAACAGCAGCGAGCTTCGTATTGAGGCCTCCTTTGGTCCGTCCCATAGCCTGGGAGGCTTGTCCGCCAATCGGATTGGCACCGTCTCGATGCACCTTGATGTGCGAGCAGTCCACTCAGCGGATTCGGCCAAATGCCGCACTTCCAAGCTTAGCAAGGATTCTGGCCCAGAGACCAGATGCACACCATCGTCGGAAGCGCGTGTAGACCGAGCTCCAGGGTCCGAATCGGTGCGGAAGGTCTCGCCACGGGATACCGGTGCGAAGCACATACCACATCGCCGTAACCATGCATCGGTCATCCTTGCGAGGTCGCCCTCCTTTGTTACGAGAGGCCACCTGCCGATTTCCGGCGCGGTCAGATCAATTTTTTTAGCCGCTCCCAGAGCGGCTCGGGCAACTCCATTCGATCTGTAAACAACATGGAGCATCCTACGACAGATCATCATATTTCAGGTTCCATGCGGTTTGAAGACATTCCCTAGGATAAGGCTCGGAGCCCGTATTGCCTGCGGGTTTCTAGCGAATCATTGTGTTTCGAAGCATTCGATAATAAATGATTAAGGGGTTCGGTTGAGTAGAATGATATAACTTTAGAAATCCGTCCTATACAGCATCAACGTCTTACAACACCAGATGTTGTATTGAGCTCTGATGTGGAACACTCGATGGCTAAGCGTACCTCAAGCAATCGTCCTGGGAAATGGGAGTTCGAATCGCGTGCCCGTTTCCGGGCTCGACGACCATATGAGCTGCCCACCTAAATGCCGTTCGGTCAGAAGCCTGATGCTGTAGGTGCCTATGCCTCGCTCCGGACCCTTGGTTGCTGGAAAAGCGGCAATCGGACGTCGCGTGGAAATGGCTGCCGATTATAGCACCAGAATATGGATCGCTCAGCGCGCTCCTCCGCTCCCATCACGAGGGTGTTGCCGGGCTGGCTGGCTTCGAGAGTGTTTTTCAGGAGGGTTCCCCGCGCATTGCAACAGAGCCTCGTCAACAGGGGAGATGAAAGCAGCCGGGCCGGGTAGTACAACACCCCATTACTTCTGGCCTATGCGGGGGCTAGTTTGGAGTCCGCGCACCAGGGCGAAATCCCAGGCATGAATCAGCAAATCCCCTCCTCGCTAGAAAGCCTCGCTGGACGGAAAATTCTCATTGTCGACGATGACCGACTGAATGTCCGGATTCTTTCGTCCATCTTGAGAAGCGAGGGATTTGATGTTGCGGAGGCGGATTCAGGCGAACACGCGCTGGAAGCTTATGCGAAGTTTCTTCCCGACCTTGTCTTACTTGACGTGGTAATGGGAGGCATTGACGGGCTTGAAACGTGCCGGCGGCTGAAGAACACATACAACGGCAAATGCGCCCCTGTGGTATTCATCACAGCCAAGAATGATTCCGACGACATCGTCGAAGGATTGGAAGCCGGTGGTGTCGATTATCTTCCGAAGCCGTTTAAGGGGAAAGAGGTGCTCGCCCGCATTCGATCGCACCTACAGAACCGGATCCTTTTGGAGCAGCAGCAACTTCTTGTTGAGCAGCTGAACAAGGCGGACGCGTCCAAGAATCGCTTTCTCGGCATGGCGGCACATGATCTTCGCAACCCGCTGGCCTCGATAAGGGGTTTTTCGGAGTTCCTTAGGGACGGTGTGGTGGGCCCACTCACTGCGGACCAGCTGGATCTTGTGGTCACAATACACGGCGCCAGCCAGTCGATGCTCGATCTCGTGAACGAATTGCTGGATGTCGCTACGATTCAATCCGGAGAATTGAAGCTTCACCTGGAGCGGCGCTCCCTCGCAGAGCTGATTGGAAAGGCGGTCAGGTTTGCCAACATAGAGGCGACGAAAAAAAGGACCCGCATCGAGCTGGTCAAACCTCAGGCGGCGCCGACGCTGATGATGGATGCCGCGAAGATTCGCCAAGTGGTCGACAATCTATTGAGCAACGCGGTCAAGTATTCGCCCCCAGGGGCAACGATCAAGGCTTTCATTTCCGTCGAGACCGAGCAGGGCACCTGCGGCTTCTCGGTGCAGGACCAGGGCCCCGGCATTCCCGACGGTGAGCGTGGCAGGCTCTTCAAGAATTTCAGCCGTCTTACAGCACGCCCTACGGGCGGCGAGCAGAGCACCGGGCTGGGCCTTGCCATCTGCCAGAAGATTGTCGAGGCGCATCACGGCACCATTCGAGCGGACAACCTTCGATCCGGTGGTTGCGAATTCAGCGTTTCCCTTCCATTCGCCGCATGAAATTCAACGGACCAGTTCTGGTGGCTGACGACGAGCCCCACATCCGCAAGTTCGTCGGAATGATATTGAATCAGCTCGGAGTCTGAACCGTCCTTGAAGCCGGAAACGGCGAAGAGGCCATTGCGGTGTTCCAGCAGGAGAAACCGAAAGTCGTGCTGATTGATGTGAATATGCCGTTCGTGAACGGCCTTGAGGCATTGAAGAGGATGAAGGAGATCGAACCCACCTCCCCAGAGCAAAGATTCTTCAGATGCTGTCTGAGACATTTGACGCCATTGAGGAGGCCGCGGACGGTGCAGCGGCTGAAGGCAGGGGGGCGACGTCGGCTTCGGCTTAGGCTGCGCCGTGAATCTGTCCCGAGCGCACGCTGCAACCCGCAACGGTTGAGCTGCGGCAGGCTGCATATCCTACGTCGGTTAAGGGCCGAGGACCCGGGGTTCCCGGAATCCCAAGGGCCGAATGCCTGCGATTGGCTTCGTACTTCTAGAACTGAAGCTTCGTGAGATTCAATGCGGTGACGCCGTCGACCGGCTCGCCGTGGGCCAGCGCGGGCTTGAAACGCAGGCTCCTGACGACCGCTTCGAGGAAGGGATCCTCGATCTTTCTCGAGCACGCGACGTCGGCGAAGGGCTCCTCGGCCAGGCCGTCCTTCGAGACCCTGACGAAGAAGGTCTCGGTGTATTTTCCGGCGGCGAGCCTGTTGGGCAGTTCGGCGGGCAATTTTCCCATCGCCGGCACCGCGGGCAGCGTGTCGCTGCGGTGGGCGCTCACGTATTCCATCTTCACGTATTCGAAGGCCTCGTCGCGGGTGAGCTCCACCCGCTTGGACGACAGGTTGGTCGCGATCTCCACGCCCCGGTTGTAGATGTGGAGCTGAAAGTCGACCAGTTCGTAGCTGAACGGGAAACCGTCCTCGCTGAAATGGACATGGCTGAAATGCGCATCAATGGGGTCGAGCGCTCGGGCGTAGACCAGGCTCTTCACGAGGCCCGGTTTGGCGAGCTTGTCGTGGAAGCGCGTGATGGTGACGACGTAGGGGTTGTAGAGCGGCGTTGCCGACGAGATGTCGAATTCCACATCCATTGCGTCCAGGCCCTGTGTCGTGAGGCGGCCGGCCGGCTCGTTCCCGCTTGCGGCCTGGCTTGCGGCGGCGACGGCGGCCTGACTGGTTAAGCTCTGGGAAAGGCCCAAGCCGTCCAGGCTGTCAAAGGTCGTGGGCACAAGCGGATTCGGGGGCGGAGTTCTTTGTCCGAGGATGGGTTTTGCCGGATGGGTGATGGCCGGGGTGGTCATGGCCGTGAACAGTAGCGCACTTTCCCCAAACTGATTATCCGAGCTGGCAAAGAGTGCGGCCGGACCCAGGGCTTTGTTTGCGACCGTGTCCGACAGGTTTCGCGCATCCTGCGAAATGCCCACGAGCATGGCGTTTGTGACGGCGGCCCGGGTCAGACCCCGGGTGATGATCACGCTTGGATCGTTGTCGAAGGAGTACGCGGCCTCCTTCTTGAAGCCCGAGATCGTGGCGGACACCTCGGTCAGCTTGAGCACCGGCGTGATCTTCAGGTTGTGCGGGGCTTCCTTGGTGGAGACGATCTTGTCCTTACCATCGATGTCGATCACCCACGCGGAGCCAACGACGTCGCGGACGGCGTAGAGATCCTTGTCGAGGTTGACCGAGATGTCGGCGCCCATGAAGAGCGTGTGCGTCTTCGCGGCGTCGACCACGTAGTGGTCCATGACAACGGGTTTCTGGGCACGCGTTTCCGACTTGGTCTGGGCCGAAACGCTGCCGACGGCTAGGGCGGCAAGCAGGAGCGGCGCAGCCGGACATGCCGAAAGGGAACGGATCGAATGGAAGGTCTTCATAGGGTGAGGTGCCGTCGGCGCGTTGTTACCCCCTCTTATCGCATTCAACATGCCAAGTTGGGTCTACACAATCTAACATATGGTCAATAAGGGGTTAACATTGATGGGGTCTTGACGCCTTGCCGGGGGTTTCGCGCCAGATGGTTACTTACACCCGATTCTCGCGGCTAACGGGGGCGCCATCCGGCGGCCTTCAACCACGACGCCCGCCAACGGCCCGGCGTTCTTTGTCACGGTCTGCGGATCCGGTCCGTTTAGCGGGCGCTCCATCCAAAGTCATCCCTGCGATCCGCTCAGGGTTCGATGGCGTCCCTGGGAAGATCGGGCAGCTCGTGTTGGCGGCGAAGATCCAGCACCAGCGCGAAGTACCTTTCGGGGTGCTCCTGGTTTGAGCGGATCCTTGCAATGCCCATGCGCCAGTAGGCGGTCCATGACCCCAAGCTTCCCGGCGGAGGCAGGCCCTTCGCCTCCTGTTCCACCTGGGCGCCGATCGCCGACGAGTAGAACCTCCAGTTCGCCCTCGAATCAAGGACGACGACCCGCCCATCCGACTCCGTTCGCGTGTCCAGGCTCCTCTGGGCATCCGCGGAGAACGGATCGGGCGGAAGGCATCCGGCGCAGATGAGGCACAAGGCCGCTAGGGTGACGAGCTGGAGCTTCATCTTCATCCACGAGCATTGATGCGAAGCTGCGCCCGTTGATTGGGTGGCAATAATCCTTCGATGGGTTCGCATTGAATATGGGCGCGCCATGAGGCCGCCGATGCTCAGAATTGCTTGCACCGTGCCATCCGGCGTATGTCCTTTGTAAACTTCATAAGGCCAAGTTCTTGGCACATTGATCGCGCGCTAAGGCTCCTCGCGGCGGGGCAGGGGTTGGTTGCACGCACACGCACCCCGGGACCCTGGTCCTCCCGCTTTGTCCTCGTTCAACCATCGCATGTGTTTTTTGGGGGGGATGAGCCCGGTATCCGGGAGGCGGCGCCCCTATTTGCCGCCGCTCACCCGCTCGGCTACGCCCTGCAACGGCGGGAGGCGGCTGGATGGGGCATCAAGGTAAAAGTAGGCCGTGGCCGAGATGTCGTCGGACCTGTAGAAATTGACCCACCCGTCGGGCACCTTGGGGTCGTCCGCCTGGGCGACCGTCCCCGGCGAGTACAACCTTGTCAGCGTGCCCTGGCTATCGACGCTCACGGGGATCAGGAGTACGTTCGCGCGCTGCAGGGCCGCGACGGTCGCCCGGGGGCCTCCGCCTATCTGCTGCAGGGTCACCCTGCAGCCGTTCTCGAAGAATACGGGGTCCGGAACATGAAAACGATAGAAGGCCCACTGGCGGACCTTCTCATCGGCCAAGAGGCATCCGGCGTAGTCGTTCTGGAACTCGCTTTCGCCCCACCCGGTGCCGATGTAGTCCTCGGTGCCGGTCCCCGCAAAGGTGGGGTGCCCCTGGTCGCCGTCCAGGAACATCTTCACCTCGCCCTCGCCCCCCCAGGTGTTCCCATAGGCCGCGTTCGCGTTCACGCCCACGTTCACGCCCAGGAACCGGCCCTTGCCCTCCACCCTGGGCAGGAGCTCAAAGTCCCTGGCCAGGGTCGTCGCGCGGTCGCGGCTCCAATAGGCGTGGAAGTAGAGGTCCCCCGCATCCCAGGCCTTCATCCTCTGGAAATCGACGTCGAAGAACAGGTGAGTGAGGTCCTTGCCCGACTCGTTGGTCACCTGGACGCGCGCGGCCGTACGGAACGGCATCGGGATGAAGCAGAGGAACGACCTGCCCTCGGGGTCGGCAAAAAAGGCGTTATGGAATCGGGCTGTCCGGCCGAGGCCGACGCCGACGCCGAAGAAATCCCCGAGAGGAACGGCGACGGCCGGCCTTTGGGCGTCGTCCCAGAACATCTCGAGCTTCAGTGACCGCAGCATCTCGGGCGAGCGGTCGGCAACTGTCAGCCATATCCGCGAGATGAGCCCCGGCCCCTTGACGTCAAGCAGGACGCACGTGGCGCCTGCCTTGATCGGATCAAACGGATGGCCCTTAGCCCCGTTGTTCTCGGCGGCGGCGCAGGGCGCCCCGTCGCGTCCCTCTGGGGTACTCCAGCGGGCAGCGATATTCCCGTCGTACCGGTAGAGCGCCGCGGAGTCCTGTGACCGCAGCAGGGCCTGCGAGCCGCAGAGGAAGAGGACCGCGGTGGCGCGCGCCAAGGCCCCGGGCATCCCACGCCCTGCCGGTGGCTTGATCATATCCGATGAAAGACCTCGCCCGCGCCGGTTTTCAATCGATTTCGCCGGATAGCGGCGTGCGCTCAGCTCACGGTCACCTCGACCGCCCTGCTGGACACCCGGAAATCGACGAAACGCGCGCGGGCGTTCAAGGGGTGCTCCTCGAGCCGGCGGCGGATCCTGCGGCCGGCCTCGGGCGACTTTGCGCACAGGAGCATGTAGCCCCCTCCTCCCGCGCCGAGAAGCTTGCAGGCGGCCAGGTCCTCGCCGGCCAGCCGGATGATGCGCTCGATCGGAGGCGTAGTCGTGCCGGGATCGAGGCGCCGGTTGAGGTCCCATGAGCGCGCAATGCAGCGGTGCAGCGAGGCCTGGTCGCTCTCCTGGAGTGCGTGGTGCAGGTGCTGGGCGTTGGCGCGGATCAGGCCGAGCGTCCGCAGCGTGGACGACCGGGCAAGGAACATGTCGTGCACGATCTCCCTGAGGATGCGCTTGGCCAGCCGCGTGACGCCCGTGTAGTAGAGAAGGAGCGTCTGGTTCGCGTACGCGTCGCCGAGCAGGGTCTCGGGCAGGTAGCGGACGCTCGGCGCCTGGGCGAGGCCCGGCTCCGTCTGGATCAGCTTGATGCCGGCAAAGAGCGCCCCCGCCTGGTCCTGCCACCCGCCGCCGGTCGTGAGAAGCTGCTCGACCGACAGGACCCGCTGGTAGAGATCGACAGGGTCCCAACCGAGGCCGCAGGCCCGATTCAGCGCCGCGAGGAGCGTCGCCCCAACGATCGACGAGGTGCCGAGTCCCGAGCCCTTCGGAACGGCGCTCAGCAGGGAGATCTCAAGGCCGCCGCCGAATCGCCTGAGCCGCTCGCGCAGCGAGCCCGGGGGCCTGCCGGCAGCGAACTCGGGCAGGAATCCGGCCAGGGCGAGCGCGACCTTCGGAAGGCTGAATCCCGAATGCGCGTCGCGAAAGGAGGCCAGGCCCGCAAAGCTGTCGATGTCCTCCATCGACCCCAGGTCGATCGACCGCAGCCTGAACTTGAGCTCCGTGATCGGGCGCACGAACGCCTGTATCGGGGGCTGGCCGTTCAGGAGCACGGCGACGTTGAGGACGCAGCCGCCGAACTCGATGCAATAGGGCGGGGTGTCGGTCCAGCCGCCGGCCAGGTCGAAGCGCAGGGGACTGCGCGCCCACACGATCTGGTCGTCCTTGAGCGCGAGGCGCGGGCGCGTCCTCTCGATGCCACCGGAGGCGATGACCGACTCCTGAAGCCGGGCATAGCCCGAGCCGACCAATGCCGCGCGCCGGCGTCCCGTCCGCAGGCTGGCCAGCAGCATGAGGAGCCGGGAGGCGTGCTCGGGCTTGGTGATCATCGGGAGTATCCGCGGCCCGTTCGCACGCAGCCACCGCCCGAGCGCCGGGGCCTCCTTGGTCGCGTAGGCGCCTAGTGCCTCAAAGTCCTGCGTGAAGACCCGCATGTCGGCTCCCGAAAGGCAGCCCTCAAACTCCGCCCGCAGGCACGTGGCATAGGCCGCACGCCGGGACGCGAAGCATCGTGCGAAGTCCACGGCCTCCGGGATCTGCGCCGCGGAGAGCCTGCGGTGGCGCGCCAGGCGCGCCCCGACGGCGGGGTCGGGGTGTGGGTCGAAGAACCAGTTCAGCGCGTCCTGGTCGATCTCGCGGGCCGCGAGGACGGGATAGATCGGCAGCTCGAACACATCGGCCGCCTTCCCGCGCAGGCCGCGCGCGGCGAGCCAGTCCAGGGCGTCATGCCCGCAGATTCTTCCGCCGGTGCCCGCGGCCCCCCGCAACGTGTCGTCGAGATGATGTGGCCTGAGGACCCACTCGCCACCGCCCACGGGCGCCGCCTCGGCGCACCAGCCCTGCCCGAGCCACCGGACGCGGGACCCGGCGGGAAGCCCGGCGACGATGTTGTGCCCGTCGAGGCGAATCGGCCGGCGCGCCGCCACGGCGTCGAGCAATACGGGAAGGGACGTCAGGCTGGTGAACGCGGAGGGCGGAGTCGCCGTGGCCAGCGCCCTGAGCGGCGAGAAGCGTCCCCGCTGGATGTGCTCGAAGGACTCGAAGAGCTGGCGGCTGGAGCCCAGGTGGTAGAACCTCGCGTCCTCGAGTGGGACCACGGCGGCGCGCAGGCGGGACCATCCCAGGCGTCGCAGGCGGTCCGGAGCGCGGGACTCGCGGCCGAGGGCGGAGCCGATCTCGGTGTACAGGTCCATGTGGCCGGGGTGGCCGTCCGCGGTCGCGAAGCGGCCCCGCTTCTCGTCCCACCCGCACCGGCGAAACAGGAGGCTTAAGGCCTCGAGGCTGAGGAGCCACATCCCCGTGTCCACATAGTAGTCGTAACGCGCCGAGAGGCGGTGGATCTCCTCCGCGGCCGGCTTCTGGCGGAAGAACGCGATCGGGTGCTCGCAACCCTCGGCGGGTCCCGCCTCCCGCGCCACGAAATAGACGCCGAAGTTCCGGGCGGTCTCCGGCGCCACCCGCATGCCGATCCCCGTGATGTCCGCCGTGGCGGCGGGGATCTGGAGCGGGTCGAAGTCGAGCCAGACGTCGCCGGCCGTCACGAGGACGGCCGCCTTTGTGCCGGCCTCGCGGAGCACCTGCTGATAGGCCGGTATCTGGAAATCCGCGAGCATCTGGTCGAACCGGCGCGGCGCGAGCCCGTCGACGGCCGGCATCGGCAGGAACGCCTTCCCGAGGGCGGCGTATGCGGGGAGGCGGCGGCTCTCGCCGCCCCCGTGCAGCACCAGCCGTTGGTCGCCCCGGAGCCATTCGGAAAGAGGTGTGCCGTGGCGCCCGCGGCCTTCGCGCCACGCCTGCACCAGGAGGCCGACGGTGCCGCCCCCGGAGCCCAGTCGGCGCGAACGCGGGTCGGCCCCGACAAACACCTCGGCCCCTCCGGCGACCTCGGCCAGCCGCCCGCTCCATAGCCTGCGCCCCGCAGAGGTATGGATGAAATCTCTCAGGTGCGGGGGCACCGTAAGCAGAACGCGGGTCATGGGTACGAGGGTGGACTCTTGGCGCAGAAGAGCGGGAGGCAAGGTTCGATCCGAGGCTCGTCGGGCAAAGCGTGTGCGACCTCAAGGGCCACGGGGCGCGCGCTTGCCGGAGCCCCGGGTCCCGCCCGACCGGTGCCCGGGATTGGCGGCGGTTCCCGGGCTCGTGAGCGCAACTCATGGACGAAATAGGCAAAATTGACGGCGCCCAGAATGTGTGGTTCCTGTCACGATTTCTCATGACAATCTGCGCATGGTGCGGGCTGGTGCTTAAGCCGGAAAGGCCGGCGTTCATCACCCACGGGATGTGCCCGACCTGCCAGGTCGCATTCCTTGGGGGGCCCGGGCCCGTCCCGCTCAAGGAGTACATCGGAAAGTTCGATTTTCCCGTGATCGTGGTGGGCCCGGACACGGAACTGATCGAGGCCAACAGCGAGGCCCTCAAGCTTGTCGGCAAGGAGCGGCAAGAGGTCCAGGGCCAGCTCGCGGGCGAGGTGCTCGAGTGCATCTATTCCAAACATCCGGGCGGGTGCGGCAAGCACGTCCACTGCAAGGCCTGCGCGATCCGTAACTCGGTGACGGATACCTACAGGACCGGCAGGCCCCTGATCGACGTGGACTCGTACCAGGAGGTCATGACCAAGGAGGGCTTGAAGACGGTTCACCTGAAGATTTCGACGGCCAAGAAATCCGGCTCGGTCCTGCTCAAGATTGTTGCCGCGTGACCGTCCGCGCGCGCCGGCGGCCGGCGCGCGCCAATCCCTCACTGCGCCGTCGGGGCGATCTGCGACAGGATGCGGCGCGCCGGCTCGTTGCCCGGCTCTAGCCTGATCGCCTCCCTCAGGTGGAAGACCGCGTCCGCCGTCCGCCCGGGCGTCTTCAGGAGCACCAGGGCGAGGTCGAGATGGATGGTGGCGTTATCCGGAAGCAGCTGGAGCGCGGCCGCATACTGGGCCTCCGCCTCCCTGGTCCTGCCTACCGCATCAAGGGCGTTACCCAGGTTGCAGTGCGCCTCGGCATAATCCGGCCTGAGGCGCAGGGCCTCCTGGTAGTGGCCGATCGCCTCGTCCATCCGGCCCGGCAGCCTCTGCAGCACGCAGGCGAGGTTGTAATGCGCCTGGGCGAACCCGGGCTCGAGGCGCAGGGCCTGCTCATAGTGGGCGACCGCCTCGTCCTTCCGGCCTCCGGCCGTCTCCAGTGCGTAGCCCAGGTTGAAATGCGCCCGGGCGAAACCGGGTTTCAGGCGCACGGCCTCCTCGTACTGCCGGATCGCCTCCGGCATCCGGCCGGGCGACTCCTGGAGGGCGTCGCCGAGGCTATTGTGCGCCTCGGCGTAGTCCGGCTTCAGCCGCAGGGCCTCCTCGTAGTGGGCGATCGCCTCGTTCAGCCGGCCGGGCTTCGCCTCGAGCGCGCGGCCGAGGTTGTAATGGGCCTCGGGAAGTCCGGGCTTGACGCGCAGGGCCTCCGCGTACTGGGCGATCGCGTCGTCCAGCCGTCCGGGCGCCTTCTGAAGGAGGCAGCCCAGGTTGTAGTGCGCCTCGGCGTAGTCGGGATCCTGGCGCAGCGCCTCCTCATAGTGGGCGATCGCCTCGCCGGCGCGGCCGGGGATCTTCTCCAGGGCGCAGCCCAGGTTGTAGTGCGCCTCGGTCAGGTCGGGCTTGAGGCGCAGCGCCTCCTCGAAGTGCGCGACGGCGTCCTCCAGGCGGCCGGGCTTCGTGACGAGGGCGCTGGCCAGGTTGTCGTGCGCCTGCGCGTAGTCGGGCTTGAGGCGCAGGGCCTCCTCGTAGTGGGCGATGGCCTCGTCCATCCGCCCGGGCGTCCTGGAGAGCAGGAATCCGAGGTTGTTCTGGGCCCGCTCGTTGCCCGGGCGTTTGGACACCGTGTCGGCCCAGATCGCCTCGCTGCTGCGATAGGCCCCGTTGCGCTGCCAGGTGGCCCAGGAGAGCGCCGCGGCCAGCGCCAGGCAGAGCGGCAGGGCCCAGCGTCCGAGGGAACGGTGGATCACGAGCACCGCCAGAACGACCACGGGGATCAGGGGCAGGTACATCCGGTGCTCCGCCATCGTCTCGGTCGCCACCGGCACGATGCTCGAGCTCGGCGCCAGCACCGCGAAGAAGCAAAACCCGAGGAAGCCGAGGGCGGGACGCCTTGCCATCGCCCAGGCCGTGGCCGCCAGGAGGCCCGCGATCATGACGGCGCCGGGAGCGAACTGCGGGACCGTGACGGCCAGGGCGCTGCCGTAGTCAAAGACGAGCGGGTCGGGCCATAGGCTCAGCCGCAGGTAGTGGGCCAGCGCAGGCAATTGCGTGAGCGCGTAGCCCCACCAGGGCACGCCGCTTCCGAATCCGGCCGTCCCGGCGCGGCCCTGGGTGGACACTACCAGGACGAGCAGAAGGACCCATGTCGAGGCCAGCCCCGCGTACAGCCCGCGACGCAGGCGAAGCGCCTCCCTCAGGCTCCCGGCCACGAAGGTGCGGTCGTAGAGGAGCACGACGATTGGCGCGGTGACCATCACCTCCTTGGTGCCCATGCCGAGGAGGCAGGCGGCCCCCGACAGGATGTACCAAGACCGCCGGGGGGCGGTATCCGCCCCGGCCCCGCGGATGAAGCAATAGAGCGTCAGCAGGTAGAACAGGCCCATGAGCGACTCGGCGCGCTGGATGACGTAGGTGACGGACTCCGTCTGCAGGGGGTGCAGGGTCCACAGGAGGGATGAGCAGAAGGCGACCGAGGCCGCGTGGGGAAGCCTCCTTGGCTCCAGGGTCCGCCGCACGATCCCGAACAGGGTCCATCCCGCGAGCACGTGGATCGCCAGGTTGAGCGCATGGTAGCTCCACACGGAGGTCCCGCTGACGGCGTAATTGGCGGCCAGCGAGAGGTTCAGGACGGGCCTTCCGCTGACGGTGGCGCCGCTGGCCGGCCAGATCGCCGTGCCCAGGTGGCGGATCGTCGCGTTTGCCGCGATCGACGTATCGTCGTCGAAGAGAAACGGGACGGAGAGGGTCCGGCCGTAGGCCGCGACGGCCGCGGCCGCCAGCGCGGCCGCGCCCGCCCACAACCAAGCTTCCCGGCCGCGAACCGGCTCCGGCTCCGGCCTGGGGATGGCTGTTTCTGCGCGCTTCGCGGGCATGGGTGGGGCTCGGACGAGATTCCGTCCGCTCCGGAAGGTGACTACAAGGCGCCCCTCCTTGCTAGAGGAAAGTGGCCGCGGGCCCCGGGCCCGCGGGCGCCCCGCTCAGTGCTTGGCGGCGCTCCTGGGACCCTTCGGCTGGCCGATCGCCGCGAGCAGCTCGCCGAACCAGGGCGTGTCGATGTTGAACGGCTTGCCCCCCTTGATCCGGGGGAACTCGATCGCGCGAAGGATATTGCCGCGGTCCTCGTCGTGGCCGATGACGCCGCCATCGCCGCGGAGCGCGCATTCGACCGCGAGGTCCGTGCAGCCCTTGATGAGGCGCAGATCGTCGGGATTGGCGGCCGCCGCGCGGGCGAAGTAGCCGCTCTTCTGCACGAGGGTCTTCTCAGCCCCGATGTATTTCGAGAACTGGTCGCCGAACCACTTCCCGGGATTGACCGCGTCGAGCTTGACGTGGCCGAACGCATCGCGCGGCACCTCGAGGCCCTTGGCGGTCAGCTCGGTGACGATCTCGTCGACGCCGGCGCCCTCCGAGATAAAGATGTTCACGTTGTCCAGCCGGTTCATGATCGCCTTCAGGCGCGCCGCCTCGGCGGCGATGTCGACGTGCATCTCGGGGATGTAGATCCCGTGCAGGTCGAGCCGCTCCCGGGACAGGCCGAGGCCCGGGACGACCTCCTGGTGCGCGATCATCGCGCGGTAGTTGCGGGCGGTCGCCGCGGTCAGCCAGCCGCAGCTGCGGCCCATCACCTCGTGGACGATGAGCATCCGCGGGTTGGCGCCGCGCTCCGCGACGACGTTGGCGAAGTAGCGCGCTCCCTGCTCCGCTGCCGTCCAGGCGCCGAGCGACTGGCGGATTGGGAACACGTCGTTATCGATCGTCTTGGGAAGCCCGATGACGGTGAGGGCGTAGCCGTTCTTGGCGAGGAAGGCCGCGAGGTCGGCCGCGGCGGTGTTCGTGTCGTCGCCTCCGATCGTGTGGAGGACGTCGATGCCGTCCTTGACGAGCTGGTCGGCCGCGACCTGCTGCGGATTCTGGCCCTCCTTCACCAGGCCGCGCTTCACGCAATCCTTCGCGTTGGTGAGCTTCACGCGGCTGTTGCCAATGGGGCTCCCTCCGTAGCCGTGAAGGATATGCGCCGCCGCGCGGATCTCCGGCGTCACCTTGTAGCTGTCGCCGAGGAGCAGGCCCTTGTAACCCCCTCGGTAGCAGAGGATTTCAATCTCCGGCGCGATCTCGGTGTAGCGCTCGATGAGGCCGCCGATCGCTGAACTGAGGCAAGGGGCGAGGCCGCCCGCGGTGAGGATGGCAACTTTGCGTGGTTTCACGGATCAAACATGGGGGGGCTCCGGGCAAGCAGGCAAGGCCGGAGCGGCGCCGGGCGGGCAGCCTGATGCTCCCGGGTGCGGCGCCTCGCGAGGCGGCCTGGCTGCAATAGTCGTTGCCTGCCAACGCCCGAGGGAGGATGCCTGCCGCGTGCCGGGCCATCCTCAACTCGGCGGTCCGGCCCCGCGTGCCATAAAGGTAGAAGTCCGGTTTTACCCCCTATTAAGGGGCGGAAAGGGCCGGAATTTGCCCGTCAGGGGGGGCCTTGTCCCCAAGGCCGACGCCGCGCCGGGATCTCCGCCGGCCCGCGCATCCTTTGTTGCCGGAGTACGTCTCTCCCCTTTGAATACGCCCAGCCGATGCTCGCCCATGAAGCCCTCGGTGCTCCTGCCGATGGGTCTGTTGGCGAGACGAGGCCACAACCCGCAACGGATTCCCCAAGAAACATGAACCCCAAGATCACGCTCGTCCTTGCCCTGGCCGCCGGCCTGTTTCTCGCCGGATGCGAAAGCTCCGCCAAGCTCAACAACATCAAGATTGGCATGACGAAGGCCGACGTGCAGTCGATGTTGGGCACGCCCGACAGCACGAGCGCCCAGGCGAATGTCGAGTACATGACCTACTACCTCGAGTCCGAAGCCGGCTACGGCAGGGACCAGCCCTACATGATCCGGCTGGTCAACGGGAAGGTCGAGTCGTTCGGCCGCTTTGCCCAGCTCTTCGACCTGTACAACAGGCCGGTCACCAGCGCGACCCCCGGCAGCCCCGATTTTCCGCAGTCGGTGTTCAACCCGGCCAACCCGCTGCTGTCGGGCGCGGCGGTGGTCGGCACGGCGGCCCCCGCGCCGCAGATGGACCTGGCTTCGGAGCTCGCGAGGCTCAAGGCGCTCAAGGACCAGGGGGTCCTGACGGACGAGGAGTTTCAGAAGGCCAAGCTCCTGGCCCAGCCCTGACCGACGCCCTCGCGCCACCGGACCGCTGCCGCCCCTCGCGCGATTGCGGGCCGCTCCCACCCAGGCATGAACACCAAGGCCCCATGGATCGCCGCGCCCCTTGCCGCGGCGCTGCTCGCCGGATGCCAGTCGTCCGGCGACCCGGGCCACGTGCCGGGGGGGTACACCTACGCGGCTCCGAAGAACGTGTTCGGGAGCACCTCGTCCCTCAAGCTTGCCGACCTGCGGATCGGCATGACCAAGGAGCAGGTGCAGTCGGTGCTGGGTCCGCCCGACAGCACGAGCGCCGAGGTGAACGCGGAATTCATGACCTATTACCTCGAGCTGCCGGCCCACGTTGCGATCCATGACCGCCAGCCGCGGTATGTGGTGCGCCTCGTGGACGGCAGGGTGGAATCCTTCGGTCGTTTCGTGGAGCTCTTCGACCTTTACCTGAGGCCGATCGCCCGCGCGGGCCCTGCGACCCGGATGGACCTGGCCTCGGAGCTGGCGAGGCTCAAGGCGCTCAGGGACCAGGGGGTCCTGAGCGACGCGGAGTTTGAAAAGGCCAAGGCGAAGGCACTGGCGAGGCCCTGACGGGCGTCCGGGTGCATCCACAGGTGGGTTCCGTAGCCGCAGTTGCCATTGAGGCCATTATGGACTGCGCTCGGCGACCGCGGCGCGCGGCGCCGCAGCGATTCAACCCCACTGCCCCCGCCATGACCACACCTCGCAAGCTTGCCATGCTGGCCGTCCTCGCCCTCGGCCTTGCCGGCCCCCAGTACGGCGAGCCGGTCAACCCGGATGCGACGAGGGAGGCAAGGAACCTCCTCGCGTTCCTGGTGGACATCCAGGGCCGCTACATCCTGACCGGCCAGCACAATTTTGACGCCTCGGGCTCGAAGTACACCAACATCGTCCAGGCGATCACCGGAAAGAGCCCCATCCTGTGGGGGTCCGACTTCAGCTTCGCCTACAAGGGCGCCGAGCCGCAGAAGTTCCAGCACTGTGGCCCCATCAACCTCACGAACCCCGGCGAGCCCCTTTACTACATCGACGTGGCGCCAGCGCTGGCCCGGCAGAAGATGGTCGAGACCGCCATACGCGAGCACAAGGCCGGCCACATCATCACGCTCATGTGGCACGCCCCGCCCCCGGGCTTCGGCGACACCTGCGACGGGGCCCAGATCTGGGCGATGAGCAACCGGCCGACCGCGAAGGAGTGGGAGGAGCTGACGACCGACGGGACCCCGAGGAACCTGGCCTGGAGACAGCAGGCCGACGTGATCGCCGGCTACCTGGCAGAGCTGCGGGACGCGGGCGTGCCCGTCCTGTGGCGGCCCTACCATGAGATGAACGGCGTCTGGTTCTGGTGGTGCGACCAGAAGGGCGAGCACGGCTTCAGGAAACTCTGGATCATGATGTACGACTACTTCGTGCGCCACCACCGCCTCAACAACCTGATCTGGGTCTGGGACACCAACGCGCCGCGGCCCAATCCCGGCGACGAGGCCTACGCCTACGAGGACTTCTGGCCGGGAGCGCAGTACGTGGACGTGCTTGCGGCGGACATCTACCACAAGAAGGCGGCCCAGGCCCAGGACGACCAGAGGAACTACGAGGACCTCCTGAAGCTCGCCAACGGCAAGCCGATCGCGATGGGCGAGGTCGGGGAGCCGCCGAGTCCTGAGACAATCACCCAACAGCCCAAATGGACCTGGTTCATGCCCTGGCCCCCGTTTGGGGCGCTCGCCAGGGACAACCCGGCGAAGCTTCGCGCGCTGTATTCGGACCCGAGGGCGCTGACGAGGGACGACGTGGCGATCGGCGCGGACGGAACCTACGAGGTGCTGAGGAAATAGGGCGCCGCCTCGGCCGGCCCGGCCTCACCGCCCGGCTTGACTCCCCATAATGCGTCGGCGAGTTCTCGTCCGTGGAAAAGTGCAGCCAAGCACCGGAGCACGTCCTGCTGGTCGACTGTCCCGACCGCCCGGGCCTGGTCCACGCGGTCACGGGGGTCCTGTTTCGCGCGGGCGCAAACGTGACCTCGAACCACGAGTTTGTCGACGCGGAGACCCGCAGGTTCTTCATGCGCACGGCGTGCGACGGGCTGCTGGACGCGCCGGCCGTTGAGGCGGCCGTGGCGGCCGTCCTGCCGGAAGGGGCGCAGGTGCATTTCCGCAGGGCCGTGCCGCGGCGCATCGTCGTCCTTGTGTCGCGCGAGCACCACTGCCTGGCCGACCTCCTCGTGCGCCATGCGTACGGCGAGCTCGGCGCGGACCTGGTCGCGGTCGCGAGCAACCACGAGGTCCTTCGGCCGCTCGCCGAGAAGTTCTCGGTTCCGTTCCACCATGTGAGCCACGAGGGCCTGGGCCGGGAGGCGCACGAGGAGGCGCTTCTGGCGCTCATCGGGCCGCTGAAGCCCGATTTCCTGGTCCTTGCCAAGTACATGCGGATCCTGAGCCCCCGGTTCGTCTCCGCGTGGCCGAACCGGATCGTCAACATCCACCATTCCTTCCTCCCCGCCTTTGTCGGGGCGCGGCCCTACCACCAGGCCTTCCAGCGCGGCGTGAAGGTGATCGGCGCGACCGCGCACTTTGTCTCCGACCAGCTGGACGAGGGCCCGATCATCATGCAGCAGGTGATCCCGATGGACCACTCCTACTCTCCCCACGACCTGGCGAGGGCCGGCCGCGACATCGAGCGCACCGTCCTCGCGAATTCCCTGAGGCTCTTGAACGAGGACCGGGTGTTCCTCTGCGCCAACCGGACGATCATCTTCGACTGAAGCGCGGCGGGCGTTTTTTGGTCGTGACAGCGAACGGGCGGGCGGCGAACCTGACCGGGATGCGCCACCCTCCGAGGTTGAATCCGGCTTCGCTCGCATCGGTTGTCCTGCTCGCGGCGTGCCTCGCGCCCGGGCTTCGCGCCCAGGTGACGGAGACCACCCAGACGATCGAGCCGGGCTCCGTCCTGATGCGCATGGACGCGATCTCCCTGGGGATCAACCCGGACACGACCGCGCCCAATCAGTACAAGGCCGTGGCGCTCGGTACGACGCTCGTCTCGGCCGGCCTGACGAACACGCTCGATGCCGAGGTCGGCGCGCAGCTGTTCCTGCGGGACACGTTTTCGAAGGACGGCTCAGACCACACCGAGAGCGGGGTGGGGGACGTGACCCTCAGGGCCAAGTGGACCTTCTGGCGCGATCCCTCGACGGGCGTGGCCGCGGCGATTGTCCCCTATGTGATGCTGCCCACGAACTCGAGCGCCGTGGGCAACAACTCGGTCGAGGGGGGCCTCATCCTGCCGTGGTCGATGGATATCGCCGCGGGCACGAAGGCGGCCGCGATGGTCGAGTGGGACGAGTTTCGCAACGTGGCGAACACGCGCTACGACACCCGCTGGTACGGGAGCGCCTACCTCAAGTGGAGCCTGGGGAGCACGCTCGGGGCCTACGCCGAGACGACGCTCAGCGACTCGACCGCGGGGTCCTCGAGCTTCTCCGGGACACTCGGCGGCGGCGCGACGCTGTCGATCTCCAAGAACTTCGAGTGGGACTTCGAGGAGAGCCGGGTGCTGGGGTCGGGCAGGAGCGCGTGGGCCGAGGTCCTGCGCTTCCGCTGGAAGATCCTCTGAGCCGGGCGGCGCTTCAGGCCTCCTCGAAGTCGGTCAGGATCGAGAAACGGAACGTCGAGCCCTCCCCGGGCCGGCTCTCGACCGAGATCGTGCCGCCCATGAGCTCGCACAGGCGCTTGGAGATGATGAGGCCCAGCCCCGTACCTCCGCGCCTGCGCGTCGACGAGGTGTCGACCTGGCTGAAAGGCATGAACAGAAGGTCGAGCTTGTCCGCCGGAATGCCGATCCCGGAGTCCTTGACCGCGAAGAAGAGGCGCGCGACGCGCCGGGGCGAGCCCGGCTCGAGCGGCTCGCCGCGGGCGCACGAGACCTCGACGGAGACCCCGCCGCGCTCGGTGAACTTCAGGGCGTTGCCGATCAGGTTGGTGAGGATCTGGCGGATGCGGGCCTCGTCGCTGTTCAGAATCTCGGGGACGCCGGCGTCGACCTTCGAGTCCAGCGCCAGCGCGAGCGACCGCGCCTTGGGGGCGAAGAACGCGCAGATGTCCTGGACGCACATGCGCAGCGAGAACGGCGCGTGCTCGATTTCGATCTTGCCCGAGTCGATCTTGGACAGGTTGAGGATGTCCGCGATGATCTTCTCCAGAGCGAGGCCGCTCGAGTTGACCATCTCCACCTGCTCCCGCTGGTCCAGGGTCAGCGTGGTCGACGCGAGCATCTTCGAGAACCCGATGATCGCGTTGATCGGCGTCCTCAGTTCGTGGCTGACGATCGCGAGGAACTCGGACTTGGCCCGGTCGGCGGCCTCCGCCGCCTCCTTCGCCCGCAAGAGCGCCGCCTCGGCCTCCTTGCGCTCGGTGATGTCGTGGCCCACCGACTGGTACTCCATGGTGGTGCGGTCGTCGTCCTTTATGGCGCGCTGGGTCCACCGGATCCACAGGCGCCTTCCGTCGTTAAACACCATCTCGGTCTCAAACGTGTACGGCTCGTCCGCGATCGCGGCGCCCGGCGTGAAGTACGGGAATTCGACGCCCACCAGCTCCGTCCGCTTGCGGTTCACGGCGCGCGCGTAGGCGCCGTTCACGAACGTGATCTTCCCGTCGTTGCGGTAGCGGCAGATGAGGTCGGGCTGGTCCTCGACGATCCCCTTGTAGCTCGCCTCGACCTGCTGGAGCGAGCGGGCCATCCGCTCGATCTTGCGCGCCAGTCCGATGATCTCGTCCGAATCGGACTCGTCGCTGATCAGCGGGGCATCCTCGATCTGTACGGAATCCGTCGTGTCGCGCAGCGACTTGAGCGACTTCGCAAGCGTCTGGTCCCACACGTAGCCCGCCAGCATCATCAGCAGGGCCCCGCAGATCGCGAACCCGATGATGTAGAGCGTGCCGCCCAGGCGCTCGCGGACCTTCTCGTCGGTGATGATCGAGATCCACGCCATAACAAGTCCAAATGCGAGGACCAGAATGAACGTGGTTTTTCGTTTCATCGATTGGGTGATGTTGTAGGGTACTTTGCGAGAGCCGTTCATGGGAGTCGAGTACGGAACATACCCATAGGTCGCGCCTTAGGACGTGAAAAAAGGGTTGTGGACCTTTTCCTGGCCGACGGTGGTGAGCGGCCCGTGACCGCAGGCGAGGACGGTGTTGCGCGGCAGCCTGAGGATCTTCTCGACGTCGTTCTTGTGCTGGTCGGCGAAGTGCTCCGTGCTGCCGCCGATCGAGCCGGCAAAGAGGGAGTCGCCCACCACGGCGAGGGGATAGCTCAAGCCCGTCACGTAGAACGTCGTCTGGCCCGGGGAATGCCCCCACGTGGAGAGCGTCTTTATCGCGAGCCCGCCGATGTGGAAGTGGGCGTTCTCGCGGAACACCTGTGCCCCCGGGTGGCTCACGGGCTCGCGCTCGCTCGCCCACACCTCGGCGCCCGTCTCCCTGGCAAGGCGCGCCAGGTCGGCGATGTGGTCGTCGTGCGTGTGGGTGATGAAGATCATCTGCAGGCGGATCTTCTCGGTGCCGATGACGTCGAGCATCCCCTGGGAGTCTGCGCCCGTGTCGAAGGCGGCGCCCACCTTCTCGCGCGCGTCCCAGACGAGGTAGCTGTTCACGAAGATGTCCTCGAAGGGCGTGTTGAAGATCGCGAAGCCGTGGGGGAACGCCGGGGCGTCGGGATACCACCGCTTGTGCGCGAGGTCCTCGAGGGCGTTCGGACCGAGGCGCAGGTGGCGGGCCACCCGGCGGATGACGGCGTCGATGACGCGCCCGGACTTGACGGCGGCGAGGTCCTCCGGGGTCACCTCGGCCCGCTTGCACAGCTCCTCGTCCGAGATCCGCAGGCCCCGCTGGGCCTTGGACACGACATCGCTGAAGTTATCCTCTATTGGAATGCGCGGCATGGGTGAGGCGTATCACTGCGGACGGCCGGGAGCGAGGCTTTGGGCTGTCTCGGCGGCCAGTTGGGCCTGCCCCCCGAGCCCGGCCCTCTGGAAGGCCTCGGCCAGGGAGCGGTAGGCGGCCGCGCCGCGCCTCGGGTCGGCCTTGGCAATGTCGGCCGCCTGCGCCAGGGCCTTCGCCGGGTCGCCGAGGGGCCAGGGCGCCTTCGCGTAGAACCTCATGAGCCCCTCGCGCGCCTCCAGATCGCCGGGATCCTGGGCGATCGCGCGCACCATCGCCTCGCGGCCCTCCAGGGCGAGCGAGAACGAGTTGTCGCGGTCCGCCGCAAGCAGGCAGACCCCGGCGTACTGCGAAAGGTAGTTCTCGTTGGACGGGGAGAGCTTGACCGCCTTGCCGAGCCACGACCGGGCCAAGTCGAGCGAGGAGGGGCCCCCCTCCCGAAGGAGGGCCATGCCGAGATAGTAGCTGGCCTCGGCGTTGGCGGGCTGCGAGGCCGCCAGGGTCTCCAAGAGGGTCCTCGCCTCGGCAAAGCGCTGCTGCCGGTAGAGCGAGACGGCGTCGCCGAGCGAGGGCGCCGCGGCGGCGGGCGCGGCCACTCCCAGGAGACCCACGATGATCGGGAGGCAAAGCCCCAAGGCCCGGGTGCGGCCCACGCTCATTTTGAGAACGCGACGCGCAGCGCCTCGGCGACGTTGGGCGGAACGAAGTGTCCGACGGGGCCGCCGTGGCTGGCGACCTGCTTGACCAGGGAGCTGCTCGTATAGCTGAACTGCTCGTTTGGCATGACGAAGATCGTCTCCACCAGCGGCTGGAGATGGCGGTTCATGAGCGCCATGTTGAACTCGAACTCGAAGTCGGAGAACGCGCGCAGCCCGCGGATGATCGCGTTGGCCTTCTGGTTCACCGCGAAGTCCACCAAGAGCCCGCCGAACGTCGTCGCCGCGACGTTCGGGAACTGGGCGATGTTGGGAAGGATCATGGCCACGCGCTCCTCCGAGGTGAACAGCGGCTTCTTGCCCGGGTTGTCCGCCACCGAGACGGTCACCCGGTCGAAGAGCTGGGCGGCGCGCGCGAGCACGTCTAGGTGGCCGTAGGTGATGGGGTCGAAGGTTCCTGGATAAATGCAGTGGCGCATGGGCGACTTCACCAAAGAAATAACCTAACCGCCCGTCTGGCGAGCGTGTTCCTCTCTACGATGTTGCCTTCGCCGCCGGCGCGTATGTTGTTAAGCGAGAAGATGAACCTGCCGAACGCCATCACGCTTTCGCGGATCCCGCTGATGTTCGTCATCGTCGGGCTCATGTTCTGCGCATGGCCGGGCGCGGCGACGCTCGCCTTCACGCTCTTCATCGCGGCGGCGCTCGGCGACTGGCTCGACGGCTACCTCGCCCGCTCCCGCGGGCTCGTCTCGAGCTTCGGGAAGCTGATGGACGCCATGGCCGACAAGATCATGGTGATGGGCATCGTCATCGCCCTCGTCGACCTGCACAAGATATGGGTCTCGCTCGCGCTCATCACGCTGTGCCGCGAGTTCCTCGTCACGGGGATGCGCATGGTCGCGGCGACCAAGGGCGTCGTCGTCTCCGCGGACAGCCACGGCAAGTCCAAGACGGTCACGCAGCTGATCGCCCTGGGCTTCTTCCTGGGGGCTCCGATGGTGGCCCGGGATGGGACCCGCCTCTTCGGTTGGGATGCGACGCTCTTTGCCGGCAACGTCGACAAGGTGGGCCTCATCGTCTTTGTCGCCGGCACGGCGCTCTCCGTCTGGTCGGGGTGCCGCTACATCGCGAGGAATTCCCGGCTCGTGTTCGGGGACGACGTCAAGGCGCCATGAAGCTTGAGCAACCGTCCTGGCCGAGGCACCTCCCCACGGAGGGCCTCCTGGCCATGGCGACCCTGGGCCCCCTCGGGCTGCGGATGAGGGCCCCGGGGACCTGGGGCTCGGCGGCGGGCGTCCTCTTCTTCGTCGTCTGCTTCTTTCCGCTCGGGTTGGTCGAGAGCGCGGTCGCGATCGCCGTCCTCGGGTACCTTGCCGTGGGAATCTGCGGCGAGGCGGAGATCCGCCTCGGCAGGCATGACCCGGGCGAGATCATCCTGGACGAGTTTGTCTCCATGCCCCTCTGCTTCCTCGGCTGGCGGATGATCGTGGGGCCGGGCCCGCTCCCGTTCCTGGGGCTCTTGGTCGCAGGCTTCGCTCTCTTTCGTTTCTACGACATCAAGAAGCCCCTGGTCATTAACGCCCTCCAGGAGCTGCCCGGGGGATGGGGGGTCGTCCTTGACGACACGGCGGCCGCCCTGGCGACGTGCGCGACGCTGCACCTGGCGCACGCGGTCTGGGTTCTGCTCTGATCCCGGCGCGGGGCTAGGGAAGGGCGCTCAGGCTCTCTGCGGGAAGCTTAAGGAGCAGGCCCTGGCGCAGCACGTCGACCGCGATCACGACCCCCTCGGGGTTTGACGAGTCGTCCACGAGCCCCTCGAGCCCGTGGAGCGGGCCCCCGATGATCCTGACCCGCCGGCCCCGGGTGAGGAAGGGGATGAGGCTTAGCTCGACGCCCGAGGCGACGATCCTTCGCACGTCCTCGATCTGCGCGAGGAACCTGGCCTCGTCGTCGACCCGGATGGCCCGCGCGATCAGCTCCTGCTGGTAGATGCGCGCCTTGCCGGCCTCGGGGACGCGGGCGAAGACATAGCCCGGGAAAAGGGGCTTCGTGAAGCGCTTCGTGCCGCTCGGGTAGCGCCGGACGCTGCTGACGAGCGGCAGGTAGTGCTCGAAGCCCTCGGCGGCCATGAGCGCCGCGAACTTTTTTTCCCGTCTCGGCCTCGTATGGCAGGCGAACCAGTCGCTCCCGGCGGGCGCCTCACTCACGTCTTGAGCAGGAACCGGACGGCGGCGTGGTAACCCTCCAGCCCGAGTCCGGTGATCACCGCCGCGCACGCGGGTGCGGTGAGGGACGTGTGGCGGAACTCCTCCCGCTTGTAGATGTTCGAGATGTGCACCTCGACGGCGGGCACGTGTGCCCCGAGGAGGGCGTCCCGTAGCGCCACGCTCGTGTGGGTCAGCGCGCCGCCGTTGATCACGATGCCGTCGACCTTGGAATCGGCGAGCTTCGCGATCCTGTCGATCAGCTCGCCCTCGTGGTTGGACTGGAAGAACTCGAGCGCGGCCTTCTGCGCGAACTCGGCGCGGAGCGCCGCCTCAAGCTCGGCGAGCGTTGCGCTGCCGTAGATCTCCGGCTCGCGCTTGCCGAGCCGGTCGAGGTTGGGTCCGTTGAGTATCGCGATCTTCTTCATGGTAGATGGGACTACTAGAGGGGATTTTCGGTCGCAATGAACTCCCACGGCAATCCAAACTTTGCGGACAGCTCTGCGGCCAGCGCCCGGACGCCGTGCACCTCCGTAGCGTAGTGGCCGCAGAGGTAGAGGTTGAGCCTGCGCTCCTGCGCCACGTTGAACCACTCCTCGCGCAGCTCCCCGGTCACGAGCGTGTCGGCGCCCGCGCCGGGCAGGGCGGCCATGGCGCCGTTGCCGCTTCCGCTGCAGAAGGCGACCGCCTTGGGGCTCGCGGACCCGCACTCAATAGAGACGACCCTCGGGTAGAGCGACTCAAGCCTGCGGCGCAGGGCGGATCTCCGGAGCCGGCACGGCGCGATGCAGCCGATGTTGCCGCCCTCGTTCGGCAGGAAGCCCCTGCGCGGCCTTAAGCCCAGCTGGCGGGCGAGAAGGGCGTTGTTGCCTATCCGCGGATGCGCGTCGAGCGGCAGATGGCAGGAGTAAAGGGCGCAGTTGCCCTTCACGAGCGCCGCCACCCGTGCGTAGGCCGGGCCCGTCAGGGGGCGGGGCATGTCCCAGTACATGCCGTGGTGGACGACCAGGAAGTCGACCCCGGCGCGGGCCGCCTCGAGGAACGGGACGAGCCCCGCGTCGACCGCGGCGCCGATCCGGGTGACGCGGCCGTCGTTCGCGAACTGCAGGCCGTTGAACGCTCCCGGGGCGTCCTTGAAGGCCGCAAGGCGGGTGCGCCTGTCACAATAATCGACGAGATCCTTGAGCGTGGGCATGGGTTCTAGAGGCCGAGGCGGCAGCTATGTGCGCTAAACCCTGCGCCGAAACTCACGAGCCAAAAATCACCCTCGGGCCCGGGACCGCCGCCCCTGAGCGCCTCCTCCAGCGCGAACAGCACCGAGGCGCTGCTCATGTTTCCGTGCTCGCGCAGCGTCCGGGTGCTCGCGTCGAGCGGGTGGGGCGAGACGACGGGCGCCAGCGCCTCAAGGACGTCGCGGCCGCCGGGGTGCGCCACGACGCCCGCGACCGGGCGCGGGCCCCGGCCGGCCCAGAGCCTGCCGACCGCGCCCGCCGCGAGCTCGGGCACCGAGCGGTGCAGAAGGTTGCGCAGCTTCCCGTCCCGCTGCTCGAAGCGCAGCTTGTCGCGGTCCTCGGGCAGGTGGAGCGAGCTGAATCCGAACGCCCTCAGGCCCGAGGGACCCGGGGACGCTCGCCAGAGGGTCGCGGCCGCGCCGTCGCTGAAGAGGCAGGCGCTGATGATCACGCCCGGGTCGTCGTCCAGATAGAACGCCGCCGAGCAGATTTCGACGGCGACGCAGGCGACGGTCGCGCCGGGGTGCGCCGCAAGCAGGTGGCTTGCCGCGCGCAGGGTCGGGATGGCGGCGCCGCAGCCGAGGCCGACCATGTCCTGGAGGAGCGCGTCCTGCCGGAGGCCGAGGCGCTCGGCGACGTAGCTGGTCACGCCCGGGCAGAGGTACCCGGTGCACGTGCAGATAAGGAGGGCGTCGATCTCGCCGGGCGCCGCCCCGGCCTTCTCGAGCGCGGCGCCGAGCGCGCGGGCCGCCAGCGCCGGCGCCTCCGAGCGGAAGGCCTGGTTAAGTTCGTCGGACGAGCGGTCGAAGACGCTTTCAACGTTGGGAACCGAAAAATGCCGTCGCTCGATGCCGTGGTCCCCGCGCAGGATGCTGTGCAGGATGAGCATCGAGCGCCGTTTGAGGCGGGAGCGCGCGGCGGAACCCTCCACCATCCGCCAGCAGTCGGGCTGGGTGAAGGCGGCCGCGGGCACGGCGGTGGCGAGGGAGTGAAGGTACACGGCTTTGGGCTCCTACCGCAGCACTGAGTAGAGCGCGCCGAAGGGCACGATCCGTGAGTTGATGAAGGCCGCGAGGCAGGACTGCTGCCAGGTCCCGAGGAAGAAGGGATGAATGAGGCTGGCGGCCATGAGGCGCCTGGAGAACCGCGCCCGCTGGGCCGAGGCGACCTCGCGGGCCGCCTCGCCCCAGCTTGAGTCGCGCGAGCAATAGGCGAGCAGCGGGCCCGCTGCCGATTCCGCCCCCTGCAGGGCCATGGCCAGCCCGTTTCCCGTGAAGGGAGGGATGGAGGCGCAGGCGTCGCCGATGCAGATCCGGCCGGACGGGGCGATGCGGCGGTCACCGAGCGGTGCCGCCGTCACGCAGAAGGAGCCCGGGTCCGGGTCCGCGGCCCTCAGGCGCTCCGCCAGGGCCCCGAGGCCGGCGGTCCGAAGGTAGGCCAGGAGAAGCCCGAACCCGCGCTCGGCGTGCTCCTGCGGGGCGAAGATCCCGCACGCATTGACGGCGCCCGTCTCCACTCTCGAGAGGCCGAGGTAGCAGCGCTCCCCGAGGTGGATCTCAAAGTCGGTGACGAGGTCTAGATTGCGCAGGTGCACCTTAAGCCCCACCCAGAACGGCCCGTCGCGGCGCTTGCCGGCGGCGTGCACCCTGCCGTCCGGGGACAGCGAGGTGTCCGCGCGCGTATGGGTGCGCAGGTGCCCGCCGCTCTCGACGAAGGCCCTGGCCAGCCGCGCGTCCAGGGTGTGGCGGCTAATTCCCAGCGCCGGGGCGGGCAGGCGGATCGGCCGGAGTGGCCGGCCGCGCAGGTGGTAGGTCACGACCCGGTGGGGCCAGGCGTCGGCCAGAAACTCGCGCAGGCCGAGCGAGGCGGCCGTGTCGTCCCCCAGGCCCGAGATGAACTCGCCGCACACGCGGTGCCGGGGATAGTCCCCGGACTCGAATACCGTTACCGGCACCCCTTCGCGGCGCAGGGCAAGGCCGAGGGCCAGGCCGGCGAGTCCGCCGCCGACGATTTCGATCGGAAGGCGGGCGCTCATGCGCTGCGGAGGGCGACCAGCCGGATTGCGCCGAGCACCGTGGCGGTGCACGACGTGGTCCAGCCCTCCCGAGGGATGCCGAGCGAGGCGGGCAGCTCGTCCCCGACAAAGCCGGCCGCGATGCTGATTCGCCCGTCGTGCCGGGTGACGTGATTGGCGCCGAAGAGGGGCGCGAGCGCCGCGAACAGCCGCTGCGACGCCCCGCGCCGCGCGGGTTCGCAGGCGAGAACGACCCGGGCGCTCCGCCGCAGCCTCGCCCCCAGCTCCCCGAGCTCGAGGTCCGTGAACTGGTGGAGGATCAAGTTGCCGATCACCACTGCGTACGGTTCGTAGCCGCCGAAGGCCCTGAGGTCTGCCTGGTGCCACAGGTGGTCCTTCGGCCACGCCTGCGGCCGCGGCCAGAGGTCAAGTCCGTCCAGCGCAACCCCTTGGCGGATAAGGCGGCAGCCCAGCTCGCCCGTGCCACTGCCGAGCTCTAGCACGCGCTCGCCGGGCCGCAGGAGCCCGGGGAGCGTGCGCTCAAACCACGCCTCATTGCGCATCAACCGGTTGATGATGCGCAGATCGCGGCGGCTGTGCGCAGCGTCGGGATCGCTGAAGGGCAGCGCATCGAGGAGTTCGGGTTCGCAGGCTCGTTCCATTTGGGTCCGGTCACAGTTCAGTCGAGGGTTGCCCGGCCGCCATAGCATGTCCAGAGTTGGGCCCAGATCAAATGAGCGCCGCAAAGAAAGACCCGGTCGACCTGATCGCTCAGGCCGCCCGGAGGTTTCCCCGCCGCCCCTCCTGGGACGAGTATTTCATGGCCGCGGCGATCCTCATCGCCACGCGCTCCAACTGCGAGCGCCTGCATGTCGGGTGCGTCATCGTCTCGGGCGGGGACCGCAGGAACCGGCTCGTCGCCGCGGGCTACAATGGCTTCCTGCCGGGGACGCCTCACGTGTCGCGCGTGCGCGCGGGACACGAGCAGGCCACCGTCCACGCCGAGCAGAACGCGGTGGCGGACGCGGCGCGGCGCGGCAGCTCGCTCGCCGGATGCGTCGCCTACGTGACGCACTATCCCTGCATCAACTGCGCGAAGATGCTGGCCGCGGCCGGCATCGCCGAGATCCGGTACCGCTCCAGTTACCATAACGACCCGCTCGTCGCGAAGCTGATGACGGACGCCGGGGTGGTCGTGCAGAAGCTTTGAGGGACACGCCCATGCGCGAGAGCCTACGCAAAACACGCCAGTCCCTCGCCGGATCCATCCTCCTTGCGCACCCGGTGCTGCGTGACCCCAATTTCCGCAGGACGGCGGTCCTCATGTCGACCCACGGATCCGAGGGGGCCATGGGGGTGGTGCTCAACCGGCCGCTCGGCAAGCGCCTCGGAGAGCTGAAGGGGGACTTCGCGCTCGGGCCCCTCTCCGCGACTCCGATCTTCTCCGGGGGCCCCGTGCAGACCGAACAGCTTATCCTCGCCGCCTGGCAGTCCCGCGAGGACGCGTTCCAGCTGCATTTTGGCATCGACCCGGAAAAGGCGGCCCAGATGCTCGCCGACGGATCGACGCGCCTGCGGGCGTACCTCGGCTACTCGGGCTGGTCCGCGGGCCAGCTGGAGAAGGAGCTCAAGAGCGGAACGTGGATCGTCGCGAGCCCCCCGGCGGACCTGTTCGAGCGGCCGATGCAGGACGCCCTCTGGCGGTCGCTCCTCGCCGACGAGGGCGGTGAATGGAGCCTGCTCGCCGACGAGCCCGACGACCCCGGGAAGAACTGAGTTGACAGGGGGGGTGTACGCTCTCTGTTTTGGTGCCTTTTATGAAAGTTGTTTCCTCAATCAAATCAGCCAAGAAGCGTCACCCGGACTGCCAGGTGGTGCGCCGCCGCGGCAAGATCTACGTCATCAACAAGACCGACCCGCGCTACAAGGCACGCCAGGGCTGACACTGAACCCATCTTCCACGTGAAAACTGAAGGTCATCCGACGCTCAACCCGGTCTGCTTCCTCGACGTCGCCACAGGCAAACGATTCCTGACGCGCTCGACGATGAAGTCGGCCCGCAAGGAGTCGATCGACGGCAAGGAGTATTTCATCGTCCTGCGCGACGTGACAATGGACTCCCATCCCGCGTACACCGGCGAGAAGCGCCTCGTGGACACGGCGGGCCGCGTCGAGAAATTCACGTCCAAGTTCAAGCGCAGCACGAAGAAATAGGCCTTAGGCGGTTGAAACTGATCTGTTTTGACTGCGACAGCACGCTCAGCTCGATCGAGGGGATCGACGAGCTGGCCCGGATTCACGGCCCCGAGGTTTTTGCGCGGGTCGAGGCGATGACGAGGGACGCGATGAACGGCAAGATCCGCCTGGAGGAGGTCTTCGGGCGGAGGCTGGACATCATCCGCCCGGGCGCCGCCGACGCGGCCGCGATCGGCGGCCGCTACCTGGCGAACGTCGAGCCCACGGCCAAGGCGACGATCGGCGTCCTGGTCGAGAGGGGATGGACACCGGTCATCGTGAGCGGCGGATTCCGCCAGGCGATCCGGCCGCTGGCAGACTTTCTCGGTGTCGCGCGGGTCGAGGCGGTCGACCTTCGTTTCGCCCCCGACGGCACCTACAGCGGCTACGACTCAGCCTATCCCACGACGCGCACCGGCGGGAAGCTCGAGGTCATCCGCGCGCTCAGGTCCGAGCTAAGGCCCTCGAGGGTCGTGACGGTCGGCGACGGCGTGAGCGACTTGGAGACGCGCTCCGACGTGGAGCTGTTCGTCGGGTACGGCGGTTTCGTCGCCCGGGAAACGGTCGAGCGCGAGGCCGCGGTCTTCGTGCGGTCGCTCGAGGCGATCCTGCTGCTCGTCTGACCCGGCGGAAGCCCTACGGAAACAGGCCCCGCTTCTGCTTGGCCTCGGCGACGCGGGCGATGCCGAGGGTGAGGGCGGCCAGGCGGCGGCCGAACTTGAACTTCCGCTTCTGGTACTCGACCGACTCCTTGGCCTTGTCGAGGATGCCCTTCAATTTCTCCAGCACCTCGTCGCGGCCCCAGTAGAAGCTCTGGAGGTTCTGCAGCCACTCGAAGTACGACACGATGACGCCGCCCGAGTTGCACAGGACGTCGGGGATGAGCTCGATGTCGCCGCGGTTCTCGATGATCTTGTTCGCGGCGTTCGTCGTGGGCCCGTTGGCGGCCTCGGCCAGCAGGCGGCACCGCAGCTTCGGGGCGTTCTTCTCGGTGATGACCCTCTCGAGGGCCGCAGGGACGAGGACCGTGCACTCGAGCTCGAGGAGCTGCTCGTTCGAGATCGCCTCGCCGCCCTCGAAGTCCTTCAGGACCCCCGCGTACTGGACATAGGCCATGGCCTTCTTGATGTTCAGGCCCTTGGCGTTGTGGACGCCGCCCATGTAGTCGGACACGGCGATGATCCGCGCGCCCATGGCCGACAGCGCGAGCGCGGTCTCGCTGCCGACGTTGCCGAAGCCCTGGATCGCGACCGTCGCCTTGGCGATGGGGATCCTCATGTCCTCGAGGTACTTGCCGACAAGGTGGGCGACCCCGAAGCCGGTGGCCTCGCGCCGGCCCTGCGAGCCCCCGAGCGAGATGGGCTTGCCCGTCACGACGCCTGGCGAGATGTGCCCCATGTGGTTCGAGTAGGTGTCCATCATCCAGGCCATGATCTGCTCGTTCGTCCCCACGTCGGGGGCCGGAATGTCGAGCTGGGGCCCGACGAAGCCGATCAGCTCCTGCATGTACCGCCGCGAGAGGTGCTCAAGCTCGGTCGGGGAGAGCTCCCTCGGGTTCACGATCACGCCGCCCTTTGCGCCGCCGTAGGGAAGCCCCACCAGGGAGCACTTCCAGCTCATCCACATCGCGAGGGCGGCCACCTCGCCCAGCGTGACGTTCTCGTGGAACCGTATCCCGCCCTTGGACGGGCCGGTCGACAGGCTATGCTGGACGCGGTACCCCTCGAAGACCGTCACACTGCCGTCGTCGCGCCGCACCGGCAGCGAGACCGCGATGCACCGGCGGGGATACTTGGTGCGGTCCCGGATGTCCTCCGCGAGGTTGATGGCATCGGCGGCCTGGTCAAATTGGCGGCACGCCATGCGAAAAACGTCAGAATCATAAAGACTCGAAATGACTGCCTTTGACATGGCTCAAGTCTGCCCGATGTCATAGCCATTGGCCATGCTTTTTAAGCTCAGTTCCGACTACCGGCCCACCGGCGACCAGCCCCAGGCGATCGAGCGGCTGGTCGGCTCGCTCTGCGCCGGCAACCGGTACCAGACCCTCCTCGGGGTCACGGGCTCGGGCAAGACGTTCACGATGGCCAACGTCATCGCCCGGTGCGAGCGGCCCGTCCTGATCATCTGCCACAACAAGACGCTGGCGGCGCAGCTCTTCTCGGAGTTCAAGAGCTTCTTCCCGGAGAACGCCGTCGAGTACTTCGTCAGCTACTACGACTACTACCAGCCCGAGGCCTACATCCCCTCGAGCGACACCTACATCGAGAAGGACTCGTCGATCAACGAGGAGATCGAGCGGCTGCGGATGTCGGCCACGAGCTCGCTGGTCAGCCGGCGGGACGTGATCGTCGTCGCGAGCGTCTCCTGCATCTACGGCCTCGGGTCGCCCGAGGACTTCACCGCGCTGCGGATCTCGATCCGCAAGGGGGACGGCCTCGGCCGCAACGCGTTCCTCGAGCGCCTGGTCGACAACATCTACGAGCGCAACGACTACGAGCTGAAGCCCGGCAGGTTCCGCGTCCGCGGCGACGTGGTCGACGTGATGCCGGCGTACACGGAGTACGGGCTGCGCGTGGAGTTCTTCGGCGACGACGTGGAGGGCCTGAGCGAGTTCGACCCGCTGACGGGCGACGTCCTGCGCAAGCTCGAGAGGTTCGACCTCTACCCGGCGAACCAGTACGTGAGGAGCCGCGGCTCGCTCACCCCGGCGATCCAGTCGATCAGGGCCGAGCTCGAGCAGCGGGTGGCCTGGTTCGAGTCGCAGGGCAAGTACCTCGAGGCGCAGCGGATCAAGATGAGGACGAACTACGACCTGGAGATGCTCCAGGAGATGGGGTTCTGCAACGGGATCGAGAACTACTCCCTGCACTTCGGCAGCCGCAGGCCGGGCGACCGCCCCTTCTGCCTGATCGACTTCTTCCCGAAGGACTTCCTCTTGATGGTGGACGAGAGCCACGTCACCGTCCCGCAGATCGGCGGGATGTACAACGGCGACCGCTCCCGCAAGCAGACGCTCGTCGACTTCGGCTTCAGGCTGCCCTCGGCGCTCGACAACCGGCCGCAGAGCATGGCCGAGTTCGAGCAGATCACGGGCCAGACCCTCTACGTTTCGGCCACCCCCTCGCAGTTCGAGGTCCGCAGGTCGTCGGTCGTCGCGGAGCAGGTCATCCGGCCGACGGGGCTCCTCGACCCGGAGATCACCGTGCGGCCCATCAAGGGCCAGGTCGAGGACCTGATCGGCGAGGCCAAGAGGGCCGCGGCCGCCGGGGAGCGGGTGCTCGTGACCACGCTCACCAAGCGCCTGTCGGAGGACCTCACCACCTACCTGAGGGAGTCGAACGTGCGGGTCGAGTACCTGCACTCCGACATCGACACCATCGAGCGCATCGAGATTCTGCGCAACCTGCGTCTCGGCAACTTCGACGTGCTGATCGGGATCAACCTCCTGAGGGAGGGGCTCGACCTGCCGGAGGTCGCGCTGGTCGCGATCCTCGACGCCGACAAGGAGGGGTTCCTGCGGAGCGAGACGAGCCTGATCCAGACGGCGGGGCGCGCCGCGCGCCACGAGAAGGGCAGGGTCATCTTCTACGCCGACACGATCACCGGGTCGATCGCGCGCACGATCGAGGTGACGACCGCGCGCCGCCGCAAGCAGATCGCCTACAACCTGGAGCATGGGATCGTCCCCCGCAGCGTGACCCGCGGCGCCCAGGCGAGCCTCCAGAGCGGCGACGGGTCGGGCGGGCGCGGCGAGGCCGCGGTTCCCGAGGGCGCGGACGACGTTGCCGCCGTGATCGCCGAGCTCGAGGACGAGATGCGGGAGGCCGCCGAGCGCCTCGAGTTCGAGAAGGCGGCGCTCCTCAGGGACCAGATCGACGCGCTCAGGTCGGGCAGCTACCGGAAGATGGCCGGGGCGGCGCCCCGGCGGGTCAGGCCCACTCGGGCGGGTTCTGCAGCCGGGGACTGAGGACGCCGATGCAGGGCAGGTTCCGGTAGCGCTCCGCGAAGTCGAGGCCGTAGCCGATCACGAACTTGTCGGGAATCTTGAACCCGACGAAGTCGGCGTCGAAGGGCACCTGCCGCCGGCCGACCTTGTCGAGGAGGACACAGGTTCGCAGGCTCGCGGGGCCGAGCTTCATGATGAGCCCCGAGACGAGCGTGATGGTCTTTCCCGTGTCGAGGATGTCGTCGATCAGGAGCACGTGGCGCCGGGCGATGTCGATCGTCAGGCTGCTGACGATCTGCGGGGTCCCCACCGAGGTCGTCCGGTTGCCGTAGCTCGAGATCCGGACGCAGTCGAGGCGCACCGGATTGTCGATCTCGCGCATCAGGTCCGCGGTGAACATGACCGCGCCGTTGATGATCGAGATGATCGTGAACTCGCCTCCGCCGTAGACCTTCCGGATCTCGCGGGCGAGCTCCCGGACCCGCTTCTTTATCTGGGCCTCGGTGAACATCACGCTCTCCAGGTCCGGGTGCTGCTCTGAGTTCCTGTTTTTCGTCGGCATGGGCGGGGCGTCCAGACATGCGCACTCGCGCCCCCAACGCAAACCGTTAAGGGCCCTCCGCGGTAATCCCCTGCGATTTTTCTTTTGACTTCGACTCCGGCCGGCCGTGCGTCGAGACTCGGCCGACCAAGCTGGAATGATATCGATCCGAATCCAGAACCTGTCCAAACGCTTCGGCGCCGTCGCGGCGCTGCGCAACCTCGACCTGCGGGTCGAGCCCGGGGAGCTCTTTTTCCTCTTGGGCCCTAGCGGGTGCGGCAAGACGACGCTGCTCAGGTGCCTGGCCGGCTTCTACATCCCCGACGAGGGGCGGATCTTCTTCGGGGACGAGGACGTGACGCAGCTGGCGCCCCACAAGCGCAACACGGGGATGATGTTCCAGAGCTACGCCCTCTGGCCCCACATGACGGTCGCCGAGAACGTGGCCTTCGGCCTCGAGGAGCGAAGGCTCCCCAGGCCCGAGATCCGCGCCAAGGTGGGCGAGGCGCTCGAGTCGGTCCACATGGGGGCCTACGCGGAGCGGCGCCCCAACCAGCTCTCCGGCGGCCAGCAGCAGCGCGTGGCGCTCGCCCGCGCGCTCGTCATCCGGCCGCGGTGCCTGCTCCTCGACGAACCCCTCTCGAACCTGGACGCGAGACTCAGGCTCGAGATGCGCATGGAGATCCGCCGGGTGTGCAAGGAGTTCAAGCTGACGACCGTGTACGTGACCCACGACCAGAAGGAGGCGCTCTCGGTCTCGGACCGGATGGCCATCCTCGAGGGGGGGAGGATCCTGCAGGTCGGCACGCCGAGGGACGTTTACCGCCGGCCGGCCCACAAGAGCGTGGCGGACTTCATCGGCGAGACGAACTTCATCGCGGGCACGCTCGTCTCCGCCTCGCCGGGCGGGGCGCGGGTGTCCACGACCATCGGGGAATTCGAGGGGGTCCTCGGCGACCCCGGCTCGCCGCCCGCCGCCGGCGCCGCGGTGACCCTCTCCGTCCGGCCGGAGTGCTGGTCGATCTCCACCGCCCCAGAGGGCGCCAACGCGGTGCGCGGCCGGATCGGCGCCTCGGTCTACCTCGGCGAGAACGCGCAGTACGACTTCGTTTCCGGGGGCGTCGGCCTGAAGATCCTCGAGCTCAATCCCCGGTTCATCGACCGCCCCGAGGCGCAGGAGTTCTTCGCGAGCGCCCGGCCCGAGGACGTGGTCGTGCTCAGGGACTAGGGGGATGCCGCCATGCTCAAGCGGGGGATGATCCTCCTTGCCCTCGCGGCGACCCTCGCCGTGCCGTTCGCCCTGCGGCCGCGGCAGGGTCCGGCCGGGGGCGCGGACGAAACCCTGGTCATCATCACGCCCCACAACGAGGCCATCCGCCACGAGTTCGAGCTCGGCTTCATGGACTGGTACCGGGCGAGGACGGGCCGCAGGGTCTTCGTCGACTGGAGGATGATCGGCGGGACAAGCGAGATCGCGCGCTACCTGGAGGGGGAGTACGTGGCCTCGTTCCGCAACCTCTGGACGGGGGTGCCGGGCCGGGCGTGGAGCGCGGACCTCCAGTCGGGTTTCCAGACCGACCGCCGGCCGGCCGACGCCGCGCCGCAGGTCCGCGCGGCCCGGGCGGCCTTCCTCGCATCGAACGTCGGCTGCGGGATCGACCTCTTTTTCGGGGGCGGCCCCTATGACTTCGTGAGGCAGGCCCGCACCGGGCGACTCGTCGACCCCGGAATCCGCAGGCTCCACCCCGAGTGGTTTGCGGACGAGGCGCTCCCGCGCACGTTCGGCGGCGAGGTGCAGTACGACCGGGGCGATCTCTGGTTCGGCACGGTCTTAAGCTCCTACGGCATCCTTTTTAACCGGGATTCGCTGAAGCGCCTCGGATTCGCGCGAGAGCCAGATGAGTGGAGCGACCTGACCGACCCCCGGTTCGTCGGCGAGCTCGGCATGTGCGACCCGACGAAGAGCGGGTCGATTGCGGCCGCGTACGAAAACGTGGTCCAGCAGCAGATCCACAAGAGGCTAGACGCCCTGCGCGCGGCCGACCCCGCGGCCGACCCGGGCACGCTGGAGGCCGGGGCCGTGCGCGGGGGATGGACCGACGCGATGAGGCTGATCCAGCTGGTCGGGGCCAACGCCCGCTACTTCACCGACACCTCCCAGAAGCCGCCGATCGACGTGGCGGCCGGCGACTGCGCCGCCGGCATGTGCATCGACTTCTACGGCAGGGAGGAAGAGGAGGACATCCGGCGGCGCAACCCCGGGCAGGAAAGGCTCGGCTATGTCTCGCCCGAAGGGGGAAGCGCGTACTCGGTCGACCCGATCGCGCTGCTGCGGGGCGCACCGCACCCCGCGGTCGCCAGGGCGTTCATCGAATACGTCCTGTCGCTCGACGGGCAGAAGCTCTGGAATTTCCGGACGGGCGCCCCGGGCGGGCCGCGGGACTTCGCGCTGCGGCGACTGCCGGTGCGCCGCGACTTCTACGGGCACGGGGAGTGGCGGGCGTACCGCAGCGACCCGGAGGTGGACCCCTATTCCCAGAAGGAGCTCCTGGTCCACCACGATGAGTGGACGGTGCAGCTCTTCCAGGAGATGAGCTTCGCCATCAGGGTCATGACGCTCGACACCCACCCGGAGCTTGTCCGCGCGTGGCGCGCGGTCATCGCGGCGCCCGAGCCTGCGCGCGGCCGCGCCCTGGCCGTCCTGCAGGACGTCTCGGCCGTAGACTACGACCAGGCCATGGGCCGGATCAAGCGGGGCCTCGGCTCCAAGAACCAGGTCGACGCCGTCAGCCTCGCCCGCGACTTGGCCGAGGGGTTCCGCGCAAACTACCGGCGCGCCGAGCGCATCGCGCGGGGCGAGCCGTAGAGGGGAGCCTACAGGCCCGCGAACGCGGCGGCGAACGCGGCCTTGTCCTTGGCGGCGAAGAAGGACGTCCCGGCCACGAAGGTGTCGGCGCCCCTGGCGCGGCAGAGCGCCGCGGTCGCCTGCTCGATCCCGCCGTCGACCTCGATCCGCAGGTCGAGCCCGCGGTCGCTGCGCCAGCGGTCGACCTGGGCGATCTTCGGGAGCACGTCGTCCCTGAAGGCCTGGCCTCCGAAGCCCGGCTGCACCGTCATCACGAGCACGAGGTCCACGAGGCCGAGGTAGGGCTCCGCGGCCTCGGCCGGGGTGCCGGGGTTGATGGCGATCCCGGCCCGGCATCCCTTGGCGCGGATGTCCTTTAGCGCCGCGGCGTGGTCATAGGGCGGCTCTACGTGGATCGTGATCCGGTCGGCGCCGGCCTTCGCGAACGCGCCGACGTAGCGCTGCGGCTCGGAGAGCATCAGGTGCGTGTCGAAGAACAGCGCCGAGCCGCGGCTCCGCAGCGCCGCCAGCATCCCCGGGCCGAAGGAGAGGTTGGGCACGAAGTGGCCGTCCATGATGTCGAGGTGCAGCCACGCAAGGCCGAGCTTCGCCACGAGCGCCGCGCTTTCGCCGGCGGCCGCATGGTCGCCGGCCAGCAGGGAGGGGACCAGGATCGGTGGGTTCATCGGGTTGCGGGCGGCGCGGCTCACCACACGTCGAGGACGGCGTGGGTCACCTTGTCCGCGAGGAGGGAGGCCAGCATCGGCAGCGTGTTGTACTCGGATTGCAGCTGGTCGTTGCTCGTGCCAAACGGCACGGAGCCGAGGCCGTTGTCGGTGAAGGCCTCTCGCTGCACCTCGATCAGCCGGCCGTCAAAGAGCATCTTGCCCGACCGGTTGTCCCTCAGGCTGCAGCTCGCCGTCAGGCGCAGGGTGAACTTGCGGGCCAGACCATTGTCGTCCTCCCGGTTCGCGGAGTTGTCGCGGTGGTAGGTGAGGAGCTTGACCTCGAGCGTGGCGTCGGCGTCCGAGGAGCTGCCCGCGACCTGCACGCGGCCGTCCCTGGCGAAGGCCTCGCGCACCATCGTGCTCACGGTTGCCTGGGTCTGGGCGAGCTTTGTCGCGTTCTTCGACGGCTCCACGTAGAGCGTGGAGAAGGACGGCCCGGGGCCGGCTCCAAGCCTGTAGTGCTCACATCCCTGGACCAGGAACGCCGAGATCAGGAGCAGGCTCCACACTCGCGTCATCGCATGCCGGCCGCGCCGGGGTCAGAACAGCCAGAACCGCTTCTTGGGCGCGGTCTTGGGCCTGATGTTCTCCTTGTTCGCCTTCGCGGTCATCTCGGCGAGGCGCTTCTTCGCAAGGTTCGCGGGAGGGGAGTCGGGGAACGCCGTGATGGCCTCGTTGTAGAACACCTTGGCCGCGGTGAAGTTGAGCCGCTTGTAGAAATAGTAGTCGCCGATGTAGATCTTGCTCTGGGCGAGGATCGTCTTCATCCGGTCGACGCCCCGGGCCGCCTGGGCGATGTTGGGGTCCCCCGGGTAGAGGATCATGAAGTCCTCGTAGTAGGTCATGGCCTCCTTGGTCGACGCCTGGTCGTACTTGGGCCCCTCGCTGAGCGAGGCGTGCAGGTCGCCGAGCTTCAGGTAGGCGACGGGCGCCAGGACACTCTGCGGGTAGGTGTTCACCAGGCGGTCGAGGGAATCGATCGCCTCGTCCGTGTCCTTGTCCAGCTGGAAGCCCCGGGCCGCGTCCATGAGGGAGAGGGGCGCGTAGTCGCTGTACGGCGCCTCGGCCACGACGATCCGGAAGTAATCGACGGCCTTGACCCGGTTCGTGGGCCCCGGGAACCAGCCCCAGACCCGGTTGTGGGCGCCGTCCATGAGGGCCGCGGCGATCTGATACTGGGCCCCGATCACGTCGTTGAACCGCTTGGAGTTCGGGTAGCGCGCGATCAACGTCTGGAAGTCGATGAAGGCCTTGTAGAACTGCTTCCTGCGGTACAGGATGCTGCCGGAGCGGTAGAGCGCCTCGGGTGCGTAGACGGAGGACTGGTACTTCCGGGCGACCTTCTCGTACGTCTTGAAGGCGGAGTGCAGGCTGCCGGACTCCTCGTCCTTCCTCGCCTTGTTCATGAGGTCCAGTGCCGCGCGGCCCTGGGGGCCCGCGAGGCCGGAAAGGGAGCCCCCCTCAAGCTGCCAGCCCCTTCCGGGAATCCAGGTCAGGTCGGCCTTCAGCCTCGGCGCCGCCCCCAGCGCGAGCGCCGCCGCGATCAGAACAGGGAGTATGGAGCGGCAGGGAAAGGGGAGCGGCATGAGAACGGAAATCACCAGCGAATCAGGGCGCTCCCGTAGGTCAAGCCTGCCCCGAATGCGACCAGGAGCGTGACGTCCCCGCGCCGGATGCGGCCGGCCTGGCGGGCCTCGTCCAGGGCGATGGGGATGGAGGCCGAGGACGTGTTGCCGTAACGGTCGACGTTCACGAAGAAGCGTTCGATGGGAAGCTCGAGGTACTTGGCGATCGCGTCGATGATGCGCAGGTTGGCCTGGTGGGGGATCACAAGCCCAATCTGATGCGCGTCGAGGTGGTGTTGTTCCAATATATCTCGCGCGGCCTCCTCCATGACCCGCACCGCCAGCTTGAAGACCTCCTTGCCCTTCATCTTGATGAAGTGGTCCCCCTTCTTGAAGGAGTCGGCCGTGGCGGGCGCGCGGCTGCCGCCCCCCGGGACCAGCAGCAGGTCGGTGTCCTCGCCGAGCGCGCCCAGCCTCGTCCCAATGAGCCCGACCCCCGGCCTGTCGCTCACGCCGATCACGGCGGCGCCGGCCCCGTCGCCGAAGAGCAGGCAGGTCCCGCGGTCGCTCCAGTCGACGATGCAGGAGAGCTTCTCGGCGCCGATCAGAAGCGCCTTCTTATAGCGGCCGGAGGCCAGCAGGGCGCACGCCGTGTCGAGGCCGTAGATGAAGCCCGAACAGGCCGCGTTTAGGTCGAAGCAGGCGGCCGTCGTCGGAATGCCGAGCTTGTGCTGCAGGATGCACGCGGTCGACGGCATCGGGTAGTCGGGCGTCACGGTCGCGACGACCACCAGGTCGATCTCTGAGGCGGCGACGCCGGCGTCCTTGAGCGCCCGCTGGGCCGCGTGGAACGCAAGGTCGCTCGTCGCCTCCTCGGCTGCGGCTATCCGGCGCTCGCGGATCCCGCTGCGCGCCCGGATCCACTCGTCCGAGGTGTCCACCATCCGCGAGAGGTCCTCGTTCGTGAGGACGCGCTTCGGAGCATAGGAGCCGGTGCCGAGGATGACGGTGGAGCGGTGGGACATGCAGGGCGGTCAGGAGACGGGGGAGAGCAGCAGCTCGTTTGCCCGCGCGATGTCGGTCTCCATCCTCAGGTTCATGTCCGCCTTGATGATCTCGCCCGCCGCCCGGATCGCGCTCTTGATCGCGTTGCGGTTCGAGGATCCGTGGGCCTTGAGGATGTTGCCCCGCAGCCCGAGCAGCGGCGCCCCGCCGTAGCGCTCCGGGTTGATCCGGTCCTTGAGCGCAGCGAAGGCGCCCTTCGAGAGGAGGGCGCCCGTCCGGCGCATCGGGTTCGCCCCGAGCTCCTCGCGCAGCACCCCGCGCATGAACTTCTCCAGGGACTCCCAGCTCTTCAGCATGATGTTTCCAACGAAGCCGTCGCACACGACCACGTCGACGTGCTCGGCGAACACCTGGAACCCCTCGATCGGGCCCGAGTACCGGATGATCCCGTCGATGCGCTTGAGGAGCTCGTTCGTCTCGGTGATCAGCGAGTTTCCCTTCCCATCCTCGGTCCCGATGGACATGAGGCCCACCCGGGGGGACGGGACCCCGAGCATGACCCGGCAGTAGTGGCTGCCCAGGATCGAATTGTGCACCAGGTGCTCGGGCTTGGGCTCGGGGTTCGCCCCGGCGTCGATCAGCACGAAATGGCCTCCCTCCCTCGGGACCACTGCCGCGAGCGCCGGCCGGGCGACGCCCTCCATGGTCCTCAGGCGCAGGGTCCCGCACGCCATCAGGGCGCCGGTGTTCCCGCAGCTGACGACGACCTTCGCCTCGCCGAGCTTCACGAGCTCGACCGCCCGCGCCATCGAGGAGTCCTTCTTCCTCTTGAGCGCGACCAGCGGCTTGTCATCCATGGTGATGACCTCGGAGGCGTGGAACACCGAGAGCCTCTCGCTCCGGTGCATGCCGTAGTGCAAGATGATCGGGCGGAGCACCGCCTCGTCGCCCACGAGCGTGATCGGGTTCAGGTTCGGGCTCTGCGCGAGCGCGAGCTTGACCGCGGCGACCACCTCGCTCGGGCCCATGTCGCCGCCCATCGCATCTACCGCAATTCGACCGAGAGATCCTGGGGCCATGACCGTCCTCGTACCGCCGTTGCTGGACGGTTAAGGTTTAGGCCTCGACGTTGAGAACCTGGCGGCCGCGGTAGGTGCCGGTCTTCGGGTTTACCCGGTGGGCCCGCACGAGGCTTCCGTCAGCAGGGTCCCGGGCGAACTCAGGCGCTTGGAAAGCATTGGCTGCACGGCGGTTTGCGCTACGACGCTTGGACTGCTTGCGTTTTGGATTGGCCATTTGAGAGGGGGTTAAAGGTTGACCGTTTAAAGGGCGCATCGCCTTTCCGTCAAGCGCGCACTGGAATGCACAAAGCTTGTGCCTCCGGCCGGGTCGCGTAGCAAGGAGCAACCCAATGCCGCCCACGCTCCTCCAAATCATCCTCCTGGGCATCGTCCAGGGCGCCGCGGAGCTGCTGCCCGTGTCGAGTTCGGCCCACGTGATCGCTGCCGAAAGGCTCATGCGGCTCGACCCGTCGAGCCCGGAGATGACCTACCTGATGGTGATGCTCCACGCGGGGACGATGGTGGCCATGGTCGCCTACTTCTGGGGAGCCTGGAAGCGCAGCTTCTTCGCGAGCGCGGCCGTGTTCCGGGATTTTGCCGCCCGGGCGGCCCTGGCGACCGCCGCCACGGCGCTGGTCGGCTATCCCCTGCAGGCCCTTGTGGTGAGGCTCGTCCTGCGCGGAAAGCCCGGGGCCCAGGTCGAGGACCTGTTCTCGAACCTTCCCCTCATGGCCGCCTGCCTGGCGGCCGCGGGCGTCCTGATAGTCGCCGCGGGGCTGCGGTCGAGGACCGCGGAGCCGACGACCGCCTCGGGGGGCGCCCTGCGCACCGGCCCGTCGATCTGGATAGGCGCCGTCCAGGGCGTGTGCCTGCCCTTCCGGGGCTTCTCGAGGAGCGGGGCGACGATCTCGACCGGGATGCTGCTCGGCGTCCCGAGGCGGGCCGCCGAGGAGTTCAGCTTCGCCCTCGCCGTCATCCTCACCCCGCCCGTCATCGCGCGCGAGGCCTGGAGGCTGTACCGGGCCCACGCCTCGGCGGCCGCAAGGCTTGACGTCGGGGCGCTGGCGGGGCCGGGCCTCATCGGGATGGGCTCTAGCTTCGTCGCCGGCCTCATCGCGCTCAGGTGGCTCTCGCGCTGGCTCGAGAACGGGCGCTGGCACTACTTCGGTTACTACTGCTTCGCGGCCGCCGCCGGCGTCTGCGCGCTTGCCGCGATGGGGTACTGACATGGCCAACCTTGTGATCCTGACTCGGTCGCTCGCCTCGGGACGCGACATGAACCCGGACGAGGTCCGGGGAGCCGCCGCGCTCCTCGCCTCGGAGGGGCCCTCCGACGAGGTGAAGGCGCAGTTTCTCTCGGCGCTGTCGAGGAAGGGCGAGACATCGGCCGAGGTGGCGGGCTTCGCCGAGGTGTTCCGCGGACTCGCAACCGACCCCGGCATGGCGCAGTGGGCGCCGCGGGCCGTCGACATCGTCGGGACCGGGGGGGATCACGCGGGCGGCTTCAACGTCTCGAGCCTCGTCACGCTTGTCGTGGCGTGCGCCGGCGTGCCCGTCATGAAGCACGGCAACCGCGGGATCACCTCGAAGTGCGGAAGCGCCGACCTCTTTGCGGCGCTCGGTGTCGACTTGGAGGCGCCCGCCGGGCGCCTGAGGGAGGCGATGAGCGCGCTCGGCTACGCCTTCTTCTTCGCCCCGGCATGGCATCCCGCGTTCAGGCGCATCGGACCCGTCCGCAAGCTTCTGGCCGCTCGGGGCGAGCGCACAGTCTTCAACGTCCTCGGGCCGCTCCTGAACCCGGGGCGGCCCGCCGGCATCGTCCTCGGCGCGGCCTCGCCCCCCTTGCTGGAGAAGCTCGCGGACGCGCTCGAGGCGCTGGGGACAACGGCCGGACTTGCCGTCCACGGGATCCTGTCGCCGGGCAAGGGGATCGACGAGCTCACATCGGCGACCCACAACCTCGTGCGCGGCGTCGGGCGCCTGCGGTCGGTGCGCGGGGAATGGACCCCGCAATCCCTGGGCCTGGAGGCCGCGCCGTTCGCCGACATCGCGGGCGGGGACGTCCCGGCGAACCTCGCGATCGCCGAGGCGCTTGCCTCGGGCGGCGGGCCTCGGGGGCTCGCCGACACAATCGCCCTCAACGGCGCGGTCGCCCTCTGGGTTGCGGGGGCGCGGGCCGATGTCCGCGGCTCGATCGGGGAGGCCCGCGAGCTCCTCCTCGGGGGGGCGGTCAAGCGAAAGATCTCGGACACGCGCGACTTCTATTCAACATAGCTGGAAGAAATGAAGAGGCTTTTCTTTGGAACGGACGGCATTCGGGGGGCCTATGGCGGCGACGTCGTCAACGAGGCGTTCTTCGCCCGGATCGGCATGGCGGCCGCGCACTGGCTTGGGGCGCGCGGCGTGCGAGGGGGAAAGGTCGTGATCGGCCGCGACACCCGCCACTCGGGCGCCTCGCTCGCGCGCGCGGTAGGCGCGGGCTTAAACGCGGGCGGCGCGCGGGCCGTGTCGCTCGGCATCGTCCCCACTCCGGCCGTCTCGCGCGCCTCCCGGCTCGACCGTGCCGCGCTCGGCGCCGTGATCACGGCGTCGCACAACCCGGCCTGCGACAACGGCGTGAAGTTCTTTGGTAGCGACGGCTCGAAGCTCACCGACGCCGAGGAGGCCGAGATCGAGTCGCTCCTGCCCCCGGCCGGCGGCGCGCCTTCCGGGGCCGCCGGGGAGCTGCCCGGCGAATCCGCCCTGGAGGCGTACATCGCGGACGCCGCGCGCATCCTGCCGCCCGGATCGCTGCGCGGCTGGAGGGTCGCGCTCGACACCGCGAACGGCGCGACCTGCGCCTCTAGCCCGGCCGTGTTCGCGGCGCTGGGGGCGGAGGTCTCCTGCGTGGGGAACCGGCCGGACGGGCGGAACATCAACGCCGGCGTGGGCAGCGAGCACCCGGAGGCCCTCGCAGCCCTCGTCCTCTCGAGCGGCGCACGGCTCGGGGCCGCCCACGACGGCGACGGCGACCGCTGCGTCATGTGCGACGAGAAGGGCCAGCTGCTCGACGGCGACGAGCTTCTGGCCATCCTTGCGACCCACGCGCTCGCCCGCGGGACGCTCGCCCGCAACACGCTCGTCGTCACGGTGCAGAGCAACCTCGGGGTCGACCTGGCGGTCGGGGCCGCGGGTGGCCGGGTCGTCCGGACCGATGTCGGCGACCGCTACGTCGCGGAGAAGATGCGCGAACTCGGCGCCTGCCTCGGGGGCGAGTCCTCGGGGCACATCCTGAACTTCGAATTCAGCCCGACGGGCGACGGCCTTGCGGCGGCCCTGAAGATCGCCGGGGTCATGGCCGAGACGGACCGCCCGCTCTCGGAGCTGCGCAAGGTGCTCAAGAAATGTCCCCAGCTATCCGCCACGCTCGGGGTGCGCGAGAAGCGGCCGGTCGAGTCGCTTGCCGGCCTCTGCGGCGCCGTGAAGGGGCTCGAGCGGGAGCTCGGCGGCGGGGGCCGGGTCCTCGTGCGGTATTCCGGGACGGAGCCCAAGCTGAGGTTCCTGGTCGAGGGCCCCACGCAGGAGGCCGTCCGCTCGGGGCTCGACAGGCTCCTGGGCGCGGCGCGCGCGGACCTCGGACTCGCTTAGGGGCGGCGCAAGATGGCTTGCGCGGCCGTCCCGTCGGGGCTTGGGTGGCTCATGGCCCCTAGAATCCATGCCCTGGGGTGTGTGGCCGGCCTCTTCCTCCTTGCGGCGCTCGGTGCGCGCGCCGCGGACTTCGGCCCGCGCTTCGACGAACTCACGCGGCGGGCGACGCCCGCCCAGCTCTACGCCCTCCTCTACGACATGCCGAAGGGCGGGGACCTGCACAACCACGCGGCGGGGGCCAACCGGCCCGAGTGGATCTACGCCGTCTGCACGGACCCCGCGAGAAGCGGCGGGGAGACGTTCTACACGCGGTCGAGGTTCTCCGACGCTCCGGACGCGATCGATCCGGGCGCGCGGTTCCGCACGATCCGCAGGAAGGCCTACGAGCTGCTCTCCGAGAAGGCCAAGGCCGAGTACGTGCCGCTCGCCTCGCTCTCGGCGGAGGAGCGGGAGCGGTGGTGCCACAGCCTTCGCCTCGACGGGACGGGCGACGGAAGGCTCGAGTTCTTCTCCCACATCTGGCCCCGGCTCGGCCAGCTGAACACGTGCCTGCCGGCCGTCACGGAGCTCCTGGTCGAGAACATGAAGGCCTTCGGCGCCGAGCACCTGGGCTACCTCGAGACGCAGTTCGTCGTGATGGGGATGGTCGACAACGACGGAGGCGTGATCCCGGACGCCCTTGCCGTGGACTACGTCAGGCGCAGGCTCGCCCGGCCGGACGCCCTGGCCACCGGCGTGACCGTGCGCTTCCAGAACACGATCCTGCGCTTCGCGCCGGACGCGGAGCGCCGCCTCGAACTCTCCTACGCGTTCGTCGACGCCCACCGGGACCTGTGGGTCGGCCTCAACATGGCCGGGATCGAGGAGAACGGCTACGGCTACCCGTCGCGCTTCCTCGAGACGTTCCGCAGGTTGCGCTCCCGCTACCCGACGCTCGCGCTGTCGATCCACGCCGGGGAGATGGACGGTCCCGACCGGCACGTGCGCGACACGCTGCTCCTTGGGGCGTCGAGGATCGGCCACGGGATCAACCTCATCAGGGACCCCGAGACGCTCCTGCTCCTGCAGCAGACGCGGCGGGTCCTAATCGAGGTCAACCTGATCTCGAACCGGCTGCTAGGCTACGTGCCCGACCTGTCCACGCACCCGTTTCCGGAATACCTCCGGACCGGGGTTCCCGTCTGCCTGAACACCGACGACCGGGGCATGTGGGACTCGAACCTGACCGACGAGTACTACACGGCGGTCACCCTCTACCACCTGTCGTGGGGCGAGATCCTCTCGATCGGCCGGGACTCGCTCGCGCATTCGTTCGCCGAGCCGGAGGCCAAGGCCCGGCTCCTCGCCGACTATGAGCGGCGGATCGCCGGGTTCGAGGAGCGCTACGGCGCGGTCCCCGCGGACGCGGCGCTCGGCGCCCTCGCCTCGGTGAGGCCGGTGGCCTACGGCTACGCGAGGAGCACCTGGGGGTTCGACTTCAACTGACCGAACCCTCACGGCCCGCGCCGGCCACCCACACGCCGAGGGCCATGAGCGCGCCCCCCGCGGCGAGCCGTGCCAGGTCCGCCTTCTCCCCGAAGACGACGATCGAGCACGCGATCCCGAGCGGGATCTTCGCGTTGTTGAACGCGGCCAGGGCGCCCGCGTTGACGCGCGTCGCCCCGACGTTCCAGAGGAAGAAGCCCGCCCCGGAGGCGACGGCGCCAAGGTAGGCGATCGTGGCCCACTGGCCGGGCCCCGGGGTGAAGGCGCTCCAGTCCGTCGCGGCCAGCGAGACCGCGAGCGTGAGCGCGAGCGCGCCCGCGAAGAGCAGCGCGAACACCGACGCGTCGCCCGAGCCGGCAGGCAGGCGGGCCCTCTCGCGCCGCCACGCCAGCTGGCCGGCGGCGAAGCAGAGGTTCGAAAGCTGAACGAGCACGAAGCCGCCGAGGATCCCCGCGTCGCCCACGGACGTCCACAGGACGACGCCCGCCCCGGCGACGGACAGCGCCGCCGCCGCTGCGTAGCTCAGGCGCCACCGGCGCTCAAGGAGCGCGTCCAGGAACGCCACGAAGAGGGGCGTCGTGATGGTGAAGAGGGCGACCTCGAAGGCGTGGAGGTGGGCGTACGCACGCAGGTAGAGGATGTAGACGGCCCCGAACTGCACCGCGCCGATGGCGGCAAGGCGGGCCATCCGCGCCGCCCCGAGCGGCCGGGGTCGCAGGAATGGGGCGAACACAAGGAGCGAGATCATGAGGCGGACCGCGGCGATCGCCGTGGGGTCGAGCCCGCCGAGGCCCTTGATAAGGCCGAAGGAGAAGGCCCAGATGACTGAGACGATCAGCAGGAGCGTCATCCGGGTGCGTCGCGCCGCGGGGTCACACCCGGAAGAGGACCCCCAGGCGCTTGCCGAGGAGGATACTCGCCCCTGCGACCATGGTCCCGAGGAAGATCATTGCCCAGACTCCGAGCGCGCACGCGAGGAACTTGCCGTCGCCGAGGAGTTGGAAGAGCTCGAGGATGGCCTTCGTGATCGGGAAATAGACCATCTTCTGGGCGAGGATGATCGAGTCGCTCACCTCGAGCATCGCGAAGGCGAACGCAAGGAGCGCTCCCGCCATCAGGTTCGCCGCGATGAGCGGCAGCGTGATCCGCACCATCGCCCGCAGCGGCGGGCAGCCGAGGTTCTCCGCCGCCTCCTCGAGCACCGGGCTCGTCTGCTGGAAGCCGGCCGCGGCCGAGCGCACGACGTAGGGGAGCCTGCGGATCGAGTAGGCGACGATGAGCAGCACCGTGGGGTTGCGCACCGGGTTGATGAACGCGAAGAGGCGCCCCTCGTGCGACATGGCGAGGTAGCCGAACGCGAGCACGATCCCGGGGACCGCGAGCGGCAGCATCGCGAGGAAGTCGAGCACGTGCCGGCCGGCCATCTTGGTGCGGACCACGACGTAGGCGATCGCGACGCCGAGGAACACGTCGATCACGGTCGAGACGCTCGCGTACTTCAGGCTGTTTGCGATCGCGGGAACCGTCAGCTCGTGCCCGAGCGCGGCCCGGTAATTGTCGAGCGTGGGGCCCGTCGGGAGCACGCTTGCGTACCAATCCTTTGACGACGCGATCAGCACGACGCCCAGGTGCGGAAGGATCGCGACAAGCGTGACCGCGCAGAAGAGGAGCGTGCAGAGCCACGCCTGGGGCCGCGGCAGCGCGCGCGCGCCGCCGGTCGCCGTCGCCTTGGCCATCATCGCGTGGCCCGTCCTGCCGAAGACGCCCTTGCCGACCGCGTAGATCGCCACCGAGCTTGCGAGCATCACGGCGACAAGCGTGTACGGGAACGGGTTTCCGCCGATGTCCTTCAGGCCGTAATAGATCTGGACGCTCGTCACCTTCGAGTAGTCGAAGACCAGCGGCGTGCCGAGTTCCGTGAAGACCCAGATGAAAACGATCGTGCCGCCCGCGAACAGGCCGGGGTGGATGAGCGGCAGCGTGATCCTGCGGAAGCGCCTCAGGCCCGTGCAGCCGAGGTTCTGGGCCGCCTCCTCCATGGCCGGGTCGACGTTCGCCAGCGCGGCGACGGCATTAAGGTAGATGATCGGGTAGAGCGAGAGCGCCTCGACCACAGCGACGCCCCAGAACTGGTTCGCCGCGAACCAGTCGAACGTCCAGCCGCGGGGCCTGAGGCCCAGGTCGATCAGGAGTGTGTTCACGGACCCGTACTGGCCGAAGATCTGCTTGATGCCTATTGCCCCGACGAAGGGCGGAAGGATCATGGGGATCAGGACCGCGGAATTTAGAAACCCCTTGAAGGGGAACAGGAAGCGGTCCGAGACGGCGGCGAGCGGGAGCGCGATCAGAAACGCCATCGCCGTCCCGGCGCACGCGAGCAGGAACGAATTCATGAGCGCCCCAAGGTAGGTCGGGTCGCTCAGGAGGGCCTCCAGGAACGCGAGGGTCGGCCGGCCGTTCTCGTCCGTGAATCCGCCCTTCAGGATCTGCAGGATCGGCCACAGGAAGAACACCGCAAAGAACGCGCTCGTGAGCGCGAAGACGAACCTTGCCGTGGTCCTGGACATGGCGCTGCCTTACTCCTTCACCGGAAGGGCCATATCTTGAAGAACGACAGGAAGAACATGGCGGCCACGGCGTAGCCGATCGGAGGGATCGCGCGCGCCTTGCCGAGCCCGATCCCGAGCAGGACCGAGCAGATGAGCCCGATCCCAATACCCTTCGCGATGCTGAAGGTGAGCGGAATCGCGAAGATCGTGAGGATCGCCGGGGCCGCGTCCTCGAACCGGGTCATGTCGATCTCCACAACGGACTGCATCATGAAGATCCCGACGACGACGAGCGCGGGCGCGGTCGCGCAGGCCGGTACCGCCAGGATGAGCGGCGTGAGGAAGAGGGCGAGCAGCATGAACACGGCCACCCAGATGGCCGTGAGGCCGGTCCTGCCGCCCGCCTCGACGCCGGAGGCGGACTCGATGTAGCTGACGACGGTCGAGGTGCCGCACAGGGCCGAGAGGATGGTCGCGATCGAGTCGGCCAGGAGCGCGCGGCCCGCCCGCGGCAGGCGGCCCTCCTTGTCGAGTAGCCCGGCGCGCTTGGTGACCCCGATCAGGGTCCCGATGTTGTCGAACATGTCGACCAGGAGGAGCGTGAAGATGAGGGGCAGGGCCGCTTGGAACTTCTCCCAGCTCCTGAGGAAGCCGAAGGTCAGCTTCCAGAACACGGGCGCGGCGGAGACCGGGTACGCGAAGACCCCCTTGCTCAGGTCGGTCACCCTGCCGGCCGCCCCGTCGGGAGTGAAGAGCCCCGCGACGGTGACCACGAGGATGCTCAGGACGATCGCCCCAGGCACCTTGCGCGCGACCAGGAGCGACGTGAGCACGATCCCGGCAAGGCAGAGGGCGACGGGACCCGCCGTGAAGTCGCCCGGCCCGACGTAGGTCGCGGGGTTGGACACGATGACGCCGCCCTTCTGCAGCCCGATGAAGGCGATGAAGAGGCCCACGCCGCAGGTCACGGCGATCTTCAGCCCGAGCGGGATCGAGGCGATGATCTTCTCGCGGATGCCGGAGACGGAGAGCGACAGGAAGATGACGCCGTTAATGAGGACCATGCCGAGCGCCTCGCTCCAGGGCACGTGCATCGCCAAGCAGATCGTGAACGTGAAGAACGCGTTGATTCCCATCCCGGGCGCCATGGCGATCGGGTAGTTCGTGAAGAGCGCCATGAGCGTCGTCGCGACGGCGGCCGTTATCGCGGTGACGGTGACCAGGGCGCCCTTGTCCATGCCGGTGTTCGCCAGGATGGACGGATTCACCGCGAGGATGTAGGCCATCGCCGCGAAGGTCGTCAGGCCGGCCTGAAACTCCCGGAACGGCGTCGTTCCGCGGCTTTCGAGTTTGAAGAAGCGTGATACCATGCGTTGGCCGTGGGTCGGGAAGTGTGTGGAGCAACGGGCCGGTCCGTGCAACGCCAGTTTTTGCTTCGAAATTCTTCCGGCGCGGGCAAGAGTGGACTCAATGACCCACCCGGAATCCAAGCTCGCCGAACTCGGCCTCGTCCTTCCCCCGCCTCCGGCCGCCGCCGGAAGCTACGTTCCGTCGGTGCAGACGGGGAGCCTCCTGTACTGCGCCGGCACGCTTCCGATCATCGACGGCAAGCTCACGCACGCCGGAGCGGTGGGGCGCGAGCAGACGGTCCAGAGCGGCGCGAAGGCGGCCGAGAACTGCGCCCTCAACACGCTCGCCAACGTGAAGGCGGCCCTGGGGTCGCTCGACCGGGTGGCCCGGATCGTCTTCGTCAGCGGGTTCGTGAACGCCGTCGACGGGTTTGCGGACAGCCCGGCCGTGATCAACGGCGCGAGCGACCTCTTCGTCAAGGTGTTCGGCGAGGCGGGGCGCCACGCGAGGGCCGCGGTGGCCGTGAACGGGCTGCCCAGGGGGGCGACCGCCGAGATCCAGGCGGTCGTCGAGGTGAGGGACTAGCGCCGATTATTGGCGCCAGTATCCGCGGATGTAAACGCGCCTGCCGCCGCGGAACTCGTAGCGCGCGCGCGCCCAGACTGCGCCTGGGTGGGGCGGGCGCTCATAGTGGCCGCGGTACCAAACCCAGCGGTTGCCGTACCAGTGGTAGTAGCCGCCGATCCAGATGAAGCCGGGACCGGGGGCGACGCCGACAATCTCCGCGACGGGCGCGGGTGGCTCCTCGGTTACGACGACCTCGGCGGGTTCGGCGTAGACGGTGGCGACGGGCGCCGGACGGACGGCGACCACGCAGCCGGAGGTGAGGACGAGGACGGACGCCAGCGCCGCCGCGCCGGCCGCCGCGCGAAGCAGCGGGAGAGGCCTGTAGAGGGGGATGTCTTTGAGTGTGTAGGGAATCATGGGAAGGATAATGTACGAAACCATAGACGCCGCATCGGCGTTTTGGTTACGGGATATCTCTCGTCAGGACCCTGGCGTTGCGCCCGCTCTCGTCGTACTGCTTGAGCCTCGCCTCGGGAAGGATCTCCTTCGTGCTCTCCTCGAACCCGCACACGTTGCTGAAGAACCCGAAGCTCTGGGTCGAGAGGGCGATGACCCGCTTCGCACCCCGCTCCTTCGCCTGGAGGCACGCGTACTCCACCATCTTCTTGCCGATCCCCCGGTTGTGGTAGAAGGGCAGCACGTAGAGCGACCCGATCTCGGCCGTCTCGGGCTGGTCGGGGTAGAACATGAGCGTCACGCACGCGATGACGGCCTCGTCCACCTCGAACACGAAGAAATCGTCGATGTTCTTCTCGATCGCCTGCTGGGTGCGGTGGATCAGCTCCTCGCGCCTGACGGCGTTCCTCGTCAGGTTGTAGAGGAGCCTCGCGTCCCGGCGCGTCGCCTTGCGGATCTGCTGGTAGTCGTTGCCGTAGACGAGCGAGCCGACCCCCTCGTTCGAGAAGATCTCGTTCAGGAGACCGTCGAAGACGCGGCCGTCGACGACGTGGACCCGCGCGGTCCCCGACTCGATCGCCCGCACCGCGTGCGTGGCCTTGCTGCGGCTGGTCTCCGCGATCTGCTCCGGATGCTCGCTCAGGAGCGTGCGCAGGGCATCCACCGAGATCTCGTGCCTCACGTTGCCCTCGATCTCCAGACCCGGCGTCGGCGCCAGGTAGATGATCTTCGTCGCCTGAAGGGCCTGCGCCGTCTCGGCGGCGAGGAGGTCGGAGTTGACCCGCAGGGACTTGCCGTCCGGGCCGAACGCGACCGGGGAGATGAGCGGCACGACCTGGCGCTCGATCAGCATCGTCAGCAGGTCCATGTCGATCCGGTCCACCTTGCCCGTCAGCTGCTGGTCGATCCCCTTCAGGATGCCGACCGGAACCACGCGGACGGCGTTGGTGATCGCTGCCTTGAGCGAGCTGCCGGTCAGCCCCTCGAGGATCAGATGCGCGACGCGCGAGGAGGCACGGATGGAAAGGTCGAGCGTCGCCGCGTCCGTGACGCCGGTGCCGTCGCTGTTCGATATGGGCACGCCCCTCAGCGCGGAAAGCTCCTGGAGCTGGTGGCCGATCCCGTGCACCAGGACAACCTTGATCCCGAGGCTCCGAAGGACGGCGATGTCGACCAGCAGGTTGCCGAAATTCTCGTCGGCGACGATGGAGCCGTCGATCGCGATGACGAAGATCTGGCCCTGGAACCTGGGGACGTACTGGAGGATCCCGCGGAGGTCCGTGGGCTTGATGGTCGTCGCCTGTGCGGTCGAAGGGGCGGCGGGGGAAGGTTGACCGTTTTCGTTGGTCATGTGCAGAAGGGCGTTCTCAGGGAAGCGGCGCGTTTCGTCAAGGGACCTCTCAACGGGGAAGCGCCCGCCCTAGCGCACGCTCAGCGGCCACGAGCGCGACGCGCGCTCCCCGACGAGCGTCACCTTGTAGGTGCCCGGCTTCAGCGAGCCCGGCGGGACCTCAAGGAGCGCCGCCCCCTCGCGCGTCCTCGAGAGGAGCCCCCCGGCCAGGCGCTCAAAGTCCGCGACGATGACCACCTCGCCCGTGCGCTCGTACAGGTGGGCCCCCGAGAGCTGGCGCTTGTTGTCGGGGATCGTGTACGTGAGCGCGATCGAGTAGCCGATGCCGGCGACGGCCGTCGGCGCCGCCGACACGGAGTTGACCTCAAGCGGCAGGAGTGGGGACTCGACGAGCGTTTTCCTCAGCTCGTCGGGAAGCCCCCCGGGGGCGGGGGCGCCGGCCGAGGCCGCCCTCGGTACGTCATCGTCGACCAGGCGGCTGGCGTCAATCGACACGCGCCGGTAGCCGGCCTTCAGCAGCCGGATGACATCGGCGCGGTCGCGCATGTCCCGGTAAGGGTTGAACGAGGGTCCCGGGCGGCGGAAGTGCAGGGTCAGGTAGGTGTAGACGGGGATGAACACCAGGATCGCGACCACGATCCACTTCATCGGCCACGGTTTCCGCTCCTTTGGGGCTGCGCTCATACAGTTGATAAAGGCCATTACGGCGCCGCCCAATAGGCAACAAACGTTTTCGCGTGTTGCCATCGGCCCCGGGCCTTTCTTGGCTGTACCATCCTGATGAAATTCTGGTCGCGCTATTTTATCCCCACGCTCAAGGAAAGCCCTGCGGACGCCGAGATCGCCTCGCACAAGCTGCTCATCCGGGCCGGGCTCGTGCGCAAGCTCGGGGGCGGCCTGTACACCTACCTGCCCCTCGGCCTTCGCGTGATGCAGAAGCTCACCCGCATCTGCCGTGAGGAGATGGAGCGCTCGGGCGCGATCGAGCTGTCGATGCCCCACATCCACCCGGCCGAGTTCTGGGCGGAGGGGCCGCGGTGGGGCCCGGTCAGGGAGATCATGTTCCGGGCGGACAGCGCGGGCGCCGAGAAGCGCGCGCCCAAGGAGCCGGAATTCGTCCTCGGGCCGACCCACGAGGAGGTCATCACCCCGCTCGTCAAGGCGGAGATCTCGAGCTACCGGGACCTCCCGAAGTGCTTCTTCCAGATCGGGACCAAGTTCCGCAACGAGATCCGCCCGCGCTTCGGCCTGATGAGGGCCAGGGAGTTCGTCATGATGGACGCGTACTCGTTTGACGCCGACGACGAGGGGGCGATCCGCAGCTACCTGGCGATGAAGTCCGCCTACGAGTCCTTCTTCCGGCGGATCGGCGCCCAGGCGATCTCGGTCGAGGCCGACACGGGGGTCATGGGGGGCAGCTACTCGCACGAGTTCATGGTGCCGGCCGAGGTCGGGGACAACGACCTGTTCTACAACGAGGAGAGCGGCTACGCCGCGAACCGGGAGAAGGCGCGAAGCGCCCTCGTTCCCGAGGGCTTCGCCGAGGCCGCCCCCGGGGCCCCCCCTCAGGAGTTCCCGACGCCGGGCGTCGTCACGATCGCCGCCCTCGAGGCGCCCCCCTACGGGGTCCCGGCGAACGCGCAGTTCAAGACGCTCGTCTACATCGGCGACGGGCGGCCGTTCGCCGTCGTCCTGAGGGGCTGCGACGAGCTCGAGGAGGCGAAGCTGGGTGCGCTCGGCTACACGCTCCTGCGGCCGGCGACCCCGGAGGAGATCGAGCCGGTCATGGGGGCCAAGCCCGGAAGCCTCGGGACGGTCAAGGGCACGATCAGAAACCCGGGCGCGCTCGCCGGGATCTACGCCGACCACGCGATACGCCTGATCGGCAACGGCACGACGGGGGCGAACCGGGACGGCTTCCACCTGAGGAGTGTCAGCGTCTCGCGCGACCTCGAGATCACGCGCTTTGGGGACTTCCGCCGCGTGCAGGCCGGGGAGCCGGATCCGCTTTCCGGCAGGCCGCTCAAGGTGCGCCGCGGCATCGAGGTGGGGCACATCTTCAAGCTCGGGACCAAGTACTCCGAGAGGATCGACGCGGGCTACACCGACGACCGCAAGGAGAAGCACCTGTTCGTCATGGGCTGCTACGGCATCGGCATCAGCCGCACGATGCAGGCGGTGATCGAGCAGAGCCACGACAGCGACGGGATCATCTGGCCTTGGGCGATCGCGCCCTTCCAGGTCCTGGTCTGCCTGCTGGACCCCCAGGACACCGCGGCGACCGTGATCGCGGGGAGGATCGGCGCCGCGGCGGCGCGCGCCGGCGCCGACGTGCTGGTCGACGACCGCGCGGAGAGGCCCGGCGTCAAGTTCAAGGACGCCGACCTGATCGGGATACCGCTCAGGATCACGGTCGGGGGGCGCGGGATCAAGGAGGGCGTCGTCGAAATGAAGTGGCGCGGCGCCCCGGAAGTGCTCAAGATACCGATTGATGACGCGGAAGCCTGGGTTGAAGCGGCCGTCCGGAAAAAGGCCTGAACAAGGGCCTGATCATCCGAATATTTGTGCCTGAGTCCCGCTCCCACACCCGCTCCGAGCCCCGCGCGTTCACGGAGCTGCAGCTGGAGAACGGCTGGCGGGTCGTGGTGCTGAACGACCCGGTCAACCTGATGTCATACGTGGTCATGGTGTTCAAGAAGGTGCTGGGGTTCGACGAGAACCGGGCTCGCAAGCACATGCTCGAGGTCCATGAGCAGGGCCGCTCCGTCGTCTGGACCGGCGTGCGGGAGACCGCCGAGGCGTACGTCTTCAGCCTGCAGCAGTGGCACCTGACCGCCGTCCTCGAGCCCGATGAAGCGCGTTGAGGTGAAGCTGAGCCTCCCGGTGGTGGCCCCGCTCCTGGACATCATCCGGGAGCTTTCGTTCGAGCTCGAGAAGACCCTCGCCGCGCCCCAGGCGCTCCACGACATGGACCAGGATTTTCGCGGCGCATGGATCGGGGAGCTCTTGGAGGGGCAGAACGGGGACCTGCGGGCGCTGCTCTCGCTCTTCGACGGGGAGTTCTTCACCGAGGGCGTGGTCGCCTTCGACGAGAAGAACGCCGAGCCGATCGTGCGCGCCTGCACCGCGTTCCGCCTTCACCTGAGGGAGCGGCGCCTGAAGGCGCTCACCGACGAGGCGCTCGAGACCGGCGACATCGACATGGATGGGCTCGACGAGCCCGTCCGGAAGGCCTTCATGTGCTACCTTTTCCTGGCCACCGTGCAGGAGCTCATCATCCAGCATCTGGATTCGAGCATCATTGGATCGTAGGGAGCCCGGGTGCCGGGGAGCCCCTCTGCGGGGCACTGCCTATCCAAGGCCCTCGATGAGCGCGCAGGCGCGCTCGAGCGACGCCGCGCTGTCGATTCTCGGCGCAAACTCGCGGCAGCGCTGGCGGATCTCGGCCGAGCCGATGATCTCCGACACCAACCGCGCGGCGCGGCCGGCGCGGTACCGGGAGGAACCGACCCAGCGGCCGAGGCCCAGGCGCTCGATTCTCTGGCCGTTGTCGGGCTGGTCGTGGGCGTTCGCCACGATCAGGTGCGGGACTGCCGCCCTCACGGCCTGCGCCAGCGTCCCGATGCCGCCGTGGTACACGATCGCCGCGGCCTTGGGGAGGATCCGGCTGAAGGGCAGGTAGGAGAACGCCCGTATCCCCGGCGGAAGGCTCGCGGGCAGCTGGGCCGCGTGGTTGGTGACGAGCATGGCGCGCAGGCCGAGCGAGTGGCAGGCGGCGGCCGTCCGCGCGAAGAACTCACCGCGGTCCATGGCCGCCGAGCCGGGCGTGACGACGACCGGCGGGGGACCGGAGGAGAGGAACGCCTCGGCCTCCTCCTGCTCGTCCCTGAGCCCCCCGTCGTCGTGCATGAGGAAGCCCGTGAGATGGGTGTTCCCGGGCCAGTCGGCCTGCGCCGGGGCGAACCAGTCCGGGAAGAGCCCGAGGACCAGCTGGGGCGAGTGGACGTACCGGCTGAAGACGCCCCGCACGCTCGGCAGGCCGAGCGTCGCCCGGAATCCGTTCAGCTCGGGGGCTATGGCCCGCTCGACGAAGATCGCGTCGATCAGCCAGAAGAGCGCCGTCTTCACCGCGCGCGGCATGCCCGGGCCCAGGTTGAGGAACGAGAGCCTGCCGCTGTCGACGTGGCTGCGAAAGACGCTTGGCTGCAGGTGAAGCGTCGCCGTCGCAACCCCGAGCCGCTCCTGGGCGACCCGCGCCCCGAGGCACAGGGTCGTCGCGGCGACGACCAAGCTCGGCCCGCGGCGCTCCTCGATCATGCGGTAAAGGCTCCTCAGGTGGGGGAGGAGGGCGTGGTCCACGATGCACTCGAAGCCCCGGTGCGGGTGCCAGAGCCTCGGGTCCTTCATGATCGCGTCAGCCTGCGCCCGGGTGCCGAGCGCGACAAACCCGAGGCCTGCGGCGGTGACCGGCTCGCAGAAATACTCGTTGGCGGCCACCTCGACCGCGTGGCCCCTCAGGCGGAGCGCCCGGCCGAGCGCGATCACCGGGTGGACGTCGCCGGAGCTGCCGATGGCCGGCAGTAGAATCCGCAAGGGCATACTTGACGGTGGGCCGGCATCTCCCAGACTCAAGGACAGACACCCTGCAGTGTTCGAGGTGCTTTCAATAACCGCTCTTTGCCTTGGAAACATTACGGGAGCCAGAACCGCCGCGGAAGCTGCTAGGCCGTAAACCGGAAAGCAAACGTCGCAACGGAGGCGCCCACCTTGACTTGAAAAGGTCCTGAGCCTTTGGGCACACGGCACAGGCGGGGTGTCATTTAACTTTCTACCAGCCAGCACGATGAAGCTAACCACCTACCATGTGCTCCACCTAAGCTCGATCATCGTGCTGCTGGCGTACACGTTCTACGCCTTTGCCGCCCCCGCCGAGACGCGCAAGCGGGTCGTCATGATCACCGGGGTCGCGGCGCTCCTGACGTTCATCAGCGGGTTCGCGATGCTCGGCAAGCTCCACCTTGGGTTCCCGGGATGGGTCGCCGTGAAGCTCGTCTGCTGGCTCGGGCTCTCCGTGATGGTCAGCTTCGCCTACCGCAGGCGCGCCCAGGCCGATGCGTTCATGCTCGTCTCCCTGGTTCTCGCGATCACGGCCGTGGCGATGGTCTTCGTCCGGCCGTTCTGACGGGACCTAGGGGGGCGCCATGGACGGCTCGCTCTGCGGCGTCTGGATCGACGGCGGGGGCAGGGCCCGGGTCTCGGTGGAGACCGAGGCAGGGGGGAGGCGCGAGGAGACAAGGCCCTTCGAGCCGTTCGCGTGGCTGTCCAGGAACCCGTTCATCGGGCCCGTGGCCGGAGTGGAGTTTGAGAAGCTGGGCGGCACCGCGGCGCTGGGGACGCTGGCCCGGGCGGGATCGCTCGAGGCGTTCGACGACTTCGTCAAGGCGGCCCGCGACCACGTCGCGGTGGACGCCATAAGGCCCCTCGAGAGCCAGTTCCTCCTGCAGCGGCGCGCCCGCTTGTTCGGTGACATGGCCTTCGCCAGGCTGCGGCGCTGCCAGGTCGACATCGAGACGGGCTCGGCCGACGGGGGGTTCAGCGATCCTGCGAACCCCGGCGACCGGGTGCTCGCGATCGGGATGCGCTTCCAGGGGAGGAACCGCCTCCTCCTCCTCGACGCGATGACGGACGAGGCGGAGAAGCGGCTCCTGGTCGCCTTCAACCGGGAGCTGGCGGAGGCCGACCCCGACGTCATCGAGGGCCACAACATCTTCAAGTTCGACCTCGACTACCTGCGCCAGCGGTGCCGGATGCGCCGCGTCCCGTGCGCCTGGGGGCGCTTCGGGCAGCGGGCGTCGTTCCGGAACAGCCGGCTCAAGGTGGCCGAGCGCTGGATCGACTTCCCGCGCTGCGACCTGCCGGGCCGGGCGGTCATCGACACGTACCTGCTCACGCTCCTAAACGACATCACGGCCCGGGAGCTCAACGCCTACGGCCTGAAGGAGGTCGCGATCCACTTCGGGATAACCGAGGAGGAGGGCGCGGACCGCACGTACATCGAGGGCAGCCGCATCGCCGAGGCGTTCGCGCGGGACCGGGCCCGGTTCTGCGCCTACCTGGAGGACGACCTGAGAGAGACCCACGGCCTTGCGGACCTTCTGCTGCCGACGTACTTCGAGCAGGCCCGCGCGTTCCCGATCCCGCTGCAGGAGGCGACGCTGCGGGGGACGACCGTGAAGATCGACCTCCTGTTCCTCGAGGAGTACTACCACGCCAGGCAGTCGTGCCCGCAGCCGCCCGAGGTCCGCCCCTTTGACGGAGGCTACACGCGCAGCTTCAACGAGGGCGTCTTCCGCCACGTCCTGCATTTCGACGTGGCCTCGCTGTATCCGAGCCTGCTCCTGAACATCGGGCGCAACCCGGCGAACGACTCGCTCGGGGTCTTCATCCCGCTCCTTAGGCGCCTGCTCGAGTACCGGCTCAAGTACAAGCTGATCGCGAGGACGTCGACGAGCGCCGACGAGCGGGCGGAGGCCCAGGCGCGCCAGGGCGCCTACAAGATCCTCATCAACTCGTTCTACGGGTACCTCGGGTTCTCCGGGGCCCGGTTCGGCGACGGCGAGCTCGCGGCCGAGGTGACGCGGCGGGGCCGCGAGCTGCTCCAGAGGCTTATCGACGAGTTCGGGAAGCACGGCTGCAGGATGCTCGAGGCGGACACCGATGGGATCTACCTGTCCGCCGAGGAGTACTTCGACAAGCCGGAGGAGCTCCTCGCCCTGGTCGCGCCGATCCTGCCATCGGGAATCGAGCTCGAGTTCGACGGCCGGTACGACGCGATGTTCTGCTACAAGGCCAAGAACTATGCGCTCCTCGAGTCGGGCCGGGTGGTCCTTCGCGGGAGCGCGCTTCGCTCGAGGGGGGTGGAGCCGTTCCTGAAGAAGCTGACCCACTCGCTCATCCAATTCCTCCTCGGCGTCGAGGCCGCCTCGCCGGTCGGCCTCGTAGGGGAGTACCGCAAGAGGATCTCCGAGAGCACGCTTTCGGTGGCCGAGCTCGCGAAGGGGGAGATCCTCGGGATGAACCCCGACGCGTACGAGCGCTTCATCGCCGGCGGCGGCAAGCCGCGGCGCGCCTCCGCGGAGGCCGCGCTTCAGCTGTCGCCGCGGCCGAGGATGGGGGAGCGGGTGACCTACTACATCACGCCGAAAGGGAAGGGCCGCACGAGCGACTGGCAGCGGGCGCGCCCCCTGGCGCTGTACGACCCCGCCGCGGCGCCCTACGATCCCGACCACTACCTCGGGAAGCTCGACGACTGGCTCGAGCGCTACGGGAAGTTTATCGGCGCAAGCGCGCCGCCCCGCGGGTCCGACAGCCGGCAGGGGGAGCTCCTTTAGCGGGGGCGGCGCTACTTCGCCGTCTTGCTGCGGGCGACGACCCAGTCGATGGTCGCCGCGTCATTGTCGGCGTTTCGCCAGACGACGCCCAGGAACTCCGAGGGAAGGATGTCGTGGGCCTTGAAGAAGCGCCGGTCCCCGCCGCAGCAGTACATGAGGCTCGCGGGCAGCTCGCCGCGGAGCTTCGCCTTGGCCTTCGGGATGATCCTTGGCAGCCACTCGATGCCCTTCGCGGCGTCCGTCTTCGCGGGCAAGGTCGCCACGTCGAGCACGTGCGCCGACGGCTTGCCGTGCTGGACGTTCATGAAGTAGTTGTGGCGCGCGGATTCGATGAGGATCGCGTGCGCGAATCCCGGCTCGCCGTCGTTGACCTCGTCCTCGGCGTAGTCGTAGACGTGCTGGGGGGTGATGCCGTTCGAGGCGAGCCACGCCGTCTGCTCCTTGTCGAAGAAGGTCTCGGCGCCGCGCTGGCCCTTGGCATAGAGCGCCACCGCGCGGTCGTACAGCTCTCGGAAGTGCGTGGGGAAGTCGTAGTGTTTCATGGAGGGTTCAAGTCTAGGCCGGCCGGAAGTCGATGATCCGCTTAAACCGGTCCACCTTGTCCACGACGACGTCAAGCCTGCCGTTGAGCTCGTAGACCCGGTGCTTGCGCCGGCCGACGAGAGCGTTGCCCTCCGGGTTCAGCTGGTAGTAGTCGTCGCCGAGCGTGTCGGACGAGACGAACCCGAAGGTCATGGACTCGACGAGCTCGATGAAGAACCCGTGGCGGCGCACGTCCGTGATGACGGCCGCAAAGGCCGTGCGCTTCTTCTTCGCCAGCTCGCGCTCGAAGAATTCGAGCAGCTTGATCTTGACGCTCTCGCGCTCGGCCTCCGTCGAGTTCACCTCGGTGAGGCTCAGGTGCTCGGCAAGCTGCTGGATGCCCCGGAGGTCGTGGCGGACGGCGCCGCCTTCGCCCCTGTTGGAAAGGTAGGACTGGAGGACCTGGTGGACAACCAGGTCGGAGTACCGCCGGATCGGGGAGGTGAAGTGCGTGTAGTCCTTCTTGTGCAGGCCGTAGTGGCCGTCGGGGGTGGCTCGGTAGCAGGCCTTTTTGAGGCTCCTCAGGAACTGGGTGCGCAGCGTGTAGCCCTGTGGATGGGTCTTCAGGATGGTGAGGAGCTTCACGACCTCCTCCCGGTGGGTGAGGTCGCCGACCTTGATGCCGAAGGTGGAGACGAACTGGCGGTAGTCGCTCAGTTTCTCGGCGTCCGGGTTGTCGTGGACGCGGTAGAGCGAAGGGAGCTTGTGGGTGCGGGTGAGCCGCGCCACGGCCTCGTTCGCCGCCAGCATGAACTCCTCGATCAGCTGGTGGCTCTCGTCCTGCTCGATGCGCTCGAGCCGGTCCGCGTAGCCCTGGGGGTCGACGAAGATCTTCGTCTCCGGCATGTCGAGGTCCAGGCTCCCGACCGCCATGCGCTCGCGCCTGAGGGCGCTCGCGATCCGCCAGAGGGCCCGGATCCACGACTGGAGATCCGAAAGCTCGCGGTCGCCTAGCTCCCGCAGCGCCCGGCCCGTGGAGCCTGTCTGGTGCTTCGGCGGGACCGGCATCGAGCGGATCTTCTCCAGGCTGTTCTCGAAGAGAAGGGCGTAGGCCTGCTTGTAGGTGAGGCGCTTGCGGCTGCGGATGACCGTGTTCGCGAAGTCCGTGTCCCGGATCCGGAAGTCCGGCCCGAAGGTGAGGAAGACCGCCTTGCAGAGGCGGTCCTGACCCTCGACGAGCGAGCAGAGGCCGTTCGAGAGCTTCTCCGGCAGCATGGGGATCACGGTGCCGACCAGGTAGGTCGAGTTTCCGCGCGTGCGCGCCTCGCGGTCGATGGCGGTGCCGTGCTTCACGTAGCTCGAGACGTCGGCGATGTGGATCCCGACGCGGACGCTGCCGCCGCCCAGGTCCTCGATCGAGAGGGCGTCGTCGAAATCCTTCGCGTCGTCGGGATCGATCGTGAAGACGGGGATGGCGCGGTAGTCCCTGCGGCCCTCGATCTCCCTTGCGCCGACGTGGTCGGGGATGTGGGAAGCCTCGCGCTCGACGTCCGCCGGGAAGTTCGGCTCGAGGCCGTGCTTGACGAAGATGCCGAGGAGCTCCGCCCTCGGCTCGTGGGTGCGCCCGAGCCTGCCGGTGATCTCGCCGACCAGGGGCTGCTCGCGCCGCCGCCATTCCCCGAGCTTGACGATGACCTTGTCGCCGGGGTGGGGAACGGGCTTGACGGGGGACCTCGCGGGGTCGGGGACGGCGATCTCGTAGACGAACCGCGGGTCGTCCGGGGCAACGATGAAGTTGCGGCCCTCGCGCCTTAGGTCCCCGACAATGACGGCGCGGGCGCGCTCGACAATCTGGACCACGCGGCCCACGCGCTCGCCGGGGCGCCTGCCGGCGACGCCTCCGTAGATGCGAACGACGACCGTGTCGCCCGGGAGGGCGACGCCTGTGTCGTCTGGGGAGATCTGGATCGACGGCTCATCCCGTTTGCCGTCAACGACAACGAACGCGGAACCGCCGGCTCTGAATTGGATTACGCCTTTGACTGAGTCATCGGCCTGTGGGCCCTTGCGGCCCGGCTTGGTGTTTAACATTTCTTTGCGGGACCCGCATTCGGCGAGTCAACCGCTTCCAACATCCCTCAACCCGCCCGAATTGGCGAGCGGATTAAGCAGGAACGCCCCGAACGGGCTCGCGATCTACTTGGTGGCCGCCGGCTTATCCGCCTTCTTGACGTGGAGGTCGTGCAGGAATCCGAGCGCAAGGACGGAATCTCCAGGGCCCGACTCGGCAGTCCAGTGAAAGGCGAGCGAGCGGGGGCTGGGCACCATGGGGAAGAAGAAGCTGCCGGTCCGCGTCTGCCCCGCAGCAAGGGAAATCGGCAGCACAATCCGTCGCCTGGTGAACTCTTTTTCCATCCGGACCTTGTCAAAGTGATTGATCGTTAGAACGGTGCCGTAATAAACAGGCAGCACCACCACGGTGGCCCCGGCGGCCCCGGCGGCCACGGCATAACCGGCTAAAAACCCACCGCCTGAAGTAGCGGCTGCAAGAGCCGTTGCCCCACCGACAATGAGTACGCCTGGAACCGTGTAACGCGCAAAGGTAATGCCGGCCGCTCGGTATTTCTCTTCAAGGGTCTTGCTCTGCTTTTCCAGTTTCCACGGATTGTCCCCTGCCGTCTGGACCGCGCCCGAGAAATCGGTCAGCCCCGTGGCGGAGACCGTGAGAACCTGGCTGCCGGGATTGCGGAGCGTCACGACGTATTCGTCCCAGAACGCATCGCGTTTCCACGAACCAGGCCCGTTATAAGTGATGACGGCATTCAACGCCGCCTCAAGCCGGCCCGGGGCAAAAGGCACGTCTAGCGACTGCGGCGGCGGAGTGTCCTTGCTCGCTCTCAGGTATCCGGTCGAAACGCAGCCCGTGAGCAGGAATGCGACGCCTAGCAATACGGCGATCTCGGGCGCAAGGCGACGCGATTGCGCGGAGGGGTTGGATCGGGGTTTCATTTGCACAGCGGATTCGCCGCATGCCCCGGTGTGATTCGCCTCAACATCGGCGGCCAAGCGCGCTGCTGCCCCAGGGCGCTCCGCGAACATGCCGGAAGGCTGGGGCCAAGGTCCCGAAAAAGAGCCTCCTGCAAACCTGGGTGCGCATCCATCGGAGCGCCTTTCCTGCGAGCCAAGCCGTTCCCCGCATGGATGGCCATGAAAATCTCGGCAGAGAGACCGGCGCCGATCCGGGCATTCTCCCTATGCCGAGACGCATTGAGAGATCCCTCGGTTCATCGCTCCGGCCGCGGGCACGGAGCCCGCGGCGCCGGTTCATACCGCTCTCGACAACTCGCTTTCGACCGGCCTAGATTTGCCGTCCAGTGCTCTCTATCCGCAGACCAACGGACAACGTTCGCTTTTCAGACCGCCTTGGATTGAGCGAGAGCAGGTTACGAAAACCCGGCGCGGGCCTGACGTGAGCTGAATCGGCCATGAAGATCGTCCACGCGGCGAGCGAACTCTACCCGTACATGAAGACAGGCGGCCTCGCGGATGCCGTGGGGGCGCTTGTCACGACCTTTGCGGGCAACGGGCACCAAGTATCGGCCTTCCTGCCGGGATACCGGGACGCGCTCAGCCACCCGGCTGCCGCGGGGGCCGAACGCAAATTCAAACTGAAGATCGAGATGGGGGACCAGTTCGTCTCGGGCGACGTGGTCGCGTTTTCCCCGCAGAAGAACCTCACCATATACCTGATCTGCAGGGATGAGTACTTCGACCGCAAGCGTCCCTACGGGAACGGGGAGCGCGACTACGAGGACAACGCGGAGCGGTTCATCTTCTTCTGCAAGGCGGTCGTCGAGACCATGCGCCTGGCCGATCTCGGGGCGGACATCGTCCACGGCCACGACTGGCAGGCCGCGCTCCTTCCGCTCCTGCTGCGCGAGGCGGAGCGCCGCTTCGGGGTGACCCTCGCGATGAAGACGGTCTTCACCATCCACAACATCGCGTACCAGGGCCTCTTCCCGGCCGGGAGCTTCGCCAAGACGAACCTTCCCGACGAGATGTTCACGATGGACGGTCTGGAGTACTACGGCCAGGTGAACTTCCTGAAGGGCGGCATCCTCTTTGCGGACCGGCTGACGACGGTGAGCCCACGCTACGCGAAGGAGATCCAGAGTCCCGAGTTCGGCTGCGGCCTCGAGGGCGTCGTCCAGACGCGGGTCGACGACCTGTCGGGGATTCTCAACGGGATCGACACGGCGGTGTGGAATCCCGCGACCGACCCGCTCATTCCCTCCCGGTACTCGGCGGCCGACCTCTCGGGAAAGCTGGGGTGCCGCCGTGAGCTCCTCAGGCAGAGCGGCCTCGACCCGGCGTACACCGGGCCCGTGTTCGGGATGATCTGCCGGCTCACCGAGCAGAAGGGGATCGACCTGCTGCTCGCGAACGCCGACTTCTTCAAGACCCGCGACTGCCGGCTCATCGTGCTCGGGGCGGGCGACAAGCGGATGGAGCAGCAGCTGCAGAAGCTGGCCGCGGACGCGCCCGCGAAGGTGTTCGTCTGCTCGAAGCTCGACGAGCCTATGAGCCATCTGATCGAGGCGGGGGGAGACTTCTTCGTGATGCCGTCGCTCTTCGAGCCGTGCGGGCTGAACCAGATGTACTCGCAGGCTTACGGCACCGTGCCGATCGTGAGCCGCGTGGGCGGCCTGGTCGACACCGTCCGGGACGCCGACGAGGACCGGGAGGGCGGCACGGGCCTCATGTGCGAGCCGAATGCCGCGTCGCTGCGCGACGCGCTCGAGCGCGCCTTAATACTCTACGCCGACAAGCCGCGCCTCGCGGCGGTCCAGCGGCGGGGCATGGCGCGCGATTTCAGCTGGGCGGCCTCGGCGGCGGCCTACGAGGCGCTGTACCAGGAAGCGCTGTGACGCCGGCGATCGTGTGGTTCAGGCGGGACCTCCGCCTGAAGGACAACCCGGCGCTCTGCGCCGCCGCCCGGCGCGGGGGTCCGGTGATCCCGGTCTTCGTCCTCGATGAGGAGGGCGAGGGGCGCTGGGCCCCGGGCCCGGCGTCGCGCGGATGGCTCCACCATTCCCTCAGGTCGCTGGACCTGTCCCTTCGCGAGAGAGGCTCTCGCCTGGTGGTCGCGCGCGGCGGATCGCTCGAGGCGCTTCGCCGCATCGCGAGGCGGACGGGCGCTCGGGCGGCCTACTGGGGCCGCCGCTACGAGCCCGCGGCGCTCGCGGGGGACCGCGCGGTCGAGGCCGCGCTTGCCGGCGACGGAATCGATGCCCGGAGCTTTGGCGGAGCCCTGCTCTTTGAGCCGGAATCGGTCGCGAACCGGGAGGGCGGCCCCTTCCGGGTCTTCACCCCGTTCTGGCGGCGCTGTCTCGAACTCCCGGTTGCGGCCCCGGAGCGGCTGGGTGCGAAGGGGCTTGCGGCGCCTGCCGCTTGGCCCGAGTCCCTGGACATCGACGCCTTGGGCCTGCTTCCCCGCAAGGAGTGGGACCCGGGCCTCGCCGAGTCCTGGCGGCCTGGGGAGCGGGGAGCGGCGGCGCGCCTTAAGCGCTTTGTCTCGAGAGCGATCGAATCCTACGCGGCGGATCGCGACCGTCCGGACCTGGACGGGACCTCGGGCCTGTCCCCCTGGCTCCATTTCGGGGAGATCGGCCCCCGGCAGGTCTGGTCCGCGGTGAGGGCCCTCTCCCGGGAGTCGGGCGTGTTCCCGCCGGGTAACGGCGCCCGCGCGTTCCTCGGTGAACTCGGCTGGCGGGAGTTCGCGCACCACCTGCTTTTCCATTTTCCGGACACGCCCGAGTCTCCATTGAGGCCGGCCTTCGGCCGCTTTCCCTGGGGCGGCGACCCGGGGGGCAGGATGCTCGGGGCCTGGCAGACGGGCCGCACGGGCTACCCGATCGTGGATGCCGGGATGAGGCAGCTCGAGCATACGGGATGGATGCACAACCGGGTCCGGATGATCGTCGCATCCTTCCTGGTGAAGCACCTGAGGCTGTCCTGGACGCACGGCGCCAAATGGTTCTGGAACACATTGGTCGATGCCGACTTGGCGAACAACACGCTCGGGTGGCAGTGGAGCGCGGGATGCGGCGCGGACGCGGCGCCGTACTTCCGGATCTTCGCGCCCGTCAGACAGGGCATGCGCTTCGACCCTGCGGGTGCCTACGTCAGGCGGTGGGTGCCCGAACTGGCGAAGCTGCCCGGGGCGTTCATCCATTGCCCGTGGAAGGCCCCGGCCGACGCCCTTGCGGCAGCCGGCGTGAGCCTCGGGCGCTCGTACCCCCGTCCCATCGTGGACCATGCGGCGGCCCGCGCCGCCGCGCTCGGCGCCTTCAGAAGCCTGCGCGCAGGTGGCGCCGCATGACGCTTGCGCTTTTCCTGCGCTCAATTGGGATTGCCGGATGAGGCACAGAAGGGCCCGAAGCGAATGAAGATCCTGATTGCAGGCGGATCCGGGACGATAGGCCGCGCCGCGTCGGCGGCGCTCCGGGCTGACGGGCACGCGGTCGTCCACCTCGTGCGCCGCGAGGCGGCTTCGGGCGACGAGCTGGCGTGGCACCCGGCGGCGGGCGAGCTGCCGCTCGAATCCTGCCGCACGGTGGATGCGGTCATCAACCTGTGCGGCGCGGATATCGCGGCCAAGCGCTGGACGCACAAACGCAGGAACGAGATCCGGTCGAGCCGCATCGACACGACCCAGACGCTCGCGAAGATCTTCGGCGATGCGCAGCACCGTCCCGCGGTGTTCGTGAGCGCCTCGGCCACCGGCATCTACGGCGACCGCGGCAACCTGGAGCTCAACGAGTCGAGCGGCCCGGGAAACGGATTCCTGGCCGACCTGTGCCGCGACTGGGAGGGCGCGGCGATGACGGCGGCCGAATCGGGCGCGCGCGTCGTGTGCCTGCGCTTCGGCGCCGTCCTGTCCCGCGAGGGCGGCATCCTGCAGAGGTTCGTGCCCTTCTACCGGGCCGGGTTCGGCTGCGCGCTCGGCACGGGCCGCCAGTGGCTCAGCTGGATCGGGCTTGAGGATGCCGTCGGCGCGATACGCTTCGCGCTCGGCGAGGCGGGGCTTTCCGGCCCGGTCAACGTGGTGTCGCCCACCTCGGTCATGAACGCGGTCTTCACGCGGGCCCTCGGGCGGATCTTCGGGCGCCAGCTGCCGATGGCGGTCCCGCGCATCGCGCTCGAGATGATGTACGGGCCGATCACGGACGAGGTGCTGCTGGCGAGCGCGCACGTCGTGCCCTCAAAGCTCCTGCGGTCAGGCTATCCGTTCCGGTATCCGAACCTCGAGGACGCCCTGTACCAGGCGCTTGCGATGGAGAAGAGCGAGGGCTGACGGGCAAAAACATGCTTTCCATCGCGGGGGGCTTCCTTATGGTCGTCCCTTCCTATGGAGAGAACCCTCATCATCTTTAAGCCGGACTGCATGGAGCAACACCATGTCGGAAACGTGCTCGATCGCTTCGAAAAGGCGGGTTTCTCGATCGTCGGATGCAAGATGGCCCGGCTCACGCCGAAGCTCCTCCGCGAGCACTACGCCCACGTGGCGCACATGCCCTTCTATCCGGAGATCGAGAAGTTCATGAGCTCGAGGCCGGTCGTGGTGATGGCGCTCCAGGGACCCTCCGTGGTCAGCCGCGTGCGCGACCTCCTGGGCCCCACGGATTCGCGCAAGGCGGCGAAGGGCACCATCCGCGGAGACTTCGGCACCGAGATGATGCGCAACGTCGTGCACGCCTCCGACAGCGTGCCGAACGCCAAGATCGAGCTCGAGCGGTTCTTCGAGCCCGGCGAGATCTTCAGCGCCTGAAGTCGAGCGTGTTGGGGCCGCTCGCGAGGGCCGCGGTGCGGCCCTCCCACTGGAGGGTCCCCGTGATCCCGGGCGGAAGGCTGATGTCAAACTCCCATCCACGGTCCGATTTACGGTAGCTGGCAACGATGTCGCCGTCGGGGTGGGGCATCCGGGCGTTGAGCAGGGTGAGCCCGTCCAGGTGCGGCGCGACAAGGACCGTGCGGAAGCCGGGCGAGGCCGGGCGGATCCCGGCGACCAGCGTCAGCAGGTCGTAGTTCGGGTGGGCGCTCCAGGCGTGGTCGTCCGAGCGGGTCGGCTCCGCCGTCTCCGCCCAGGTCGTCAGCCCGATGTCGAGCATGCTCCGCCAGGGCCCGAGCGAGCCCAGGTACAGGTCCGCGAGGCCCGCGTGGTCGAGCGCGCGGGCCACGTAGAAGCGAAAGTAGATGCTCGCCGGCGAGAACTCGCCGGGGCCGGGCACGGGGGCGCCGGGCGGCCTGTGGGCCAGCACCGCGCGCATGACGGCGGCCTGCCCCTGCCTTGGCACGGCGTCCGCCAGCACCGCGAGCGCGTTGGTCTGCTCGCTGAAATGCGCGCGCGCGGGAGTGTCGGCGACAAGGCCCCGCGACTCGTCCCAGCAGAGCCGGTACACGGCCGCCGCGATCAAGGCCGCCCGCTGCCGGTAGCCGTCCGCGAGGCCCGTGTTCCCGAGGGACGCCTCGAGGTCTGCGGCCTCCCGCAGGGCCGCCGCGTAGTACAGGGTGAGGAGCGCGGAGCCGCCGTCGGCGTCCTGCGGGGGGACCCCGAAGTCAAAGTCCTTCGTCCAGTCGCCGAAGTTCCACCAGGGCATGAGCCGGAGCAGACCGTCGGGCCGCTGGTGGCGGGCGTACCAGTCGATGACGCTCCGGGTGTGCGCAACCCATTCGGCCAGCCTGCCGTCGTCGGGCCGGTAGAGCCAGTAGTCGTGGACCATCCCGATCCACAGGAGCGAGAAGGTCGGTATCACCTGCGCCAGGGCGCTCGGGTAGCGGCTCTGGGTGAGGCCCTCGGCGATCCTCGACTGGTCGTAGGCGTCGAGCGCCTGGCGGGCGAGCCGGTCGTCCCCGAACTCGACGTACGAGATGAGCGCCTGGATCCGGGTGTCCCCGATGTACTGGAGCTGTTCCCAGTAGGCGCAGTCCATGTAGGTCTCGTGCGCGTTCATCCGCGCCGTGCGGGTGCCCACCTCCCATATTCTCGCCAGGGCCGGATCGCCGACGTCGATGCTCGCCCGCTCCCTGAAGGGGTAGCCGCTGTAGCGGGCGCCGAGGGACTCGATGTCCAGCGGCTCGTCCGCGGTCTGGACGTCAACCTGGAGGTAGCGCCAGGCGCGCCACCACAAAGACGACCACGCGCGGTTGATCCCGCCGTCCGGCGTGAGCCTGTCCGTGAGCCCTTGGATGGAGCGGTTTGCGGTCTCGTCGCGGTTCCCCTTGTTTCCCTTGGCGTCCACGAGGGCTTCGGCGTAGGTCAGGCGCACGGTTGCCCCCTTTCCGCGTCCCATGACGAGTTCGGGGTAGGCGGTCGTCATGGCGCCCCCGTCGATCAGGAGGGTGGCCCGGGTGTTCGCGGGGATGGTCGCGGGGAAGCCGCTCACCCCTGCAATCCCAGCGACCCGCACGATCCTGCCGATCGGCGCCTGCCGGTATTCCATCTGGGGCAGGCGGTCCGCAACGAGCAGCCACCGGTTGTCGCCCGAGCCCGTGCCGACCGGCGTCGGTTTCGCATAGTGGCCGGGCTCCCCTGTGCCGAGCGCGACCGCCGGCCTCCACGGCGCGGGGCTGGTCTGCCAGTCCCAGTCATAGAGGCGGCCGTCCAGAAACTCCCCCGGGCTCGCGGCATAGTAGCTGGGCACGTCTGCGCTGTTGATCGGAACGAAGCCCTGGCCCCGCTCCACCTCGGCCTCCCAGGACGGATCGGTGTTCGCGGCCGACTCCGCCGCCGTGTCGCCCTGCACCAGGAACCCGGTTTGGTCGCTCATCTGCGCGACCGGGGCGAGCGCGCCGCAGTTCCACACGGTGGCGGCCAGGACGTTGTCGCCCTTCCTGAGGAGAGGCCCGACGTCGAAGGTCTCGTAGCGCCAGTGGTCGAGGTCGCCGCGGGCGGGCCCCTCGCCGACGCGGGCGCCGTTGACGTAGAGCACGAACCGGTTGTCGGCGGAGACGTGGATCACGAAGCGGGCGGGCGCCGCCTCGAGCGCGAGGCGCTTGCGGAAATGGTACACGGCGGGGTTGCGCGCAACGGCGCCTTCGCAGGTGATCCACTTGGACGGCCACGAGGAGTTGAGGAGGTTGAGGGCCGGCTTCTCGTCAGAGCGGGCGGCCGGCGCCAGCGCGGCGAGGGCGGCCGCGGCGAGCCCGACCGACAGCAACCCGGCCGTCAGGCGGCGCGCGGGGCGGGGAACGGCGGGGTTTGGGGCGGCGGACTCATTCATGTCGGGGTGGGGTTAGGCGATTCATGGTGGGCCCTGACGATACTGTTGCAATCGTCCGGTGGCTCCACTGCCATTTGGATTGATGGGTCGCGCCTTACCAGCGAGAGTGTCCCTTCCCTTTCAACCCCACCTCATATGAAAATTGTGATCACGGGCGGCGCCGGGTTTCTCGGACGCCGCCTCGCAAAGGTCCTTCTCGAAGACTCCGACGTCGCGCAGGTCATCCTGTCCGACGTCTCCCAGCTGCGCGCGCCGTCGCACGACGAGCGGCTCGTCCTGAGCCAGGCGAACCTCCTCGACCCGGGAGCCGCGGCCGCGGTGGTCGACGGGGCCGACGTGGTCTTTCACCTCGCGGCGATCGTGAGCGGGCAGGCCGAGGCCGACTTCGACATGGGCATGAGCGTCAACGTGGACGCGACACGCAGCCTGCTCGAGGCCGCGCGCGCGACCGGCCACTGCCCGCGGTTCGTCTACGCGAGCTCGCTCGCGGTCTTCGGGCCGCCGCTGCCGGCCGTCGTCGACGAGCAGACGGCCGTTCATCCCCAGTCGTCCTACGGGGCGCAGAAGGCCATCTGCGAGCTGCTCGTGGCCGACTACACGCGCAAGGCCTTCGTCGACGGCCGCGTGCTGCGTTTTCCGACGGTGTGCGTGCGGCCCGGCACGCCGAACGCAGCGGCCTCGTCCTTCGTGAGCGGGATCATCCGCGAGCCCCTGCACGGGGAGAAGGCGGTGTGCCCGGTCGGCCGCGACCACAAGCTGTGGCTTTCGTCGCCCGCCGCCGTGGTCGAGAACCTGATTCACGCCGCCTGGCTCAGGCCCGACGAGCTGGGATTCGAGCGCATCATCAACCTTCCGGGCATCACGGTGACGGTCGGCGAGATGATCGCCTCGCTTGAGCGCATCGCGGGCAAGGAGGTGGCCTCCCGGGTCGTCTTCGGGGAGGACCTGAAGGTGCAGCGCATCGTCTGCAGCTGGCCGTCGAGCTTCGACGTCACGAGGGCGCTCAGGCTGGGCTTCAGCCGCGACCCGGACTTCGATGACCTGATCATGGATTTCATCTCCGACGAGAAGGCCGAAAAGAATCTCAAACGGCCCTGACCAGGTCGCGCAGGGCGGGTGGGGGTTGGGGCGCATCGGGCGGATTGCGCCCGACGATCTGCCCCATGAGGCTCTTGCGAAGCAAGGCGCATTTCGTCAGTTATCGTCCATGCCGATGGAAATGAACCGGCGCCAGTTTATCGCCATGTCCGGTGTCGTCGTGCCGGGCACCGTGCTTGCGGGACTCGGCGCTCGGGCCGTGCTGGGCGCCGTGGCCGATGCCGCCGGCGGCGCCGGAGGGGCGCCGTGGCACCAGAGGATCAAGCGGATCGGCCAGCTCAATTTCAACGAGCGCGACCCGCTCGAGCTCGATGTCGAGGCGTGGGCCGACTACTGGGCCTCGCTCAAGGTCGACGCTGTGCTAGTGAGCGTCACGGGGATCATCGCCTTCTACCCGACCGAGGTCCCCTTCCACCGGCGCAGCCAGTTTCTCGGGAACAAGGACCTCTTCGGCGCCTGCACAGCGGCCGCGAAGAAGCGGGGGATGCGGGTGATCGCGAGGACGAGCCCCGACCTTAACTGGGAGGACGCCGTCAAGGCGCATCCCGAGTGGTTCATGCGCGACGAGAGCGGCGGGTTTCTCGCCCACGGGGAGGACCCCCGGCTCTTCCAGACCTGCACCTTCTCCCCGTACTTCACGGAGCACATGCCCGCGATCATGCGCGAGGTGCAGGCGGCCTACGACGTGGACGGGATCTTCACGAACGGCTGGCCCGCGTTCGGCAGCCTGCCGATGTGCTACTGCGACGCGTGCCGCAAATTGGCGAAGCCCATGACCCCTGAGTATTGGGACCAGTACACCGAGCGGGTCGCGGACCTCTGGAAACTCTATGACGGGATAGCGAAGGAGAAGAAGCCGGACAGCCTGTTCTTCGCAAACATGGGCGGCGGAATCCACGCGACGCCCAACCTGAAGCGCCTGGCGGGCGTCTGCGAATGGTTCAACTGCGACAACCAGGGCCGCGGGGGGGAGGGGACGCCGATCTGGGGCGCCTCCCAGCAGGGCCGCGTCGCGACGGCGATCATGAAGGGGCGCACGGTCACCAACGTGACCGGCGCGTGGTCGACCTGCGGCGCGGTTCGCTGGAGGAACGTCGCGAAGTCGAGGCCGGAGGCCGAGATCTGGATGGACCAGACGGCCGCAAGCGGCATGACGATCTGGTACCACTGGCTGGGCGGCCAGAAGGGCCTGGGCGAGGACCGGCGCTGGCAGAAGATCGGCCGGAGGTACATGGAGTGGCTCGCCCGCCACGACCTGCACTTCGAGCGCGTGCGAAGCGTGGCCAACGTCGGGGTCGTGATGGGCCAGCGCTCGCACCTCTTCTACACGCCCCCGGGCGAGGGCGGGATGGCCCAGTTCGTGGACGGCCTCTACTATGCGCTCATCGAGGGCCGCTTCATGTTCGACTTCGTCCACGAGGATGACCTGGGCCCGGAGTCGGTGGGCAGGTACTCCGCGCTGCTGCTGCCTAACATCGCGTGGCTGAGCGACGCCCAATGCGCCCAGCTGCGCGACTATGTCGCGGCGGGCGGCTCCCTCATGGCGTCCTTCGAGACCGCGATGTTCGACGAGAAGGGCCGGCGCCGCGCCAATTCGGGCCTGGCCGACCTTTTCGGCATCGACTCGGTGGGCGAGGTCGCCCCTCCCAAGGGCAACGGCTTCTACGCGAGGATCGAGGGTGCGCACGAGATCCTCAGGGGCTTCGAGGACACGAACTGGATCCCCGGGGGCGGCTACCGCCTCCCCGTGAAGGCCCAGGGGCCGCTCGTGCTCTCCGTCGTCCCGGCTCACACCGCGTACCCGCCCGAGCTCTCGTACCCGCCCGTCGACCGGACCGACGAGCCGGCCGTGGTGGCCCGGGAGAGCGGCCGCAGCCGCCTGCTCTACTTCACCGGGGACGTCGAGCGGGCGGCCTGGCGCTCCGGGCACACGGACCTGAGCCGCCTCCTCCAGAATTCCGTGGCGTGGCTGACGGGCGGCAGCCGGCCGGTCACCGTGGAGGGGGACGGCGTCATCGAGTGCTTCGCGTGGGAGACCCCCCCCGGCTTCGCGGTCCATCTCCTGAACTACACCAACCCCAACCTGCACAAGGGGTGGCTGCGGCGCCATTACCCGGTGGGCGAGCAGCGGGTGCGGATGATCCTGCCGTCCGGCCGCGGCGTCGCCCGGGTCGAGCTCCTAAGGGCGGAGCGCACGGTCGCGTTCCGCCAGGAAGGCGCAACGGTGGACTTCACGATCCCCGCGGTCGAGGACTACGAGGTCGCGGCCCTCTACGCGTAGGGCCCGTAGAGCGGCTCACGCGCCCCAGGCTCCGGCGACGGGCGTCCCGCAGAAGCGGCACCTGCCGCCGTCCAGCCGGACCGCGGTGACGGCGTAGGCGTCGCGCTCAATCACGGCCCGCTTGCAGTTCGGGCAGTAGGTCGTGCCGGCGTCGGCCACCTCGCGGACGTTGCCGATGTACACGTAGCGCAGCCCGGCGGCGCGCGCCGCCTCGCGCGCCTCGAGGAGGATGCCGATCGGGGTGACCGGAAGGTGGTCGAGCTTGTGCTGGGGGTTGAACCGCGAGAAGTGCAGCGGACGGTCGGGCCCCAGGTTGTCGGCGAGCCAGCCGCACATGCGCCGGATCGAGTCGAGGTTGTCCGTGTAGGTCGGAACGACCAGGTTGATCACCTCGAACCAGATCCCCAGGTCGCGGTAGGTCTTGAGCGTGTTCAGGATGGGCTCGAGCTTGCCGGAGTTGAGGCGCCGGTACGTCTCGTCGTCGAAGCCCTTCAGGTCCACGTGGGCCGCGTCCACGAACTTCGCGAGGTCGCGAAGCGGGCGCTCCTCGATCGAGCCGCAGCTCACGATGATGTTCCGGACGCCGGCCTCGCGGGCCAGCCTGCAGGTGTCGAACGCGTACTCGTAATACGCGGTCGGCTCGGAGTAGGTGTAGGCGACCGATGGGCAGCCGAGCGCCTTCGCGGCGGCAACGACGTCCTCCGGGAAGAGGCTGGCGCGGGCGAGGTCCTCGTAGGTGAGCGCGCGCGGCAGCGGCGGGCGCAGCCGCAGCTGCGGCCCTGCGGGATCCTTCGTCTCCTCCGGCTTCTTCTGGGAGATCTCCCAGTTCTGGCAGTTGAGGCAGCGGAAGACGCAGCCCGAGGTCGCCAGCGAGAACGCCATGGTGCCCGGATGGAAGTGGTACAGGGGCTTCTTCTCGACCGGGTCCACGTGGAACGTGCACGGATTCCCGTAGGCCATCGTGTACAGCGTCCCGTCCCGGTTCACCTTGTTGCGGCAGTGGCTGCGGTCGCCCGGCTCGAGGATGCAGTTGTTCGGGCAGGTCTTGCACTGGACGTTCGCCCCGAGCTTCAGGTAGTGCGACGCCTCCTTCACCCAGCCCCGCGCCTGCCAGAGCGCCCACACCCTGTCGTCGGGCGCGTCCCCCTTGAAGACCTCGGCCGGAGCCTCGGAGTCCCCGAGGCTCAGGAGGCTGTCGACCCACGAGCCGCTGCAGCGCAGCCCCGCGCACGCGAACGCGGCCGCGCCGCCCGCAAGCGCGCGGCGCCGGGTGATCAAGCCTCCGAGCGCTGTTTGATCCATCCCCATCGCAGCATCGCAAGGTACAGCGACGGCACGACGTGCGCAACCACGAGTATGCCGAGCGGCAGGTGCATGAGCTTATGCAGCGTCAGCGCCGTCCGCTCGTCGGCGAGGGCCCCGAACCCGTAGCGCCCGCTGATCGCGTACCCCGTGGCGAAGAAGGCGAGGAGAAGCGGCAGCAGGATCCACCCGGTCCAGCGAACGAGCCTCAGGCAGAAGTGGTTCAGGGCGTGCATGGCCGCACACCCAAGGCTAATCCCGCGCAGGCGGCGTTCAACACCGCAATGAGGAGGCAGACCGCCGGAACCCCGGCCAGCGGGACGAGGAGCGAGGCGACGAGGAGGGCGCCGAGCGCGGCGCCGGCCAGGTCCGCGCTGAAGAGCCGGGCCGGGGCGGCCACGGGACCTCCCGCAGCCCCGGCCAGCGGGAACTGCGCGCCGACCATCACCGCGAGGACGAGCGTGGCGAGGAGGATCAGGGCCTGGCCGATCAGCGGGCCCCCGGGCGAGGCGTCCACGGCCTGGCTTGCGTGCAGAATCGGGGGGACCGCCGCGGCGAGCGCCGCGATGGCCAGGCCGAGCACGGCCAGCGCCCGCACCGCAGGGACCCGGGGCGCCGCGCGTCCCGCGGCCCACGCCCCTGCGGCGAGGCCCGCCATGAAGACCGTCACGACGAGCCCCACCTGCCGGTAGACCGATCCGTAGATCATCTGGAAGCCGAGGAGCAGGACGATCTCGAGGCCCGAGGCCGCGAAGCCTGCGGCGAAGATCACCCGGGGCACGGGCCCGAGGGCCGCGAGGTAGGCGGCCAGCGCCAGCGCCAGCACGATGCCCAGGGCCGCGCTCGCCCCGCCGAACTGGCTGAGCCACCGGCGCAGCTCGTAGTAGTACAGGACCGGATTAAGGTCCGTGTTGAGCGCGGCCGGACGGGAGGCGGCGCGCCCTATGTCCGCCAGCCGGTCCGGAGAAAGCGTCGCCCCGAGGTAGTTGCGATTCACGAGGCGCGGACGCACGGGGGAGGCCTCGATCAGGCGCAGGACGTCGGGCTCGAGCGGGCCGTCCGAGGCGAGAAAGAACACGCGGCCGCCCGGGATCATGACCACGTGGGCGAACGCGCCCTGGAGGGTCCGCCGGGCGCAGGAAAGAAGGCGCGAGAGCTCCGGGCCCGCGAAGTTCTCGTAGTGACCGAGTCCGAACCCGAGGACGCCGTCCGGCCCCAGGGCCGCGCGCGCCTCGGAGAAGAATCCCGCCGTGTAGAACCGGTTGAGCTGCGAGGTCGAGGGGTCGGGCAGGTCGACGATGACGACGTCGAACCGGCCGGGGCTCTCGCGCACGAGGCGCCTGCCGTCGGCGGCCACGAGGAGGATCCGCCGGTCATCCAGGTTTCCCGCGACCAAGAGGCGCCCCGCGGCGATGATGGCGGGGTCGAGCTCCACGTACGTCACCTGGGCGACCGACGGGTACCGCAGGATTTCCCGGGCGTCGCCCGCGACGCCGCCGCCGACGAGGAGGACCCGCCGGGCCCCGGGCCGCTGGCACATGGCGTAATGGACCGCCTCCTCGACCTGCGTCGTGTTCTGCGTCGCCGCCACCGGGATCCCGTTCTCGTAGAAGGTCAGCAGGCCCGAGCTGTCGCACACGATCAGCCGGCCGTAGGGCGAGTTTGCCCGGTAGGCGACCCGCTCGCCGCGGTGCTGGAGCGCGGTGGTGAGCGCGTCCGCGTCCACGAGCGAGACCCCGAGCGCGAGGGCGCAGGCCAGGGCCCCGCCCGCGGCCAGGAGCGCCCGCGAGCGGATCCTCCACGCGAGGAGCGCCCCCGCGGCGAGGTTAAAGAAGGCCGGGGTGCACAGGAGCGCGAAATGGTCGAAATGGGGCACGAGGACGAAGACAAAGAGGGCTCCCCCGGCGACCGATCCCGCGGCGTCGGCGCAGTAGACCGGGCCGATCCCCGCGGGGCCCCCGTCGGCCGCGAGGATCCGGCACCCGAGGGTGAGGAGCGCCCCCGCCACGATGCAGAACGGGGCGAGGAGCCCGAGGCTGCCAAGCCAGGTACCGGCCAGGCCGACTGCCTCGCCCCTGAGGAAAACGACGTCGCGAAGGCCCCGGACGGCGGCCACCTGCGCGAGCGGGATGAGGGCGGCGGCGAACTGGCCGGCGACAAAGACGGGGACCGGACGGCGGTGGCGCGCGGCCGCCTCGCCCAACCAGGCCCCCGCGGCCGTCAGCGCGAACCAGTTGCCCAGGCAGATGCCGAGGACAAGCTCATTGCCGGAGAAGGCGCCGAGGAGCTCCCGCAGGAGGCTCAGTTGGACGGCGACGCTGGACAGGCCCAGGGCGGCGACCGAGAGGAGCACGCCGGCGCGCAACCCCCCGAGCCGTGGCGCCGCAGGTCCGCTCATGGCGCCTAGGTCCCCGGCTCCTTGAAGGCCTCGACCTCGTAGAGAAAGACGCTCGTCCCGGGCCGGCGCCATGCGTCCGGGTCGCAGCCGGCCTTCTCCGCCAGGCTGTTCAGGAACGCCTCCTTGTCCGGCAGCTGCTCCCAGACCTGCGGAAGGTAGGTCGCGGCGCGGTCGCCCATCCGCAGGATGACGCCGTCGACTCCCGGCTGGAGCTTCCTGAGGAGGTCCTCGGGCGAGGAGAAACAGAGCTGCCTCGGCTCGGACAGGACGCTAATCTCTATCCTGAGCCCCTCGACCTCGCTCGCGGAGACCGGCGGGAACCGGGGGTCGGAGAGCGCGGCGCTTCGCGCGTCCTCGGCGACCGCCTGGTACAGGGGGCCGGCGGCCGTCAGGTTGCCGATGCAGCCGCGGAGCTCGCCGCGCTGGGTGAGCGTCACGAAGCAGCCCCTCGGCTCCGTCAGCCCGGCGACCGATTTCGGGGGCTCGGGCAGGCGGCCCGTGGCCGCGGCCTCGTGCAGGGCCCTGCGCGCGATGCCGAGGAGCGACTGGCGCTCGTCCTTGCCGAGGTGCTCGCCGAAGGGCTCGTAGAAGGCGATCGCTGCGTAGCCAACGACGCGCGACCTGTCGCCGCCCGTGTCGCCGCTGTTGCGCATGTCGAGCAGGCGCACCCTCCAGCCGTGGTCCTTCGCCACCCGCATGAGGATGAGAATCGGGATCCGGCCGCACGCCTCCTCGCTCTCCATGGCGTCGGTGTCGAGCCGGCAGATCGCGTCGACGCAGCTCTGGTCGAGCTTGCGGGCCTGCTCGTACGAATAGTAGTGGCTCAGGTCGGAGCTGGCGATGATCAGCGTCCGCGGGTCGAGAATCCGGTCGATCGCCCGGGCGGCCTGGGCCGTGTCGACCTCGCCGCAGACGGCGGGGATGATCTCGAAGCGCCCGAGCGCCCTCTGCAGGAAGGGGACCTCGACCTCCACCGAATGCTCCCACGTGTCGGCGGTGTCGCGCGCCGGCGGCCGGCGCGAGGACTGGATCCACCATTCCGGCCGCTGGACGTTGCAGCGCGGCTCCAGGGCGAACGGGCTCAGCGTGGCGAGGAAGCGTGCCTTTTTCGAAACCGGCACGTCGCCAAGCGGGGTCCGGTAGAGGCCCGCGTCCGTCACGGAGCAGGCGCGGACATCCGAGTAGTGGCTGGGCCCCATCACCAGGACGGTGTCGTAGCTGCGGCCCGCGAGAAGCTTGTAGGCGTAGGCGGCCACCGGGCCCGAGTACGGGTAGCCCGCGTGGGGGCACACGAGCGCCCGCAGCTCGCCCACGGGCTGCACCTGCGCCGCGGCCAGGTAGGAATCGACCGCCTTGGACAGCTCCTGCGGGTCCTTCGGGTAGAACAGGCCTGCGACGGCCGGTTCGCGGACGCCCTGCGCCGGGGCCGGCGCGCCGGCGCACAGGCACGCAAACGCCAGAGCTGCGGAGAGCAGCCCTCGACACAGGTGGGGTCCAGACTGCATACGGGCGTCCCTTGGGACGCTCGCAAGTGTAGCGGCTCGGGGCCGCCAGGACAAGCCGCCTGTTCCCGCGGCGCCCTACCGGTCGCCGGCGCCGATCCTGTCCAGGATCTGGCGGGCCAGGGCGTTGCCGGGCTCGAGCCGGAGGACCTCCCTCAGGTGGGGCGCCGCCTCGGCCGCCCTGCTGGGAACCCTGAGGAGAGTGACGGCAAGGTTCATCTGGTACGCGGCCGACTCCGGCGAAAGCCGGATCGCGGCCTCGTAGTGGGCGACCGCCTCGGGTGCGCGGCCGTCCGCGTTGAGCGCGTTCCCGAGGTTGTTCTGCGCGGCGGCGTAGGCGGGGCTAATCCGGATCGCCTCCTCGTACTGGGCGATCGCCTCGGGGTTGCGGCCGAGCGCCTTCAGGGCGTTGCCCAGGTTGTTGCGCACCTCGGCGACTTCGGGCCTGAGCCTTAGCGCCCTCTCGAAATGGGGGATCGCCTCGGCGCTGCGGCCCTGGGCGACGAGGACGTTGCCGAGGTTGTTGCGGGCCTCCGCGTAGTCCGGGTCGATGCGAAGCGCCTCCTCGTACTGGGCGATCGCTTGGGCGCTGCGGCCCTGGGCGTTGAGCGCATTCCCGAGGTTGTTGTGCGCCTCGACGCTGCCCGGGTCGAGCCTCTGCGCCTCCTCGAACTGGGCGTTCGCCTTGGCGGTGCGCCCGAGGGCATTGAGCGCGTTGCCCAGGTCGTTGTGCGCGTCCACGTTTTTCGGATTGAGCCGCAGCGCCCACTCAAGCTGGGCCACGGCGTCGGCCGTCCGGCCCTCGGAGCTTAGCGCGTTGCCGAAATTCGTTCGTGCCCGGTCGTTGTCGGGGCGCCGGCCCACCGTGTCGCCCCAGAGGCCCGCCTCGGTCCCGTAGGTTTCGTTGCGCTGCCAGGTGGTCCACAGCATTGCGGCCGCCAGGAGCGCGCACAGCGGCAGGGCCGCGCGGCCGAGCCACCGGAAGGCCGCGGCCACGGCCAGCACGACGACGGGCGCAAGCGCGAGGTACATCCGGTGCTCGGCCATGATCTCGGTCGACACCGGCACCACGCTCGAGCTGGGCGCCAGGATCGCGAAGAAGCTGGCCCCGAGGAAGCCGAGGACGGGCCGCCGGACGAGCGCCCAGGCGGTCCACGCGGCAAGGCAGGTGACGAGGAGCGCGCAGGCCACCACCGCGGCGGACAGGCTTACCGGCGCGGTGCCGTAGTCGAAGACGAGCGGGTGCGGCCAAAAGGCGAGGCGCAGGTAATGGGCGACCGCCACCAACTGGGTCGTGGCGTAGCTCTGCCAGCCGACGGCGCTGCCGAATCCGGCGGTGCCTCCGCGGCCGTGGGTGGAGGCGACGAGAAGGCCGAGGACGAGCCAGGTCGAGAAGAGGGCGGCGTGCACCCATCCGCGGCGGCGCCAGGCCTCGCGCAGGCTGCCGGCCTGGAACGTGCGGTCGTAGAGCAGGACGACGAGCGGCGCGGACACCATGACCTCCTTGGTGCCCATGCCGAGGAGGCAGGCGGCGATCGACAGGGCGAACCAGGTGCGGGCCCGGCCGCCGTTCGCCGCGCAGCCCCGGATGAAGCCGTAGAGTGTCAGCAGGTAAAGGAGTCCCATGAGCGACTCGGCGCGCTGGACGATGTAGGTGACCGACTCGGTCTGAAGGGGGTGCAGGGTCCAGAGGAGGGCCGCCGAAAACGCGAGAGGGGCGGCCGCAGGGGCCGATTGCGCCCCGAGCGTGCGCCGGACGATCCCGAAGAGCAAAAGCCCGGCAAGGACATGGATGGCCAGGTTCAGGGCGTGGTAGCTCCACACCGCTGATCCGCTGACGGCGTAGTTGACCGCCAGGGAAAGGTTCAGGACCGGCCGGCCGCCCCCGGTGGTCGCGACCGAGGGATGGAGCGCCGTAGCCAAGTGGCGGATCGTCGGATTGGCCGCGATCGAGGGGACGTCGTCCAGGACAAACGGCCCCGAGAAGCTGTTGGCGTAGGCGGCGACCGCGGCGGCCGCGATCAGCAGGGGAGCCCGCAATCCACCGAGGCCCGAATGCGAGGATTCGCGGGAAACCGGTGGAGGCCCTTCTTTCGTCTTCAAGGTCAGAGGCGCATTTCTTGCGGCTTTGCCGATTGTCGTCAAACCGAGCCGGCCTTGGGATGAAGCCCCGGGGTAAGGCCTCGCATCCCGTGGGGCGGCGCCTGCGAAAGGGTGCGGCTACCCTAGGAACCCTGGCCGCCCGCATCTGAGCAGGTGGCTCGTCATGTAGAGCACGCCGGGCGCGACGAGTGCCGCGATGAACCAGGTCATCTTCCCGTCCACCAGGTTCGGCCCGAAGACCATGCAGACGCCGACAAGCGACGCGATCCCCCCGGCGAGCTCCCAGCGCCATGCGGCCAGGAAACCCAGCACGATTAGGGCGACGCCTGCGAAGCCGAGCTGGACCATCGGGGGCTGGGTGAGCGGGTTTGGCATCCCTTCTCCGATGGCTATGGACACGAGGGCGGCGATCAGCAGCGCGCTGAGTATCCGGGCGGTCCAGCGGCATCCGGTTGCGGTGCGGTTTGTCGCGTTCATGCAGTGGGGGTGTCAGCCGATCCCGTACGGAGGGAAGACCCGCTCGGGAGGCAGGACCAGGGTGTCGAACAGGGAATTGACCACGAACAGAAGGGCCGCGTCGCCGCTCAGCGAAAGGCGGGGCCCGAAGTGTGCGGAGTTGAAGAGGCGGGCGAAGGCGAGCTGGCCGCCCCGCTCGAAGAGGTAGACCTGGATCGCGGCCACGTTGCCGTCGGGCCCGGTGAAGATCTCGACAAAACAGAGGTAATCGATGCCGGGCGGGACCTCCCTGAGCGAGCGCTTGTAGTCCCGGGCGCGGTCCCACAGGTACCCCAGCTGGTTGTGGTACATCTTGGCGGGGAAGGCGACCTCCGGGGGAGCGGCTGCGACGGTGAATTGACCATGGGAGCGCGCCCCGGCCTTCAGGGCCAATGTCTGCGCCCAGTCGCTTCGCCACTGCCGCTCATGGCCCGGTGCGAACATGACCGGCTCCACGAGGACGCGGCTCGTGTCGAGCCGGGCCTCGAGCCTGCCGAGGGCCGAGCGGCAAAGGGCCAGTTCCGACTCCGGGGGTTCGCCGAACAGGCGGGCCAGCGGGTACAGGAGGATTTGCTCGGCGCTGCCCGAGGAAGCAGGGGCGGGTACCGCCGCCAGAACGAAACCCACCGACGCGGCGATCCATACCGGCGCTCTCATACCCGCCGATCATAGTGTTTTTGCCGCGTCACGGCTGCTCGTTTCTTGCGAAATCAGCGGGGAGGGCAGCCGCGGTCCGAATCTAGCGCCGGTGCGTGGCCAGCGTCAGGGCCACGCAGCCGGCGACGGCGATGACGCCGCCGACGATCGAACGGCGGGAGGGACGGTCGCCCTCCAGCCAGAACGCAATCGGGATCGAGAGGAGTGGCGCCGTGGCCACGATGGGAAGCACGACGCCGCTCGGCGTCGTTGCGAGGGCCCATTGGTAGCAGCCGACTCCGGCGACGGGCCCGGCGAGCCCGTTCGCGAGCGTCCAGAGCCAGGGGGTGCGCGCATCGGCCGGCGCCTCGGGCCGCGACGAGGGAAGCCTGCGCAGGAGCCTGAGCACCCAGAACCAGAGGAGGGTGAAGGCCAGGCCGGCCAGGAGTCGCTCGTACGCCGACGTGAGGCTGAAGGTCACGTTCGAGACCGACTCGCCCGCCGCCGCGGCGACCGTCACGGCCTTGCGGGTCAGAAGGGCGGCGCCGAGGCCCTGGCCGCAGGCTCCGATGAAGCCGTAGAGAAATCCGACGGGCCTCACCCTCACCCTCGGCGGGCTGGAGCGGCTCGGCATGATGGCAACGGCCACGCCGAGGAGGATGGCCGTGCCGCAGAGCACCTGGGCGACCGAGAGGCGGGTCCCCAGCCACCACCATTCGCCGAGAGCAGCGAGCGGTGCCGCGAGGCACTGGACCACGAGGATGGTGATCCGGGATCCGAGAAGCGGCAGGGCGCCGTAGGTCCCGAGGTCCCCGAGCCCAAGCCCGATGACCCCGCTCAGGAAGAACCATGCCGTTCCTGCGCTGCCAAAACCGCCCCCGAGCGTATGCGCGAACAGCCCGAGGACCACGGTCCCGATGATAAGCCGGCTCAGGTTCGCACGCAGCGTGCCGAGCAGACGGATGCTGTGGCTGGCGCACGTCGCGTTGAACGCAAAGAAGAAGGACGAAAGGAAGGAGGGGAGCACGGGCGGGAACGCCCATTCAATGGGCTGGAGGCGATCCGCGCCAACACGAAAGCCGGCTCGCAATCCGCACCGCAAACGCGGCGAGGTCCGCTGGCGCCCTCAAGGGGCGTCATTCTCATAGGGAGCCGTAACGCAGGGAACGGAAAGGGAACAAAACTGCCAGTTTGAAAGGTCCGATGTCGCTATGGCGGTGGCCCTGAGAGTCCCGATCAGGCCTCGCCCGTCGAACTGCGGTGGGCTAACCAAACCCTCACCTGCTGCTCGCTGAAAATGATCTCCTTCCTGCCCACGCAAATGAAGGGGACCTGGTTGATGTGGACGAACTGCCGGAACGCGCTGCGGCTGGTGGGGAGTAGCCGAGCAAGGCCATCGCCCACTCGCTGTCCCGATAGGGTGCCCAGTCTGGTGCCACTCCCGACTAGAACTGTGTCCAACACCGCGTCTTGAAGTCAGGTATGAAGAGGAATATCCAGCCTCATGCCGACTTTCTCAGCTCTGGGGCATGGCCTCACGGACGGCTCCACCGCGTTCAGGTGTGGCCGCAATTCCACCATACCCTCGCAGGTGCCTTTGTGATGAGGCCCCGTTCCCGCCGCGCAATAGAACTGACTCCAGATCAAAGGTGCGGGCGAATTGTTGCGCGGCTCTAATAAAGGCAAATAGCCGGACGCTTCCGTCCGGACGGCTGTAGTATTCCGACCCGCGTTCGCGGGTTCTCCTCCCATGAGATGAGCGGGACCTTTTCCCACTAACTCACGGGCCCGATACTCTCACATCAGTCTTCGCAGCACCTTCAGCATCAGACTGAACACTCTCCCATACGGAGGATAAAGCATCGGCAGCGCACTCAAGCGTCGTTGCGTGAATACCGGCTTTTCCTTGCTCAGCGCACGGAAGCCCCATTCGCCGTGGCAGACGCCACTGCCACTGGCGCCCACGCCGCCGAACGGCAGATCCTCCTGGGCGAAATGCCAGATGCAATCGTTGATGGTCACGCCCCCGGAGATGGTCTCGTGCAGAACGCGATCACGGTTTCGCGGGTTATGGCCAAACCAATACAGGGCCAAGGGACGGTCGCGACTGTTAACGAAATGGATCGCCTCGTCCAGGTTCTGATAACTCAGTATCGGCAAGATCGGCCCGAAAATCTCTTCCCGCATGACACGCATGTCGTCGCGCACGTTCAACAATAAGATCGGTGCCATCCTGAGCTGGCCGTCGGGTGCATCCTCGGCGTCGTTGGTGAGTCTTTCGACCCGCGCGCCCTTTTCGGTCGCGTCGCTAATAATCTCGCTCAGGCGGTCGAAATGGCGCTGATCGACGACACTGGTGTAATCTGGATTGCGGCCAAGGGTCGGGAACAGCCTCCTCACCGCCCTTCGCAGGGCATCGACCAGGTCCGACTGCCTGCTTTCGTGCACCAGCACGTAATCCGGCGCAATGCAGGTTTGGCCGGCGTTCCATAACTTGCCCATCGCGAGACGCGGAGCAATCACCTCAACGGCGCAGTCCGCATCGATGATAGCCGGGGACTTGCCGCCCAATTCCAGTGTCACGGGCGTCAGGTTACGTGCCGCACTTTGCGCCACGGAACGGCCGACCGCGGTCGAACCGGTAAACACCAGGTGATCAAACGGCAACTGGCAGAATGCCTCGCCGACATCGGCACCGCCGGTGACAACGGTGATCTCATCGGCGGAATAATAGCGCGCGACCAATGATTTCAACAGCGCCGAGAATCGCGGCGTCAACTCGCTGGGCTTGATCATGACCCGGTTGCCGGCCGCTATTGCTGATACCGTCGGCCCCATGGTCAGCTGGTAGGGATAATTCCACGGTGCGACGACCCCCACGACGCCGAGCGGCTGGCGGATGATACGACTAGACCCGGGCAGAAAATGAAGGGCCGTGCGCGCACGCCGCGTCCTCATCCATTTGCGCAGGGAACGGCGGGCGTGCTTGATCGATCCGGCGATCAGCAGTATCTCCGCCAACTGGGTTTCCTGCGCGCAACGATGGCCGAAATCGGCGCTGATCGCCGCCGACACCTCATCGGCATGGTTCTCCGTCAACACCAGAAGGCGGTTCAGGCGGTCCTTGCGCAGATCATAGGGCGGAGGGGGCTGTATTCCAAATTGCCGGCGTTGGTGATCAAAGGCCTTGCGCAGCTCGGTGTTGTCTGGGTTCTCGGCGTTCATGCTCGGCTCCCGCTGCAGGGTGGCATCTGGCCGTCCACGGAGTTGTTCGGCGTGCCGGGCGCTACGGCAATGCGATTGGCCGGCGCATCCGTCCGAGCCTTGACGGAGCTCGCGGATGGCACGAACGACATGGCCCGCTCCGCGAGCGCCGCGATGGTCAGGGAAGGATTCACGCCCGGGTTCGCCGAGACGGCCGAGCCGTCAATGACATAGAGCCCTTCATAGCCGAAGACACGGTGCCGGTCGTCGATCACGCCCTGCTCCGGCGTCGCGCCCATGCACGCTCCGCCGAGGACATGGGCCGTAGTCGGCGTGCCCATGATCGTCTCGCTCAACAGGCTGCCGGCATAGCCGTCGATCTTGCGCTCCACACGTCGCGCCAGTTCGGTAGCCTCGGGCATCGCAGCGCACGGCCGTGGACCCTCCTCGAGCGCCGTGGTGAGGCCGAGCGCGCCCAGGCGCATGCGGAGATGCCCGTCGAGGGTCCGCATGTAGAGCAGAATCATGGTCCGCTTCGCCCAGTCGTCGACGAAGCTGGCGCGCAGGAAATTGACGGGATGGCCAGCGATTGCGGCCAGCGCGCGGATCAGGCGCAGGGGAGCGTTCGGCCCGGCCACGTGAGGCGAGACCAGGAGCCGGAAGAACCCCGAGCCCTTCCCATACCGCACGGGCTCGAGGTGCGAGTGCTCGTCAGTCTGCAGGAGGCTTGTGATGGCTATGCCCTTGCTCAGGTCGCGGTCGGCGCGCGTGGTCACACACATGAGCGCCTCCGAGTTGGTGCGGACGAAGCTGCCGACACGGTCCGACAACCGGGGTAGGCCCGCTGGACATGCCTTCAGCTTCAGCAGGAGCGGCACCGTACCGAGCACGCCGCCGGCAAGGATTACGTTGCGGGCGGCGAACGATCTCCGGCGCCTGCCAAACCAACCCGTGTGGGTGATGGCGTCCAGCCGATAGCCGCCTCCTGCGAGCTCCCGCACAAAGGTGACCTCGGTGTCGGCCTCGATCCTCAGTCCGCGCTTCTCGGCCAGCCAGAGGTAGTTCTTGTCGAGCGTGTTCTTGGCGTTGTGACGACAGCCGGTCATGCACGCCCCGCATTGGATGCAGCCGGTGCGGTCGGGCCCTTCGCCCCCGAGGTAAGGGTCGGGCACGGTCTTCTCCGGCTCGCCAAAATAGACGGCCACGCGCGTAGGGACGATCTTGTCCGGCCGGCCGAGGTCCCCGGCGATGTCGCGCAATACCTGGTCGGAATACGTGTCGACCGGGTTCGGCACGGCCCCGAGCATGCGCAACGCGGTTGCGTAGTGGGGGTCGAGTTCGCGCTTCCAGTCAGCCAGGTGGCCCCAGGATGACAGCGCAAAAAACTCGTCCTTCGGTGTTGGCAGCGTGTTCGCGTACACGAGCGATCCACCTCCCACCCCCACGCCGGAGAGCACCGTCACGTGCCTCAGAAACGTCATCTTGAAGATGCCGCGGCAGCCGACCGCCGGCATCCAAAGCCACCTGGGCAGATTCCAGTTCGAACGTGGGAAATCCTCGCTGCGGAAACGCCTGCCCTTCTCCAGCATCACCACGCGGTAACCCTTCTCGACCAGCCGCAGCCCGCACACGCTGCCGCCGAAACCTGAGCCGATAATGGCGTAATCCCAATCAAAGGCGACGTGGGAATTGCAGGACATCAGGGCATCTCAGGTCATCTTCCCCTCGTTGCCGGAGGCCAACCGAGCAATGGCGCCGCTGTCGGGGTTCTCAATGCGGGCGACCATAGCGTTGACCCGGGTCAGCGCAAGGTCGGGATTTGGGACTTTCCAGCATCCCGGTGACCGGGCGCCTTGATACAGCGCCTCCGAGTCATTGCCCAGTGCGGCTGAACCACATCCATGGCTCTTCATCGGGAAGTGGGGACATGGCGCCCGTAACGGGCTACCATGTCCCCGATGATAACTGAACTAACGCTTTCTGGATACCGTACCATCCAGGTAGAGCGCAAACAAGTTGAGGTGCGGTTCTACCTTGAGGCGGAAGAGACGCCCCGAGTGTGCCCTTGCTGCGGAGGCGATCGCCT
>PLTZ01000013.1 GCA_003164715.1 Opitutaceae bacterium | reverse complement strand
TGGCCTACGGCGGGGTGCCCACCAACTGGATCTGATAGGCCTCGACGAGGGCGACGCCGGTCGTGCCCGCGACTCCCGATACGACCGCCGTGTAGGATCCCGGCTGGAGCGTGAGCAGGAGGGCGCAGTCGGCGCTCCCGGAAGGCAGCGCAAACGCTCCCACCGCGGCCGTCGCCGAGGCGACCGAAGCGGCATTGGACGCGGTCGACCAGCCCGTATTGGTGGCAATCGTGTTCCCGGACGAATCGGTGACGCTAAGCGACGGCTTCGCCAGCGCCCCGCTCACGCCAAACTGCGCCAGGGTCGGCCCGACCGCGCGGACCAGCACATACGCGGGTGAGCCGCCCGTCACGACGATGCCGGCTATCTCCACGTTGGATCCGGTGCCGACGTACGCCCGCGTCGAGATGTTGACGATCTGCGCGCCCGCACTGCTCACCTCGTAGACCTCGGCGAGGCCGACTCCCGGCGTGTTGTCTGATTCCGTGATGAGGGAGCTCGCCGACACCTCGGCCGTGTAGCTGCCCGGAGCGAGGCTCACCAGCAGCGCGGCGTCGCCGCTCATATAAGGCAGCGGAAAGGCGCCGGTGGTCGCCTCGGCCGACACAATCTGCGCAAAGTTTGAGTTCGAACTCCAGCTGAGGTCGTCAACGGCGATCTGCGCACCGCTGGAGTCAAAGAGGGTCAGTACCGGATAGTTGAGGACTCCGCTCACACCGAATTGTGCCAGCGACGGTCCGATCCCGCGAATGAGCACCTGGTCGGTGGACCCCGGAGGTCCTGCGACCACAAAGCCGGCTATCTCCATGCTCGCGCCCGCCCCGACATAGGCGCGGCTTGAGATGTTGGCAAGGCGCGGCTGCAGCACGGCGGCGACCGGCGAGACGCCGGGGCTCGAGAGCGCGCAGGAATTCGAGGTCACGCTGGCGACACTGTTTGAGACCACGACGGCATAACTTCCGAGGCTCGTCGCCTGGACGTTCGCGACCGTCAGGCTCGTGTTCGTCGCGCCGCTGATGTTCGCGCCATTGAACTGCCACTGGTAATTGGGCGCGGGCACGCCGGACGCCTGCACGGTGAACGTGGCCGACGCCCCAAGCGCAACGGACAGCGGGGTGGGCTGCAGCGTTATCGTCGGCGCCGCGTTGGCGGCGGCGTAGCGCTCCCTGATCGTATCGTCGGTGGAATCCGCGACAAACAGGTTTCCTGCGGAGTCCACGGCGATGCCAATCGGGCCGTTGAACAGGGCGCCGGCTCCCGTCCCGTCGGCGGGGCCCGAGACCCCGTCCTTGCCCGCCAGTGTCGTGACGACGCCGGCGCTCGTTACCTTCCGGATCGTGTTGTCTGCCACCGTGACGTACAGGTTGTCGTTGCCGTCGACCGCGATCCCTTCGGGAGCATCGAAAAGCGCGGCCGATCCCGTCCCGTCGGCGTAGCCGGGGTTGTCGGGCGAACCCGCGATCGTGGTGACGACGCCGGCGCTCGTGATCTTGCGGATGGTGAAGCCGCCGTCATCCGTGGCGAAGATGTTCCCGCTGCTGTCGACGGCCAGCCCCCTGAGCCCGCCAAACCGGGCGATCCCCCCCGTTCCGTCGGAGTAGCCATAGAGCTTGGGGTCTCCCGCCAGCGTGCTGACCCGGCCGCCGACCGCAATTCTGCGTAGGGTGTAGCCGTCGGCGACATACACGTTTCCGCTCGTGTCGACGCCGATGCCCGTGGGGTTTCCGAATCCGGCCAGATTGCCCACTCCGTCCACGACGCCCTGGGCGCTGGCACCCCCGGCGACGGGGGTGACGACCCCGGTGCTCGATACCATCCAGATCGCGCCGTAGCCGACGTCCGACACGTACACGTTGCCCGCGCCGTCGACCGCCAGGCCGTAGGGGTCGAAGCCCATGAAGGGGTTGCTCGGGGTGAAATCAAGTGCGGCCTTGATGGCGCTAGCGTCGACAAAGGTCGTGACGATCCCCGCGCTCGTGATCTTCCGGACCTCCTGGTTCAGGGAATCCGCCACGTAGAGGTTTCCGTTTCCGTCAACCGCAAGCCCCACGGGTTGCGCGAAAAGCGCCGACGTTCCCGTTCCGTTCATGTTTCCTTCGTCGAAGGCCTTCCCCGAAAGCGTCGTGAACGTGTAGGGCGTGGCGTAGTTGCCCTGGGCAGGCAGGCCGAGTGCCGTCGCCAGGGCGGCCGCGACGAGAAGGGCGGACCGCACAAGTGATGAACTCGGGAACCTGCACGGGACAGGGTGAACCGGACGCTTGGTCGTGTGTGTCTTCATGCGGGACGACCGGTTGTACCCCCCGATCAGGGGCAATGGCGATGTATTCATGTGGGTAGGGGGATGGCCATCCTGCTGCGGCTAGCCGACGGATTGGCGTGGGCGGAGTTCATGAATTGCCGAGACGCGGCCCTGGAACTCGAAAGTCATCCGTGCGCGCGAAAGCATTCGCGCGGCGGCAGGCCGGCCCTGCTCCCGCAACGGGTAATATGGCGGCATGAAATGGTCTCCTTCGCCCTCCCTTTTGCACGAGCCGTGCCATATGCCCATAGCTGGTTATAACCTACTATAGGACAAGGGCTAGCCAACGATCTCGGGCTTCTGGATCCCCGGCCGCCGCTCCAATATGGTTGCTCGCAACCGGGGCCCGGGCCTAGGCGCGGCCCGCGTTGGATGTAGCGAACCAGATGGGGATCCATTGGCAGGAGGCTTTGGCCCAAGGCGCCCCGCAGCCGATTTCGCTCCCGTCACTGGACCTTCCAAAATGGGTTTGCCGGATCGAGGGCGCGGACCCATCACCATACTTTTCCGCGCATGAGCCACCTCCCCTCCCCCGACCGCTACTCCAATTCCGCTCTCTACCGGCGCTGCGGCCGGAGCGGCCTCAAGCTCCCGCTGCTGTCCCTCGGCCTCTGGCACAACTTTGGCGGTGGCGACGACTTCAAGAACAGCCGTGCGCTCATCCTGCGGGCGTTCGACAAGGGGATCACCCACTTCGACCTGGCCAACAACTACGGCCCTCCCCCGGGCTCGGCCGAGACCACGTTCGGCGCCGTGCTGCGCGACGACCTCGCCGCGCATCGGGACGAGCTCATCGTCTCGACAAAGGCGGGCTACGACATGTGGCCTGGCCCCTACGGCGAATGGGGCTCCCGCAAGTACCTCCTCGCCAGCCTGGACCAGAGCCTGAAGCGGCTCGGCCTCGACTACGTGGACATCTTCTACAGCCACAGGCCGGACCCCGAGACGCCGCTTGAGGAGACCATGGGCGCCCTCGCCCATGCCGTCCGCACGGGCCGCGCCCTCTATGCGGGCCTCTCCAACTACGACGCGGCGCTGACCGAGCGCGCGGCGAAGCTGCTCAGGGACATGGGGACCCCGTGCCTCATCCACCAGCCGAAGTACAACATGTTCGAGCGTGGGCCCGAGCGGGGGCTCTTTGATGTGCTCGTGCGCGAGGGCGTCGGAGGGATCGCGTTCACCCCGCTGGCGCAGGGGATGCTCACGGGGCGCTACCTGAACGGGATTCCCGCGGACTCCCGGGCCGGGCACGACCCGCGGTTCCTGAAGCCCTCGAACATCACGGCCGAGAAGCTCGCCGTGATCCGCAAACTGGACGACCTCGCCAAGGGCCGCGGCCAGTCGCTTGCCCAGATGTCGCTCGCCTGGGTCCTGCGCCAGCCCGCGGTCACCTCCGCGCTGATCGGCGCAAGCAAGACCTCGCAGATCGACGAGAACCTTGGCGCGCTCGGAAATCTGGTGTTCAGCGCCGAGGAGCTGCGGACGATCGAGGGCGCCCTGAACTGACCGGCACGCCGAGCGCGCGGGCAACGTTGAACATCATCCTTTTCGAGCCCGGGGAGATCGGCCTGCCCCTCCCGTGCAAGGACCCGCGCGCGCTCCACATCCTGGAGGTGCTCCGGCGCAGGGAGGGCGACCTCTTCGACGCCGGCATCGTGAACGGGCCGCGGGGCAAGGGCTCGGTCACCCGGGTCGGCCCCGACGCCCTCCATTTCCTTTTTGAACCCGTGTCGGATCCGCCGCCGGCGGACCTGATTCACCTTGTCCTCGCGCTCCCCAGGCCGCAGACGGCCCGGAAGATCCTCAACGAGGGGGCGTCCCTCGGCGTGGCCTCGATTCGCTTCTTCCCGTCCGAGAAGGGGGAGCCGGGCTATGGCGAAAGCTCGCTCTGGAAGAGCGGCGAGTGGCGCAGGCGCCTCCTCGACGGAGCCTCGCAGGCGTTCGACACGCGGCTGCCCGAAGTCCGGCATGACCCGGGCCTCGGCGCCGCCCTGGAGGCCCTTCCCGCCGGGTGCACCAGGATCGCGCTCGACAATTACGAGGCCTCCGGCCGGATGACCCCCGCGCTCGCCGCGCGCCCCCTGGCGATCGCGTTCGGCCCGGAGCGCGGTTGGTCGGACGCGGAGCGCTCGCTGCTTCGGTCCGGCGGATTTGCACTCGCGCACCTGGGCGCGCGGGTCCTAAGGACCGAGACGGCGGTCGTCGCTGCGATCGCGATAGCAAAGGCGGCCGCCTGAGTCAGGCCAGACGGGCGAAGAAGCCGACGCTCGGCTGCCTCGCCCCGCGCCCCAGGCGCTTGACGCACGACCAGCCCCTTGGCGCCAGGGTCACCTCGCCCGGCGTCTCGAAGACGACCAGGCCGCCCCAGTCGGCGGCGAGGGCGCCCTCGAGCTTCGAGAACAGCACCGGCGCGATCTCGCCAATCATCTCGTAGGGCGGATCCACAAAGACCAAGTCCGGCAGGGCGCCGATCCCCACGGGAAGGGAAAGCGCGTCCGCCTCCACCGCGACCAGCTCGTCGCCCCCCTTCCCGAGGCTGCGGCAGACGGCGGCGATGTTCCTGCGGAGGCAGGCGCAGGCCTTGGCGTTGCGCTCGACGAACGACCCGCCGCCGGCGCCCCGGCTGAACGCCTCAAGGCCGTAGGCCCCGCTCCCCGCAAAAAGGTCCACGAACCGGGCTCCGGCGGTCCTGGCCCCCAGGCTCGAGAACACGGCCTGCCTCATGCCGTCGGTCGCCGGACGGACGGTATCGCCCCTGGGCACCTGGAGCTCGATGCCCCGGGCCGCGCCTCCGCTTATGCGCACGCCGCCCTCCCCCCGCCGCCCTCCGGCGCCTGGCATTTGGTCGACATCGCGGATCGTCCGATCACAAAGGTTTCGCTCATGACATTGCCCCCGTCCGACCACTTCAACGGGAAAACATTCTTCAATCCGGGCCACGCGTCCGACCGCGGGATGCTCGACCTGCTGAAGTGGAAATTGACGAGCCGCGCGGCGCCGTGGCCGGACCGGGTCGAGGTGGCCCCGCAGCCGCTGCCGCCCCGTCCCGCCTCGGACGGAATCGCCGCGACCTGGGTCGGACAGTCGACCTTCGTCCTGCAAAGCTCCACAACCACGATCCTCACGGACCCCGTATTCTCCGAGCGGGCCGGCCCCGTGTCATGGCTCGGGCCCCGAAGGGTCGACCCGCCCGGCGTCGATTTCGACGCCGTTTCCAAGGTGGACCTCGTGCTCCTCTCCCACGACCACTACGACCATTGCGACCTGCCCACGCTCGGGCGGCTGGCCCGGAGGGACGACCCGCTGGTCGTCGCGCCCCTCGGCCACCGCTCGCTCCTTGCCGGCGCGGGTGTGCGCCGGATCGTCGAGCTCGACTGGTGGATCTCCCACGCCTGCGGCCCCGGCGCCGAGGTCACCCTCGTGCCCGCGCTCCACTGGAGCCGCCGCAGTCCCTTTGAGACGAACCTGAGGCTCTGGGGCGGCTTCATGCTGAGGGCCGGGGCCCGCCTCGTCTATTTCGCGGGGGACTCGGGCTACCGGGACGGGCTCTTCGCGGACATCGGGCGCCGATGCGGCGCCCCCGACCTTGCGCTCATCCCCATCGGGGCCTACGCGCCCCGGTGGTTCATGCGCGACGCGCACATGGATCCCGAGGAGGCCGTCCGGTGCACGTGGACGTCGGCGCCCGCAGGAGCCTTGCGATGCACTGGGGCACCTTTCAGCTGACCGACGAGCCCCGGGAGGAGCCTGTCCGGAGGCTCGAGACGGCCCGGGGGGACTCGGTCGATTTCATCGCCCTGCAGCCAGGCGCAAGCGCCGTGGTCTAGCCGAGTGCGCGCAAGAAGCCGCGCGTGTGGGAACATAGACCGGCCGCAAGATGTCGAAGGTCAATCTATTCCCCTGTAAATGTTTGCAGATTTCGCATTCCTGGCCATTGTATGCTTGAGCCTCCCTGACCCGAGGACCAAGCAATCATGAGATTCGCCAGGCTCACCGTTCCACTCGGCCTGATCGCCGTCGCTGCTGCATACCAGGCGGATGCGTGGGAGCTGAACGCCTGGCCGGCGCTCGTGCTCCAGAAGGCCCCAACGGGAGAGACCCAGTCATGGACTGGCGCGGGTCCGCTCCTCTTCTCGGGGCCCGCTCCGGCGCCGGACGCGGGGACCGCATCCGGCCTGAGGCCCTTTTACGTGCGCGTGGAGGTGGAGGACAGCGTCAAGACCGACATCTTCTACCCCCTGTTCTACCTGAGACGGTACCCCGAATCCTACCGGTGGTCGGTGCTCCAGTTGGTCAACGGCCGCGTGGAGATCGGCTCGGTCGACACCGGCGCGCCCAAGGAGCGGAAGTTTGACGTCTGGCCGTTCTATTTCTCGCTTGTGACGGAGAACCCGCAGGACAGCTACCACGCGGTCCTCCCGATTTACGGCACCGTGAAGTACCGGCTGGGCTACCGCCGGCTGCACTGGGTGCTGTTTCCCCTCTACCTCGAATCCTCGAGGAAGGGCACGGACACGACGTACGCGCCCTGGCCCTTCGTGAGGGTGATGCGCGGGGCGCGCGATGGGTTCGCGGTCTGGCCGCTCTTCGGCGGGTCCAAGGGTCCTGGACCGGCGCGCACTTTCTACCTCCTGTGGCCGTTCATCTGGAGCAACGTGACCGAGCCGGATCCGGACGCCCCCGAAGGCACCGCCCCGGGCACGGAGTTCGGCGTCATCCCCCTCTACACGCGCGAGAAGGCCCCGGGGATGATCAGCGAGAACTATCTCTGGCCCTTCTTCGGCTACACCGAGCGCACGCTCCCCTACCGTTACAGCGAGCGGCGGTACTTCTGGCCGTTCTTCGTGCAGGGCCACGGCGACGACCGCGTGGTGGACCGCTGGGGACCCCTCTACACCTACTCGAACTCCAAGGGCTCCGACTCCCGGTGGATCGTATGGCCCTTCTGGCACCGGCAGACCTGGGTCGACGCCGACATCCTCCAGTCAAAGACCCAGTTCTTCTACTTCCTCTACTGGTCCCTGGACCAGACGAGCGTCTCGCGCCCTTCGCTGGCGCCGGCCTACAAGCGCCATGTGTGGCCGCTGGTCAGCATCTGGGACAACGGGGCCGGCAGCCGCCAGGTCCAGGTCCCGAGCCCCTTCGAGGTCTTCTTCCCGGACAACCCCGACGTCCGGGAGACCTGGACGCCGCTCACCGCGATCTACCGCTACGACCGAAAGCCCACCGGCGAGACGCGCAGTTCGCTCCTCTGGAACGCGGTGACCTGGCGGCGGGGCGCCGGCAAGGGCCTCGAGGAATTCCACCTAGGGCCCCTCCTCGGCATGCGCCGCGGGCCCTCAGGCGCGGCCTGGACCATCTTAGGATTCGATTTGAGCGCAAATCTGGGTAAGGATAAGGAGCCAAGCCGTTAATATGAAGCAGTTGAACATAGTCCTCCAAGGGGTTGGAAGCACCGTGCAGCTCCTCTTCCGCTCGCTGTCCTACGCGGGGACGCTCCCCCGCCAGTGGCCGCGCTTTATCGAGCAGTGCTACATGATCGGCTACACGACGCTCCCGATCGTCGCCATCCTGAGCTTCTTCATCGGCACTGTCCTTGCGCTCGAGGCGGGCTATTCGATGTCGGATTTTGGCGCCAAGGAGTACATCGGGAGCCTTGTCGGCCTGTCGATGGCGCGCGAGCTGGGCCCCATGATGACCGCCGTGCTCCTCGCCGGGCGGGTCGGCTCGGCGATCACGGCGGAGCTCGCCTCGATGAAGGTGTACCAGGAGATCGACGCCCTGACGATCATGAACATCCCGGCGGCGAAGATCCTCGTCCTTCCCCGGCTGGCCGCGGTGCTCGTCATGATGCCGGTTCTCACCGTGATCTCCAACATCGTGGGCTGGTTCGGCGGATCCGTCGTGGCCCGCTATGTGAGCAGCCTGGGAATCAGCCCCGAGGCGTATTTCGCGGCGCTCCGGCATTTCACGAAATTCAAGGACGTGATGAACGGCGTGGAGAAGGCCGAGGTGTTCGGCTTCGTCGTCGTCCTCGTGTGCTGCAACATCGGCCTGAACACCAAGGGGGGGCCCCGGGAGATCGGGGCCGCCGTCACGCGGGCGGTCGTCACCTCGCTCATCCTGATCCTCGTCCTCGACTACTTTGTCACGAAAGTGCTCGTCTGAGCAACGGCGCATCCCAAACCAATGGACTCCCCCTGCAGCAAGACCCGCAATCCCTTCACGGGCGCCGAGGCCAATGCCGTCGGCGTCAAGGTCGATGCCGTGTGCAAGAGCTACGCGGGTGTCGAGGTGCTCAAGGACATCACGTTCGAGGTCCAGCCGAGCGAGATCTTTGTCCTCATGGGGCCCAGCGGCTCGGGCAAGAGCGTGCTCCTGCGCCACATAGCCGGCCTGGAGCTTCCGACCTCCGGCACGATCGCGGTCGACGGCCTTGATCCCTCGCTTGAGGCGACCCGAGACCGCGTCCGGCTTGCCCTCGTCTTCCAGGACGGCGCCCTCTTCAATTCGCTCAGCGTCTACGACAACCTGGCGCTCTACCCGCGCGAGCACCGCTCCGGCGACGAGAAGGCCATCCGGGAGCGGGTCATGCACTCGCTCAGGATCCTCTCGGTGGAGGACTCCGTGAACAAGTTCCCCTCGGAGCTCTCCGGAGGCATGAAGAAGCGCGTCTCGATCGCGCGGGCGCTCGTCACGGAGCCGCAGCTCCTCCTCTACGACGAGCCCACGAGCGAGCTCGACCCGGTCATGAGCGCGACGATCAGCGAGATCATCGCCACCCTTAAGAACGAGTACAGCGTCACGAGCCTCGTCGTGACCCACGACCGCGCCCTTGCGCTCACGATCTCCAACCGCGTCGGCATTCTCATGGACGGCGAGCTGGTCACGCTGGGAACCCCGGACGACCTCAACAAGTCCAAGGACCCGAGGATCGTCGATTTCCTGAACCCGAAGATAGACATCAAGCACCCCCGCTTTAAGGAGCTCGAAACCCAGGCACCCGCATGAACACGACCCAACAGACCGCCCGCGTAGGGCTTTTCTTCCTCCTCGGTGTCGCCCTCGTATGGGTGACCTTCGAGACGCTCAGTGACGGCAAGATCTTCGAGGAGCACCGCCACACGCTGATCGCCGGATTCGACGACCTGAAGCAGCTCAAGACCGGGGACGAGGTGCGCCTCGCCGGCGTCAAGGTCGGCTCCGTTCAGCTCACCCGGCTCGCGGGCCGCCGCGCCGAGGCCGTCCTCGACATCGACCCGAAGATCCCGATCGCGGGCGACGCGTCGGCGAGCATTGTCATGGCCGGCCTCATCGGCGGCAACTACATCGCAATCGACATGGGGACGCCCGGCTCGCCGCCCCTGCCCGATGGCGCCGAGATCAAGACCCTCGAGACGCCCGACCTGAACACGATCATGGCGGAGCTGGGCGGCCTCGGCAAGGAGCTGCAGGACTCGCTGGGATCGTTCAGCAAGGCGTTCAACGGCGACGGCAAGGCGGGCGGCGGCATCGTCCAGAAGCTCGACAAGCTCGTGACCGAGAACTCGGCGCGGATCGACGCGACCATGGCCAACCTGCAGGAGATCACGGGCAAGATCAACCGCGGGGACGGCACGCTCGGCAAGCTCGTGAACGACCCGAAGCTCCACGACGAGCTCCTCGCGACCGTCGACGAGATCAAGGCCACCGCGGCGCAGGCCAAGGAGTTCGTGAACAACGCCGAGGCGATGATGGACCAGATCAAGTCCGGCCAGGGGACCCTGGGAACCCTCGTCTACGACCAGAAGTCCGCCGAAAACATCAAGGCCTCGATCGCCAACATCCGCAGCGTCTCGGACAAGCTCGCCAAGGGCGAGGGCACCCTCGGCAAGCTGATCAACGACGACGGCCTCTACGATAGCGCCCAGGTGACCATCAAGAAGGTGGACCGCACGCTCGATGGCCTCAACGACTCCGGGCCGATCACTGCGGTCGGGATCGTCGTCAACGCGCTCTTCTGAGGCCCCGGGAATAATCCCCCTCCCAACCCCTCCAACCCAGAACCCATGAGCACCATGCATCGCATTCTTGCGGGCGCCGCCGCCGCCCTGTTCCTGGCCGCCGCGGCCCACGCCGCCGGCTGGACCGAGGACTATGCGTCCGCCCTCGCGCTGGCGAAGAAGGAGCACAAGCTCCTCCTTCTCAACTTCACCGGCTCGGACTGGTGCCCCTGGTGCAAGAAGTTCGACGCGGAGATCTTCGCGACGAAGAAGTTCGAGGACTTCGCCAGCGAGAAGCTGGTTCTCGTGACGCTCGACTTCCCGAAGGAGCGCGAGCTCCCCAAGGCGGTCACGGACCGCAACGCCGCCCTCCAGAAGAAGTACGGCGTCGAGGGCTTCCCGACCATCGTCGTGCTCGATTCGAGCGAGAAGGTGGTCCTGAAGCAGGAGGGCTACATGCAGGGCGGGCCCGAGGCGTTCCTGGCCCTGTTCCCGAAGCCGGAGAAATAGAAAGGGGCGGCGCCGATGGCGCCGCTCCCCCCGGCCGCGTCAGACCCTGGGCCCGTGCTGCTTAAGGTTGCGCGCGCGCAACCTTAGGCCGTTCAGCCGGATGAACCCGGTGGCGTCGCTCTGGTTGTACCAGCTCTTCACGCCCTCCATCGACGCCACCTTCATGTCGTAGAGCGAGTACCTCGACTTGCGCCCGCAGGTGATGACGTTGCCCTTGTAGAGCTTGAGCCGCACCGTTCCCGTGACATACCGCTGGCTCTCGTCGACAAGGGCCTGCAGGGCCTCGCGCTCCGGGGCGAACCAGAAGCCGTAGTAGACCAGCTCGGCGTACTTCGGGATCAGGGAGTCGCGCAGGTGCATCACCTCGCGATCCAGCGTGATCGACTCCATCTGGCGGTGCCCGTGGACAAGGATCGTCCCGCCCGGCGTCTCGTACACGCCGCGCGACTTCATCCCGACAAAACGGTTCTCGACCAGGTCGACGCGCCCTATCCCGTGCCTGCCGCCAAGCGTGTTGAGCGCCCGCAGGACGCCGGCCGGCGTGAGCCGCCTGCCGTTCACCGCGATGCAGTCGCCGTGGCGGAACTCAAGCTCGACGTACTCGGGCCTGTCGGGCGCGTCCTCGGGCGACACCGACAGCTTGAACATCGCCCGGTTGGCCTTGGTCGTCGGGTCAAACCAGGGATCCTCGAGGATCCCGGCCTCGTAGGAGATGTGCAGGAGGTTGCGGTCCATCGAGTACGGCTTCTTCGCCGAGGCCTCGACCGGGATCCGGTGCTTCTTGCAATAGGCGATCATCTCGGCGCGGCCCGGGAACGCCTCACGGTACGCGTCGATTTTCCAAGGGGAGATGATCTGGAGGCCGGGGGCGAGGGCCATGTACGTGAACTCGAACCTGCACTGGTCGTTGCCCTTGCCCGTGGCGCCGTGGGCGACGGCCTCGGCCTTCTCCCGCTTCGCGATCGCGACCTGGGCCTTGGCGATCAGCGGCCGGGCGATGGACGTCCCGAGGTAGTATTGGCCCTCGTAGACCGCGTTGGCGCGCACCATCGGGTAGATGAAGTCGCGCGCGAATTCCTCCACGAGGTCGAGCGTGTAGTGCTTCGACGCCCCGGTGCGGCGCGCCTTCTGCGAAAGGCCCTTGAGCTCCTCCTCCTGGCCGATGTCGGCCGCGAAGGTGATGATCTCGGCATCGTAGGTCTCGCGCAGCCACTTGACGATGACGGACGTGTCAAGGCCGCCCGAATAGGCGAGGACGATTTTCATGGGTTTTCCCTTGGTGGTTGAAAATTGGAGAGATTCTGTGGAGCCGCCCAATGGACTGGCCGCATGGGTGCCGAAGCAAAAGTTGGGCGATGAGACGTAGACTCAGGACCTTGGATCAAGCCACGGAGGCGCCTGATTTGCGAGACTTTAGCAGGCGGGGATAGGGCCAAGGCCGATGGGCAGGCTGAATACCCCCGCCGCGACACCGAACATTCATGCTCCACCAACCCGCGGTACGAGGACGCCTTCCAAACCCTGGCCCTTCTCAAGAGCCGCCAGGCGCGCCGCCTGCCGAGTCAAGGGGAGGACCGGATCAACTCGAGCATCCTGCGCGCCGCGGGATCATTTGGCCGCAACTGGAGAGCCTGGTCGCACTCGCCGATCGCCTCCTTACTTCGGCCGAGCTGAAGCAAAGCGGAGGCGCGCGCAAGATGCGCCTGCGCAAAACCCGGCTGCAACCGAATCGCCGCCTCGATGCGCCCGATCCCCTCCTGAATCCTTCCCTCGCGGCAGAGCACGATCCCAAGATTGTTGCTCGCCTCGGCGTAGTCCGGCTTCAGGCGAAGCGCCTCCCCATATTGTGCGATCGCCCGGTCCAATTGGCCCGGCTTGCGCTCCAGGGCAAAGCCAAGGCCGTAATGCGCCTGGGCGTAATTGGGTTTCAGGCGGAGCGCCTCCTCGTAGTGCACAATCGCCTCGTCCAGCCGGCCGGGAAGTTCCACGAGCGTGTTTCCAAGATTGCCATGGGCCTCGGCAAAATCGGGCTTAAGACGAAGCGTCTCCTTGAATTGGGCGATCGCCTCGTCCGACCGCCCGGGCATCCTCGCCAGGATGCGGGCGAGATTGAAGCGCGCCTCGGCAAAATCCGGCTTCAGGCGCAGCGCCTCCTCATACTGCGCGACCGCCTCGTCCAGCCGGCCGGGGACCACCTCTAGGGCGCTGCCGAGATTGTTATGCGCCTCGGTCAAATCGGGCTTGATCCGAAGCGCCTCCCCATATTGGGCGATAGCCTCATCCAGTCGCCCGGGGATCGCCTGCAGGGCGCTCCCAAGATTGTTATGCGCCTCGGCCAAATCGGGCTTGAGGCGAAGCGCCTCCTTGAACTGGGCGATGGCCTCATCCAGCCGCCCGGGGGTCGCCTCAAGGGCGCCGCCAAGATTGTCGTGCGCCTCGGCGAAATCGGGCTCAAGACGCAGCGCCTCTTCAAAGTGGAGGATCGCGTCATGCAATCGCCCGGGGGTCGCCTCAAGCGCCCGGCCAAGATTGTTGTGCGCGTCGGCCAAGTCGGGTTTAAGCCGCAGGGCTTCCTCATAGTGGGCCGTCGCTTCGGCCAAGCGGCCGGGAGCCTTGTGAAGCTCAGCCGCCAGGTTGAAATGGGCCATCCAAGAGCCCGGATTGTGATCGAGCGTGTACGACCACAAGGTCTCGGCGTTGGCCCAGTGCGCCGCGCAGAGCCGGCTCCTGAACGCCAGAAGGCCGCATAATGCGGCCACCCCAACATTGAGAACCAACGGGTAGAAGGAGGAAAGCCGCCGATTGAGCGCTTCCAGCCCCGCCGCGAAAAGCCCGATCATGCCGATCATGGGCAGATAGACAAAGTGGTCGGCGACCCAGCTGATATTCATGAAGGTCATTCGTGCGAAGCCGAGCACGGGAAGGAGGTTTATGAGGAAAAACCCCGATCCCAGGAGCGCATGGCGGCCCCAGCCGCTGCGGCCCGCCCACATGGTCCCGAGCACGGCCGTGAGAACCAGCCCTGACAGCAGGGCGAAGGGCCACGACTCGAAAAGGGCCCATCGGGGGTAGATCGGAATCAGGACAATCGGGAAAAGGACCTTCCCGAGATAGAAGATCACGGCGGTCTCGGCACCGACCAGCCGCGTGATGGGCCCCCGCAAGTCGACCGCGGAGTCAACGGCCGAATGAACCGCCTGGAAATGCAGCGTCGCTACCCCGAGAACCAGCGCGATCGTGAAATGCGGGATCAGTCTCGCCATGTCGCTCCAGGCGAGCCGACCCCGCCTCCATAAACAATAGAGAAGGAGGGTGACGGGAAGCATGACCACGGAGGCCTTGCTTAGCATCGCGGCCAGGTACCACACGATGGAGAGGACGTGGTCCGACCTCCGTCCGGTTTGCTCGCGGTCCATGTAAGCGCCGAGCGAGAGCAGGAAGAACACCAGCGAGAGCGTGTTCTTGGTCTCGGAGATCCAGGCGACCGATTCAACGGCAAGGGGATGCAGCGTGAATACGAGCGCCGCCAGCCATGCCCAACGCAGGCCCAGCTTCCCCAGCACGCGCCAGACAAGAAATGCGCTGAGCAGATGCAGGGCCAAGCCAACGACGTGGTAGGCGAAGGGATGGTCGCCCCAGAGGCTCCATTCGGCCCAGAAGACCGTCAGGGTCAGCGGCCAGTAGTCGTTCGTCGGCGTGGAGAACCAGATGCGCCAAAGACCGTGGAGGCTTCGCAGATTCGCATTTTGGGCGACAAGGCCTACGTCGTCCCAAAGCCAGCTGCCATGCATGGCCGGCCAATAGATCCAAAGCCCCACTATCGCTATGATTGAGGCCTGGAGAAGCCGCGCCCAAGGGGCCCCCTGCGCCATGCCCGAAACCGTGCGGCCGAAGGCTGCCGGTGCGGGTCGTGCAACAGAAGGTGTTTCTCCATTCTCTCGGGGGCTTTTTCCCATGGTGCAGGAATCCAAGTATCGGCTGCGCGGCGGGCCGTTTCCACCGCATCCGTAGCCCGGCAAACCAGCGTTCGTCCGTCTTGAGGAAGCGGTGCTGCGGCTCGCCCGAATTCTGGACTAGGGCGCAGGAGGTCCCCGATGATTCACGGCGATAAAGGGGCACCGCCACCTGGTTGGACAAGGCCGATTCGGGCGCTTTCCTGCCTATCTCTCGACGGCTGGCGCATACCGGGGACCATAGGGCGGCACCAACGGGTTACAACTTCCATTTCTCGCCGTGGCTGGCTGGTGATCAACCCATGGGTTTGCGGTGGTCGCCCAGCTGGACAGGGCAACGATCCTCACGGGTTTCTCCTTGCGCTCAAGAGAGCGTGGAGAGTGCCTCCTTGGTGAATCCTCGCAGCTCGGACAAACGCCCTTCTTCGATCTTCCGGACCCATCCTGCATCGGCAAGCAGTGCTCGGCCCACGGCGACCAGGTCAAAGTCCCCCCGGTTGAATCGGCGGAGGAGTTCATCCAAAGAGCATGGCTTCGAGGATTCCCCCTTGAAGGCAGCCAGGAAATCTCCCGTAAGCCCAACCGAGCCCACCGTGATTGACGCCTTGCCGGTCAGCTTCTTGGCCCATCCGGCGAAGTTAAGATCGGAGCCGGTGAACTCCGAGTCCCAGAACCGCCGCTGCGAGCAGTGAAAAACATCAACTCCCGCCTGCGCCAAGGGAACGAGCCATGCCTCCATTTCCGCCGGCGATGCCGCGAGCCGTGCGCCGTAGTCCTGGAGCTTCCATTGCGACACGCGCAGACCGACTGGAAATTCCGGGCCGGTGGCCTGGCGAACGGCCTGGATGAGCTCCACGGCAAAGCGCGCGCGCTCGGGCAGCGTCCTTCCCCCGTAGACATCGCTGCGCTGGTTGGTGGGGTGCCAAAAGAACTGGTCGATCAGGTAGCCGTGCGCCCCGTGAATCTCGACGGCGTCAAATCCAAGCTTCTTGGCCTCAGCCGCCGCCTGCGCGAATGCCTGTATCGTGGCCGCGATGTCGTGTTCCGTCATCGCCACGCCCCCGATCTTTCCGGGCGCCACGTATCCCGAGGGGCCCTCAAACGGGGCGGCCGGCGACCAGCCGGAGTTCTTCGGGGCGACCACGCCCATGTGCCAGAGTTGCGGCGCCATGGCGCCCCCGTCCGAATGAACCTTGTCGATAACCGCCTTCCATCCCCTCAGTGCCTCCTCCCCGTAAAACCGGGGAATATCGGGATCGTTGGACGACGCCGGGCGATTGACCACGGTGCCCTCCGAGATAATCAGCCCTACCGCGCCCACGACGCGGCGATCATAATAATCCGCCACATTCAGGGCGGGCACGCCTTGGGGAGAAAACGAGCGCGTCATCGGGGCCATCGCGATTCGGTTCTTCAGCTTGAGGGACTTCAGCTGGAAAGGCTGAAATAGTTCACGGGATGTCATGGTCATAGGATTGGTACCACTCTAACTAACGGGCCCACCGAGGAGCCGGTGAGGCGCGCCAAGGGAGGATGCCCTTGAACGACCCCTCCCGGCTATGGGTAGTTGACCCACCAAAGTGCCAACGCAGGCATCGCCTTACCACCGGCCATATTGCGACTTATGCAGAGGGTCTCGACGCGCAACCTGCCTCGCTGCGAGCCGCCCTTCGCCTCGAGCCGAACCAAGATCCGCGTGCCGGACGGCCGCGGGGAAAGCGCGAACAAGCGGACCCTCTCGGGCAATTGCTGCTCCGTAGCCCGCTGGCGCCGGCGGCCAAGGTGAACACCCCATAGGCAACGAACCGAAGCCGGCCTATTCTAGGCGTCAGAACCGCTGCAGATTCCTGGCATAAGCCCAGGCCGCGCAGGCGGAGGCTTATTCAATTCAAGCGCAAAGATCAAAATTCAAAAACGAAACCATGCTAATCAAGGCAAAGACACTGAAGGGGTACAAACTGGACTGTCTCGACGGAGAGATCGGGAGCGTCAGGGAATTCTATTTCGACGACCATTACTGGACGATCCGCTATCTTGTCGCCGATTCCGGGAACTGGCTCTCGGGCCGGCAGGTGCTGATCTCACCTTACGCGCTTGGCAAGATCGAGAAGGAGGAGCGCGAGATTTCGGTCGATTTGACCAAGAAGAGGATTGAAAACAGCCCGCCGCTGAGCAGTGAAACGCCCGTGTCGCGGCAGTTCGAGGACTCCTACTACAGCTATTATGGGTGGCCGATGTATTGGGGCGGCCCAAGCAATTGGGGCCCATATTCCTCAGTCGAGCACGACAGCTCGAAATGGGGCGAATACGCCCAGAGCAAGGATGCGTGGGATTCGCATCTGCGGAGCACCGACGACGTTGACGGCCATAACATCCAGGGGCTGGACGGGGAGATCGGCCACGTGGAGGACTTCATTGTCGATGACGCGAGCTGGGCAATTCGATACCTCGTCATCAACACGCGAAACTGGTGGCCCGGGAAGAAGGTGCTGGTTGCACCCCAATGGATAGACCGCGTCAGTTGGGCCGAATCCAAGGTCTTCGTGGGGCTTTCGCGCGCCGCGATCAAGCAATCGCCGAAATACACCGATCAATCCCTTATCGATCGCGACTTCGAGACCAGACTCTACGGCCACTATAGCCGCCATGGTTACTGGGTCGACGAGTCGGCCTTGGGCCACGTGGGCTCCCGCTGATCCGGCCGGCCGAGGAAAACGGCGGCGGGCCGCAAAATCCCGCCGCCATTACGGCCGATTAAATGAGCGGATCCCCATGAAGTGGCGCAAAGTCGTACTCAGATGCTCCTGCGTCGTCTTGGCGCTGGTCTGCATCATCCTCACGGCCCGGCTTGGGGCTGAGACCGCCGTCGGACTCGTCGGCTCAACACCCGGCCGAACCGCAAGCGGAGCCGCCATCGGCATCACGGCGGCCCTCAGCATTTGGATGGCCAAACTTGCCGGTCCTTGGCGCATCTAGACAAGAGCCCATGCACGCAGCCAAGGACCCGGCCGCAACCAAAGGCACTATGACAAAGCTAACAACGGCGGTGAGAAAAAGGCTTCCCGGGGGAGCGTTTGCGCTGCCCGGACGCAGATATCCCATCGAGGACGAGGCCCACGCCCGCGACGCGCTTTCCCGCGTGTCGCAGGATGGCACTTCGGCCGAGAAGGCGACGGTCCGAAGGAAGGTCCATGAGCGCTTCCCCGGCATTAAGCAGGCGGGTTAAGATTCGAGAGCAGCGGGCACGCCTCAGCCACCTTCGCCCCGAGGGCGCGATGGCGCCAGCTGGGTTTGTTTTTCGGGCCGCTCTGGCTGGCCCTGCCACCATGCCCCCCGGGGTTCCCGTGATTCATCGCGGACCCTATCATGCCCGGAATGCCGGCACCATGGCGTGATGGATGCCCAAGCGGGAGATTCACGGCGCAGCAGCATAAGCCATCCGCCGGCCCGCAAGGCACGCGCCCCCCGCCAAGGAGCAGAGGGCGCCTGGGGATGGGGTGACTCGACGCTTTGCGCTGCCCCAAACGGGGTTCCCCGCGCCGCTTGACGAAACCCTCCGCGTTCCCATGACACCGCCCGCGCAGGGCGCCGCCTGCACCTTGGCCGGCCGCGATCTTGCAATTGCCAAGGACCGCGCAGCATACGCCAATAAACGCGGAGCGCCCCCCCCTGCGGCGGCCCTATCGTGGTCCCCGCACAGCAACTCCCCAACCCCATGCCGGCCACGGCCCGTGATCGCCCCTTCCTTGAGCCCGCATACTGCAAGGGCTGCCTACGGTGCGTGGAGGTGTGTCCCAAGGGCTGCATCGCCCCCGGCACGGCGGTCTTCCCCGGCACGGGCCTGATCCCGGTCGAGCTCCGGCTCGACGCGTGCAACGGCTGCGGACTGTGCATCGGCGCCTGTCCCGAGCCCTTTGGGCTTCGGCCCGAATCCGAGGTCGCGCACGCCGCGGAGGCCTACTGCCTCAAGGACCCGACCGAGCTCTTTGGCGAGAAGGTCGTGGACGGCCCGCCGTCGCGCGACCAGCCCGCGGAGGCGATCGCGCTCGAGGACTGCCAGGCGCTGGTCATCAAGGGAACCTACGCCTCGGCCATAGGCGCGGTGCTGGCGGGCTGCCGCCACGTCTTCGGATACCCCATCACGCCGAGCACCGAGGGCGCCGAGCTCATGGCCAAGATGCTCCCCAAGCTCGGGGGCGCCTTCGTGCAGGCGGTGAGCGAGGTGGCCGCGGTCAACATGATGTACGGGGCGGGCGCCGCCGGCCTCCCGTCGATGACCTTCACGAGCAGCCCGGGCTTCAGCCTCATGCTCGAGGGGATCAGCTACATGATCGGGGCGGAGGTCCCCGGGGTCTTCGTGAACATCATGAGGGGCGGCCCGGGCCTCGGCAACATCGGCCCCGAGCAGGCCGACATCAAGCTCGCCTGCCGCGGCCTCGGCCACGGCAACACGCACGCGCTGGTCCTCGCCCCCAGCACGCCGCAGGAGATGCTCGACCTGACGATGGAGGCCTTCGCGCTCAGCTTCCGCTACCGCAACCCCGTCGTGGTCCTCGGGGACGGATACCTCGGGCAGATGACCGGGGCGGTGAGGCTGCCCGCGCGCATGCTCAGGCCGGGCCTGCCCGCCTGGAGCGTGTGGGGGGACCGCGCGCACCGCACCAACCTGATCTGCTCGATCTACCTCGCGGAGGAGGACCTGGAGGCGCACAACCTCCGGCTCGAGGCCAAGTACGCGGCGATCGGCGCCGACGAGCAGCGCGCGGATCCCTACCGCTGCGAGGATGCCCGCGTCCTGGTGGTCGCGTGCAACACGCCCGCCCGCATGGCCAAGGGAGCGGTGGAGACGGCCCGCGAGCAGGGGATCGCGGCCGGGCTCTTCCGGCCGGTCACGATCTGGCCGTTCCCGATCGACGCCCTCAAGGAGGCGCTGCCGCACGTCGACCACCTCGTGGTCGTCGAGGCGAGCCCGGGGCAGCTCGAGGACGAGATGCGCCTCGCGCTCAGCCACGCCGGCATCACGCCGCCCCCCATCACGAGCGTGCGCCGCCTGGGCGGTATCCTCCCCCAGCAGTCCGAGATCCTCGCGGGCATACGCGAGACCCAGGAGGTGCGCGTATGAGCACCTTCTACGACCATTTCGAGAGGCACGGTCACGGCAAGGGCCTCGCCGACCACACCACGCACTACTGCCCGGGCTGCGGCCACGGGCTCGCGCACCGGGACCTGGCCGCGGCGATCGACGAGCTGGGTGTCCAGGACCGCACGGTGCTGATCAACCCGGTGGGCTGCTCGGTCTTCGCCTACTACTACTTCGACGTCGGCAACACGCAGGCCGCGCACGGCCGGGCGCCCGCGGTGGCCCTGGGCCACAAGCTGTCCAACCCCGACAGCGTGGTGATCTGCTACCAGGGCGACGGCGACCTGGCGTCGATCGGGCTTGCGGAGACGATTTCGGCGGCCCAGATGGGCGTCCCGATTACGGTCATCTTCATCAACAACGGGATCTACGGCATGACCGGCGGCCAGATGGCGCCCACGTCCCTTATCGGCCAGAGGACCACGACGAGCCCCAACGGGCGCCACCCGTGGATGGGCCAGCCGCTGCGCGTGGCCGAGCTTATCGCCGAGCTGGACGGGCCCGTCTACGTGGAGCGGGTGGCCCTGTACGACGCCAAGCAGAGGTTCCGGGCGCGCAAGGCCATCACCAAGGCGATCCGGATGCAGGTCGAGGGGCGCGGCTACGCGTTCGTCGAGGTCCTCTCGGAATGCCCGACCCACCTGAAGGCGACGGCCGTGTCTGCCGAGGAGTGGATCCGCACCCAGATGGAGCCGATCTTCCCGCTCGGCGTGAAGAAGGATCGCGTGGTGGAGCCCTGGTTCAAGCGGCCCGCGCGCAGCTTCGACCCGGAGACCGTGCTCGCACTCTGCGGCGCCGAGCCGGCCGACAACGGGGACGGCGGCGGGCGCGCCCCGCGGCACCCGCTCGGGGCGAGGGACCGGAGCGTCAAGCTGGCCGGCTCGGGCGGCGACGGCGCCCAGACCGCCGGGCTCCTGATCGCGCGGGCGGCGATCGCGGAGGGCTTCGACGCCACGCACATCCCGAGCTACGGGCCCGAGAGCCGCGGTGGCACCTCCTACGCCGACGTCCACATCGCCGACCTGGAGGTGTTCAACCCGTCGGCCAGCGAGCCCGACATCCTCGTGGCGTTCAACGCCCCGAGCCTCGCGCGGTTCGCCCCGAGCGTGCCCGAGGGCGGCGTGATCCTCTACGACAGCACCGTCATCAAGGAGCCGGGCGAGATGCCCTACAACCGCCGCATCCTGGGCGTGCCGTTCACGGGGATCGCCGCGGGTTTGCAGCGGCCGATGGTGAAGAACCTCGCGGCCCTCGGCGCACTGCAGGCGGCCACCGACCTCCTGCCGGCGCCCCGCTTCCTCGAGACGCTGCGCGAGGTCCTTAAGGACAAGCCCTCCACGCTCCCGGTCAACGAGGCCGCATTCGCCGCCGGCCAGAGGGCCGTCGCCGGGATGCGCGGATGAGCCGGCCGCCCTTTGTCAGCGAGGCCGAGGCCTACCGGATGCTGGCCCTGGCGGGCATCCGCACCCCGCTCCACGCGTTTGCCGGCGCCTCTGCCCCCTTCGCCCCCGGCCGCCAGGTTGTCGTGAAGGGGCTCGGCGAGGAGCTCTGGCACAAGTCGGAGCTGGGCGCCGTCAGGTTCATGGCCTACGACGAGGCCGCCGTCGCCGCCGAGTCCTCGGCCATGCGGGAGCGGGTGGAGGCGGCGGGCCGCCGCTGGATCGGGGCGCTCGTCTGCGAGCGGGTGAGCGCGGCTCGGGCCGAGGGCCTGCCGTCGGAGGGGCTGGTCTCCCTCATGCGGCACGAGGCGGGATGGATCGCCCTCATGGGGCTCGGGGGCGTGCAGGCGGAGGCGCTCGCCGCCATGGCGCCGGTGCTGCGGTGGCCGCTCGCGCTCCTGACGCCGGCCGCCGCCCTGGAGGAGCTCAAGGCGCATCTCCTGGGCCGGGTGTGGCTCGGCTGCCTGCGGGGCACGAAGCCCCTGGCCACGGAGGCCACGCTCGGGGAATTCCTGGAGGCGCTCTGGCGCCTGGCGCAGGTTGCCGACGCCGAGGGCGTCTCGCTCCTCGAGATGAACCCGGTCGCCATCGGGTCCGACGGAAGGCCGGTGACGCTTGACGCCGTCGGGCGCCGGGCCCCGCCCCCGCCCCCCAGGGTGCCGTCGCCCGCGGGCTTCCTCGGCGCCGTCATGGCGCCCGGCAGCGTCGCCGTCGCCGGAGTGTCCTCGCGCGACGAGGGCGTGGGCCGCACCATCCTTGCCAACCTGCGGCGCTGCCCCTCGCTCGACGGAAGGATCGCGGTCGTCAAGCCCGGCCAGGAGACCCTGGGGGGGGTGCCGTGCGTGCCCAGTATCGCCGCGCTCGCGGCGGCCCCCGTAGACCTCCTGATCCTGGCGCTTCCCGCCGCGGCCGCGGCCCAGACCGTCTCGGAACTGATCGCGCAGGCAGGCGGCGCGCGGGCCGTGGCGCTTGTCTCGGGGGGGTTCGGGGACGGCGCCGACAGCGCGGGTCTTGGCCACCGGCTCGCGGCCGAGCTCCGCTCGGCCCGCGAGGCCGGCCGGTGGACACCCGCAATCCTCGGGCCCAACTTCCTCGGGCACTGGGTGCCCGCCCTCGGCCTGGACACCACCTTCATCCCCCGGGAGAAGGTCCCGCCGCTTCCTCCCGGCGAGGGCTCCCTTGTCCTGCTCGGGCAGAGCGGCGCCCTTCTCCTGTCCCGGCTGTCGCGCCACCGCCACCTGCGCCTTCGACTCGGCGCCTCGCTTGGCAACGAGATCGACGTCGCCCTGTCCGACTACCTGGAGGCCCTCGTCCCGGACCCCGGCTGCCGCGCGGTCGCCGCCTACGTCGAGGGCTTCAGGGCCGGGGAGCTGGCGGCCACGCTCGGCGCGGCGCTGCGGCTGCGCGAGAAGGGGGTCACCCTCCTCCTGCACCGCGGCGCCAGGACGGCCGCCGGGCAATCCTCGGCCGCAAGCCACACGGGCGCGATCGCGGGCGAGGCCGACCTTGAGCGCGCGCTCCTGGGCCGGGCGGCAGTACGCTTCTCCGATTCGATCGCGGGCTTTGACGCCGCGCTCGAGTGGCTCGCGTCGTACCCCCGCATCGGCCCGGGCCCGGTCGCGCTTGTCACCAACGCCGGCTTCGAGTCGGTCAACGCCAGCGACACGCTCCAGTCCCGGCCGCCCGCCGCCCGCCTCGGCGCCGCGGCACACCGGGCGCTTGGCGAGATGCTCGAGGCTGAGGGCCTGGCGGGCCTAGTCCCCGCCAGGCTGCCGCTCGACCTCACGCCCATGGCCTCGGAGTCGGCCTACCTGAAGGCCGCCGAGATCCTCCTTCGCGAGGACGCGGGCGTCCTTGTCCTCGGCCTCGTGCCGTTCACGCGCAGCCTCGCGACGGAAGGCCCCGCAAGCGGGGCGTTCGCCCGCAGGCTGGCGGGCCTCTCCTCCTCGACCGGCAAGCCCATAGGGATCGCCGTGGACGCGGGCCCCGACTACGAGCCCTACCGGGAGGCCTTCGCCTGCGAGGGGCTGCCCGTCTTTTCGCGCGTCGAGGACGCGCTCCTCGGCTTGCGCACGCTGGCCGAGGGCTGAGCCAGGAGGCAGATGAGGGCCTTCTGGACGTGGAGCCGGTTCTCGGCCTCGTCGAAGATGATCGAGCGCGGATTGTCGAGCACGGCCTGCTCAACCTCCTCGCCCGCGTGCGCCGGCAGGCAGTGCATGAAGAGGGCGTCGGGCTTGGCGGCTGCGAACAGGCGGGCCGTGACGGCGTACGGGCGCATCCGCTCGGTCCTGGCGCGGGCCTCGCCCTCCTGCCCCATGCTCGCCCAGACGTCCGTGTAGACGATGTCGGCGCCCGCGACCGCCCTCATGGGGTCGGTCGTGAACTCGAAGTCGGCCGGCCGGCCCTCGGATGCCAGCTGCGCCCTGATGTGCGCCTTGGGCTCGAACCCCTTCGGGCCCGCGAGCGAGATTCTCATGCCGAACAGGCTCGCCCCGAGGATCCAGGAGTTCGCCATGTTGAAGCTCGTGTCGCCAAGGAACGCGATCTTGCGGCCCCTGAGCGCGGCCACGAGGTCGCCCTTCGGGCCGGCCCAGCGCTCGGCGGCGCTGAACGCGTCGGCATAGATCTGGCAGGGGTGCAGGAAGTCCGTGAGCCCGTTCACCACGGGGACCGTGGCCGCGGCCGCAAGGCGCTCCACCTCGGAATGGTCGTACGTCCGGATGACGATGCCGTGGACGAAGCGCGAGAGGACGCGCGCCGTGTCCTCGATTGACTCCCCGCGCCCCAGCTGGATGTCATGCTTGTTAAGGTAGAGCGCATGTCCGCCCAACTCGTTGATCCCCACCTCGAAGGAGACCCGGGTGCGTGTGCTCGACTTGGCGAAGATGAGGGCCCAGGTCTGGCCGTCGAGCACCCTTGGGGCCCGGCGCCCCCTTGTCCGCTTTAAGTCGCGGGCAAGCGAGAAAACCTTGCCCAGTTCGCTGGGTGCCAGGTCCGTCTCCTTGAGGAAGTGCTTCATCGAATGAAGCGGATACCCCTAGCGGATCGGGCCCCCCCCGACGAGAGGAAAGTGGGGACGGCCGCCGGCCCCAAAAGGGGCCCGCTGTCAGCGGGCGGAGAGGACCTCCCTGAAGAGGGCGACCGAGCGGGCCAGCTCCGCCTCGGACGCGTTGAGCGGCGGCAGCAGGCGGATCACGTTGACCCCGGCAAGCGCCGTCAGGAGGCCCCTCTCGCGAAGCGCCGCGGCGTAGGGCGCCGAGTCCGACGCCATCTGAACGCCGACCAGGAAGCCCAAGCCCCGGACCTCGAGCACGTGCCGTGGGTAGTCCGCCGCCATCCTCCTAAGCTCCGCGATCCAGGGCACGCTCGCGCGCGAGACGTGCGCCAGCAGGCCCTCGCGCTCGATGACGTCCAGGACCGCCAGCGCCGCCGCGCACGCCAGCGGGGTGCCGCCGAACGTCGACCCGTGCATCCCCGGCTGGAAAAGGTCCGCCGCGCCCTCGCCCACCCACATGGCGCCGATCGGGAAGCCGCCCCCGAGCCCCTTGGCCATGGCGACGGCGTCCGCGCGGATCCCCGCGTGCTCGAAGGCGAAGAAGCGCCCGGTCCTGCCGACGCCGCACTGCACCTCGTCCATCAGGAGCAGCAGGTTGTTCTCGTCGCAGAGCCTGCGCAGGCCGACCAGGAACTCGCTCGTGCACGGGTTGATCCCGCCGTCCCCCTGGATCGTCTCGACGAAGATCGCGGACGTGTCGGCGTCGATGAGCCTTTCGAAGCTCGCCAGGTTGTTCAGTTCGCCGAACACGAAGCCCGGGACCAGCGGCCGGAACCCCTTCTGGACGCTCTCCTTCGGGGTGGCGCTCATCCCGCCGAACATCCGGCCGTGAAACGAGTTCTTGGCGCAGATGACCTTGATGCACTTGCCCTCGACGCCGGACTTGCGGACGCCGTGGAGCCTTGAGAGCTTGATCATCGCCTCGTCGGCCTCCGCCCCGCTGTTGCAGAAGAAGACCCGGCCCGGGCCGGCGTACCCCACGAGCCGGCGCGCGAGCTCGCCCTGGTTCGGGTGCCGGAAGAGGTTGCTCGTGTGGATGAGCTCGGCCGCCTGCCGCTGGACCGCGGCCACCCAGTGCGGATGGCAGTGCCCGAGCGAGGTGACGGCGATCCCCGACGAGAAGTCGAGGTAGGCCCTGCCCTGGTCGTCCCACACGCTCGTCCCCTTCCCGCGCACAAGCGTCACCGGGGCCCGGGGGTAGTTCCTGAGCACGTGGGCGTCATACAGCTCGGCCGCGCTCGAGCGGATAAGTGAGGGCGACTCAGCCATGGATGATCTCGGTGCCGATGCCCTTGTCCGTGAAGATCTCGAGAAGGAGACTGTGCGGCAGGCGCCCGTCGATCAGGTGGACGCGCTGGACCCCCTCCTCGAGGGCGCGCACGGCGCTCGCCACCTTCGGGCGCATGCCCTTGTTGATCACGCCCGACTTCCTAAGCTCGTCGACCTGGCTTATCTTGAGGGTCGAGATGAGTGACTCGGGGTCCGGCGGCGCCGAGAGGAGCCCGGGCACGTCGCTCATGTAGAAAAGCCTGCGGGCCCTGAGCGCGCTGGCGACCCGCCCCGCAACAAGGTCGGCGTTCACGTTGTAGGGCTTTCCGTCGTAGCCCTCGGCGACCGGGGAGATGACCGGGATGAAGCCGTCGGCAATCTCCTTCTTGATGAGCTTCACCTTCACCTCCGTCACCTCGCCCACGAACCCGAGGTCGATCGCCTCGCCCTCCTCGTCCTTCTCGAGCTTCTGGCACACGAGCACCGTGTCGCCGGGAAGCCCCTTGGGCCTCGCCTTGGCGGCCGCCAGCGCCTCGCAGACCTCGCGGTTCACGGTCTCGTCGAGCGTCTTCTTGACGATCGCTATCGTCGCCTCGTCCGTGACCCTAAGCCCCTTCACGAAGGACGCCTTGAGGCCCGACGCCTCCATGGCCCGCGTGATCGCCTTGCCGCCCCCGTGCACCACGACGACGTTGATCCCCGCCGCCGACAAAAACGCGATGTCGTTGCTCACGCTCGAGCGGACCGTCGGGTCGGGGTCGTCCATGAAGCTGCCCCCGTACTTGACGACAAAGGTCGATCCCCGGAAGTCCTGGATGTAGGGCAGCGCCTCGAGAAGGACCTTCGCCTTCGCAGTTACCTCGGCAACGTTCATCGACGCGCTCACGGGACCCGCGCGCGGGGCGGGTGACTGAAGGAGGATCGGTTGGTGTGCACGAGGGTCATTGATGCGGTCACATGATGCTTACAACAGCGTGGGCTTGCATTTCCACAACAATTTGCGGCGCGCCGCGAAAATATTCGGCTTCACACCGGGGCTCCGCGGCCACAGTTCTCGATCCATGTCCAGCACACAGACGACCTTCGCCGACCGCACGGCGCACCGCGCGTGGCTCGCCACGCAGTCCGCGCTGCCCGCGGGATTCCGCGTCGGCGCCTCCCGCTTCGACTTCACGCCCGCGGAGGCGCCCAAGCCCGCGAGGATGACGCTTACGCTCATCGCGCTCGACCGGCCCACGCCGGACTTCGCGGCGGTGTTCACGAAGAACGCGTTCCCCGGCGCGCCCGTCATCGTGGGGCGCGCGAGGCTCGCGGGGCCGTCGCTGGCGGCGATCATCGTCAACAACAAGATCTCGAATGTGTGCGCGCCCGGGGGCGCGGAGGCGGCGGAGCGGGTCTGCGCGGAGACCGCGCGGCTCCTTGGCTGCCCGCAGGGCGCGGTCCTCCCGAGTTCGACCGGCGTCATCGGCTGGGGCCTTCCCGTGGACGCGATCCTCGCGGCGCTGCCCGCGGCGGTCGGCGCGCTGTGCGGGGGGTCGGTCCTGCCGGCCGCCGAGGGGATCGTCACGACCGACCTCTACCCCAAGGTGCGGCGCGCCGCGGTCGGGGGCGGTTCCATCGTCGGGATCGCCAAGGGCGCCGGGATGATCGAGCCCAACATGGCCACGATGCTCGTGTACCTGCTGACCGACCTGGCGGTGCCCCGCGCCGAGCTCCGCCGGATGCTCTCCTCGGCCGTGGAGCCCACGTTCAACTCGATCAGCATCGACAGCGACACGAGCACGTCGGACACGGTCGCGCTCGTCTCGTCGGGGGCGGCGCCCTGCCGGGACCTCCCCGGCTTCGAGCGCGCGCTGCGGGGCGTGTGCGCGGACCTGGCCGAGGACGTCGTGCGCAACGGCGAGGGCGTGCGGCATGTGGTGCGGGTGTCGGTCGCGAACGCCCCGGACTACGAGACGGCGCGCTCCCTCGGGAAGGCGGTCGTGAACGCCCCCCTCTTCAAGTGCGCGGTGGCCGGCAACGACCCCAACGTCGGCAGGCTCGTGCAGGCCATCGGCAAGCACGTGGGCTCGCGCACCCCCGGCGCCGACCTCTCCCGGATGCGGATCTCCATGGGCGGGATAGAGATCTTCTCGGCCGGAGCGTTCCGGCTCGACCCGTCGAAGGAGTCGGCGCTCGTGGCCCACCTGCGGGCCGCCGAGCTCTACACGAGCGCCCCGCCCAAGGCGGGCGTCTTCACGCCGCCGGTCGACTTCCCGGCGCACGAGCGCTGCGTGGAGATCGGGATCGACGTGGGGCGCGGAGGCGCGGGCGCGGTCGTGCTCGGCGCCGACCTGACGCACGAGTACGTGAGCGAGAACGCCGACTACCGGAGCTAGGGGGGCCGGCCGCGCTCTTTAGCGCAGGCCCTCGGTCTCCCCGAACCCGTACCACAGGTTCATCGTCTGGACCGCCTGGCCCGCGGTCCCCTTGATGAGGTTGTCCTCGGCCGAGGTGATGACGAAGTTGCCCGTGCGCGGGTCGTGGACCGCGGACATGTCGATCCGGTTGGTCCCGACGACGTGGCCCGTGTCCGGGGTCTCGCCGCTCGCCAGGAGCTGCACGAACGGGGCCGCCCCGTAGGCGCCCCTCCAGGAGGCGTAGAGCGACTCGACCGTCGCGCCCGGCGCCGCGGGCACCGTGATCGTCGTGGCGATCCCGTGGCGCATCGGCGCCAGGTGGGGGTTGAACTGGATCACCGTCTTGGCGCCCGTCAGGAGCTCAAGCTGCTCCTCGATCTCCGAGAGGTGCCGGTGCATGACGAGCCCGTAGGCCTTCGCGCTCTCGATGCGCTCCACGAAGAGGTAGGCCTCGTCGACCTTCCTGCCGGCGCCGCTCACCCCGCTGAAGCTGTTCGCGACGATGTGCTCGCGCGAGACCACCTTGTCCCGCAGGAGCGGGACCAGCGGGATAAGGATGCTCGTGGGGTAGCAGCCCGGGGACGCGACAATCCTCGCAGCCTCCTTCCATCCGGGCGGGGAGAGCTCCGGCAGGACGTAGCGCGCCTGCGCCAGGAGCTCGGGCGCAGCGTGCTTGCCGTAGTACCGCTCGTGGGTCGCAAGGTCCGCGACCCGGAAGTCCGCAGACAGGTCGATCACCCGCTTGCCCGCGCCCACGAGCGCCCGGGCGAACTCGGCCGCCGCCCCGTGCGGGAGCGCGAGGAAGAAGAGCGGGATGTCGCCCGCCGCGAGCGCCGCCGGGTCCGAGGCCACGAACCGGATCCCGCGGTCGACGCCCCGGACTGCGGGGATCACCTGCGAGAGCGCCTTGCCGGCGTGGGTGCGCGACGTCACGGCCGCCAGCTCCACCCTGGGATGCCCCAGGAGCAGCTTGACGAGCGTCTCGCCCGCGTAACCCGATGCGCCGACTATTCCGACTTTCATGTGTTTCTTGAACAATCCGTTCCGACACCTCAAAAATAAAGCAATAAATGAAAAGGCCGCCCCCCGTCGCGGGAAGGCGGCCCTTGAAAAACGAGTCCCGATGCGGATCAGCGCTTCGAGAACTGGAAGCGCTTGCGCGCGCCCGGCTGGCCGGGCTTCTTGCGTTCCTTCTCGCGGGGGTCGCGTCGGATGTGCCCGGCCTTCTTGAGCGCGGGCCTGAGCTCGGCGTTCATCTTCTGGAGGGCCCGGGCGATCCCGTGCGCCACCGCGCCGGCCTGTCCGGCGACGCCGCCGCCCGTGACGTTGACGGTCACGTCGATCTTCTCGCGAAGGTCGACCGTGAGAAGGGGGGCGTAGGCCTGCTTGGCGAAGTTGTCGTGCGAGAAGTACGTGTCGAACGTGCGGCCGTTCACAGTCAGCTTGCCGCTGCCGTCGGTGAGGCGCACGCGGGCGATCGACGTCTTGCGGCGTCCTGTGCCTGTGAAGATGTTGGCGAGGGTGCTCATGTTCAGACGGAGATCTTGACGGGATTGTTGGCCTCGTGCGGGTGCTTGGTCCCGGCGAACACGCGCAGCTTCGTCAGCATCTTGGCGGCCAGCCGGTTCTTCGGAAGCATGCCCTTGACGGCGTGCATGATCACGAACTCGGGTCGCTTCTCGCGGTACTGCCGCAGGCTCCTGTAGCGCTCGCCGCCGACGAACCCCGAGAACGCCATGTACTCGGTCTTGTCCTCCTTCTTGCCGGTCAGGACGACCTTCTCGGCGTTCACGACCACAACGTAGTCGCCCGTGTCGACATGGGCGGTGTACGTGGCCTTGTTGCGGCCCCGGATGATGTTGGCGAGCTTGACGGCGAGACGGCCGAGCACCTGCCCGTCGGCATCAACGAGATACCACTTGGGCTGTGCTGTCTCCTTCTTCGCGAGATACGTCTTCATGGGAAAAGAGGGTTAGACCATGGGTTCCAAACAGGGGTGTCAACCTTCGTTTTGAGCCTTGGTTCCGGGCTGGAATTTGCAACGATCGGACCCATGCATCATCGCACCGCACTTGCATGGGCGGGCGCCCTCGGGGCGGCGGGCGTCATCCTGGGGGCCTTTGGCGCGCACGCCCTGAAGGGGGCGCTGGAGGCGGCGGGAACCCGCGACGTCTGGGACACCGCGTCGCGGTACCAACTTCTGCATGCCGCGGCCCTGCTTGGATTTGCGGGCTGGATGAGGCCCTCCCCGGGAAAACCCGGCCGGTGCGCAGCCTGGGCCCCGCGCCTCTGGGTCGCGGGCACGATTCTCTTCTCGGGCTCGCTCTACGCCCTCGCCCTGGGCGCGCCGCGCTGGCTTGGGCCCGTGACGCCCCTCGGAGGGGCTGCGCTCGTCGCCGGCTGGGCGCTGGCCGCGGGCGCGGCCTTGACCGCCTGATCCCACCCCCGACGATGCCTGCGGCCGACGGCGTCCCTCCCCTGCCCGACGAACTGCGCGCCATGCTCGCGGCCGTGCGGACCGTGGGCAGGCCGCGGCTTGTCGGCGGGGGCGTGCGCGACTGGCTCCTCGGCCTCGCCTCCAAGGACTTCGACATCGAGGTCGCGGGCGTGGACTTCGAGGGCTTGAGGCGCGCCCTGGCGCCCTTCGGCCCCACCGACATCGTCGGGCGCAGCTTCGGGGTCATCAAGGTGCGCGGCGCCGCGGGCTCCGAGTACGACTTCAGCCTTCCGCGCCGGGAGTCGAAGACCGGCGCGGGCCACCGCGGGTTCGCCGTCCTGCCCGACCCGTCGCTCGGCGACGCCGACGCCGCGGCGCGGCGCGACTTCACCGTGAACGCGATCTCGGTCGACCCCTTCACCGGGGAGGTGTTCGACCCCTTCGGGGGGCGGAGGGACCTGGCCGAGCGCATCCTGCGCCACACGAGCCCCGCGTTCCCGGAGGACCCCTTAAGGGTCCTGCGGGCCTTTCAGCTTGCCGCGCGCTTCGACTTCACCCTCGCCCCGGAGACGGCGGCCCTCTGCCGGGAGATTTCGCCCGCGTTCGCCGAGCTCCCCGTCGAGCGCGTCTGGGGCGAGTGGGACAAGTGGGCCGTCAAGTCGGTGCGGCCCTCGAGGGGGCTCGAGGTGCTCGAAGAGACGGGCTGGATCCGGCATTTCCCGGAGGTCGCTGCGCTTCACGGCACCCCGCAGGAGCCCGAGTGGCACCCGGAGGGCGACGTCCTCACACACACGGGCCTCTGCCTCGACGCCCTGGTCTCGCTCGAAGGATGGCTCTCGGCGCCGCCCGCCCGCCGCAGGATCCTCTCGTTCGCCGTCCTCGCCCACGACTTCGGGAAGCCCTCGACGACGGAGCGCGCCGAGCGGCGCGGAGCGATGCGCTGGCTTAGCCCCGGGCACGAGGCCGCGGGCGGCCCCGTGTCCGACGCGTTCCTGCGCCGCATAGGCGCCCCGCTTGGCCTCGACGCCCCGGTCCGGGCGCTCGTCGTCCACCATCTGGCCCACCACCACGGCCAGGACGGCGACTACTCCGACTCTCAGGTGCGCAGGCTCGCGCGCAAGCTCTCGCCGGCGACGATCGAGGACCTGGCGCTCGTCATGTCGGCCGACTCCATGGGCCGGCCGCCGCTGCCGGCCGAGGGGATCCTCGAATTGGTCGGCCGCCTGCGCGCGCGCGCGCAGAAGCTCGCCCTCGAGGAGGCGGCGCCCCGGCCGATCATCCAGGGGCGCCACCTGGTGGCCCTGGGCCGGCGCCCTGGGCCGTCGTTCAAGCCCATCCTGGACGCCGCGTTCGAGGCCCAGCTCGACGGCGCCTTCTCTGACGAGGCCGGCGGGCTCGCGTGGCTCCGGGAGCACAGCGGATGATCGCCGCGTTCCAGTGGGACCTCGCCCGCCAGGTGGAGCGCCTCGACTGGCTCCTGGCGCAGCTGCCGCGCTACGCCGACTGGGGATACCGCGAGCTCTACGTCCACCTTGAGGACGCGTTCGAGTACCCGAGCCTTCCGGGCGTAGCCCGAAGGGATGCCTACAGCCAGCGGCAGTTCGCAAGGCTGGTCGGCGAGGCCTCGCGGGTCGGGATCGGCGTCGTGCCGATCGTCAACCTCCTCGGGCACACCCAGTACCTGATCAAGGTGCCGGGGCTTCGCGACCTGAACGAGCTGCGGGCGCCCGACGGCTCCCCGCTCGAGCGCGGCCAGGTGTGCCCGCTTCATCCCAGGATCCTGGAGGTCGCCGACGCGCTCCTGCGCGACGTGGCGCCCTTCTGCACGGCGGGCAAGGTCCACGTCGGCCTCGACGAGTCGTTCAGCCTCGGCCGGCACCCCCTCTCGGCCGCCGAGATCCGGGAGATCGGGATCGAGGCCCACTTCGGGCGCTACGTGCAGCGGCTGCACGGGGTCGCCGCCGCGCGCGGGCTTCGGCTCGGCCTATGGGCCGACATGCTGGCGCTACTTCCGGGGGCCGTCGCCCACCTTCCCCCGGGGACGATCGCGTACGACTGGTACTACTACCCCTTCGGGGCGCGGCCCCGGATGGAGCTCCGCAATTTCCGCGAGTACGACCTCGCGCCCGCCCTGCGGGCACGCGGCGTAGAATACTGGGGGTGCCCCATGAACGGCGCGTTCCGCTACGAGCCCCTGCCCGTCTTCGGCGAGCGCCTGGCGAACCTGCGCGACTGGTGGCGGCGGTGCAACGCGGTGGGCGCCGGCGGGTTCCTCGTCACGTCCTGGGAGCCGGACCGCCTCGCGATCGAGATGACGACCGTTGTGGACGCCGCCGCCGCGATCCTGTGGCTCGATCCCGGCCTCGACGACGCCCCGGGGATGCTCGCCCGGGGTTTTGAGCGCGTGTTTGCCGGGGCGCGCGGCCGGGAGCTCGCGCGGGACGCGCTCGCCTGCGACGCGCGGGCGTTCGTCGGGTACGCCCGCTGGGAAATAAACGACCGCTGGGACACCTGCGCCACGAGGAGGGGCGTCGCCCGCTATGAGGACGAGCGCAGGTTCTTTGGCCGCCTGCGCGGCCGTCGGCCCGCCCTTCCCGGGCCGTTCCGCGCAAGTATCTCCTTCCGGAGCTACCTTGCGGAGCGCGACGTCTACGTCCGGGCCACGGCCGCCATGATCTTCGCCCTTCGGCGGAAACTGGCCAAATGGGGGCCCTCAGACCCGCGGGTCGCCCGCGGGGTGGCGGCGCTTCTCGCCCGCGCCGAGGAGTTCGCCGCGACCGTCGGGGCGGGCCTTAGGTCCGCCCGGGCGCTCTGGCGGCTCACGCGCGACCGCCGCGTGCGCGGGCCAAACGAGCGGATGGCCGGGCGGGACGCCGAGCGGCTTCGGGCGCTTCGCCGATGGGCCTCGCGCTGCGCCGCCAACCCTGCACGGCTCATGACCGCGTCCCCCGTCTGCGGCGCGTGGCAGCTGCGCTTTGACGTTCTCCTCTCCGAGCCCGCCCTGCAGCGCATACTGGTCGAGTGCCGCGATGCCGAGGGGTCGTGGCGGGTCGTCCACGGGCGCACGGCGATTGAGTTCCGCGCGGAGGCCGCCCGCCCGAAAACCTCGATCCGCAGGGAGTTCAGCGTGCCGGTCGCCGGTCCGGACTCCGCGCTGCGGGTCGCGGTGCGCGGGATCGGGCGGGTGGCCATCGCGAACGTCGAGCTGACGGACGGGGTCACCACCCTGCGGGCGCGCGGCTGGAACGCGGCGCGGCGGGCGGTCCTAGGCGCCCGGGCTCCGAGGACGGGCTTCCCGGCGCTTGACTGGGAACGCAACCGGGCCTCCGTGGCCCTCGCCTTCGGGCCGCGCGGCCGGAACCGACGCTGACCCGGGCGGCGCGGCGTCCCTCGCCCGCCCCAAAAAAAGTGGCCCGGCCGTTGAGGCCGGGCCACGCAATAGGTGCTTCGCTTGGGTACCGCTTAGAAGCTGTACTTGGCGTCGATGTAGAACATGCGGCCGATCGCGCCGTCGTAGGTGCCCACGTCCGCGTTCGTGTTCGGGAACGCATTCACGGCCAGCGGCGGCAGGCGGTTGAAGACGTTGTTCGCGCCGATGGTCACCTTGAGGCCGTCGAGCCACTTGTTCGCATGGAGCGCCTTGAAGTCGTAGGTAATCCCGAGGTCCCACGAGACGAAGGAGGCAACGTTCTCAAAGCCGAACTGGTCGTCGCCGCCGACGCCGACGTCCTGCACGCTGGAGACATAGGTGAGGCCGACATACACGTCCACGCCCCTGTCGGACCAGTCAAGCGTCGAGTCCGTGCGCCACTTCGGGACGGTGCCCTCGTTCTGGGACGCAAGGCCCGAGTAGTCGTAGTACGGCTCCGTCGGGATCAGCTGCAGCTTGTAGCTCTGGTACCAGGTCCAGTTTGAGACGAGCTCGAACCGGCCGACGTTCGCGACCTTCTTGACGTAGTCGAACGTGATGTCGGCGCTGTTAACCTTCAGCCCCGACAGGTTGACCAGGTTCTGGATGACATAGATCGACTGCGCCGAGTGCCCGCTGATGCCGCCCGGGCCGGATACCTCCGGGCCGATGCCGGTGTTGTAGTGCACCAGGCCGACATAGGGCGAGGATGTCCCCAGAGTCTCAACGCTCTGGATGATGGTGGGCGCCGGGACGGTTCCGAAGATCTGCTTCATGTAGATGTCCGAGTAGTCCACCGTGACCGTGAGGCCGTCGACGAACTTGGGCGTGGCGACGAAGCCGACCGTCCACGAGTTCGCGGTCTCGGGCTTCAGGTTGGGATTCGAACCGCCCGTCTGGTTAAACTGGGCCGTCTTTTGCCCGCCGCTCACCGTGTTGTACGTGATGGAGGTCGTCGAGCCGGAGGTCACCGGGCCGTAGAGGTTGAAGAGCTGCGGGGCGATGAACGACTTGCCCGCGGAGGCGCGGAACTTGAACTGGTCGTCAATGGGCGCCCAGCTCAGGTTGACCTGCGGGTCCGTGGTCGATCCCACGTTGCCGCTGTAGTCGTCGTAGCGCACGGCGCCGTCGATGTTGATCGAGTGGGCGCCGGGGATGTTCATCTTGGCGCTCGTCACCGGGATGCTCACCTCGGCAAAGTACGACGTGAAGTCGCGAAGCGCCTGGAACTGCTGGAATGTGGTCGCGTTGGCCCAGCCCGCGGTCGTGCCAGTCGCATTCGGAAGGCTGTTGATGTCCGGGACGGCGGAGAGCGACTCGCGCACGAAGTTGATGCCGGCCGCGAAGCCAAGCTTGCCGCCCGGCAGGTCGAAGATCGACCCGTCGATCTTGGCGTCGAAGGAGTTCAGCGTGCTGAGCATGTTGACGAAGGCCGTGCCGAGGACGCCATTGAAGGCGCTATCCGGCGGGTTGGCCGCAAACGGGTTCAGCTGGCCGTCGGCCCATGCCGCGTTCAGTGCAACCGTGTCCCAGAGGCCGGGGTTCGTGTAGCTCAGGTCGTACCGGTTGATGTTCGCCGCCATTTCCCAATGGAGGTCCGGGGTGATGTCACCCCTCAAGCCGCCGACCACGCGGTAGAGCGTGGAATCGTTGAGGTACTGCCTCGGGTGGCTCGTGTAGCGGTCGCGGATGAAGACGTCCGATCCGCTGCCGTCGCCGTAGCCGGGGCCCGACTCCGGCGTGATCGCGCTGGCCGAACCCTGGTCGATGTAGGTCGGCGAGAATGGGTTGCCCGGGATGCTCGTCGGGGCGTAGTTGACGCCCGCCGGAGGCGGATAGCCCGCGAAGCCGTAGTCGTTGACCGCGATGAACGGATCGAGGAGGTACGGAACCAGCGGCTGGGCATTCAGCTGGGAGCCCGTCTTCGTGTTCGAGAAGATCACGTTGCCGAAGGCCACCAGGTTGTCCCCGAAGACCTTGTGCTCCATGTTGACCATGCCGCTGTAGCGCTTGAGCGAGCCGATGAGGGTTTCGCCATTGGCCAAATTGAACGATTGGAAATCCTGCTTGGCCGTCAGGGGCACGTACACGTTCGAGTTGAGCAGCTGCTGCAGGGTGTACTGGCCTCCGCCCGGGGGCGCGGTGACTCCGGGAGCAAGATGGTAGAAGTTGTCCGAGCCCGACGTGTTGTCATACACCTCGATCGTGCCGCCCGGGGCAGTGTACGTGCCGTAGATCGGGTTCGTGAACGGACGGGCCGACTCGTACAGTTGGTTGTGCTGGCTGTAGTCGAACGACACGGTGATGGAGGTCTTGTCGTTGGCGACACCGCCCACCAGGTAGCCGGAACGCTCCTCATAACGGCCGCTCCCGGTCGAGATGCCGTAGTGGGCTCCAATTTCCCAGCCGTTGTAGTCCTTCTTGAGGATGATGTTGATCACACCGCCGATGGCGTCCGAGCCATAGATGGCGGAGGCGCCGTCCTGCAGCACCTCGATGCGCTCGACGGCCGCCGGCGGGATGAGGTTGAGGTCGACGAACTGGTTGCCGCCCGTGGCTTCCGCGGGGTCGTTCGCGACGCGCCGGCCGTCAACCAGCACGAGCGTCGGGAGGCCCTTCAGGTTCACGGAGGCGCCGCCAAAGGTCGCGGCCGTCGAGATCTGGGCGTTTTCCTGGCCGATGCCGCTGATGTTCGGCGCAACTTTGCGCAGAATGTCCAGCGTGTCGGAAAAGACACCGGAGTCGGCGATCACCTGGTTGTCGACCACCGCGACAGGGATGGCCAACGCGTCGGCTGCCTGCGGGATGTTCGAACCGGTGACCACGTACTTCTCGAGGACGACGGGCTGCTGTTCCGGTGACGTGGTGGTGGTGGTCGTGGTAGTCTGCTGCGCTTTGCCGATGGAGGTTATAATGCCCAATGCTGCGAATGCGAACAGCACGGCAGATAACTTCCGGGTACGGAGGTCATTCATAGCTCGTTGTAGTTAGTGTTGTTGTGTTAAGCCCAAGCGGTTTTCACCGCATTTTGCTTGGTGGCAGAAGAAGGGCCAGTTTCTCCAAATTGCAACCCCATTTTAACCCGCGCGTAAGGCAAACGTCTTAATGCAATCTGGCATCGTTATTAGCCGACATACGCCATCCATTAGCGGTTTTTATAGGAAGAAACGCGGGCCCAAGGGAATCGGAATGCGACTTCTTGCAATACCCGTGCCAACTGCCGTAGCCTTTCCGCTCGGTTCATTGACTGCGCACGTTGTCATTTTAAGGGGGTGTTCTGGATTCTACCCTTGGTTGGCGTGCGTCGCTGCCTGTCGAGAGCCGAAGGCCTCTCGCTAATCCCCCTTCGAAAAAACAAACGGCACACACGAAGAAATGCCTCTGGCAGCCTAAATTAAGGCAGCCACGCGGTACCGGCGACACCTGCTAGCCGAGTACCGCGACGACAGCAGGAATAGCGCGCGGAGCGACCCGCGGTTTGCGCGCCGTATCTTCATCCGGGGGTTGGCCTGGGCTTAAGCGCGCGTTTACGCATAACCTGGGCGAGACCAATGTGACGCTACACAGGTAGACGCGGCGTGCAAAGGCCTGGGGCACCCGGGTTCAAATCCCGGCACCTCCACCATTTTGCCTGGTGGGCCTTGAAAGGGGCCTTCCAGGGGCTAGGCTATCGCTTGATGACGCCTGTGGCCACCAAGCGACGCATTCATGACGCTGATTCGCGGTCAAAGGATTGGCTGTCGCGGTCCCACCAGGAGAGGCTGGCCGCGGTCGAGGCGATTCGCCTCACCACTCCGGACTCACCCCATGCTCAACAAGCATTTCCAAGATTTTCTCGGATTACTCGAAAAGCACAAGGTTGAGTATGTGATTGTCGGAGGTTACGCCGTCGGGGTCCACGGCTTTCCCCGCTATACGGGATACATAGATGTTTTTGTGGGCATCAGCGGTCAAAACGCTGGGCGCCTTGTCGACGTCTTTAACGAATTCGGTTTCGCATTTCTCAGTCTCAAGGCTGGCGATTTTCTCGAGCCCGACACGGTGGTCGAGGTAGGGAGGGAGCCCATGAAAATCCAGGTCCTCACAGGGATAGACGGAGTTACCTTTGACCGGTGTCGTTCCGACCGGATGATAGTGGACATATCAGGGTTGCAGGTCCCTTTCATCGGATTTGAATCTCTCTTGGCCAACAATGCCGCTTCTCCCCGGAGCAAAGACCGGATCGATCTAGAGGAGCTCACCCGTCTGTGGGACTTGCAGAAGAAACGGGAGATTGAACGCGAGATCGAATAGACATCTTCGTTCTAAGGTGTCGGACGCGGGCCCGACAAGCTTCCCACCCGATCTCAATCCCCAAAACAACGAACCCCGTCCCGAAGAAACGACTATTTGAATGACTGCGGACAACGTGCGGACAATTCCGAGGGAGAGCGGGGCTGCCATATCGATAAGAGCCCTCGGCCACCGGGCCAATCTAAGCCGGTAGCGGATTCAAATCCAGGCACCTCCACTAAATTGTTGTTAACAATTCTAATTCAATTATTTAGGAATCTGTTGATTGGCGAATGAAAAGGGCGTTTTGAAACTTGCTATACACGTATAGCACGTCTTGGCTTTGGGGATGCTCGCGATACGTTTGGATAAGAAGGTCGAGGATCGGCTGACTAAGTTGGCCAGAAAGACGGGCCGGACAAAGACGTACTACGCACGGGAGGCGATTTTAGAGCATCTTGAGGAGCTTGAGGACACGCATCTTGCCCTGGAGCGCCTCGCAAATCCCGCAAGGATATATTCAGCTGCAGAGGTAAAGCGTGCCTTGGGCGTATAGTTTTGATGAGCGGGCTTTGCACGAGTTGCAAAAGCTCGATCGCCAAGCGCAAAAGGAGATCGTAACCTACTTGGAGAAGAGGATCGCCACAAAGGAGGACCCTCGGAGATTCGGTAAGCCGCTGCGCGCCCAGCTTGTTGGATTGTGGCGCTACCGGGTCAGGGATTATCGAATCCTATGCCAGATCAAGGACGACGTTCTACTCGTTCTTGTCGTGTCCGTCGGCCACCGAAAGAACGTCTATGATTGAACCGTCGATCCACCGGACAATTTCCGGACACCTCCGAGGGTGGAACATGCACAGTTGTGAAAATTCCTCCGAAAGCAGCATCCCGGTTCAAATCCCGGCACCGCGACCAATCTTAGGTTATTCGGCATTTCCATTCTACCGCAGATGCGGGACAATAGTCTGCCGCATTGTCCTGGCATCTCTTCTATCTTCTCGGCCGTGACGCCTTCCCTTCCACTGCGTATTTCGTTGATCAGCCTGTTTTTCGTCACGGGCGTTTTCGCTGACACCACGCTGGAGAGAGTCAGAGCCTATCGCCTGGCGAACGAAAGGGCCTTGATCGACCAACACATTCAATTCGTTTCAATTCCAGATGTAGGCGCCGACGCCAAGAACGCCCGCCGCAACGCCGAGTTTATTGCAGCGATGATGGAGCAGAGGGGAATTAGGGCGCGACTTCTCGAAGCAAAGACTCACGGCGTGAACCCGGTCGTCTACGGTGAAATCAAGGTCCCGGGGGCAACGCGGACTTTGTTGCTCTATGCACACTACGACGGGCAACCGGTGAATCCATCCGAATGGGCTCCAGGACTGGAGCCGTTTTCGCCCAAATTTATTACCGCTCCGATCGAGCATGGTGGGACAATCGTTGATACATGGAAATCGGGTGACCCGGTGAATCCGGAGTGGCGGATAACCGGGCGCGCCAGTGCCGATGACAAGGCAGGCATAATGTCCATCCTTGGAGCATACGAGGCCCTTGCAAAAAGCGGAATCTCGCCGTCCGCCAACATCAAGTTTTTCTTCGAGGGTGAAGAGGAAGTGTCCTCGCCCCATTTGAAGGAGTTTCTTGATGCCAACAGTGACCTTCTGCAGGCGGACCTATGGATCATTTGCGACGGCCCACGGGATGTTTTTGGAAGAAAAATGGCAGTTTTTGGGGTACGCGGGGACGTCGGAATGGGCCTCACCGTATACGGGCCGAAGCGTCCGCTTCATAGCGGTCACTACGGCAACTGGGCGCCCAATCCGGCGTGGCTGCTGGTGGATTTACTTGCGAGCATGAAGGGTCTCGACGGCCACGTGCTCATCAATGGCTTCTACGACGATGTTCAACCGCTCGGCCGCGCAGAGAAGGATGCACTTGCCGCCATTCCCAATCCCGACTCGATCCTCCAGGGGGAACTAGGTATTGCCCAACCAGAGGTGTCGGGTCGATCGCTGTTTGAGAGCCTCCAGCTACCGTCGCTCAACATCAAGGGCATCCAAAGCGCGAACATCGGACCGATCGCGGCAAACGTCATACCCGTGAGTGCGAAGGCGGCACTGGATCTCCGCCTTGTCGTGGGAAACGATTCACATCGGCAGGTTGAAAAGGTCCTTGAACATATCAGGAGCCAGGGATTTACGGTCATCGACCACGAGCCGACTGATGCGGAAAGGTCCCAGATCGCGCGCCTCATACGTGTCGATATCGGCAGCGGCTACAATGCGCAGCGGACGTCACTAGACCTACCTGAAGCGAAAGCGGTCGCGAAGGCCATCCAAGCAACAACGCCCGAGCCAGTCATCCTGCTGCCATCCATGGGAGCAAGCCTGCCACTGATTGTCATCGAAAGGACTTTGGGCACCAAGATCATCACGGTTCCGATCGCGAACTACGACGACAACCAACACGCAGAGAATGAGAATCTGAAAGTCCAATATTTGTGGGACGGGATCGAGACCTATGCAGCACTCATGACGATGGCGTGGTAGAAATGACCGACGGGCGGTTAGGAGATACATTTCAAGAATACTACTACCCAGCCTGTGAAACCCGGTGTTTGTCTGACTGCGGACAAAGTGCGGACAATCCCGAGGGAGAACAGGCCAATCGTCTCAATTAGAGCCATCGGCTACCGGGCCAATCTCAGCCGGTAGCGGATTCAAATCCCGGCACCTCCACCAATTTCAAGCTGTTTGCATATGGGTCTCGGCGCGATGGCATGCTTGCTCCATCGTTCGCATTGCTAGGCGAGGACCCGAGGCTTTGCCCAAGCACTATCGCGTTTCGTACATTGGGCAACGTAACGGCCAGTTCATCGACCATCGGCGGCCGCGTGCCCAGGTTGCACCAAAGGAGTCGAGAGCGCGTCGGCCGTCTCAATGTTCACGCTGTGACTTGCAGATAGGGTGAACCGCTTACCACGCTGATCGAAGAGAAAGCAGTCGACGGTGAGCGTGTACGTTCCGGGCTTCCATATAGTGAAGCCGCGCGGTGAGGCCCAGTCGGTGTGGAAGTTGAAGCTGCCCTTCCCCCTAAAGGTCGCGTCGTGGGTGCCTCTTACATCCTCACTGTCCCCGGACACTTGCATGAACACACCGTTTGAATCCATGAGAAAGCAAGAAACGCCAGCTTCGCAAAGAACTCTTCCGTCCGGGGCGACACCTGCCGGAATCTCGATGCCGTTGGGCATATAGCCGCTGAAATCGAGCCCGTAGTGCACCAGGACCGAATAGCGATTACCACTAAGGGGGCGGGGGCGGGCCGTCTCCGCCTTGCCGTCCATTACGATTTGGAGCCTCGCATCGTGTTCTTTTGAGCGCTTCGTAGTTTCCTCGAACGTCGCTGCCGCGAATTCCTGCGGCAAGGTATTCCTGTCCGCGTCCACGGCCATCTGCTCGGGGACCGTGGAAATTCGGGCGGCGTACTGATAGACGACAAGCCCCTGACCCTCCGAGCGCGTGGCCCGCATCAGGTTCCATTGGGTATATTTCATGGAATACGAGGGCGGCGCAAAGGACATGAATTCCAGGATGAAGTCGTGAGTCGCAGCGTCAGGTTGGAGGCTGTGGTGGGCGCCAGGATGGGCACGCTCGATCTTCGCGGCATCGGCTTCCGCACCCCTCAGGTAGGCCATCGGATCGACCGCGCCCTCGATCACACGGATCGAGACCATGTGACGCCAATGGGGAAGGCTCTCGCCGTCGGGGATGTACTCGCGCAGCCGTTCGGAGGATTCATCCGGCTCGTTCCCGAGAAAGAACGCCCGCGAGCCGATCATGACAGCCGGCGTCACTCCCGATTCGCTGGGGACCGCTGGCATCGTTCCCGCGCTACCTATGGCAACGGACGAAACGCTGCTCAGAGGAACGGTTCCGGTTTGCCCGTGATAGCGAATCGTTGCCGCCTTTTCGTCAACGGACACGAGTTCGACAATCGTCCCCGCCTTTATAGACACCAGGCTTTGGTCGGACCGCATGACCACGTTCTGAACAAGCGCGGTTTCGCCGGCCGTGCACAATCCCCATGCGACGAGCGATAGGGCAACCGCCAACAGACGGCGCGTGGCTTCTAAGGATCGCGATTCAAGGATGGAAGGTTTCAATGGGCGATGGTAAGACATTTGATTGGAGGCGTGGAATGAATGGGAGCCAACATGATTGTGGAGATACTGGCAGAAGAACCTGTGCCTCCATACGCATTAAGCGCGGCTGGTTCTCCCTCATACCCCTGCCCCAAGCGTTCTCCCAACAATTCCTAACGATTTTCACTCTGTTTGTTGCGTTCGCGTGCTGGCCCTTGCTCTGCGTCTCCTTATGAACGGATTCCACCAAAGGCGGCCAAGGCGGATTCAAATCCCGGCACCTCCATCATTTTGATCGGCGACTCGGGCAACTTCCGGCGCTATCCACACTCCTCAAGAAAACCCTGCCCATCCCACCGGCAACCCGGCGCTGGGCGGGCACGGCGCTTGCAGAGGGAATTGTTGGATGTTATTTGGAGCGGAACATGCCCTCCCTTTCAGCCAGGAAGAACGAGCTCCGGCCGCATCAACTCATATTCGCGACGATCGCAGCGGCGAGGGACAAAGACATGAACCGAACCCCGGATCGCTTCCAAGGAGGATGGAGGCGATCGTCCATGGCCACCATCCTGCTTGCATATCTTGCCGGCTGCTCCGTCGGGCCGAGCACGAAGACGGTGGCTTCGCATCCGCCCGCGCCGCATGCGGCCAGCTACTCGACGATGTTTCCGCTAACTGAGAGTCCGATCTCAGAGGGCGGTCACTGGATGGGCGGTAAAATGATCGGCTTAGATTGGGGCGATGTCTCGACAACTCCCGGATATGCCTTCGGCCTCGCGGGCCCCAAAGCCTATGCGGACTCGGTGGCTCTTCTTACCGGCGAATGGCCTTCAAATCAAAGCGTGGAGGCGGAGGTGGGGAAAAGGGCGGTGTTTCGCTATCCGGAAGTGTCGATTCGGCTTCGATCCTCGTTGGCGAAGCACAACTGCGATGGATACGAGATCTCCTATTCTTTGAAGGATGGGTATGCCGCGTACCTAATCATTGTAAGATGGAACGGGCCGCTGGCCGATTTCACATATCTTCTGAACGTGCAGGGGAAGCAGTACGCCGTGATGACGGGCGACGTGGTAAAGGCGACCGTTGTGGGCAACGAGATCAGGACATATAAGAACGGATTGCTGATGGGGACGACGAAGGACGGTAGCTACACCGGTGGAAATCCAGGCTTCGGGTTCAACGAGGGATCGAATGGCGACTACGGCATTAGCCAGTTCAGCGCCACCGCATCCGATGCGTCAACATATTGAGCCGTGAGCGGGGCTCGTTTCCCCATCATGGTTTGAAACCCGGGTCACGCTCCTTGACGTTGTGCGGAGATCGCGAGGGTTCAGCACCCAATCATGAAGCCTTCGTCGGCACGGGAGCCTTCAGGGTTTGTGCGAGCTGCAGCGCACATTCGATGCACGCCTTTCGAATGAAAGGCCAATCCCGCCAGCGGCTCGATAGCATCTTGTATTCGCTCAGGTCGGTTTGCGAAAGATAGAACGGAAGCGGGCTCGAGGGCTCGATGATGAGTTGCTGCGCTGGCGACTCTGCGTTCGGTTGCGGGTAGAGACGGTCAAGGGGGGCTCCATGGCCGCCAGCGTGCCCTTCATCCCAAGCTGGTCGTGCGTGGCTACAAATTCGGTGTAGTCCCGGGTGGCGTTCCAGGCAGAATCCAGGCAATCCACCCCAGAAACACGCTGAATTTGGCATTGCCTACCTAGGTAGGCGCCCGGGTTCAAATCCCGGCGCGTCCACCGGTTTGCCCTCTTATTGGGTGGGACCTGCGGTCGCGGATGCGCTCGCTGGCGCCTCGTACCGGACGAGCCGCGAGATGCGCGTGAGAAGCCCGCTTGTGAAGGCGCGCTCGGCCACCGGCTCCAGCACCATGCCGGGGATCGTTGGAGTGAGATTGGAGCCGCGCCAGACCCCCCACTTGCCGGTCTTTTCGTCGCGCACCAAGTCCTCGATCACCAGTATCTGCCGATACGGCGTGGCCGGCCACTGAAGCTGCAGCAGCGCCACGTTGTGGGAAGCGACGCCGAACCCGACGGCCGGGCGCCCATGGCACACGAACGGCAGCGACGACGGGCTCAGCGTGAGCGTGGTTTCGTCGCAGTGCGTCAGAACATAATCAACCGTCCACGCAACCTCGTAGCCCGCGGTCATGTCCCTCGTCGCCTGATGCCGGGCGCTCGCCGGCACCGTGTAACCCAGAATAAACACGCCAGCCACAATCTGGGCAGCGCGCATTCGACGCGGTGCTTTCAAAAGCAAGGTGCCCGCGTAGAGAGTCGAGCTGAGCAGGGCCAGCTGCAGCGGAAATGAAAGCCGGGCGGCAATCGGGTCCGTCCACGCCCCCCAGAAGTAGAAAAGGGTCAGGACGGCGAACCCGAGGCCGAACCCAATGAGGCCGACCACCGCCAGCAGCGGATCACCGTCCCTGATCAAAGCCGGAGCCGAACGCGCGAACTTCACCAGGCACAGCAGCACCGAGACGGCGCCGACAAGGGACAGCAACGGGGAATTGACCGTGCGGCCGTCCCAGTTGAAGAGAAAATAGAGATTCTCGCCGAAATTCCTGTCCAAGAAGGCCCTGCTGAAGGTTTCGACCCCCAATCGGTGGCTCTCGAAGAAACCCGGGGTGGCCAGATACACGAAATTGATGAGCAGCGGCGTCAGCAACAGCGCCGGCAGCAGCGCGAGCAACCAGGACACGTCCATCCGCCGGGAACGCCACCAGCCGAGCAAGACCACGGCGGCAACAATGAACCCGAGTGCGACCGATTCGTAGCGAACCTGCGCCGCGAACACGTAGGCGGCAACGAGCAGTTCCGTGTTCCCCAATGTGGGCGCGCGCAGATGCCGAATGGTCTGCGCCAGCACGGCGAGCACCATGGCCGCGCCCAGCAGGTCGTGTCCGCCTCCCGTCGCGGTCTGCGCCACAAGCGGCAGCCCCGCGGCAAGCAGGACGCCGAGCAGCCCAAGCCCGGCGCCGCCGAGAAGAACTCCAATGAGATAAACCGCCCCCAGAAACGCGAAGCCCGCCACGGCGTTCACGACGAAGACATTCGCGGGCCGGTATCCGGACACATCGTGAACAAATGAAACCAGGAGCGGGTACCCCAGGGGCCGCTTGTCGATATAGTCGCCCGTGTACTGCATCTGCCCGTTCTCATACAGGCCCGTGCTCACGACTGCCGCGCGGCGGGTAAGATGCATGTTCATCGACGTCGAAAGCATCGCATACTCATCGAACATCACTCGAAGCCGATGCGGCTCGTTTGCCTGCAGGAGGCCCCCGCAAAGGGCGACCGCAAGCAGCCCCGCAAGGTGCTGTCTCCAGGCCCGGAGGCTTCCGCGAAAAGAGCGAACCAAGAGCCAGAGAAACGCGACCAGGGAAAGCAGCGTCGTCCAGTACCCGGCGTGATCGACAAAGCCGCTCGCCGCACCAAGCGAAAGCGCACCAAACCGGAGCCAGAAAATGACAGCCAACAACAACGCGGCGACAGACAACCGGCGTAAGCTTCGTTTGGCGCTGTAATCGTCTGCAAACTGCGAAAGCATATTCAAGATGGTGAAACGGAATGGCGCGCCCGATTGGACTACGATCAAAGTTCGATGCCCTGATCCTGCTCCCTCGGCTTGCGCATGCCAAGGAACGGTTTGGGAATCAGGTCAGGCTCATTGCTGCGCGCGGGTCTCGTCAAGGTAGGTGCGAGTTGCAGTGCGCATTCGGCACAGGCATTGCGAATTACCGTCCAATCCTGCCAGCGCGGGGATAGTTTCTTGAACTCGCCCAGATCGGTCTGAGATAGATCGAAGGGCATCGGGCTTGAAAGCTGGATGATGAGCTGCTGTGTCGGAGATTCGCCGTTTGGCTGTGGGTAGAGTCGGTCGAAGGGTTGCATCGCAGCCAGGGTGTCCTTCATCCCCAGCTGGTCATGCATCGCCACGAAGTCGATGTAGTCGCGGGTGGCGTTCCGCTTGAGGATCAGCACGGCCTTGATCCGGAGCATCTCGGCCTTGGTTGGCACCGTGATCAGGTGATTCCTGACAGAGACCTGCTCCGTCTCCAACGGGTCGTCGCGTATCAGCTGGCGCACGCCCGTTTCGATGCCATCCAAGCTCCCGAGAATCTGAACGGGGCGGCGAACCCGAGCGGTCTTCCATCCAGCTACGGACTCGAGCTGCGTGAGCACATCATCGAAGCGTGTGTTCAGATCCCTCAACACGTGGTCGGCATCGGTCGATAGACGATGCTCGGCATGAATCGCAGCGGCGGTTCCACCAACGAGAACAGCATCCGGCAGCAGCTCCTGGAGGTGTGCTGCCGCCGTGAGAATGCGATCCCATTCAGGCAGTGGCTTGGTGGAGGGCATAATTGTTCCAGAAGTGATAGCGTTGGGCATACGCATCATTCACATGGGCCGCACACACGCGAAGGACCCTGCTCCGGATTTCCGGCGAAGCATCTACGACTGCAAGCAGCGTCGCCCATGAATCGCGCTTCCCGCGATCAATCACATCATCGATCGCAGCGAGTGTGAACCGGCTGTGGTTCAGATGCCGGTGATTCATGCCCGTGCCGAAAGAGGCCGCTGAGCGATGCGCATTGACGGCCTTCATGCGTTCCCGACGACGGGCCCTCTCCGCTTCGGTGAAATTCTTTGCCTTGCCTGCAGAAAGCGAAGCGAGCATCCGCGCAGTTTGTTTGCGCGTCAGGGTGTGCTGGCAATGAGGACACTTTGGAAGCCCGACCATATTGGCACTTTCTACGATAAGCGCTTATTGTCAACCACGCACTGCCTTCTGTGCATGCCCTTCAATTTGTGACTCTCCAGGCAGATTCCAGGCAATCCACCACTCCAAGAACACCCAGAAAATACATATCTCATACCTAGGTGGGCAACCGGGTTCAAATCCCGGCGCCTCCACTACCTTGGTTCATGGTATCAAGCCGCTTCTGCCAATTGAAGTCAGCAGAAAATCGACAAATGTGCCGAGCAACCCCTAAGGTCCATATCGATCTCGAAAACCTTGCGTATCGGGACGCTGGATCGGCCTTATTTCCTCGCCTAATATTGTGCATCACGTTCCCTGATGGCCGAGCCCCGAGGGCCGTCCCATGCCCATCCATCGACCAATCGCTGCTCTGAGAACGCGCTTAGCCGTAGCCCTGCTTGGAGCCCTCGCAGGTCTACCCGCCGCCGTTCTCGCGCTCGAATCCCGTCCGGCACCCAAGGGCGAGCCGGACGTGATCCGCGCAGCCCGGACGGGCGACCTCGCCCTGCTGCGCTCGGCCCTCGCCCGTGGAGCGGACTGGTCGGCGCGGGACGGCCACGGCGACACGGCGCTCCACATCGCAGCCTACCGGGGCGACGCCGCGGCCGTGGACGTCCTTCTCGAGCGGGGCGCCAAGCCGGACGCTCTTGATGACGACGGGGCGACGCCGCTACTCTATGGCGCAGGGAACGAGGACATCGTGCGCACTTTGCTTGCGCATGGCGCAAACCCGAACACCGCCTCGAAGCTGGAGCTTACGCCGCTGATGTCGGCGGCGGCGCATCGGGATTCGCACCGGATTGTCGCCCTCCTGTTGGACGCGGGCGCCGACACCCACGCGAAGAAAGGGGGCCAGGAGTATGTTGCGCTCAAGGCAGTCTACGGGGGAGATCCAAAGACGCTCGCGCTGGTGCTGGACCGCGGGGCCAGCCCCCAGCAGGCCAAGGGACTCGTGGCCTCCCCGCTCGCGATGGCTGCCTATTTCGGCGATGAGGCCGCCTTGCTGAGGCTCCTCGATCACGGCGCCGACATCAATTTCGACGCGGACTTCGCGGGACACGCCCTCAACTGGGCGCTCTACTCGGGCCACACGGCCCTCGCGGCCGAGCTGGTCGCCAAGGGGGCCGACCTCCACTTCAAGTCGCCGTGGGGGCACGGGACCGCTCCCATGGTGTTTGCCGGCTACAGCGAGCAGGGCGACCCGGCGATCGCCCGCCTGCTCATGGCGCGGGGCTCAAACGTGAACGAGGCGAACGAGGAGGGCGCCACGGCGCTTACGTTTGCGCTGAAATCGGGGCCCCACACGCAGCTCGTCGCGTTTCTCGAGAGCGCCGGGGCGAAGACGACGCCCGCCGCACCCCCGGCAAGGCCCCGTTCGGCCCGGCTCATGCCCGACGCCGTCCCTGTTCGGGAACGCGCCCAGAGGGCGATCGACCTCCTGCAGAGGGCCTCCACGAACTTCGTCAACAACCGGTTTGTGCGCGACGAGGCGAAGTGCGTCTCCTGCCACCACGAGTATCTGCCGGCGGTGGCGTTCGCCTGGGGCGCCGAGCGGGGCCTGCGGGTCGACGAAACGGCCCTGGGGCACCAGCTGGCCGCGCAGCTGCAGATGTGGCGTCCCCTGGTGGAGTCCGCGCGTGAGATGGAGGATCCCATACCCGACGCGCCAGTGCAGTTGGGGTACGGCCTGATGGAGCTGCGCGCCCTGGGGTACGCGCCCGACGCGATGACCGAGGCCTTCGTTCGGTACCTCGTGAACGGCCAAAGCCCGGACGGCTCCTGGCACTGGACGGACCTGCGCCCGCCCCTGGAGGGGGGCAGGATCGCGGCGACGGCCTGGGCCGTGCGAGCCGTCCAGCTCTACCCGCTCCCCTACTCCGGGGATGAAACTCGCGCCTGCATGTCCAGGGCGCGCCGCTGGCTTTGGAAGTCCGAGGCGGGGACTTTCGGCGACCAGGTCTCGCAGCTCCTTGGGCTCGCATGGGCCGGCGAGCCCCCGCGACGCCTCGAAGGGCTCGCCGCCTCGATCCTCGGGAAGCAGAGGCCCGACGGAGGATGGGCGCAGCTCGACGGCCTCGAGAGCGACGCCTGGGCGACGGGGGAGGCGCTGTTCGCACTTCACGAGGGCGCCCGCATCTCGGTCGAGGACCCGGCCTACTCGCGCGCCGTCCAGTTCCTCCTGCGAACCCAGTACGAGGACGGCTCATGGTGGGTGCGCAGCCGGACTTGGCCGTTCCAGCCGCACTTTGACAGCGGCTTCCCGCACGGCAACGACCAGTGGATCTCCGCCGGGGGGACGGCCTGGGCGACCATGGCCCTCCTGCAGACGATCCGGACCGCTGCGGACTCGCGCCCGCTGCCAGCGGTGGAGGCCCTGGTCGCCTCCTATGAGAGCGTCGCGTGTGAAAAGGAGAAGGCGGCACCGTCGCGACTCCCCGCAGCCGAGGGCGTGACGGCGACCGGGGGGACGACCGTGGACTTTTCGCGCGACGTGTACCCCGTCCTGGAGCGCTCCTGCGTCAAGTGCCACAGCGGGGAGAAGCCGAGGGCCAGGTTCAGCATCACCTCAAGGGAGTCGCTCCTGAAGGGCGGACGGAGCGGGGAGCCGGCGATTGCCCCCGGCCACGGAGCCGACAGCCAGCTCGTCGAGTTCGCATCGGACGAGGTGGAGGACCTCGAGATGCCGCCGCTGAAACACAGGGACGAATTCCAGGGCCTGAGCGGCTCTGAAATCGCGCTTCTCCGCACATGGATCGACCAGGGCGCCGCCTGGCACACGGCGCCGGCGGAGCCGGCGCCCCGGTAGGCCCTTGTGGCGCCGCCCTGCTGCAAGCGGTCCGTAGAGACGAGGCGATTGCCGACGTTGAAAGGGTCCTGCAGCTGCGGCCGGGAAACCCGTCGGCGCTTAGAATGCTGGAATAGATCCGCGCCTCGCGATAGTAAGCCCCGCAGCAGACGCACTTGCCCATGGCCCACCCCTACCCCCCACCAGATTTGCCGTTTTGTGCCCATCAGGAAGAAGGCATGATGGACTCTCGGCTCATCATCCATCCCGATGCGCCTCGATCGGATCGCGGCGCGTGCAAAGCACGCCGCCCTTCTTACCCTCGTGCTGGAGAGGGCGAGTCCCTGATGATGATCGCGCCCAGCCACCCCCGGGGCCCGGCGCATGAGCCGCATTCCCCGCAGTGCAGAGTTCCGGTCGGCGCGCGATCATGAGCGACGGGGCAAACGCAATCTCCAGGAATCCGCCAGCCCGTATGAACAGGCAGGCGGCACTGGACGGTCTGCGGGGCTGCGCGATACTATGGGTCCTCGCGTACCACCTGATCGCATTGCCGACGAGGGCGGCGGCGTATTCCGGGATGCCCGGCCTCATGGCGTTCGCGGGCTATGGATGGATCGGGGTGAATCTCTTCTTTGTGCTCTCGGGATACCTGATAACACAGGGCCTCGTCTCCCATGAGAGGGGGCGGCTTTCGTTCCTGGATTTCTGGGTCCGCAGGGCGTTTCGCATCGGGCCACCCTATGCCCTGCTGCTCCTTTCGTTCGTGGCGGCGAGGGCGCTGTGGCCCGCCGGCTGGCCGGGCGCCGACCGGCTCTTCAACTCGGCCATCCCGTTCTGGAGCTACCTGGCCTTCGTCCAGAACCTCTACATGGCCTCGCTCGGCTACCTGGGCAACGACTGGCTTCGCGTCCTGTGGTCGCTGGCGGTCGAAATGCAGTTCTACGTCCTCATCAGCGTCTGCGTCTTCCTGATCCCAAGGCGCCAGCTCGCGTGGTGGCTGTGGTCCCTCGCGCTCGGGTCGGTCCTACTCCGCTACGCGTGCTATTTTTTCGTCCAGAATCCGGACGCCTCCCTCGTTGTGCTGCTTCCGAGCAGGCTGGACGGCTTCCTCCTCGGCGGCCTGCTCGCAATCGCGCCGCGGGGCGAGCCGGGCTGGCCTGGGTTCCGGAGGCACGCCGCGACCGTCGCGGTCCTCCTCTCCTCCATGGCCTTCTTGGGTCTCTATTCCTCGGGGAAATTCGGAGGTGCGACCCGGTACCTTGTGCCGCTCTACAACACCGTGATATCCGCGGGCTGCGTGGCGCTGCTCGACCTGTGCGCCTCAGACTTCGGGCCGGTGCGGCGGCTCATGGAGTTGCGACCCCTCGTCGAGGCGGGAAGGCTCAGCTACTTCGTCTACCTATTCCACATGCCGATTGCGCTCGCCCTCTTTTACGGCGTCCTCGGCACGGCCCCGGCCCTGGGGGCGCCGCGGGCGATCCTCCTGATGGCGGTGGTGTTTGCGGCGATTTATGGCGCCGCCAGGCTGTCCTACGCCTTTCTCGAGGCCCCCCTCATCAGGCGCTCGCATTCGCTCGTCAGGAGTGCGGCCGGCTCGGCCACCGCCGGCGGGCAGCCGCCGGCCCCTACCGGCTAAAGAGGATCTGGGTTATCCACCGCCCGGACAGCGCTCGGCTGCAAACCTCGGCCGCATCCTGTACTCGTCCGCCTCAGGGGGCGCGAAGCCACACCGCATACGGCTGGCCGCCGGCCCCGGCCTCCGCGAACGGCACCAGCGTGGCCGGGTACGGGTTGACATCCCACTCCCCGCGGACGGCCACCTGGAGGGCAATGCGGCGCTTATCGGGCGCCAGGGTCGGGACCCTGTCGTCGACGACGCGGACAAACTGCGGGGTGCCGCTTCCCCCATGATCAGGGTTGAGCCCATCATCGAGCGCCAGGATGAAGGGACCCCAGGCGTAGGCCACGCGGGAATGGTTGGTGAAGTCGCCGTGAATCATGCGGGCGCTCAGGTTGAAGCTCAACGCGACCTGGTCGCCGTCCCTCCAGTCGCGCTCGGGCAGCGTGACCCAGCCGTCCCGGCTGGACGCCTCGCCCGCGCGCAGCGGTTCAGCCCAGGCCGGGGCCCGGATCTTCAGGGTGAACCGGACCGCGGAGGGCGTCCTTACCGTCAGCGTCGACCGCCCTTCGTACGGGAACCCGCTCTCCTGCCTCACCTCGACGGCCCGGCCCCCGACCTGGAAGCGGGCCGTGGAGGTTTCCAGCGTGTTCACGCAGATCACGCCGCCCGTCTCGAGGTAGGCCAGCGTCGGGGCCAGCGCCAGGGCGCGCGGCCCGCTCGAGTGGCAGCACGTGATCTCCTTGTCGTAGTGCTTCACCCCTTCCAGCGCCGTGTAGTAGCACCAGTCGCCGCTTTGCGGCTCCTGCGCGGCGGTCAGCTGGTTGTAGAGCGAGCGCTCGATCTCGTCGCCGTACTTGGCCTCGCCGGTCTGCGCGAGCAGGGCCGCGTTCAACTGGATCCACGTCGTGGTCACGCAGGTTTCGCCGAGGTGGGCGAAGTCCCCGTTCGGCAGCTCGTGGGTGTTGCCGAATCTCTCGTGGATGCTGGCGGTGCCGGTGATGTAGAGGCGGTTGCGGGTGATGTCGGCCCAGGCGTTCTCGACCGCCCGGAGGAGCCGGGGGTCCCCCGTCACCTGGTAGAGCTCCGTCAGGCCGACCAGGTTGGAGAGCATCTCGTAGGCCTTGCCGTTGGCGACGCGGTCGACCGAGCCGCCGGGCGCCAGGAGCGTCCGGACGATGTCCGGACCGTCCTTCTCCTCATAGGAGCGGACGATGTACTTGGCGAATTCAAGGTAGCGGGCGTCGCCGGTGAGCCGGTAGAGGTCCACCATCGGGCTGAGGACGCTGGTGGCGGCCATGCCCATGTGCGTCCCCGCCAAAAGGATGCTCTTCTTTGCGGGAAAGGTCGCACACAAGAGGTCCCCGATCCTGCGGGACGCGGCCAGCGCGGCCGGGTTGCCGGTGTACCTGTAGTAGGTCAGCAGCCCGATCAGGTTGTACTTGTGGCACCACACGTCCCAGTCCGCGCCGTCGTAAAGCCCGAAGCGCTTGTCGGCGGTGTAGGTTCCCAAGTATCCATCGGCCTCCTGGGTCGCGATGAGCGACGCGACGACGGAGTCGAGCTTGCGGCGCAGCGCCTCGTCGCCCGAGTAGGCCCAGGCAAGGGTCGCCGCATGCAGCCACTTGCCGACGTGCTCGCCGATCCAGGGCTGGTCCCCGGGCCGGTGCCGGTAGCCGGCGAGCAGGGGCTCGGTGTCCACGAGCAGCAGGCGGCGGCTCTCATTGGCGTCAATTCGGGCGCCGAGCCAGCCGTCGAGCCTCACGGCCGAGGGTTGCAGGGGGTGCAGGACGGCCGGGGCCGCGGGGGCCACGCTGTCGGCGACCGAAAGGAGGGCGGCTGCGGGGGCGGCGCAGGCTGTAGAGATCAGGATCAGGAGCGGGCTCAGGGTGTTCATCTCTGGGATTGGCTTCTCTTTCGGGGGCGGGTCTCGTCCGGATGGCGCAGACGGAGCCGGGGCGAGCGAAGCAGGCCATCGGGGTCAAGCGGCGGATCCAAATCGGACGCGAGCGTCTTGCCCACTGATGTGGATCGGCGGCAGAGGCAACGCAAGCGCCGTATTCCTGCCACAAGGCTGGCCCCGGTCGCAGGGGCCCCGCTGTCCGCTCGGGCCTTCTTAGATCGCGGGGCGCGACCGCCGGGCGGGGACCACGGCAGGCGGTGTGTTGACGCGCGCCGCGAACGCAATCAAAGCTTTCGGGATGAGAAATCTGCGCGCCCCCGGATGGGCGGTCCTCATCGCCCTGCCCCTCGTCCTGCGCGCCGCCCCCCTGCGGACGGTCGCGGACTTCCAAGCCCTCGCGGCCCCGTTCAAATCGGAGATCCGCGTGCCCCCCTTCGAGACGACCCCGGACCAGATCAAGGCCTCCGCGGCGGCGGCCATGGCCGCCGGAGACGCCGCCATCGACCGGATCGCCAGGCAGGACCTGGCGGCCGCGACCTTCGAGAGCACGTTCGTGGCCCTGGACGCCCTCGAGGCCGACGCGGGCATGGTGGAGAACCGGATCGGCTTCATCCAGCAGACGAGCACCCGCAAGGAGGTGCGCGACGCCGCCGACGAGGCGGGCAAGCGGCTGCAGCAGTGGGACATCGGGGTCGGCTACCGGGAGGACCTCTACGCCGCGCTGAAGGCTGTCGCCGCAAGGAGGCCGGCGCTCACGGGCGAGGACCAGCGGCTCTTCGACTTCACCCTGCGCGACTACCGGCGCGAGGGCTTCGAGCTGCCGGCCGCCGCGCGCAAGGAGGTGGAGGCCCTCTTCAAGGAGCTGAGCCCGCTCGAGACCGACTTTGAGACCAACATCGTGAACACCCGCGTGGCGCCCGTCTTCACCCGCGCCGAGCTGGCGGGAGTCCCCGACTCTTTCCTCGGCTCCCCGGGCATCAAGACCGGGGACGACGCCTACACGATCCTCGTCAGCGTGACGCCCCAGCGCCAGATGGTGGAGCAGAACTGCTCCGTGGCGGCGACCCGCAGGAAGGTGAGCGTCGCCGAGTTCCACCTGGCGCAGGCCGTGAACGTGCCGCTCCTCAACAGGATCGTGGCGATCAGGGCCGAGATCGCCAGGAAGCTGGGCTACGCCTCGTGGGACGATTACAAGACGGAGGTCAAGATGGCCAAGAACGGGGCCACGGCGACCAAGTTCATCGAGGACCTGGTCCGCGGCATCCAGCCGAAGTTCGACGCGGAGCTCGCCGAGATGCGGGCCCTCAAGGTCTCCGACACCGGCGACCCGAAGGCCCAGATCGATTTCGCCGACTGGCGCTACTACCAGAACCAGCTCGTGAAGACGAAGTACACGGTCGATTCGGAGGCCCTGCGGGTCTACTTCCCCTATGAGAACGTGCTGCGCGGCATGTTCGCGATCTACCAGTCGATCTTCGGGCTCAAGTTCGAGCAGCTCGAGCCGCCCTACGCGTGGGCCGACGGGGTGACCCTATGGGGCGTCACCGATGCGAAGACCGGAGAGCCGATGGGCCTGTTCTACCTCGACATGTTCCCGCGCGAGGGGAAGTACAACCACTTCGCGGAGTTCCCGATCCAGGAGGGGCACGTGCAGCCGGGCGGCCCCTACCTGCGGCCGACGGTGGCGCTCCTGTGCAACTTCCCGCAGCCGGCCAACGGGGCGCCCGCCCTCCTCAACCACCAGGAGGTGACGACCCTCTTCCACGAGTTCGGACACGCCATGCACGCGATCCTCACCCGCGCGCACCGCTTCCGCTTCGCCGGGACGAACGTCCCGCGCGACTTCGTCGAGGCGCCCTCGCAGATGCTGGAGAACTGGACGTACGACAAGAGCGTCCTGGACACCTTCGCCGCGGACTACCGCGACCCGACAAAGAAGATTCCGGCGGAGACCCTCGGCCGCCTGCAGGAGGTGCGCCTGGCGACGATCGGCGTCTTCTACCGGCGCCAGCTCTCGTTCGCGCTGCTCGACCTGCGGCTCCACGGGCCGCGGCCGGCGCTCGCGCCGGTCGACAGCCAGGCCGAGAGCAACAAGGTCATCGCCGACGTCTTCTTCCCGCTGCCTGACGACACGGCCTTCGTGGCCTACTTCGGGCATCTGGTGGGCTACGACGCCGGCTACTACGGCTACGCCTGGGCGGACTCGATCGCGGCCGACATGGCCACGGTGTTCAAGGCCGCTCCGGACGGGTTCCTCGACCGGGGCGCCGGCATGCGGATGCGCCAGGAGATCTACTCGCAGGGCGATTCCCGCGACGTGAGCGTCTCGATCGAGGACTTCCTAGGCCGGCCGCGCTCGATCGGGCCGTTCCTGAAGAAGCTCGGGATCCAGTAGCCGCGCGCGGGTCCGGCGGGCGGGCGCCCCGGCGGCCCGCCCCCCCCGCGCTAGCGCTTCGGAGTGGCCGGGTGCTCGACCACGCCCTTCGTGAGCCACTTCTCGAGGAAGGCCGCGATGATGCAGCCCGCGAGCGCGTAGGCCCCGAGGACAAGCCACATGGCCTCGGGCCGGTGCCAGTAGTCGAGCTGGTGGGCGACCATCGCCTGCTGCAGCGGGACGGAGACGCCGTTGATCGTGACCTTCTCGGGCGACCAGCGCTCCAGCAGGTGCCCGGACAGGAAGCTCACAAGCGTCTTCGCGAGGAACCACGGGATCAGCGAAAGCCCGAGGTAGGCGCCCTCCTGGCCCTTGGGCGCGATCGCCGCCGTGTACTCGTAGAGCTTCGGCGACCACACCACCTCGCCGATCGTCACCAGCACCATGCACAGGAGCGCCATGACATAGTGGGCGCTCTGGATGCTCATCCCGTAGATGGTCCATGGAAGCGCCATGGGCAGGAGGGCGACGGACGAGATCATGGCCCCGTAAACGAGCATCTTGAACACCGGCCAACGGTTCGCGAACGGGATGAAGAAGATGAGCCCGATCACGATCCCGATCGGGTTGATCGCGTTCAGGGTCCCGAACGCCGCGTCCGGCCCGATCGTGCGCAGCCAGTACTTCGGCATCAGGATGTACAGGTAGGTGTAGACGGCCCGCACGCCGACGATGAGCGCGACCAGCACCGCCAGGCGAAGGAGCGCCGGCTCGCGGATCATTTCGCGCCACACCTTCAGGGGGTTCTTGCGCACCACCTTCTTGTCCTTTTCCTGCTCCTCCGGCGGCTCGTCGGCCGCGACCAGCTGGTCCTCGCTCTTGATGAAGAGTTTCGCGGTGATGAGGCTGAGGACGGCCATGGCCACCCCCAGCGTAAAGATGTGGACGTTGCCGACGTGCAGGACCTTGCGGACGATGTCGATCGAGAAGCCGGCCGCCGCGGCCCCGACGTTCATGAAGAGGTACCAGAGGTTGAAGCCGGCACTGCGCGACTTGCGGCTCGTGTACCGGTTGGTCCCCGCCTGGAAGATGGTCTGCAGGCCCGCGATGAACGGCGCCATGAGGAAAAAGATGGCGCCGGCCAGGAGGCCCCGGTGCGGCAGGGACGGGGTGAGCCCGACCCAGAGCATCGCGAGGCGCAGCACGAGCTGGCCGCCGAGGACGACGTTGAGCGAGCGCCGGATCCCGAGCCAGTCCGTGGCCATCCCGGAAAACATCAGCAAGAGCGACACGGCCGACGTGAAGAGCGTGATCGTGTAGCCGGCCCCGCGGTCGCTCATCCCGAGGTCGTCCGAGAGGAATACGGCCGCGATCGTCAGGAGGCCAAAGTACGCCGTGCAGTCGAGGAAGTTGATGATCTGGATGCCCCAGTACTCCTTGCGGGTCTCCCGCAGGACGCCGAAGTCCCTGAAGTAGCCGATAATCATCTCGGAGGCGGTTCGACGGGGGGCTGTTTCGCTCATGGATGGGGAGGGGTGCTCGCAGAAGGTGCGGCGTCGGGTGACCACCGCCGGCAACGGACACCCCCGACAGAATGGAAACACCGGACGCTCGGCAACAACCAACCCGGCCGGCCCTAAGCCCCAGCCGCCACTTGCCTTCGGCGCCGTTGCGGGAGAGGCTTGCGGCGGTCCCGGAAAGCCGCCATGCGGTCCATCGCCCACCTCCCCACATTCGGCGCGCTCCTCATGGCGGCGCTCGTCCCCCCGTGCGCCGGCCAGGCGGGCGGCCCGCTGCGCCTCGAGCTGCGCGACTTCGGCCGGGACGCCGGATGGTCCGCGTGGGCCCCGCGCGATGAGATCCGGCCGAGGTGCTACGTGGACACGGCTCACTTCCGCTCGGCCCCCGACGCGCTGGCGATTTCGGGGGGCGGCAACCCCGCCGAGTACGGGGGATGGGCCTACACCGCGGGCGGCATCAGGGGCTCGCAGTACTACCGGCTGACCGCCTACTACCGCGCGCAGTCGGTCGCCGACCAGGCGCGCGAGATCGTGGCCCGGATCGACTGGCTTGACGCCCAGGGCCTGCGCACGGGCCAGCCCGACTACGCCTACGAGAGCGCGGCGGAGGGGGACTGGACGCGCGTGACATTGTGCGTGCCGGCCCCGCCGCAGGCCGCGCGCGCGAGGATAGAGCTTACGCTCGGCTGGGCCCCGCGGGGCACGGTGTGGTGGGACGACATCACCTTCGGGGAGGCGCAGCCGCCGCCCGCCCGGTGGGTCCGCGCCGGGACCGTCTCCCTGCATCCGCGAGGCGCCCCCGATAACCTCGGGGCGTGGCTCAGGGCGCTCGACCGCGCCGCCGAGGACAAGCCGGACATCGTTTGCCTGGGCGAGGAGCTGCTCCTTGAGGGCAGTTCGAGGCCCTATGCCGGCGCCGCGGAGGCGATCCCCGGCCCCAGCACGGAGCGCTTGGGCGAGAAGGCCCGCACGTACGGGATGTACATCGTGGCCGGGCTCACCGAGCGGGACGGCGCCACCGACTACAACACGGCCGTCCTGATCGACCGGCACGGCCGCGTGGCAGGCAAGTACCGGAAGGTCCACCTGCCCCGCGAGGAGGTCGAGGGCGGACTCACGCCGGGCGGGGCCTATCCCGTCTTCGACACCGATTTCGGCAGGATAGGACTCATGATCTGCTGGGACGCCGAGTACGTCGACGCGGCCCGCGCCATGGCGGTCCAGGGGGCGGAGATCCTCTTTGTCCCGGCCGCGGGCGGGTACCTGACGCTGCTCAAGGCGCGCGCCCTCGAGAACCACCTCTACGTGGTCTCGTCGGGCTACGACGTCGAGTCGGCCATCATCGACCCGACGGGCCGGGTCCTCTTCTCCACATTGGACTCCGGCGTGGACAAGACGATGCCCCTCAACCTCGCGGACCGCTTCATGGACTCCTGGCTCGGGGACATGCGGGCCCGCTTCCACAAGGAGATCCGCAGGGACATCCCGCTGCCCGACGAGGGTCCGGCGGGCCGGCCCCCGGGGTGAGAGCGCGGTCGAGCTACCGCTTCGCGGGCGGCGGCGCCTGGGTCAGCGCGGTCCAGTCCTGCCCCGGATACTTCGCCTTGAGGTCGGCCGCCAGCTTCGCCCTGCCGGACCGGCACTCGACCATCCCGCGCTCGAGCTCCGCGGCGGCCGCGGTCCCGCGGGCCACCTGATCGACGACGGCGTCCGTGTCCTCCTGGCGCTTCGCCGCCGCATCCGCGGCCTCCTTAAGCCTGGAGACGACCCCGGCCGCCACCCGGTCGTCGTCGCCGCAGTTGGCCAGCCTGTCCAAGGAGCCGTCCATGATCGCCTGGAGGAAATCGTCCACGGCGTCCGTGGTGCGGCGGCGCTTGAGCGCATCCCGGTTGAGCGCGGCCAAGCGGCCGAGCTCGACAAAGAACGCCCGCTTGTTGCCCATGGCCTGCCCTGCCACGGTCGCCAGCTGGACGGCCGCCGAGTCGACGCCGTCGGTCTTGATCGCCGCGATGCGGTCCTGCGCCTGGCCGCAGAGCTGCGCGAGGGTCTGGCACCGCTCGTACACCGAGCCGTAGTACTGGTTCACGAAGAGGGGATAGATCCGGTCCATGCCGTCGTAGATGCGCTGCTCCTCCGGCGTCGGGTTGGCGGGGAGGGTCGGCTTGGCGGGAGGGGCCACCCGCGGGAGCTCCCGTATCTGGCCCGAGAGGGCCGACGCGGCCGACTCGAACTCGCGGACGTATGCGCCCGTCGCAGGGCCCCTGTTCTGGGCGCAGCCTGCCAGGACTCCGCCCAGCAGGAGGCACGAGATCCGAGGCCATGGGGTATGGCTCACGCGGCCGAGAGTACCCCTTTCCCGCCCGGGCAAGCTGCGCATGGTTTGCGAATCCCCTCGCAGATTTTGCGGATCTGCCGAAGGCCGTCCGCGCTCCGCCGGGACCCGCGGGGCGCGGGGTCAGTTGTTCTCCGGCCGGCCCGAGGGCCAGGTGACGCCGTGCACCGGCGCCAGGATACGCTGCACCCCCGCCAGCAGCTCCGCGTCGATCGGCTCCTCGATCTCGCGGATGTTCCTTTCGATCCGCTCCGGGCTCGCCGTGCCCACGACGGTCGAGGCGATGTCGGGATTGGCCACGGAGAACTGCAGCGCCAGCCGGCTCAGGTCGCCCCCGCGATCGGCGCAGTACCTCGCCGCCTCGGCGCACCGCTCCCGGAGCGCCTGCGGCGCGGGATGCCAGGCGGGCGGCCCCTCCAGGCTCAGGAGGCGCATCGCGATCGGCGCGGAATTGATCACGCCTATTGCCTTTTCCCGGAGATGGGGCAGGAGCGCGGCGAGCGAGGTGTCGTTCAGGCAGTAGTGGCAGTAGGACTGGACCTGGTCGACCTCGGCCTGGTCCACGACCGAGCTCAGGAGGCGCAGCGGCAGGCACGTGACGCCGACGAAGCGCGCCTTGCCGGCGGCCTGCACGCGGCGCAGGGCGGGAAGCGTCTCGGCGACAATCTGGTCGGCGCTTCCGAACTCCATGTCGTGGACCTGGATGAAGTCGACATGGTCGGTGCCCAGGCGCTCCAGGCTCTCGTCCACGCTCCGCGTGACGCGCGCTGCCGAGAAGTCGAAGTCCCGCTCCTTGTAGCCGTAGCGCCCCACTTTGGTCGCCAGAATGTACCTCTCGCGAGGGATCTGGCGGAGCGCCTTGCCGAGGATCGTCTCCGCGCGCGTGAGCCCGTAGAACGGGGACGTGTCGATGAAGTTGATCCCGTGCTCGACGGCCGCGTGCACGGTGCGGACGCCCTCCTTCTCGTCGATCTCACGGAACACCGAGCCGAGCGACGATCCGCCGAAACCGAGGACGGACACCTTCAGTCCGGTCCTGCCGAGGGTCCTGTAGTTCATGGGGCTTCTGCCGGTGTTGAGGTCTTGCTCCGAATCGCCGCATGGTGATGATCGGCGCCAGAAACGAAACACGAATCGTCGCCGCGCCAATCCCGCGAAAGAACCCCGCCCCCGCCATGGCCCACCGCATCCCTCCCCCTGCGCCCCTGTGCGCGCTCCGCTTTGCCGCCCTCGCGCTCCTCGCCTGCGCCCCCCTCTTCGCCGCAGACCCGGCGCCGGGCCCGCGGGAGAGGATCCCGCTCGACGCGGGCTGGAGATTCCGCCTCGGCGACGACCCGGCGGCGAGGCAGCCCGCGTTCGACGACTCGGGCTGGCGCACGCTCGACCTTCCGCACGACTGGAGCATCGAGCTGCCCCTCAGCCCTCCGCCGGAGGGCGAGCCGAACGGCGGCTTCTTCGCGCACGGGATCGGCTGGTACCGCAAGAGCTTCGCGCGGCCCGCCGAGGCCGGCCGCAAGGTCGTCGTCGAGTTCGACGGCGTGTACATGAACAGCGAGGTCTGGATCAACGGCCAGTTCCTCGGGCGCCGGCCCTACGGCTTCGTCGGGTTCCGCTACGACCTCACGGACTACCTGAGGACCGACGGCTCGCCCAACGTGCTGGCCGTCCGCGTCGACGACTCGCTCGAGCCCTCGCTGCGCTGGTACGCGGGTTCGGGGATCTACCGGCACGTGCGCCTCATCGTCACCGGCTACACGCATTTCCATCTCGACGGCGGCGTCAGCGTCACGACCCCCGAGGTGTCGCCCGAACAGGCAGTCGTCCAGTCCGCCATGACGATCGACGCCCACTTCCTCACGGAGGGGGAGCGGCAGGCGTGGCTCAAGGACAGCTGGCACGCGCACCCAGCCAAACGCGAAGTGACCGTGCTGAGCACCGTGCTGGCGCCGGATGGGACAGTCGCCGCGGGCACCGAATCCACGCTCGCCCTCGAGAGCCTGCACCCCGGCCAGCGCGTCACCCAGTGGGTCACGGTGCCCAAGCCCCGCCTCTGGTCCGACGCCGCGCCGGAGCTCTACCGGCTGCGCAGCACCCTCAGGATGGACGGGGAGACGCTCGACGAGACCGTCACGACCTTCGGCATCCGCCAGCTCGTGTTCGACCCGGATCGGGGCCTGTTCGTGAACGGCCGGCCCACCAAGCTGAACGGGTTGTGCCTCCACCAGGACGCCGGCTCGTTCGGAAACGCGGTCCCCGAGGCGGTCTGGGCCTTTCGCCTCGCACGACTGAAGGAGATGGGCTGCAACGCCATCCGCACGAGCCACCATCCCTTCGCCCCGGAATTCTACGACCTGTGCGACCGGCTGGGCCTATACGTCTTTGATGAGGCGTTTGACGAGTGGACGAGGGACTGGACCTACAACCCCACGGAGGACACCCGGGGCAAGTCGCTCTACGGCTACCACCTCTACTTCAACCAGTGGCACGACGCGGACCTGCGCGCCATGCTGCGACGCGACCGCAACCACCCCTGCGTGGTCCTCTACAGCATCGGCAACGAGATTCCGAACCAGCTCGAGGACGGCGGCGCCAAGATTGCCCGGGAGCTTGTCGCCATATGCCACGAGGAGGACCCCACCCGCCCGGCGACCTCGGCCTGCGACCAGTCCCACGTCTCGTCGCGGAACGGCTTCATGGACGCGCTCGACATTGCGGGGTACAACTACATCGACCGTCTCTACGGCGACAAGACCTACGCCCCCGAGCGGGAACGCTTCCCCCACCGCCTCTGCCTTGGCACCGAGACCGGCAACATGGCCTACAACTGGCTCGGCGTGCGGGACAACGCTTATGTCATCGGGGAGTTCATATGGACGGGCGTCGACTACCTCGGCGAGGCGCACGGCTTCCCGCGCCGCGGGTCTGGCTCCGGGTTCCTCGATCTGGCAGGGGGCCGAAAGCCCGAGTTCTACCAGCGCTGCGCCTACTGGCGGAGCGACCCGGTGCTCCAGCTCTTCTGCCTCTCCGGCGAGAAGCCCGAGTTCGTCTGGCGGCCCGCGCCCGCGTTCCTCAAGTGGAACTGGCCGGATGGCGCCCCCATCCATGTCCGCGTGGCCACGAACTGCGACGAGGCCGAGCTGTTCCTGAACGGGCGCTCCCTGGGCCGCCACGCGGTCCCCCGCGACGTGTGCTCGAGCGATTGGACGGTGCCCTATGAGTCCGGTGTCCTGTCGGCGACCGGCTACCGCGCCGGAAAGCAGGTCTCCGAACAGAAACTCCAGACGGCGGGCAAGCCCGCGAGGCTGCAGGTTGAGCGCCAGGCGAAGCCCTTGCCCGGCGACATCGAACTCTACGAGATCACCGTGGTCGACGACCACGGCGTCGCGGTGACCGACGCGAGCCCCGAGGTTACGGTCGAGGTCGCGGGCGACGGCCGCCTGATCGGACTCGATACCGGTGACCTAAGCTACGGCGGACGGTTCAAGACCGCGACCCGCGCGGCCTTCCAGGGCCGGCTCCTCGCGGCCGTTCAGCGTATCGCGCCGTGGGGCAGCATGAACGTTGGCGCAGGATCTCAGGGAATGGCGGGCAGCGTCGTTGCCGAGCCGATGACAAAGGACGGCGTCAAGGTGAGCTACAGGCCCGATGGAAATTGACCCGGGCTCCGGTGACCGGCTCCCTTGTGCCGCCCCCCAACGGGCCTGAACCCATGGCCTCCCGCCTCCTCCGCCTCCTCCTGCAGACCGCCGGACTACTCGCCGCCGTCCCGGCGTTCGCCGGCGCGTCCGACGGCCGGCTCGATATCTACTGGGTGGACGTCGAGGGGGGCGGCGCGACCCTCATCGTGACGCCTGCAGGGGAGTCGGTGCTGGTCGACGCCGGGAGCCCGGGCTCACGCGACTCTGGTCGCATCCGCCACGTCGCCGCCGACGTCGCGGGCCTGAAGCGGATAGACCACCTCGTCACGACCCACTTCCACATGGACCACTACGGCGGCGCCGCCGAGCTCGCGGCGCTGATCCCGGTCGGGCAGGTCTACAACAACGGCTTCCCCACGCACGATCCCGACAACAACCCCACCGACACCCGTTGGGTCATGCTGCTGCGCCCCTACCGCGACTTCCCCGCGGAGGGCCGGAGCATCCTCCACCCGGGCGACCGGATCCCGCTGCGGTCCCCCGCGGGGGCCCCTGCCCTTACGCTCCAATGCCTCGGCGCCCGCCAGCAGTTTATCCCGGCGCCGCCCGGCGCCGATCCCAACCCGCGGGCCGCGGAGAACACCGTCCACCCGGCGGACACGACCGACAACGCGAACAGCATCGTCCTCCTGCTCCGCTTCGGCCCGTTCCGCTTCTTCGACGGCGGCGACCTCACGTGGAACACCGAGGGGGCTCTCGTGACGCCCGTCAACCGGGTCGGCCAGGTGGACGTCTACCAAGTGGACCACCACGGCCTGGACCTGAGCAACAACCCGGTCCTCGTCCACAGCTTGGCGCCCACCGTCTCCGTCATGAACAACGGTGCGCGCAAGGGCACAGCCGGCTCCACGATCGACGCCCTGAGGAGCTCCCCCGGCATCCAGGCCATGTACCAGCTCCACAAGAACGTCCGCCCCGATGGACAGAACAACACGGCGGACGCGTTCATCGCCAACATCCCGGAGAAGTGCGACGGGAACTACATCCACCTGGCGGTGGACCCGGACGGCCTGCACTACACGGTGTCGATCCCCGCCACGGGCCACAGCCGCACCTACGCGACGAAGCCCGCGGCCGGGGGCTAGGCGGCGCCCCCCGCCAATCGGGCTCTTCCCGGAAGACATGCGCGCGCGCTGGACAATCCTCCTGGCGGGCTCTGCCCTGGCGGCGGGGGCTCAGCCGGCGCCTTCTCCCACGCCGGAACCCGCGGGCACCGACGACCTCTACAGCCTCGGCCAACAGCTCTTCGAAGCGTACGCGTCGCCGGAGGTCAAGGAAGAGTACCGGTTCCCGACGAAGGACGAGTGGGACCAGTTTGCGGCGCGCCTGCAGCACGCGCTCGACAACAACTCGCTCGAGGAGCTCGCCGGGTTCGAGACCGAGGCCCGTGCGGCGCTCGCGGCGCTGCGCGCCCTTCCGGGGTACGAGGACTACGCCGACTGGCTCGAGCTCCGGATAGACGAGATCGACGCCGCGAGGCTGGCGGTGGCGCGGCCGGTTGCGCCCACTCCCGGCCCGCCCTCCGCGGTGCCGCACTACGACCTCTGGCTCGCCCGCGAGCGCGGACGGCCCGTTCCCGCGGGCGCGGCGGCGCTCATGCCCGTCCTGCGCGCGGCGTTCGCCGCCGAGGGCGTCCCTCCGGAGCTGGCGTGGATCGCCGAGGCGGAGTCGAGCATGAACCCGGGAGCCCGCAGCCCGTCGGGGGCCAGGGGCCTCTTCCAGCTGATGCCCGAGACAGCCCGGGCGCAGGGGCTCTCCACCTTCCTGCCGGACGAGCGCGCCGACCCCGACAAGTCCGCCCGCGCCTCGGCGCGCCTCCTGCGCTCGCTCTATTCAAAGTTCGGGGGCTGGCCGCTGGCGCTCGCCGCCTACAACGCGGGCGAGGGCCGCGTGAGGCGCCTGCTCGCCTCGAGCGGCGCAAGCGACTTCGCGGGCGTGGCGGCGTCGCTGCCGGCGGAGACGCGCATGTACGTCCCGAAGGTCTGCGCGCTGGTCAACGTCCGGACCGGGGCGTCGCTGGAGAGCCTGCGGCCGCTTCGCGGCTAAAGCCGCGCGGCGCCGGAAGGGGTCAGTGGCGGACGCTCCAGACGTCCTGCTCGGACTCCGACGGCCACGAGCCCGGGCTCCTCTGCGGCGAGGCGGCGGCGCGGGCGGCCTTATGGCGGAGCCCCACGATCACGAGCTCTGCGGCGGTCTCCGGCCCCATGTGATCGGTGTTGATGACGATGTCGTAGGTGTGCGGGTCGTCGATTTCGCGGCTGAAGTGGGACTTCACGAACCGGCGACGGCCGAGGTCGGTGCGCTCGATGAGCGACCGCGCCTCGCCCGCGCCCACGTGCTGCATCTCCATCAGGCGCCGGACCCGGGTCTCCTTCCCGGCCACGAGCCGCACGTGGAGGCCGCCGGGAAGCGACTGCGTCAGCAGGTGGGACGCCCGTCCGACGAACACGATCCTGCCCACGTGGGCGAGCTGAACGATCGTCTGCGCGACCTGGTGCTCGAGCTCCCAGAGCGACGGGTGCAGGCCCAGCATCTCGCCGATCAGCGCGTCGATCTCGGAGACCTTGTCCTCCGGCAGGTAGCGGGCCAGCTGCTCCGGGAGCTCGTGGCGGGCGAGGGCGTAGCTGAGCAGGTCCTTGTCCAGGAGGACCCACTCCTCCCCCTGCTCGCTGAACTCGGCGTTGAGCCTCGGAAGGAGCGCATGGCTGAGCGTCGTGGCCCCCGCGCAGACCTCGCGCGAGAGGGTGATGAACGGGTGGCTGACGGCGGCCACCGCCGGGGCAGCGCGGGGCATCGGGCTGCCCAGGCGGGCCTTAAGGATGCTGACTCCATGGTCGAGATAGGCGTGGGGTGTCATGGGAGTCCCGGGGTTTTGGGGTTTCGGGGAAAAGCAGATCCGGCTGCGGCGGGGGCGGCGCCGGCAGGCGGCGGCCACGACCGGACGCGGCCGGGCGACATCGGCATCATGGCCTCCCCCTTTCGTCGTTTGCCTCGACTCCCGGACCGGCGGTCAAACCGGCCACCGCAATTGGAAGCCAGCCGTTCATAGGGGGGAACCTGCGCTCTTCTAGGTAACATAGTCCCCCCGGAGTGCGAAAGCAAATTGAGCGGCCTGTTCCCCCGGGCCGGCGCCGGCCGCGGGCGCCTACGCGGGCGCGGCCCCGGGATGCTCGTCCTGGAGGTGGGTCTTCTCCTTGTGCCTCAGGGCGAAGAACGTGAAGACGACCGCGGACGCCGCCGACAGCCCCGCAAAGAACAGGTAGTAGGACGAGCCGCTCAGCTTGAGCGAGCCGTCGGGGTTCTCGATGAAGACGTGGACGAGCGCGGTGAAGGCGTTGCCGAGCGAGATCGACCAGAGGTACACCGCCATGACGATCGACTTCATCGACTTGGGCGCCTGCGTGTATGCGAATTCAAGCGAGGTGATGGACACCATGATCTCCGCGGCCGTTAGGAGCCCGTAGGCCGGAAGCTGCCAGGCGATGCTCGGCTTCATGCCCGCCGAAATCTGCCGCTCGATCCACGCGCTCACGAGGAACGAGCTTCCCGCCACGACGAGGCCGAGGCCTATCTTGCGCAGCGGAGTCAGCGGGTAGACCCGGCTGATCGCCGGGTAGATGACGTACTGGAAGAGCGGGATGAAGAGCAGGATCATGATCGCGTTCACCGCCTGTATCTGGGACGCGAGCCAGTTGATCCCAAGGAAGTGCAGGTTCATCTTCGCCGCCTGCAGCACCCATTCCCCGCCGCTCTGGTCCCACAAGGACCAGAACACGGCGACAAAAAGGAAGATGATCGCCAGCCGCCCGAGGGCGAGGAAACCCTCGCGGTTGAACGTGTCGCGGATGAACGTCCTGCCGCCTGGCGCAATGTGGACGAACTTCTTCTGGCCCATCCAGAAGATGAGGGTCGCCAGGGCCATGAGCACTCCGGGAACGGCGAAGGCCACCCGGGACCCGTAGTTCTGGAGCAGCCAGGGGATCAGCAGGATCGAGACGAACGACCCGGCGTTGATGGAGAAGTAGAACCAGCCGAAGGCGCGCGAGATCAGGTGCTGGTTCGAGGCGCTGAACTGGTCGCCCACGTTGGCCGACACGCAGGGCTTGATCCCGCCCGAGCCGATCGCGATGAGACTCAAGCCCATGGCGAGCCCGAGGCGCGTGTCGTCGGCGGCAAGGGCGAAGCTCCCGATGGAGTAGACGATCGACAGCCAGAATATCGTGCGGAACTTGCCCCAGATCGCGTCGGCGAGGACGGCGCCGAAGATCGGGAAGAAGTAGTTCGAGGCGACGAAGATGTGGTACCATTTGTCGGCGTCGTTCTCGCTCATCGGCGCCAGCGCCCCGCTGCGGTTGCGCAGGTACTGCGTCATGAACACAACGAGGATGGCGCGCATCCCGTAGAAATTGAAGCGCTCGGCCGCCTCGTTGCCCACGATGTAGGGGATGCCCGGGGGCATCCGGTCCGAACCCACCGGGGCGGTCCTGTTTGCTGTGCTGGCCGCGGGAGAAGCTGGCTTCGCGGCCTGGGGATCGGGCTGCATGAAAACCTGATGAGGGGATCGGGGGCCAAAATCCAGTATTATCGCCCAAGGCGGGGCCGGACCGTACTGCGGCCGCGCTTGCCTTGCACGGGCGCGGAGCGTAAGCCTCGGGACGGTCGCCGTCGCCCAAGGACGGAGGACCCGATAGCGCGGCCGCACCCCATGCCCCACCGGCGGCGCGGTGCTGCGCCTCCCTCCACCATGACGCAACATCCCACCCTCCCGCGGACATTCCCCTGGCTGGGACTGGCCGCGCTCGCCCTTGCGACGGCGCGCCTCGGCGCGGCCGACGCCCCCGCCCTAGCTCCCCCGGCCGCCGACCGTCCGGACATGACCTGGTTCACCGACGCCCGGCTCGGGATCTTCATCCACTGGGGCGTCTACTCCGAGGGGAAGGGCAGCGAGTCGTGGGCGTTCCACAACGGGGACATGCCCTACGACACCTACATCGCCCAGGCGAAGACCTTCACCGCCGAGTACTACCAGCCCGAGCGATGGGCCGAGCTCTTCAAGGCCGCAGGCGCGCGCTATGCCGTACTGACCTCGAAGCACCACGACGGATTCGCGCTCTGGGACACGGCCCAGAGCAAGCTGAACGCGAAGGACGCTTCGCCGGCCGGCCGCGACCTGGTCGGGCCGTTCTGCGCGGCCATGCGCGCGGAGGGGATTAAGGTCGGGCTGTATTTCTCGCATCTGGACTGGTCGCATCCGGACTACGCGAGCGTGCTCAATGCGAAGGGAACGTCGGACGAGGACCGCAAGAACCGGTTCTCCTACCCGCAGGGACCCGAGAATCCCGCGGCGTGGGAGCGCTTCCTCGCCTTCCACCGCGCGCAGCTAAAGGAGATCGCGGAGCGCTACCATCCCGACCTGCTCTGGTTCGACGGCGACTGGGAGCGCTCGGCCGAGCAGTGGCGCATGCCGGAGCTTCGTCGGCAGCTGAAGGCGTGGCTTCCCCACGTCATCCTCAACAGCCGGATGGCCGGCTACGGCGACTACGCGACGCCCGAGCAGGCGCTGCCGGTCCATCCGCCCGCCGGGCCGTGGGAGCTCTGCATGACGATCAACGACTCCTGGGGCTACCAGGCCAAGGACCACAACTTCAAGAGCGTCCGCCAGATCGTGCGCCTGCTCACGGAATGCGCCTCCCAGGGAGGCAACCTCTTGCTCGACGTCGGCCCGCGCAGCGACGGCACGATCACCCCGGAAGAGGAGAAGATCCTGCGGGAACTCGGCCGCTGGACCCACAGGAACGCCGAGGCGCTGTACGGCACGACGGCGGGGATACCGAAGGACTACTACTACGGGCCCAGCATGCTGAACAAGGCGCGCGACACGCTCTACCTCGTCTGCTACGACCGGCCCGCCGACGGACTCTACGTGAAGGGCGTCCGCAACATCGTGAAGCGGGCGAGCGTGCTCGGCGGCGGCGAGCTCGCGCAGCGGCGGTTCATGGGCGCCGCCTGGGCGAGCCAGCCCGGAATCGTCATCGTCGACCTTCCCGCCGCGGCCGCCGATCCCGACGCCACGGTGGTCAGGCTGGAGCTTCAGGGTCCCATCGAGCTCACGACGGACTGAGGGCCCGCTCCGCCCGTCCGCGCGAGGCCCGGGGAACGCCACATTCTTATTGTTTGACGAACGCGTTATTACTGTATTACTACAGCAATACACCGTGTTCCTGCTCAATCCCAACAGCGGAGTCCCCCTCTACGTCCAGCTCCAGCAGCAGATACGGCAGCGCATCCTGTCGGGCCAGCTCGAGCCCGGGGCTCAGCTTTCCTCAGTGCGCGACCTCTCAGCAGAGCTCCACGTGAACCCGCTCACCGTGGCCAAGGTTTACCAGCTCCTTGAGCGGGACGGCTTCGTCGAGACTCGCCGCGGGATCGGCACCTATGTCTCCCCGCGACCGGCCGTCCTCAGGATGGACGCCCGCCGCCAGCAGGTGGGCCCCGCCGTTGACCAGCTCGTCGCCGAGGCAACCCACCTCGGCCTCGGGGCGGACGAGATCAACGCCCTCATTTCCGAGAGATTCCGAAAGCTGAACCGAAAGGCCCAGATCCCATGAGCGAAACACCCATTCAAATCCTGAACGCCAGCCGGTCGTTCGACGGCGTCCCGGTCATCCGGGCCATGAGCGTCTCCATTAAGGCCGGCAGCATCTACGGCTTTTTGGGCCGCAACGGTTCGGGCAAGACGACCACGATCCGGATGCTGGCGGGCCTCATCAGGCCCGATGCCGGGACCGTCCGCATCTCGGGGAACGACCCCTTCAGCATCGGCGCGGAGGAGCGCCAGCGGCTGGGCTACATGTCCGAGAGGGGGCTGGTCAACCCCTTGATCCGGGTGAAGGCCGTCCTCAGGCTGGGCCGCGACCTCTATCCCAGCTGGAACTCGGAGCTGGTCGAGGCGCTCGTCCTCAAGTACGGCATCTCGCCCCAGCAGCGCCTCACGGCGCTCTCGCAGGGGAACCAAAGGATCCTCGGGTTCATCATGGCCATCGCGCCTCGGCCCAGCGTGCTGCTGCTTGACGAGCCGGCGGCGAACCTGGACGTGGTCGCCAGGCGCGAGGTCCTCGACGACATCCTGGAGCTCATCCGCGACTGCGGCTGCACCGTCCTGTTCTCGACCCACATCCTGAGCGACGTGGAGCGCGTGGCCGACGAGATCGGCATCCTTGCCAACGGGACCCTGCGCGTCAGCGAGCCCCTCGACTCGCTGAAGGACTCGATCCGGCAGGTGCGCTTCTTCGGCTTCAAAGGCGGCGTTCCGAATGCCGACGCGCCCGGAAGTTTCCGAACGGTCCGCTCCAAGGACGAAATGACGGTCACGATGCGGATCAATTCGGGCGCGACGCCTGAGGAGCTTGCCAGCCGGTGGTCGTGCCAGCTCGAGAGCCGCGCGCTGAACCTCGAGGACATCTTTGTGGAACTGTCCCGCAACTGACCCAAGTCTATGAACCTATCAAAGCAGTTTTGGGCGCTCATCAGGTATCAGGCAGCCGTGAGCCCCGTTGTCTGGGTGTTCCCGCTCTCCTTCTGTGCCCCGCTCATCTTCATCTGGCGCGGGGCCCCGTCGTTTAGCATGCTCTTTTTCACACAGAACTTGTTCCTGGTCGTCCTGCTCGGGGCCCTGCTGCTCGCTCCGGAAATGTTCTCGCAGTCCTCGACAAACCAGACGGTTGGGCTCGGAGCGGAATTCATTCGGACTCGGGCGGTCGACAAGAGCGTGCTGGTAAGGGCCAAGGCCGCCTTCTTCTTCATCGTCGGTATGGTCGCCCCAGTCGGCGTGCTCCTGGCTTCGCTCCGGAGTCCCGATCTGCGCGTGGCGATCTACTCAAGAGTAATCCGGCTTGAATGCCTCCGGTGCATCCCGGGAAGCGCTCTTGTCTCAGACTCGGGCGCGCATTCCAACCTCGTCTCTATTCCCCTGGGAAACGTCCTGATCGCGGCGTGGCATGCCTGGCAGTTCCTCGCCCTTGCCGTGGCGGTGCAGGTCTTCGTCTACTTGATCTATCCCTGCAAGCATCGGAGGTTCCTCTTCTGGGCCGTGATCATCCTGGTCAGCCTCGGACCCGCGATTGGATCCCTGCTTCAGGGCAATACGGTGCCCTGGGACGAGCGGCTCTTCTTCTATTTCGCGGCGCACCAGGCCGTCGCGTGGATCGCTGCGCTTGGCGCCCTGGTCCTGGGCCAGGCCTGGTGCGAGCACCGCTACGCCCAGCTCGAGCAATGATACCCGGGCCCGGCGCGGAACCAGGTGGGGCGGGACACCCGGCGGGCGCTAATCTGCCTCTTTGAGCGTGAAGACGATCGGCACCTGCATGTGGACAAAGACGGCGCGGCCGCCCTTGATGCCCGGGGTGAACTTCCACTTTGCGACGGCCCGGCAGGCCGGCTCCTCGAATTCGCGCTGGCTCGAGCGGGCGGCGACCGGATTCCTGACGTTGCCGCTCGGGTCGACGATGAAGTCCACCAGGACCTCCCCAGAAATTCCCTCGCGCTTCATCTCTGCCGGGTAGACGGGAATGGCCCGATATTTCGGGACCGGCTGCTGCTCAAGCTGACCGGGGTCCCAGATGTGCGGGGTCGAGACCGTTCCCCGAGGCCCCTGGGGAATCTTGGCTATATTCGGATCGAAGGGTGCGGGCGGAGGCTCGAGCGGAACGGTGAAGGCGTCAGGCAGCTTCGCCTGCGGGGTGTCCGGCTGCATAGGCGGGGAGACGACATCCTCCTTCGTCTGCTGCCGCGGGGTGCTCGTGTCGGTGACCTCGACGGGATCGGAATTGAGGACGAAGGGGGTCGGCGTTGGTGTCGGCCCCGGCGTAGGCATCAGGGCCGGATGAAAGTGCCCCGTAATCTCGCCATAATAGGCGATTCCGGCGATGAGCGTGATGGAGAGGACGGCTCCGAGCATCAGGTTGAGACGGTTCATGGGGGTATGGTTTGATGATTATCGTTTCTCGTTCCTGGGGTCAGGGGTTGCTCCGGTGTCAGGATCCGTGGGGCGCGTTTCCAGGGGTTCCCGCGGCGCTGGGTCCCCGGCGCGTGGGGACCGCGGCAATGGCGGCCACGGCCAACAGCGCGAAGAGGCTGTAGCCGAGGCTCGCGTAGCGGATCCTCCCGAGGGAGAGCCTGAGGCCGAGGGGCGCCTCGCCGTCCACCTGCAGGCTGCGCGTGAATGTGAGCACGCTCCCGTGCTCGGGGAGCGTGAGGTCGATCGCGCCCGGCGCGGGCTCGGCGCCCAGCTGCTGGTCTACAAGCCGCGACGCGATGCCCTTAAGGGCCGCGTTCTCGTCGGCCGTGTTCCCCATGAGGAGCTGGTCGACCTGCTGCGGGTCGAAGTTGACCTTCCCTCGCATGAAGGGGTTCAAGCTCGCGGCCTGCTCCAGCTGCTCGTTGCGCGGCCCGTCGGCGCGGTTGTCGAGGTAGAGCCTCTGCCTGCGCGTGTTGAGCCCGAGCATCGTCTGCTGGGTCTTCAGGACGCGCAGCTGCACGCGCGCGTCCTCGTTCGAGGCCTCGTCGAGCTGGGCGTTGGAGGCGCGGCTGAGCATCTCACCGGCCCGCTGCTGGTCGCCGCTCTGGAGGAAGGAGTTGGCCTGGTCGAGCATGGCGATCGCCTTCTGGGCGTTGGCCGCGCGCGTCGAGACGACCAGCGACTTGTACTGCTCGACGCCGAACATCCCCGCGAGGCGCACCTCGCGGAGCTGGAGCGAGCCGCCGTAGCGCTCAAGGCGGTAGCCCGGCGGGACCACGACCCGCCAGGTCACGTTCTCGAGCGGGATGCTCAGGCTCGGTCCCGCAAGCGCGACCGGGCCGCCCCCCGCGGACTGCGCCGAGTAGACGAGGCGCACCGACGCCGAGGGGTCCGCCTCGGTGTTGGCGGCGACGTGGAACAGGTAGGCGTCGCCCTCCCGCACGACGGAGACGCTCTCGCCGTTGACGAACGTGTTGAACAGGCGGGCGCCCTCGGGCAGTCGGACGCGCAGCGTGCTCTTCTCAAGGACGACGACCCTCAGGTCCACCGAGGTTAGGGAGGCCCCCGACGCGGAGAACACGGTCGTGAGGCCGGCCTCGGTGACCCGCAGCCGGAGCGCACCGGCGATGTCGTGCCTGCGGACGGTCACGGCGAGCGCCCGCTCCGGCTCGGCGACGCGGAAGCAGAGTGCGGGGACCGTCCGGTCCGAGCGCGACTGGAGGTTGGCGGCGACCGCGCCCCAGTCCGCGCGGACCCATCCCCGCGGCAGGTGCTCGGCCTCGAGCTCGAGGCGCCCGCTCCCGCGGACCGCGACGTACTGCACGGCCTGGCGGGCCCCCGGGAACTCCGGGGGCGCGATGTCCTCGTGGCCCGCGTCGCGCACGGCCGGGCCCTGGAATTCGATCTGTGCATCGGTGTCCCCCACGATGCCCCGCTGGAAGCGGATCTCCCAGAGGTCCGGCGAGCCCTCCACCCTCGCCACGTCGCTGACGGCCGGGCCGGTTGCCCGCACGGTCCTTGCGCGCTCTTCGCCGAGGCCCGGAAGCCGGACCCGAAACTGCTTGATGGCCGCGTTCTCGACGCGGCACCGCAGGCCGATCCGCGTGAGCGTCTGGCCCTCGCGAACGGTGACCTCCTGGAGGGACTGCACGGTCACCCAGGGCTCAAGCGCCTCGATGCCCACGCGCAGCGTCCAGTCGCCCTCGAGCAGGCGAAACGCCAGCGTCCCCGGCTGGAGCCCGCCGACCGAGACGGGATCGACCTGGGTCACCTTCCCGCGCTCCGCAACGCGCAGCCGCAACCCCTTTCCGGGGACGAGCAGCGCCTCGCCCGTCTGGCGGCCGGCCTCGCGGATCGCCACCCGGGGAACCGGCCAGGCCTCCTGCGCCCGCGGGGCCGCGCCCCCGAGCGTGAGCGCGAACGCCTTCTCGCCGATCGTGCGCCCGCTTAGGTGCATCGTGACCACGCGCGTCCCGCCCTCGTCGGCCTCGGTCGACTGGTTCAAGGCCGCCCCGCTCAGGGCCTCGAGCTCGAGGCCCTCCGGCAGCGCGAAGCTCAGCTTGAAGAGCCCCGCCCGCGAAATCGACACGTTCAGGTCGACCGCCATCACCATCCGGTCGTCGCCGAGCGAAAGCACCTGGCGCGACGTCACGCGGACCTCGGGCGCGACCGCCGCGATCCTGAGGTCGACGCGGCCGCCCGACTGGCCGTAGCGCCAGACCTGCTGCACGGTGGCGGCGGGCTGGTCGTCGCGCGTCCGCGGAACGAGAGCCGTGTCAAAGTCCTCGACGTTCACGGCCGAAAGCCCGGCCGCCGTGACACTCTCCGGCTGCGCCTCCGGCCCGAACGCGGTCGCGAGCGTGCCCACCTGGCCCACCGCCCCGACCACCCGGAGCGGCTCAAGCGACACCTGGAAGGGAAGCGCCCCCGCGCCGAGCTGGGTGGCGACATCGAAGCCGAAGGTTTCCGACTGGGCGGGCTCGACCGCCACGTGCAGGCGGTGGGACAGGGGGTCGAAACGCCATGCGCCGACGGGTCCGCGGACCACGTCGCCCACGGTCAGCCCCTTCGGGATATCGAGGTCGAGCTCCGCGACGCGCCCCTGCACGGGCCGGATGGTGACGCGGGCGAACCCGTCCACGACGCCCGGACCGGGCACGTAGAGGTTGGACGCCTCCGCGTAGAACTGGGTCTGCTCCGCGGCCACGTCCCGGCGCACGGGCCGCAGCACGATCCTCGGCTCCCCCTGGGGCGCAAGGATGAGGGTGGCCCCGCTCTTCGAGTCGCCGAGTCCCGGTGTCGAAGCGACCTGAACCGCCATGGGCGAGGTGAACTCCCATCCGCCCTGGTCCAGCTCGACGGTAATCCGCTGGCTGGCGGCCGGCCCTGTCGGCACGGCGATCCCGCGGGAGCCCTTGGCGACAGGCATCTCGAAACGGGCACGGCCCGTGAAGGTGCCCTCGCGCTCGGGCGCGACGTAGTAGCAGGTCTCCCCGCCGCGTTCCACCTTCCCGACCCTCAGGCCGTCGCCCAAGAAATTGGTCAGCGTCGCGGGCGCCCGCAGCAGGAGAAAGCTGTCGCCGGGGCCGCCCCGGACCGTGACCTGCACGTCGGCGAACAGGCGGCCGTTGCGGATGCTCCAGTTCTCAACCATCGCCTGGGCGGCCTTCGAGCCCTCCTGCATCCAGGCGGAGGGCGCCGGCACGGGCTCGGCGCGCAGCGCCGGGGCGGACCCGAGCGAAAGGCCCGCGGCGCCCACGACGACAAGGAGGGACGCCACGGTCGCGGCCCCGGGGCCCGGGGGCGGCGCCAGCCTTTCGGTGCGCCTGCCCGCCTGCAGGCGGCTGGCCCCCGGCACGAACAGGGCCAGGAACACCGCCGCGCACGCCGCGCCGAAGAAGAGGACGGCCCCGCCGTGCTGGGCCAGGAGCCCGACCGAGACGAGGACGGCCGCAGCCGGGCCGGCGATCCGCGCGAGCGGACGGCCGCGAAGGGAAGGAACCCGGGCCGCGACCGCGAGTGCGGCCCCGGCGGCGGCGGCCGCGACGCCCCACCCGACGAGCATGGCCCGCCATTCGCCGACATTCGCCACGCGGATCGAGACGCCCTCCTCGGGCGTCACCATGGTCGCGGCGTAGGCCAGCTCGCCCAGGTTCGCCCGGCGGTTGAGCATCGCGTCGGCCGCGAGCATCGACGCGGCGACCATCGCCACGAGGCAGCACGCGAGGCCGGTCGACACCCGCCATGTCGACTCCGACAAGAGGAGGAGCGCCCCGAGGAGGACGACGGCCAGCAGCGACGCGACCGCGACGGAGCCCCGGGCGCAGATCCACTCGAAGCCGCTCTCGGTCAGGGCGGGGTGCACGAGGCTCGCCGAGCCGCCCCGCGGCACCAAGAGAAGGCCCGGGTCGCCGCGCAGCGTCCACTCCAAGACCACCGCCGGGGCCGCCATCCGCGGCGCCAGGAGGCTCACGTCGGAGCCCGACGGGCCCGCCGCCTGCCCCAGGCGCAGCGCCACCGAGACCGGCTCGTTCGGGTTCGCGCGCGCCGGCAGGGGGATGAGCGTGGTGTCGCCGTCGACCTGGGCGCTCGCCGCTTCGCCGTCGACGCGGGTCTCCCACAGCCTCATGCCCGCCGGGATCAACATCCGCAGGGCCTTGCGCCCATGGGTCTTCACGAAATACTGCGCATCGGTGACGACCTGCCCGTCGCGGGAGACCTGGCTCGAGAGCTTGGCGAAGTCGATGACCTGGTCGGCGGTCTCCGCCTGCGCGTACCACTCGACGCCCATCTCCAGGCTGAAGGGCCTCGCCGTGTACTGGTAGACCGCGAGCGCCGGCGCGCTGCTGAGCAGCCGGAACTCCGCGGGCAGCTCCATGGGCTCCAGCTTGAGGAGCCCGCCCTCGGCCTTCCGGACGGCGAACTTCACCTGCAGCGGACTCACCACCTCGACAAACCCGCGCTCGGCCTGAACGCCGAGCGGGCGGACCTGGCCGGGCTCTATGGTGCCGCCCCGCGCGCTCATCGGCTGCTCGAAGGTGACCAGGAGCGTGGCGGCGCCCAGCACCGGCTGGTGCAGCGTGACCACGACCTGGTCGCCCTCCCGCCGCCAGTCGCGCTGGACGTTCTCGCCCACGACGTCGATGTTGCCCACGGACGCGGGGACCTGGATGCGCCACTGGCTCGCCGGCGCGCCGACCACGAAGTAGTTGAGCAGCACGCTGCCATACACGATCCCCTCCTTGATCGAATAGAGGTGGAACACGTCCGCCTGGACGCTCTGGCCCAGGGCCTCGACCCTCAAATCTGCCGACCACTCCTGGCCGCGCAGCCGCCACGCCTGCTGGAGACCGGCGGTCTGCCTCGGAAAATAGCTGAGCGGGACCTCGACCAGCTGCTCGACCCTCGCGGGCACGATCCGGTAGCCCGGCGTCGAGACGGCGCCGACATGCCCCTGCACGGACTTGGCGGCAGGGAACCGCAGCGGCCTCAGGCTCCAGTCCCCGGCGGCCGCCTGCTGGTTTTTCTCGAGCCGCAGCCTGACGAGCTGGCGGCCCTCCACGGCGCGGCCGAAGATGACCTTCAGGCTCCTGTAACCGCCGGCCGACGAGGCCTCGGCCACGTAGTCGGTCACGCCGCCACCCTCGACCGAGGCCACCGTGAAGTCGTCGGGGATCCCGACCAACCAGTCCCTCAGTGGCGCCTCGCGCACGTCGAGTTCAAGCTCGGTATTGATGACCCGGTCGGTCTCCGACAGCTCGTAGGTCGAGACCTCCGAGACGCCGACCTCGGGCTGGATCTCGGTGGCCGCGACGCGGTAGCCGTAGTCGGCCGAGGGGAAGCGGAACACGAAGACCTGGCGCACGCCCGCCTCCGCCTCCCCGCCCGGGAACTGCGCCGGCGCAAGCTGCATCATCCCCGTCACGTCCGCCACCTCCAGGCGCACGGACCCGCGGTTCGCCACGCGCACGAAGCCGGAGTGCCGGACGATGCCCTCGGGGACGAGCCGCAGCGGCTCGGCCCGGACCGGGAAGCCCCCGAGCTCGGCCTGGCTGTTCACGGTGAGCGAGCCCTCGGCCTCCACCGGCCGGCTGAACCTCACCTCGAGAACCCGCGCGTTGCCGTCGGGCACGACCTTCCAGCCGACGATGTTCGCCCCCTCGACCCCCAGGATCTCCCCAGGTCCCTCGAGGCGCAGCCTGACGGAGCCAAGCTTCCCCTGCAGCACCCGGAGCGTGAGACGCGACGATTCGCGCAGGAGGCCGTCCCCGACGCGCACGTCCGTCTGCTCGGAGCTCGTGAAGAAGAGCGCGCCCTGCTCGGCCGCGCGCAGCGGCTTCCACGCGAGCGAGGCCGAGCCGTCCGCGGGAAGGAACCCCCTCCAGCCGGCCCTGGCGGGCGCCGGGACGATCGGCAGGTCCGGATCAAACGCGACGCCGGAACCGAGGCCCTCGAGGTCCAGGGGGACGACGGCGCCGGCCGGCATGGCGAAGTCGAGCGCGCGCCAGTCGCCGCGCTCGGCGACCGCGGCCGCGAAGGCAAGCTCGAAGGGCAGCGCGCCCTCGCGCTCGCCCACCAGGTCGTACGCAAAGCGGCCCCCGCCAACCCGGACGAGCTCCGCGTGCCAGCCGTCGCCGGCGGTCCGGTCGCTCAATGCCGCCCGGCCCGAGAGGATCCGCAGGCGCGCCCCCGCCCTCCTCACCAAGAGCTGGCCCCGGAGCGTGAAGTCCACACTTGAACCCGCGGCCGCGAGCCTTCCGAAGAGCTGCGCCCCGGCGAGTTCCGCGTCCCCGACGGCCGCGCCCCGCCGGGCGAGGCTCACCTCGATCCGGCCGTCACCGGTCGACATGAACCGCGGCGGGCCGGCCGGCGCCTCGAAGCCCCCGAGCGCAAGCTCCCCGGCCGCGGACGCCACGCGCAGGTCGACGTCCGGGTCGGCGCGAAGCTCGACCGTGGACGAGAACCCGGCCGCCTCGCCCGGCGTGGCGACCAGGACGGCGGTCGTTCCCGGCACGGCCGGTTTCTCGAGTCGCGTCCGCACGACAAGCTCGAAGTCCCGGGCCCCGGCAGCTTCGCCCGCGGGCTTGAGATCGAGGAGCCTCCCGGCGCCCGAAGGCCCGGCGGCCCGCCGCACGGACCAGGCGCCGAGGCCGGGGCCCGCGACGTCCGTCACCTCGCCGTCGCCCGACAGCCCGAGTGTCAGCACCTCGGGCCGTCCCTGAAGGACATGGAGTCGAAGCCGCATCTCGCCGGCGACCGCCGCCGTCCCGAGGCGCACCGTCTCCTCGACGGACGCGGAAAAGAAGAGGGGCGCCGGGGCCGGCATCCCCTTGGCCTCGACCACGATCCGCCCGCCCTCGGGCGTGAGGCCCGCCGACACGCTCGCCTGGTCGGGCTCCGGGGACGGCGCGCAGAGCGCGCGGGAAAGGGCGGCAAGCGCCGCGACGCCGGCCCTTAGCGGGGCGGATCCGGTGATTTTGTATCCATTCATCTGATATCCTTTGGTTTGAAATCGGCCACGCCCAGGGTTGGGGTGGGTGAGGGTCCGCCGGGTGCGTCACTCCGGGCGGATGCGGCGCATCTGCTCGTACATCGCGGCAAGCTCCTGCACCCTCGCCTCGTGCGCATAGCGGCCGCGCAGGGCGTTCACGACGGGCGCGAGCTGGGCGAGGTGGATGGCGCCCGCCCGCGGGCCGCCCTGGAGCTTCTCGGCCAGGAGCGCGGCCGTCCCCGCGAGCTGCATGGAGGGGCTCGCCCGGTCGAAGGCCGGCGCGTGCGCGTCGTAGGCCAGCGTCCACGAGCGCTCGACCATCGCGCCGCCGGCCGTGTCGCGGAAACGCACGTACACCTCGCCGAGTTCGCCGTCGCCCTGCGGGAGCACCTCGACGTCGTAGAGCGCCACCGCCGCCTCGCCGCCCGCGAGTGCCGCCGCCGCGACCTTGTCGTTGCGGAAGTCCTCCTTGCTGAGCCGGTGGTGCTCGAAGCCGATCAGCCGGTAGGCGCCGACCCGCGCCGGGTTGAACCGCACCTGGACCTTGACGTTCTCGGCGGCCGGGTGGAACGCCCCGGCCAGCTGCCGGGCGAATCCGGCGTTGGCCGACTCCGGGGTGTCGACAACGTAGTAGCGCCCCGAACCCTTGCGCGTGAGCGCCTCGAGGACCGAGTCGTCGATCCCGTCGGTCCCGACGCCGCAGGCGTCGAACGCGATGCCCTGCTGGCGCATGGCCTCGGCGAGCGTGGCCAGGTGCGCGGGGTCGGCGTCGCCCAGATTGGCCGCGCCGTCCGTGAGCAGCACGACCCGGTTCTGCGCCTGCGCAAGGTACTGGCGAAGCGCCACCTCGCGACCGAGCTTGATCGCCTCCTCGAGGTTCGTTCCTCCCTCGGCAGGGGTGTGCGCGAGGATCTCGAGCAGCCGGCCGGCCTGGTCGCCCGGCAGCCGGTCGGCGAGGAGCCGCGGCCGGCGCGCGAACCCGATCAGCGTCACACGGTCGGCGGGCCCGAGGAGCGAGACCAGGACCTTCATGGCGCTCTGAACGGCCGCCGCGCGGTCCTCGCGCTCCATCGATCCCGAGGTGTCGAGGAGCACGGTCAGGCGCAGGGGCTCCGCGGCGCCGCGGCCTGTGGCGGGCACGCGCATCGCGATCCGCACGAGGTTGCGCTGCTGCATCACGGGGTCGGCGGACTGCTCCGTGCGGCACGAGATCTTCTCCTCCATCGACGGCTCGGGGTCTCCGTAGCTAAAGGCGTTGTAGAACTCCTCCGGGCGGATCCCGGCGGGGTCCGGCAGCTCGCCGCGGGCCAGCGCCTCCTGCGCAAGCCGGAAGGACACGTCGCTCACGTGGAGCGAGAACGTGGAGACGGGCTCCCTCGATGCTGACGTCTCCTCCTGGGTCGAGGCGCCCGCAGGGGCGAGCGCTGCGGCCACCGCGGACGGCGGGACCTCGCCCGGGGACCCCGTGCCGAACAACATAACATTTGGTCCCGCGCCTTCCGTCTTTGGTGTGTCGCTTAACAGGTCCTGCGCATTCTTCGCGCCGGCGTCCTTAAGGAACTGCGCGGATACCACGTTGATCCCCGACGAGACGCTCTTCAGGTCCGTGCGCACGCGGGTGCCGGCCAGCGTGCTGTTCGCCCGGTAGCTCCCTTTGTCCTCCGTGGCGTCGACCGAGAACGGCGAGAGCACGATCGGCGCCTCGGACCGGGACTCGGGCGCGTTCATGGGCGCCGGCGAAAGGGAAGCCTCCTCGCCGGTGGCCAGACTCCCCGCCACCACCCCGCCATGGCCGGCCGATTCCGGTGCGGCCGCGGTGCCGAAGCGTTCGACATACCCGGCCGCTCTCCGCTGGATCGACTCGTCGAACTCCTTCTTGTTGCCCGCGACCGCCGACAGCGTGAGTTGCGGGCTGAACGCCGTTGGCGCCGGCAACAGCTTCGCCTCCATCCGCGGCGACCCGTACCCCCTGGCGACGGGCTCCTCGGGCGCGGCCTGGTCGGCTTGCGGAGGGTTCGCCTCCGCCACCTCGTCCGCGGCCAAAGCCGGCATCTGGATCACGACCTCACGGTCCCGGCCTTCTCCGGAATAGGTCGCCGACTCGTTCTTCTCCTCCCGGGCCAACCTCTCGGCCTTCTGCAACTTCTCCTGCCTCACCTCCATACCCATGACATAGGGCGCCCGCTTTTGCGCCGACGCGGAATGAACCCTCTGGAAGGACGGGATGAACATCGCGGACACGAACAGGCCGAGGACGAGGCAGGCCGCGGCCGCAAGGAACCACTGGTGCTCGATCCGCTGCCGGCGCCTCAGGGCGGCCAGCGACGCGACCGCATCGGCGGCCGGGCCCTCCTGCCGGCCCAGGGCCCGCAGAAGCTCGGTGCGGCGCTCACTGGAGAGCCTGAGCGGCACCGGGTCGGGGGACACCGCCTCCTCCACGAGTTTCCGCGTCGCCTCGATCTGCTTCTTAAAGGCCGCGACGCCGGGGTTTTCGGCCGTCAGCCGCTCGAGCTCCGCCACCTCGCCCGCGGGCGCCTCTCCGGAGATCCACGCCACGATGCGCGCCTCCAGCTCGGCTGAGATCTTTCCCTTCGTTTCGCTGTCTTTTTCGTCGTAATTCATGGTGGCCTCCTATCCCTGGCTCCCCTCGATGCCCGCGCGCTGCAGGCCGTCCAGGAGCCCCTTCAGCAGGTGGTGCAGCCTGAACCCCACGTTTCCCACGCTTAGCCCCGTCCTCCTGCTGATCTCCTGGTATTTCAGGTTCTCGTGGTATTTGAGTGTGATCAGGTTCCGGTCCTCCTCGGGCATCTCCGCGAGCAGCATGCGCACGGTCCCCACGGCCTCGCTGCGGCCGAGGAGGTCGCGCGGCAGGCTCTCCTCCGCAGAGGCGCGCTCCTCGTCCAAGGGAGTCTCCCTGGGCCTGTCGCGCAGGTGGTTGAGCGCGAGGTTGCGGATGCTGCGGTAGATCCAGCCGCGCGGATTGTCCACCTGGCCCCAGACCTTCTGGAGGCGGAGGAACCCCTCCTGCACCAGCTCCTCGGCGACCGCGCGCTGGCCCACGATGCCGAGGGCGAAGTGCAGCAGCGCGCTCTCCTCCGACTGGAACAGCGCGACGATCGACCGGGGACGGGGCTGCGCGCCCTCGGGCCGCGGAACCTCGGAGATTGAGGCGGGGGACGGTCTCGGCTGCTCGCCTTCGAACATCAGCGGTTCCATGGGGGCATTAAGGGGAGACAAGCATGACTCCATCGATTAATAAAGACACGCCACGCCACGGATTCTTAGCGCAATCCCGGGCGGCGGTGCCCGGTCCGGGAACTCCGGAGGATGCTAACCATTGCCGATACGACGTTTATGGCTTTCTAGTGCCGTCTGAAGAATCGCCGGAGTCCCGGCGCGGATTGCAGGGCTCCTACTCCAGTCTACAAGCGCCCTCTATGCCGCAGCGCCGCCCTGCGCGCGGACTTGAATGGGCGGCCCGGGCGCCGTAGTGATAATCGTGATGCACGCCCGGTTCAGCACGCGTGTCGAGGCGGGCCGGCTCCTGGCCGAGAAGCTGCTAGCTTTTGCAGGCCGAGAGGACGCGATCGTGCTCGGCCTGCCGAGGGGCGGCGTCCCGGTCGCCGACGCCGTGGCGCGGCGGCTCGGCCTCGAGCTCGACGTGTTCCTCGTCCGCAAGCTCGGCGTGCCGTGGCAGCCGGAGCTGGCCATGGGGGCCATCGCGACCGGCAACGTGCGCGTGCTCAACGACCGCGTTGTCGATTCGCTCGGCCTCGGCAAAGAGGTGATCGACGCCGTCGCGGAGCGTGAGACCCTCGAGCTCATCCGGCGGGAGAAGGCCTACCGCGGGACCCGGCCCTCCTGCGCCCTCGCCGGGCGGGCCGTGATCGTCATCGACGACGGCATCGCCACGGGCTCGACCGTGCGGGCCGCGATCGCGGCCCTGCGCAGGCAGAAGGCCAGCCTCGTCGTCGCGGCCGCGCCGGTCATCCCCCGCGACACGTTCGCCCGGCTCCAGGCCGAGGCCGACGAGGTCGCGGCCATCATGGTCCCGGAGCAGTTCTCGAGCGTTGGCGAGTGGTACGCGGACTTCACGCAGACGACGGACCAGGAGGTGCGCAGCCTGCTGACGGAGGCGCAGGCCCTCCGCCTGAAGGCCACGTACCCTGGCGAGCATCGCTATTGATCTTGCCGCGCCCGGGCCGTACGCATGCGGTGCCCGAAACGCCATGAACCTCCCCAAGCTGCTCCTGTCCTCTTTGCTCCTCGTATCGCTGCCCCTTGCGGCCGAGAACTACGCGGTCGTCGCCCGGGACGACTGCCGGATCCTCGGCGCCGGCTCCCAGGCCGCGCCCGCGGGTTCCGCGGACGCCGCGTTTCTCGCGGCAGCGACGAGGTTTTTTGCGAGCACGGCTCCGTACGACGCCGAGTATCCGCTCATCAATCCGCCCGCGTGGGGCCGCGTGGTCAGCGCAGAGACCACCGGCAGCCTCCACGTGCGCAGCTCGTTCGCCCACGGCTTCGTCTTCGACCTGGATCTGGAGCACCTGCTGCACCGGCACACCTACGTCCTGTGCATCAACGGCAGGCCGCAGCACCCGGGCAACGAGCTCCTGCCCGAATCGGTGCCGGGCCACGCGGAGGAGAAGTACTACGACTTCTGCACGGTGACGACCGACGACCAGGGCGGCTACCACGCGGGGTACGCCCTCCTGCTGCGCCCCGGCCCTTACAACGTCCACTTCTACGTGAAGGACACAACGGACCACAAGATCGTGCTCTACGGCCTCGAGTACTTTGACTTTGCCGCAGAGTAGCCCCGGCCCGGCAGCAATTCCGGGCGGCCCCCGTCAGCGGTCGGCGCCCGGCGCCGCATAGGAGACGCGCCAGACGACGTCGCCACCGTCGTCGCTGACGAGCAGCGCGCCGTCATGGGCCACGGCGACCCCGACCGGCCGGCCCCAGACTCTGCGGTTGTCGATGACGAAGCCCGTCATGAAGTCGTCGTACTCGCCCGTCGGGACGCCGTCCTTGACGCGCACGCGGATGACCTTGTAGCCCGTCCGCGAGCTCCGGTTCCACGAGCCGTGCTCGGCCGCGAAGGCGTCCCCGCGGAACTCCGCGGGAAACGCCGATACGCCCTGCGCGGCCGTGTAGAAGGTGAGCTCCAGCGAGGCGGAGTGGGACTGCAGCGGGACGTCCGGCGCGATTGCCGCGTTGGCTAGGTCGGGGCGCTCGCCCGCGTGGCGGGGATCCTCGTGGTTGCCCATGTAGTACCACGGCCAGCCGTAGTAGCCGCCCTCCCTGACGCGCGTGATGTAGTCCGGGACAAGGTCGTCGCCCAGCTCGTCGCGCTCGTTCGTCGACACCCAGAGGTCGCCCGTCCGCGGGTTGACGGCGAGGCCCACCCCGTTGCGCACGCCGGTGGCGAACGTGCGCAGCGGCGCGCCGCCCTCCGGGTCGGTGACGAGGATGTCCGCGCGGTTGGTCTCCGGGCCCCAGGCGGCGCCCCGACCGTGCACGGCCTCCCAGACCCGCACCTCCTCGGCGCTCTTGAGCGGCATGTCCCGGGCCACGTTCGAGGCGGAGCCGACCGAGATGAACATGCGCCGTCCGTCCAGCGAGAAGGCGACGTCGCGCGTCGTGTGGCCGCCCCCGTTGTGAGGCGCGAGGACGGGGACCACCGTCTGCGCCTCGCCGCGCGCCCTCGTGTCGCCGCTCCGGTACGGGAAGCGGACGACGGAATCGAGGTTGCCGACGTAGATCCACTGCGGCTCGCCCGTGTTGGGATAGAACGCGATCCCGAACGGCCCGGTGAGGCCCTCGGCGAATACCTCGTTCTTGGAGGGCGCGTCCGCCCCGTCCGCCGCGCGAAGGACCCGGATCCTGCCCGTGCGGGTCTCGGCCACGAAGATGTCGCCGTTGGGCGCCGTCCGGAGCAGGCGGGGGCCGGTGAGCCCCGTCGCAAACGGCTTGACGGTGAACCCGGGCAGGACCGAGAGCGAGGCGCCCGCCGGGCGGCCGACCACCTTCGGACCGTTACCCGAGGACGCCGTGGCGAAGGGCGGCGGCAGCTTGGACAGGTCGATCCGATGCGGGACGCCCGGCGCGTCGTTGCGCCAGTCGCCCGGATCCCCGCCCGCCCCAGGGAGCGGGGCCGTCGCCGGCGCGGTCGCCGCCGCCGGGATTCCCAGCGTGTCGAGGTTCGAAAGGAACGCGATGAGGTCCTGGCGGTCGGCGGCGTTTGGAACCGGCACCGGCATCAGCGTGCCCGGCACCGCCACGGACGGCGCCTGCAGGAAGTGATCGAGCGCCGCCGCATCCCAGCGGATCCCCGAGGCGCGCAGCGCCTTGGAATACCCGAAGTTGTCGAGCGAGGCCGCCTGCCTGCCGATAAGGCCCACCAGGCTCGGCCCCTGCCCCGAGATCGGCTGCCCCCCCGGGCCGAGGACGGTCGTGTGGCAGAGGGCGCAGTTCTGAAGGAAGAAGGCCCGGCCCCTCGCGGGATCCGCCGACACCTGCTCCGGCGCCCCGCACGCGGCGTCAAGGGCGAGGAGGAGGAGGAGGCTTCGGAGCGCGGCGGAGAACGTGAGGTTCATATGGAAGGAGGATCGGGGGCAACGGGTTCAGGGCGGCCAATCCCGGTAGGCCGCCCCGGAAAGGCCATCCCATTTCCGGAAACTTTCAAGTTCGGACGTCCGATTTATCCCCGTGCCCGTGGCCCGCGCCGCCCGCCCCCTCTAGACCGTGGGAAACCGCAGCTGGAAGCGGGCGCCCCCGCCCGGCGCGTCCGTGACGCAGGCCGAACCCCCGTGGGCCTCGGCCACCGCGCGGACAAGAGTCAGCCCGAGTCCCAGGCCCCGCTGCGAACGGCTCGCGTCTCCGCGGTAGAGCCGGCGCCAGACCGCCTCGCGCTCGGCCTCGGGCACGCCCGGGCCGTTGTCGCTCACCGTGACCGTAAGGGCGCCCGGCTCGGCGGCGGTGGCGATCGTGACCCGGCCGCCCTCTGGCGTGTACTTGAGCGCGTTGTCGACCAAGTTTGAGAGGGCCTGTCCGATGCGCACCGAGTCGCCCTGCATCCGCGCCACCTCTGATCCGACAAGCTCGATCCGTATCTTCTTCTCCTCCGCCACCTCGCGGTAGAGGTCCGCGGCCCGCGCCGCCAGGGCGCGCAGGTCCACGGGCCCGAGCTGGAGCGCGAGGGCGCCGGCCTCGGCGGCCGACACGTCGAGGAGCACCTCCAAGAGGTGCAGCACCCGGTCCGTCTCGTCCACGCAGGACGCGAGCGCCGACCGCGCCTCGGCGGGATCGCCCCCGTCCCTGAGCGCCAGCTCCGCCGTCCCCCTGAGGCGCGTGAGCGGCGTCCGCATGTCGTGCGCGAGGTTGTCCAGGGTCTCGCGGAGCACCCGCACGTGCGCCGAGTTCTTGTCGAGGAGCGCGTTGAGCTGCCGGGCGAGGACGGCGAGTTCGCCGCTGCCGCCCGGGTTCGGGATGCGCGCCCCGAAGTCGTCCTCCTCGATGATGCGCCGCGCGGTGGCCGCCACCTGGCGCAGCGGCCGGGTCGCGCGCCACGCCAGGAGCGTGCCCGCCGTGAGCGAGAGGAGGAGCGCCACGGCGCCCACGCCGGCAAAGTCGCTCCTCAGCGGCGCCAGGAGCACCGCCCGGCTGTCCGTGCTGCGCGCCACCTGGATCAGGCGCCCGTCCGACAGCACGCGCGAGGCCACCGCGAAGTCGCGCGCCGCGTCCCGTGGGATCCTGACGGAGTGGATCTCCTGGGCGCTCCATCCTCCCCAGCCGTCCGGGACGAGGCGCCGCTCGACCTGGGACTCCACCCAGTCCGCCGGGATCGTGGCGAAGAGCGTCACGCCGTCGGGCCCCAAGAGCCGCACGAAGAGCGAGCGCGCGTCGGGCGAGGGGTCGGCGGCCAGCCGCGCCCGGAGCGCGATCGCCCCACCCTGCTCGTAGGCCTGGGCGTAGTTCGCCGCGCGCTGCTCGACCGCCGCGCGGTCGCGCTCCTCGAGCGAGTGCGCGAGGACCCAGTAGAGGATCCCGAAGAGCGCGGCGGCCCCGGCGGCGAAGACCAGGGTGTAGATCGCGGCGAGCCGGATCGCGAGGGACTGCCGGAACGCCTCAAGCATGGGGGCGGAACACGTAGCCGACGCCGCGCAGGGTCTCGATGCGGGCGTGGTCGGGGTCGATCTTTGCGCGGAGCCGGTGCATGACCACGTCCACCACGTTGGTCTGCGGGTCGAACCCGTAGTCCCACACCTGCTCCAGGATCTTCGTCTTGCTCACGGGGTGGCCGGCGTGGCGCAGGAGGAACGCGAGGAGCGAGAACTCCCTCGGCTGCAGCTCCACCTTCCTGCCCGCGCTCGTCACCTCGCGCGTGACGAGGTCAAGCGACACGTCGCCCGCCGCGAGCCGCGTGGCGTCGGGGGCGTGCGTGGCGCGGCGGACGAGCGCCTGGATGCGGGCGAGGAGCTCGGAGAAGGCGAAGGGCTTCGTCAGGTAGTCGTCCGCGCCGCTCTCGAGGCCCCGTATCCGGTCCTCGACCGCGCTCTTCGCGCTCAGGAAGAGCACGGGGACCTGGCGCCGCGCCGCGCGCAGCCGCCTGACGAGGCTAAGCCCGTCGAGCCCAGGGAGCATCACGTCAACCACCGCGGCGTCGTAGCCCGTCGTCTCCGCGAGCGCCAGGCCCGTCTCCCCGTCCGGGGCGTGGTCGACCGCGTAGCCGGCCTGCTTCAGCCCGCTCACGACGAACGAGGCGATCTTGGCATCATCTTCAACCACGAGGACCCGCATGGCGGTACAATGCACGAACGGGGAATCCTTGGAAAGCTGGTACTGGCCCGCGAAAAAAGGGACACCGGCCCGCAACTGCGGGCCGGTGTCCCCCAACACTAAACCACCTGCTGCTGCCATGCTGCCGCCCGGCTTCAGGGCGCGCTGTCCAGGGACGCGGAGCCTGACTCGTCGACGACAACATAAATGGTGCTCCCATGGGACCAGAGCTTGACGAGCGTCTTCTTGCTCGTGGCGCCGGCACTCAGGTCCACGGCGCTCTTGGCGGAGGTGGCGGGCTGCCGGTTGATCTCGAGGATCACGTCGCCCTCGCGAAGGCCGGCGCGCGCCGAGGCCGAGCCCGGGTCGACGCCGGTGATGACCGCTCCCGTGAGCCGGTCCGGAAGGTCGAGCTCCCGCCGGGCGTTGGCGTCGATGTCGCCGACCGCGACGCCGTTGAGGACGCCCTCGTCCGAGCCGGCGGCGATCTCGTCGCCGCCGTCCCGCCCGCTGGAGGGCTTCGTGGCCGTGGTGACGGGGATCCTCTCGGTCCCGCCGCTTCGCAGGACATCGAGCGTCAGCTTTGTCCCCGGGGGCGTCTCGCCGACGGCGAGGCTCAGGTGGCTGGCGGAGGTGACGGGCTTGCCGTCGAGCGCCGTGACCACGTCGCCGCTCCTGATCCCGGCCTTCGCTCCGGGGCTGTCCGGTTGCACGTCGGAGACGAGGGCGCCGCCCTGGGTCTTCAGGCCGAAGGAGTCCGCGAGGCCGGGGGTCAAATCCTGTATGCCGATCCCGATGAAGCCGCGGACGACCTTGCCGTTCGCGACGAGCGTCTGGGCGACGTTGCCCACGAGGTCGCTCGGCACCGCGAGCCCGACGCCCTGGAAGCCGCCGCTGCGGCTCAGGATCGCGGTGTTGATGCCGACCAAGCGGCCCTCGACGTCCACGAGGGCGCCCCCGGAGTTGCCCGGGTTGATCGCGGCGTCCGTCTGGATGAAGTCCTCATACTTGAGCCCGAGGCCGGCGCGCCGGCTGGTGGCGCTCACGATGCCCGTCGTCACGGTCTCGCCGATCCCGAAGGGGTTGCCGATCGCGAGCACGCGGTCGCCGACCTGCACGTCCTGGCTGGGGGCGAAGGTGATCGCCGGCAGGTCCTTGGCCGAGACCTTGATGACGGCGACGTCCGTCTGGGGGTCGCGCCCCACCACGCGCGCCGCCAGCTCGCGCCCGTCGGCCAGCGTCACGGTGACCTCCTTCGCGCCGTCGACGACATGGTTGTTCGTCACGATGTAGCCGTCCGTGCTGATGATGACGCCGCTGCCGAGCCCCGCCTCGGGCGTCTCGGGCTGCATCGGAATGCGGTTGCCGAAGAACTGGCGCAGGTCGGGGCCGTTCCATCCGGGCAGCGGCGAGACGTCCCCGGAATTGAACTCGGCCCGGCGGGGCTTGATCTGCACCGTCACCTTGACGATGCTAGGCGCCACCCGCTTGACGACGGAGGCGAAGCTCGCGGACTCGATCGTCCCGCGGTTCACGCTGCTGTCGTCGCGCTTCAGGTTGATGGCGTGCTTGGCCGGCTGCGCGGTGTCGATCGCCGCGAAAAGCCCGCCGGAGGCGAGGAGCACGGCGCCGACGAGCGCCGCGCGCCTGAGATTCGTGCGGGGGGAATGTTGAGAGTCGTTGTTCATGGGCATGCGCGACTATCGCACGCCAGGCTTTCGGGGACCTTTCCCGGAGATTACAAATTTGTAATTCCACAGCGTTGAACCCGGCGGGCCTCCGCGTGATAATGCCCGGATGAGACCCCCGCCCCTGCTGCATGCATCCCTCCTTGTCCTGGCTGTGGCTTCCGCCGCGGCCGCCGGGCCGCGCGAGCGCACGTCCCTCGACGCCGGCTGGCGCTTTACGCGCGGCGACGCGCCCGACGCCGGCGGGAGCCTGTCCTACGAGGCGCTCAAGCCCTGGATCCTGCCCACGGGCGACGGACTCCTCGACCTCGCGCCCGAGCGGCCCGCCCCTCCGGCCGGCGGCCCGCCGCAGTCCGTGTCCTATGCCCAGGCCGCGTTCGACGACGGCGCGTGGGCGCAGGTCGACGTGCCCCACGACTGGGCCATCGAGGGCCCGTTCCGGCAGGACCTCCCGGGCGAGACCGCGAAGCTCCCGTGGGCGGGCGTGGGCTGGTACCGCAGGCATTTCGAGCTCCCCGCGGCCGCGGCCGGCCGGCGGGTCTATGTCGACTTTGACGGGGCGATGTCCCACGCGGCTGTGTGGGTCAACGGTCGGTTCGCCGGCGGCTGGCCCTATGGCTACGCGTCCTTCCGCCTCGACCTCACCCGCTTCGTCAGGCCCGGGGCCGACAACGTGCTCGCCGTCCGCCTCGAGAATCCGCCCGAGTCGTCCCGCTGGTACCCGGGCGCCGGCATCTTCAGGAACGTGTGGCTCGTGACCGAGGGCCCGGTGCACGTCGCGCACTGGGGCGTCACGGTGACGACGCCGCGGGTGTCCGCCGACGCGGCGCTCGCCACCGTCACCGCCGTCGCCGCGAACGACACGACGGAACAGGCGCTCGCAAGCGTCTCGACCGAGGTCTTCGAGCTCGGCGCCGACGGGCGCCCCGGGGCGTCCCCGGTGGCGACCGCCGCCCCGCGCGAGATCACGGTCTACGCGGGCCGGGTGGCGTCGTGCGCGCAGACCGTCGAGATCGCCCACCCGAGGCTCTGGGACCTCGCCCATCCCGACCGCTACGTCGCCGTCACGACGCTCGGCGTGGCCGGCGCCGCGGCTGACCGGGTCGAGACGCCCTTCGGCATCCGGACGATCGCCTTCGACCCCGACCGCGGCTTCCTCTTGAACGGCCGGCACGTCCCGATCCAGGGGGTCTGCGACCACCACGACCTCGGGGCCCTCGGCGCTGCGATCAACGTGAGCGCGCTCGCCCGCCAGATCCGCCTCCTGCAGGAGATGGGCTGCAACGCCATCCGCACGAGCCACAACCCCCCCTCGCCCGAGCTCCTCGAGCTGTGCGACCGGATGGGGATGCTTGTCATGGACGAGGCCTTCGACTGCTGGGCCCTCCCGAAGAAGCCGAACGACTACCACCTGCTCTTCGCCGACTGGCACGAGAAGGACCTGCGGGCCATGATCCGGCGCGACCGCAACCATCCGAGCGTCATCCTCTGGAGCATCGGCAACGAGATCCCGGAGCAGCGCTCGCCCACGACGGGCCCGAAGCTCGCCCGGCACCTGACGGCCATCGCCTTCGAGGAGGACCGCACCCGGCCGACCGTCTCGGCGTTCGATCAGGTCGAGAGCGGGTACAACGGCATGCAGCTCGCGGTGGGGGTCGCGGGCTACAACTACAAGCCCTGGGAGTACCCCCGCTTCCGCGAGCTTAACCCCACAATCCCGCTCGTCGCGAGCGAGACGGCCTCCTGCATCAGCACGCGCGGGTTCTATGTCTTCCCGGTGAGCGAGGACAAGAGCAAGGGGATGGCGGACTTCCAGATGAGCTCTTACGACTTGTCGGCCCCGCCCTGGGCGACCACCCCGGAGACGGAGTTCCGCGGCCAGGACAAGGCGCCGTCCGTCGCCGGGGAATTCGTGTGGACCGGCTTCGACTACCTCGGGGAGCCGACGCCGTATTCCGGGGACTCGAAGGACATGCTGGAGTTCACCGACCCGGCGGTGCGCGCCGCGATGCAGGCGCAGCTCAAGGCCGCCGGAACGATCCCGGTGCCGTCGCGAAGCTCCTACTTCGGGATCATCGACCTGGCGGGCTTGAAGAAGGACCGGTTCTACCTCTACCAGGCCCGGTGGCGCGCCGACCTGCCGATGGCCCACCTCCTGCCCCACTGGACGTGGCCGGAGCGCACGGGCCTGGTCACCCCGGTCCACGTGTACACGTCGGGCGACGAGGCGGAGCTCTTCCTGAACGGGCGTTCGCTCGGAAGGAAGACGCGGGGCCCGCTCGAGTACCGGATCCGCTGGGACGACGTGCGCTACGAGCCCGGCGAGCTGAAGGTCGTCGCCTACAGGGGCGGCAAGCCGTGGGCGACGGACGTCGAGCGGACGGCCGGGGCCGCCGCGGCGGTCGCGCTCGCCGCGGACTGCGCCTCGCTCGCCGCGGACGGCAGCGACCTCGCCTACGTCACGGTGCGCATCAACGACAAGGACGGGACCCTGGTGCCGCGCGCGTCGAACAAGGTCCGCTTCAGCCTGTCGGGCCCCGGCGACTTGGTCGCCACCGACAACGGCGACCCGACGTCGCTCGCCCCGTTCCACGCGGCCGAGCGCGACGCGTTCAACGGCCTGTGCGTCGCGATCGTGCGCACGCGGCGCGGAGCGCCCGGGAAGCTTACGCTCACCGCACAGTCCGACGGGCTCGCGCCGTCCGCGATCGAGATCGAGTCGGGACCCGGCTCCTGACGGGGGGCCTGCCGCGGCGCGTCACCTGACGGGGGTCAGGGTCGCGCCGCCCAGGTTTGCGGCCAGGAACGCCTCCACCCTGTGGTAGAAGTCCACGCGGTTCTGGTAGTTGAAGAAGCCGTGGCTCTCCAGGGCGCGGTAGAACGTCTCGTGGGGTATCCCCCTTCGCTTGAGCTCGGCGGCGAGCCTCCTTGACTGGGCGACGTCCACGACGGCGTCCTCGGTGCCGTGCGCGATCAGGACGGGGACCCGGATCTGGTCCGCGTGGTCGAGCGGCGAGATCTCCTCCAGGCGTCCGCCGTCCCGGCCGGGCGTTCCGAGCTCGTCGGTCAGCCGCTCGTACTCTCCGGGTCCGCCGGCATAGCTCTTGGACCGGATCTGACTCGCCCAGTCGAAGACGCCGCACTCAGTGATCGCGCACCGGTAGAGGTCCCTCTCAAACGCCACGCCCGCGACCGCCAGGTAGCCGCCGAAGCTTGCCCCCATGATGGCGACGCGCGCCGGGTCGACCATGCCCGCCGCGAGGACCGATCGGGTGGCGTCGGTCACGTCGTCGTTCATCCGGCGGAAGTCGTACACCCGGTCGTGGCTCACCTCGGGCGCATAGCCGGTCGAACCCCGGTAGTTCGGCTGGAGCACCGCGTAGCCCCGGCTCGCGAGAAACTGCACCTCGGGGCTGAAATCGGGGGTGTCGCGCAGCCACGGGCCCCCGTGGCAGAGGACGACAAGCGGGACGGGGTGCCGGGCGCCCGCACCCTCGGGAAGCGTGAGGTAGCCCTCGAGTCTCACGCCGTCGCGCGTGGAGAAGCTGACCGGCTCCACGGGTCGCAGGGGCCGGCCCTTGAGCCCCGGCGCCGTGTCGGCCACGCTCCGCAGCGTGTTGGTGTCGAGCTCCAGAAGCTCGAGCGCACCCGGGTGGCGCGGCCCGGTGCTCTTGAAGAGAAACTTCCTTTCCGCGCTGTCCCGGTCGATGAGCTCGTTGCTCGCGTCCGGGATGGCGCGGTTGACCGCCGCCTGGGCTGCCGAGTAGGCGCCCGAGACCCAGTAGGAGACCCGCTCGCGCCGCAGGTACGTCACGCCCGCCAGACCGTGCCCGCCTGCGGTGAAGAAGAGGCTCCCCGACCCGACGTCATACTCCGGATCGGTAACGACCGGCTTCTCGAGCGCGCCGCTGTCGGGGTCGAGGCGCCTCAGCTCGTAGCCGCTGCCCCGCGAATACGTGACGACCCAGAGGTGGCGCCCGTCGGCGTCCAGGGCCATAGGGCGGGCCCCGGGGGGGACGGCGACGTCCTGCCAGGTGTCGGTCGCCCGCTCATAGCGGTGGAGCCGGCCCCGGCCCCTGACAAGCGTCGTGCAGAGGCCGAGGTCGCCCTCCCGGTCCGCGTCCCAGGCGAGCACCGGGCCGTCCCCGGGCGGCTTGTAGGAGCGCACCATCGCATTCCACCCCCCGCTCCCCTCGAGGGCGCTCTCGGGCATCGTGTAGGAGCGCACCATCGCGTTCCATCCCAGCTCCCCGTCGAAGGCGCTCGGGTTGTGGCCCGCGTCGAGCTCGAGCAGCGGGCCGGGCCGGTTGTCATCCTTGGCCGACTGGCGGATCCACACCAGCACGCGGTCCGGACGCGACAGGGGAACGCCGACCACCTGCGTCACGTCAAACCGGTCGATCGGCGTGAAGCGCTCGAGATGGTCGACCGTCGCCGAATAGAGCCCCCACGTGTAGATCTTGTCCTTGGCCAGGCTGAAGATGAGGCGCCGGTCGTTGAGCCAGCGGAACGTCGAAATCTCCAGGGAGCCGCTCCCGCGAAGCCCCGTCGGCTTGTACGTCGCCAGGTCGTAGATGAGGAGGTCTCTCATGTCGGCCTTGTCCGTGACGATCGCTCCCAGGTGCCGCCCGTCGGGCGTCAAGCCGGCCTTGCCGAGCGGCATGGCGCGGAAGAGCTCCTCCGCCGACAGTAGCCCGGCCGGCGGCGGGGCCGCGGCGGGCGCGGCGTTGGCCGCCGCAAGCGCGAGGGCGGCTAGGTATCGGAGCATGGGCGGGAGCGTCTGGGTCGACAGCGTTGCGCGGACTGCGCCGCGGGATCGAGCGAAAATGCCCCGAAGCCTCGTTCGGCTTGCCCGGATGCGCAAGTTGACACAGCGTGTGCCCCCATGAAATTACCCCTATATGGTTTCATGGCCCTCGGCCTTCTTGCGACGGGCCTTTTTGCCGCGGACCCTGACCCCGCGGCGGAGCACGGGATGCCCCCCGGCTTCCACACGCTTAAGATAGGCGAGTCCGCCCCCGACTTCTCGCTGCCCGGCGTCGACGGGAAGACCTACAGCCTGGCCGACTTCAGGGACTCGCGCTTCCTGATGGTCATCTTCCTGTCGAACCACTGCCCCACCTCGCACGCGGCGGAGACGCGCTTCATCCCGTTCGTCGCCGGGCTAAAGGGCAAGGGCGTCGCCGTCGTGGCCATCAACCCCAACAGCCTCGCGGGCCTGCGGGTCGAGGAGCTCGGCTACGCGAAATACAGCGACAGCTTCGACGAGATGAAGCTCTACGCGAGGGAGCGCGGCTTCAACTTCCCCTATCTCTACGACGGGGCGACGCAGGCGACCGCGAAGGCATACGGGTGCCTCTGCACGCCGCACCTCTTCATCTTCGACCAGGACCGCAAGCTGCGCTACAAGGGCCGCTTCGACGACTCGGAGCTGCCCGACCCCGAATCCGTCCACTCGCGCGACGGCGCCGTGGCGGTGGGGGCGCTCCTCGCCGGCGAGCCCGTCCCGGTCGAGGTCACCCGGCCCATGGGCTGCTCCACCAAGTGGATGACCAAGCAGAACGCGGTCGCCGAGGGCAACGAGGCCTGGAAGAACCTGCCGGTGTCCCTCGGGCGCATCGACGCGGCGGGGGTGGCCGCGCTCGCGGCGAACCCGACAAACCGGCTGCGCGTCATCAGCCTGTGGGCCACCTGGTGCGTGCCGTGCGTCGAGGAGTTCCCCGGGCTGGTGCTCATCTCGCGCCGGTTCGAGACCCGCGACTTCGACCTGATCACGATCAGCGTCGACAAACCCGGGGATGAGGGGAAGGCGCTCGCGTTCCTCACGCGCCAGCACGCCGCCGTGCCCCCCGGGGCGAAGGCCTCGGTCGCGGGGCAGGGCCGCGCGACGAACAATTTCATCTATACCGGGCCCCCCGGCGACGCCCTCGCGCAGGCGCTCGACCCCCAATGGCCCGGCGGCTACCCGTACACGGTGGTGATCGCGCCCGGCGGCAAGGTGCTCTACCGCAGCGGCGCCCTCGACATTGCGGACTTCCAGGCGCGGCTGGTCGACATGCTCGGCGTCTACTACAAGAAGGCCCCCTGATCCCTTCATGACCCTCCAGTGGATCGACTGGCTGGCGATCGGCGCCTACGTCCTCGTGATCGCCGCGGCCGGCCTGCTCCTCTCTCGCAAGCCCAAGTCGTCGGAGGATTACTTCCTGGCGGGCCGCTCGCTGCGCTGGCCCTTCATCGGCGCCTCCCTCTTCGCCGCCAACATCTCGGCCGAGCACTTCGTGGGGCTCGCGGGAAGCGGGTACTCGGGCGGCATGGCCGTCGGCGGCTACGAGTGGTCGGCCGTGTTCTGCCTGGTCCCGCTGATCGCGCTCTTCCTGCCCTTCTACATCAAGAACCTGATCTTCACGGTCCCCGAATTCCTCGAGAAGCGCTACGGCACGGGCGTGCGGCTCTTCTTCTCGGGCTTCATGGTGGTCCTCTCGGTCCTCACGAAGATCTCGATCTCGCTCTGGGCGTCGTCGCTCGTGTTCTCGGACCTGCTCGGCTGGAACAACTACGCCGTCATCTGGACGGTCGGCCTCGGCACGGCGCTCTACACGATGAAGGGCGGCCTGCGGATCGTCGTGTACACGGACGCGCTCCAGACGACGGTGCTGCTCGTGGCCGCCGTCATCCTGACCGCGGTCGGCCTGCGGCACGTCGGGGGGTGGAGCGGGCTCCACGCGAGGCTCGCGCCCGAGATGTTCTCGATGGTGCGGCCCGCAACCGACGCCGACTACCCGTGGCCGGGCATGTTCTTCGCGGTCTTCCTCGCGGGGAGCTTCTACTGGTCGATGGACCAGGTCCTCGTGCAGCGCGCATTCGCGGCCCGGGACCTGAACGAGGGGCGCAAGGGCGCGATCCTCTGCGGGTTCCTGAAGCTGACGACGCCCTTTCTCCTCGTCCTTCCCGGGCTGATCGCGAGGGCCCTCTACCCGGGGCTCGCCAGGCCCGACGAGGCCTACCGCACGCTCCTCGAGCACATCATGCCCGCCGGCCTCCTCGGACTCACGATCAGCGGCATCGGCGCGGCGCTCATGGGCCACATCAGCGCGACCTACAACTCGGTCTCGACGCTGGTGACGCGCGACTTCTACCTGCGGTGGAGGCCCGGGGCGTCGCAGGCGGCCCAGATCCTCGTGGGCCGCGCCGCGGTCCTGACCGTGTTCGTGCTCGGCGCCGCCTGGGCGCCGATGATCGGGCGCTTCGGCAACCTCTTCACCTACCTGCAGACGATCCAGGTGTACCTCATGCTCCCGTTTGCGGGCATCTTCTTCGCCGGCGTCCTCTGGAAGCGGACGACCGCCCAGGGGGTCGCCGCCTGCCTCGGCACGGCGGGGGTCGCCTGCCCGCTGCTCATGCTGAACGGCAGGCTCAACTTCCTGCCCTTCATGGACACGCCGCTCATGAGGCCCTGGCTCCATTCGGCGATCGTCGCGTTCCTAGTCTCCATGGCGGCGCTGGTCGCCGTGAGCCTCGCCACGCCGCGCACGGCGGAGGCGAAGCTTGAGCACACGACCGTGTCCGACTGGAGGACGCTCGCCGCCCCGGGGACCGGAAGGGGGCTGCGGGACTACCGCCTCTGGCTCGGAGTCCTGCTCGCCATCACGGCGGGGCTCTGGTACGCCATGCGCTAAAGCGCCGGGCAAGATTCTCATTCCCAACCAAGGCGCGCTTGGCTAGAGACCTTAAGGCCCAAAACCCCAGGCAGCCCGCCCGACGCCGCACCCCACCATGCCCGACGCCCCCGCCCCCGAAACGCTAGACCCGTCCCAGCAGAAGCTGAAGATGCGCGAGAAGTTCTCGTATGGCTTCGGCGACTTCGCCTCGTGCCTCTACTGGCAGACGGTGTCGGTCTACCTCGCGATCTTCTACACCGACATCTTCGGGATCTCCGCACTCGCGGCGGGGACGATGATCGGCCTGTCCCGGAGCACCGACGCGTTCTTCGACCCGGTGATCGGCATGATCTCCGACCGCACCTCGTCGCGCTGGGGCAAGTTCCGGCCGTACCTCCTCTTCGGCTGCGTGCCGCTGGCGGTGATCGGCGTGCTGACCTTCACGGTGCCGAGCCTCGGGGCCAACGGAAAGCTCATCTGGGCGTGGGTCACGTTCAACGCCCTCATGATCCTCTACACGGCGATCAACATCCCGTACACGGCGATGCTCGGCGTCATCTCGCCGAACCCGAACGAGCGCACGATGCTCTCGTCGATCAAGTTCGTGGGCGCCTTCGCGGCGGGCATCGTCGTCTCGGCGACGCTCCTGCCGATGGCAAAGGTCGGCGGATGGCTGGGCGCCACGACGGTCCAGCGCGGCTGGCAGATGTCGTTCGTGGTCTACGGCGTCGCGGCCATCATCTCCTTCCTGCTCGTGTTCCTCAACACGCGCGAGCGCGTCGTGCCCCCGAAGGCGCCGAAGACGTCCCTGTTCAAGGGCATCGTCAACGACCTGGGCGACCTGGTGACGAACAGGCCGTGGCTGATCCTCCTGGCCACCACGATCACGTTCATCCTCTTCGTGGCGCTGCGCGGCAACATCACGGCGCACTACTTCAAGTACTACGTCGGCTCGCAGACCCTCACCCTGCCCTCCTTCCTGCCCAAGTCCGCCGCGGGCACGCAGCTCTGGGGATGGGAGAGCCTGGTCTCGATCTTCAACACGAGCAACCAGATCCTGTCGCTCCTCGGGGCCATGCTGGTCCCGTTCTTCGCGCGCGTGGTCGGGCGCAAGGTCGCGTTCGTCGTCCTCTTCGTCATCGCGATCGCGTCCACTGCCGCGTTCTTTGTCCTGAAGCCCGACCAGCTCCTGCTCATCTACGGGATCAACGCGATCGGGTCGCTCACCGGCGGGCCGCTGAGCGCGCTCCTCTGGGCCATGTACGCCGACACCGCCGACTACGCCGAATGGAAGAAGGGCCGCCGGGCCACGGGCCTCATCTTCTCGGCCTCGATCTTCTCGCAGAAGCAGGGCTGGGCCTTCGGCGCCGCGTTCTCGCTCATCCTCATGAACAGCGTCGGGTTCGTGGCCAACCAGGTCCAGACGACCGCGTCCCTGAACGGCCTCGTCAAGCTGATGAGCATCTATCCGGCCGCAATCGGCATCGTTTCGCTGGGGATCCTGATGTTCTTCTATCCGCTCAACGAGCAACGGATGTCGCAGATCGCCCAGGACTTGAAGGTGCGAAGGGCCGCGGACGCGGCCTCCTGACCGTTTGTGGACGGATCGTCCCATTAATGGGACGGTGTGGTTTCGGTTCCGAAGATCCCCGGTGGGCGGCGCCTCCATGCATTGTGACGTAGGTCGTTATTGAAAAATCAATAACGTAATCACGGATGCTCTGGCACGGGGAATGCGGGGAGTCGTGTCATGATTCAGTTCAAAAGCGTCGACCGCGTCTATCCCCTCAAGGGGGGCCCCTTCTACGCCCTTCGGGGGATCACCTTCGACATCGCCGAGGGCGACTTCGTCTCGATCATGGGGCCGTCCGGCTCGGGCAAGTCGACGCTCCTGAACGTCCTCGGGATGCACGACTCCGGGTGGACGGGCGAATACCGCTTCGGGAAGGACGAGATCCACAGGCTTCCGCAGAAGCGCAGGCTCGACCTCCAGAAGAAGAACATCGGCTTCGTCTTCCAGAGCTACCACCTGCTCGACGACCTGACCGTCTACGAGAACCTCGAGATTCCCCTCTCCTACCGCGACGTCCCGAAGGCCGAGCGCCAGACCATCGTCTGCGACACGCTCGACCGCTTCCACATCGTGGCCAAGCGGGACCTCTACCCCTCGCAGCTCTCCGGGGGCCAGCAGCAGCTCGTGGCCGTCGCCCGGGCGCTGGTCGCCAAGCCGAGGCTGATCCTCGCCGATGAGCCGACGGGCAACCTCCACTCCGACCAGGGCCGCGAGATCATGGAACTCTTCAAGCGCCTGAACGAGAAGGAGGGCGTCACGATCGTCCAGGTCACGCACTCCGAGGCCAACGCCGCCTACGGGCACCGGATCCTGCGGCTCGCCGACGGCCTCCTCCTGAAATAGCCCATGCGCCGCGCCGCACTCCTCCTCCTTGCCGTGGCGACGGCCGCGCTGGCGGCGCGGGCCCCCGCGCAGGACCCGGGCACGACGCTCACGCTCGACGACGCGATCCAGCTCGCGTTCAGGCGCAACCGCGACCTGAAGGTCGCCTCGTACTACCCCGGGATCGCGAGGGCCAACCTCCTGGTCGCCCGCGGCCAGTTCGACCCCGAGCTGGTCCTCACCCGCAGCTCCTCGAGGCAGCTGACCCAGGAACTGCCCGGGCAGTTCTCCAACTACCGCACCGACTCGTTCGGGGCCACCCTCCAGGGGGAGCTCCCGATCGGCACCCAGCTCGGCGTCACCGAGAACTCGACGGCCCAGAGCGACGCGTTCATAGGCCTCCCGAAGACCTACGACACGTTCGCGGGGGTCTCGGTCACGCAGCCGCTCCTCAAGGGCTTCGGACTCGGCGCCAACCTCGTGAACGTCCGCATCCAGAAGGCGAACCGCTCGATAAGCGAGCTGACGTACCGCCAGTCGGCCATCGACACGGTCTGGAACACGGTGGTCGCGTACAGCAACCTCCAGCTGGCGCACGACCAGTTGGACGCCGTCCTGCGCGAGCAGGCCCTTGCCGAGCAGCAGCTCGACGAGAACGAGAAGCGCCACAGGGTGGGCCAGGCGTCGCAGAGCGACGTCGTGACGTCGCGCTCCTACGCCGCCATCTTCCAGGACCCGATCCTGCAGGCCGAGCGGCAGGTGCGCGACGCCCAGAACACGCTGCGCAACATCATCGGCGAGGACACGTTCTTCGAGGACGAGCCCCTCTTCACGCTGGTCCCGATGGCGGTCCCCGAGGTGCGGATCGACCGCAAGGCGGACCTCGAGCAGGCGCTCAGGATGCGCCCGGACTACGAGCAGCAGCGCCTCGCCATCGTGAGGAACCGGGCAAGCGAGGCCTATGCGGCCAACAGCCTCCTTCCCCAGGTCAACTTCGTCGGGAACTACGGCTACAACGGGGTCGCCAGCAGCTTCTCCGCGAGCCGCGCCCAGGTCGACGCACGCATGAACCCCGCGTACGGCGCGGGGCTCACGGTCACGGTGCCCCTCGCGTTCGCGGTCGGCCGCGGCAACCTGCGCTCGGCGAGGCTGCAGCGCGAGCAGGCGGAGGCCGCGCTCAAGGACCTGCAGGCGAACATCGCCCTCAGCGTCGCAACCGCCGAGGGCCAGATCGAGACCGCCCGCAAGCGCGTGGTCGCAGACCAGGCCGCGCTCGAGCTGGCGAAGCGCGCGCTGGAGGACGAGGTGAAGAAGCAGAAGGCCGGGATGAGCTCGACGCTCGCCGTCGTCCAGCAGGAGCAGCAGCTCGCCCAGGACGAGTCCAGCATCTCGAACGCGCTGGCGGCCGAGCGGCTGGCGGTGGCCAACTACGACCATGCGCTCGGGACGACGCTCGAGCGCTACCGCATCACGCTCGCCCCCGAGTGAGCTTTGGCGCTCGTCACCCCCCGCCCCCAATCCTTGTATAGTCCCATGCCCGGCGCACCGACCCACCGCATCCTGATCGCCGACGACAACGCCGACATCATCGAGGCGCTGCGCCTGCTCCTGAAGGGCGAGGGCTACTCGACCGAGGCCGTCAAGTCGCCCGCGGCGGCGGTGAAGGCGGTCGAGGCGCGCGACTACTCGCTCGCGCTCGTGGACCTGAACTACGCGCGGGACACCACCAGCGGGAAGGAGGGCCTGGACCTCCTCAGCCGCCTGCAGGCGCTCGATCCCACGCTGCCGGTCGTGATCATGACGGCCTGGGCCAACGTCGAGCTCGCCGTCGAGGCCATGCGGCGGGGCGCGCGCGACTTCATCGCGAAGCCCTGGGAGAACCTCCGGCTGCTCGCGATCGTGCGCAACCAGATCGAGCTCGCCGGGGCCGTCCGGGCGTACCGCAGGTTGGAGCAGGAGAACCAGCTCCTGCGGGGCAAGCAGGGCCCGGCGATCATCGCCCAGTCGGCCGCCATGCGGCCCGTCCTCGAGCTCGTCGCTCGGGTCGGCCCGTCCGACGCGAACGTCCTCATCACGGGCGAGAACGGGACCGGCAAGGGGCTTGTGGCGCAGGCGATCCACGCCGTCTCTGCGCGCGCGAACCACCCCTTCATCTCGGTCAATATGGGCGGGCTGCCGGAGGGCATCTTTGAGAGCGAGCTCTTCGGCCACGTCCGCGGCGCGTTCACGGACGCCAAAGGCGACCGGGCCGGCCGCTTCGAGCTCGCCGAGGGGGGGAGCCTCTTCATGGACGAGATCGGCAACATCCCCGCCGCGCAGCAGGCGAAGATCCTACGGGCCCTCGAGCGCGGGGAGTTCGAGCGGGTGGGATCCTCGCGCACGATCCGCTCGAACGTGCGGCTCATCTCGGCCACCAACGCCGACCTCTCGGCGGAGGTCGCCGCGGGCCGGTTCCGCCAGGACCTGCTCTTCCGGCTCAACACGATCCAGATCCCGCTGCCGGCGCTCAGGGAGCGCCGGGAGGACATCGATCTCCTGGCCCAGCATTTCCTGCGGCAGCACGTCGAGCGCTACCGCAAGGCGATCACGGGCTTCGACGACGAGGCGGTCCGCGCGATGCGCGCCTACGCCTGGCCCGGCAACGTCCGCGAGCTCAACCACGCGGTCGAGCGCGCGGTCCTGATGGCGCAGGGCCGGGTCATCCGCGCCGCGGAGCTCGCCCTCAACGCGTCCGCCGCCGCGCCCCGCCTGGACGACATGAGCCTGGAGGAGGTCGAGGCCTTCCTCATCAAGAAGACGCTCGCCCGCTGCGACGGGAACGCCCGGAAGGCGGCGGAGCTGCTGGGCCTGAGCCGCAGCGCCTTCTACCGGCGCCTGGAAAAATACGGGCTGTAGATTTTCCCCGGGAAGGGCCAAGGTCACGCCATGGCCAAGCGGTCAAGGAAGGTCACCCACGAGCAGGCGATCCTAGCCTACTGCCTTTTGGGCGGGCTTCCGGCGGTCGCCTTCGCCTTCGCGTGGATGTTCGGCGGCGACCATGCGCCCGAGGTCCGCGCGACGGTCGCGCTCCTCGTCCTCGGCTGCTGGCTCGGGTTCGCGTTCGCGGTCCAGCAGCGCGTCGTCCGCCCGCTGCAGACGATGTCCAACCTCCTCATGGCGCTTCGCGAGGGGGACTTCTCATTCCGCGCGCGCGGCGCCGCGCGGCGCGACCCGCTCGGCGACGTGCTGGCCGAGATCAACGGCCTGGGCGAGATCCTGCAGACGCAGAGGCGCGGGGCGCGCGAGGCGACGGCGCTCCTCTCGGCGGTCATGAAGGAGATCGATGTCGCGATCTTCGCCTTCGACGCCGAGGGGATTCTGCGGCTCGTGAACCCCGCCGGCCAGGCGCTCCTCGGCCAGCCGGCCGAGCGCCTCCTCGGGCGCGATGCGAAGGCGATCGGGCTCGCCGACTGCCTGGAGGGCGAGCCGAACCGCATCCTGAGCCCCGCCGCGCTGCCGCGCGTCCTCGGGCGCTGGAACATGCGCAGGACCACCTTCCGCGAGGACGGCAGGCCGCACCAGCTGGTCGTGTTTGGGGACCTTTCCCGGCCGCTGCGCGAGGAGCAGCTCAAGTCCTGGCAGCGGCTCGTGCGGGTCCTGGGCCACGAGCTCAACAATTCCCTGGCGCCGATCAAGTCGATCGCCGCCACGCTCGGGACCGCCATGGACCGCAGGCCGCGCCAGCCCGACTGGGAGGCGGACATGCAGTCGGGCCTCAGCATCATCTCGGCGAGGGCGGAGAGCCTCGAGCGGTTCCTCGAGGGCTACTCGCGCCTCGCCAAGCTTCCGCCCCCGCAGGCCGCCCCTTGCGCTCTTCCGGAGATCCTTAACCGCGTCGCGGCGCTCGAGCACCGGCTCAGCATCGAGATAAGGCCGGGGCCCCCGGTGTTGCTTGTCGCCGACGCGGCCCAGGTCGAGCAGGCCGTCATCAACCTCGTGAAGAACGCCGTCGAGGCGTCGCTCGACCAGGGCAAGGCGAGCGTGCGGGTCTCCTGGCGGCTGGACGACGGCGCGGTCGAGATCTGGGTCGAGGACAACGGGGCCGGAATCGAGGAGGCCTCCAACCTCTTCGTCCCCTTCTACACGACGAAGCCCGCGGGCTCCGGAATCGGCCTGGTGCTCTGCCAGCAGATCGCCGAGAACCACGGCGGCTCGCTGGCGCTCCAGAACAAGGCGGACCGCACCGGCTGTGTCGCGATCATGCGCCTGCCGCTGCCGAGAGCCTGACCGAGGCCCAGGAAGGATTTCCCGATTTTGGGACGGCCCTTTCCCGCAACCGGATTAAACCCCGCCCCGCGGCCGGTTCTGAACTGATGCTAGTCGCTGTTCATGAATTGATTGCACTTACTCATGCCGGCTGGCACACCGCGTGCAAATAGAACCTGGAAACATGGATATTCAGCGCCCATCGCAGGCCAAGGCGAAGCTCAAGAAACGGCTCCTGATCGGGGCCGGCGTCGCTGCCGCGCTTGTGGGCATCACGGTCCTGCTGGCAAGGCTCAAACCCGCCGTGCCTAACGTGGACCGGAGCCTCGTGTGGGTCGAAACGGTGAAGCGCGGCCCGATGATCCGCCAGGTCCACGGACCGGGGACGCTGGTTCCCGTCGACATCCGCTGGATCGCCGCGCGGACACAGGGTCGCGTGGAGCGGATCGTGCTCCTGCCGGGCGCCACCGTGGACCCGGACAGCGTGATCATGGTCCTTAGCAACCCCGACGTCACCCAGGCGGCCGTCGACACGGCGTCGCAGCTCAAGGCGGGCGAGGCCGAGCTCTCCAACTTGAGGGTCACCGTCCAGCGCGACGTCCTCCAGTCCGAGTCCGAGGCCGCGACGGCCAAGGCGCAGTACGAGCAAGCGCGCCTCCAGGCGGAGGTCGACGAGCAGCTCTTCAAGGACGGCCTCGTCGCCGAGCTCGAACTGAAGAAGTCGAAGGTGAACGCGGAGCAGGCCGACACCCTGAACTCGATCGCGCAGAAGCGCTTCGCGTTCGCGAAGGACTCGGTGGTGCCCCAGCTGGCGGTCAAGCAGGCGGAGGTCGACCGGCTCCGCGACCAGGCGAGGCTCAAGCAGGCCGAGGCCGACGCCCTGAGCGTGCGGGCGGGCATGCGCGGCATCCTCCAGGTGGTCCCGGTCGAGGTCGGCGCCCAGGTGCAGCCCGGTACGAACCTCTGCCGCGTGGCCGACCCGACCCGGCTCAAGGCCGAGATCCAGGTCGCGGAGACCCAGGCGAAGGACGTGCTGATCGGCCAGAGCGCGCAGATCGACACGCGCAACGGGACCGTCGACGGCAAGGTCTCGCGCGTCGCCCCCTCGGTCCAGAACGGCACGGTCATGGTCGAGGTGGCGCTCGCGGGCGAGCTTCCCAAGGGCGCGAGGCCGGACCTCTCGGTCGACGGGGTCGTCGAGCTCGAGCACCTGGACGACGTCGTCTACGTCGGCCGCCCGGCTTTCGGCCAGGAGAACTCGACGACGGGGATCTTTGTCCTCGATTCCGACGGCGTCTACGCCACGCGCATGCAGGTGCAGCTCGGCCGCAGCTCCGTCAACACGATCGAGATCGTGAAGGGGCTCCAGCCGGGCGACCGCGTGATCCTCTCCGACATGTCGCAGTGGGATTCGCACGACCGCGTGAAGCTCAACTGACCCGGATCCCCCCGGCCCTTTCGACTGCCCGACCAACCCAGAACATACTCCCATGCCACAGAACCTCCTGAAACTCGACAACGTCACGAAGGTCTTCCTCACCGACGAGGTCGAGACCCACGCCCTCTCCGGGATCCACCTTGAGATCAACAAGGGCGAATACGTCGCGATCGCGGGGCCCTCGGGCTGCGGGAAGTCCACGCTGCTCTCGATCCTCGGGCTCCTCGACACGCCGACGGAGGGGACCTACGTCCTCAACGACCGGCCCGTGCAAGGGCTCACGCCCGCCGAGCGCGCGAGGATCCGCAACCGCGAGATCGGGTTCATCTTCCAGTCGTTCAATCTGATCGGCGACCTCTCCGTCTATGAGAACGTCGAGCTCCCGCTCACGTACCGGGGGATGCCGTCCTCGGACCGCAGGGCCCGCGTCGAGGAGGCCCTGGAGAAGGTCGGCATGGCCCACCGCGCGAAGCACGTCCCCTCGCAGCTCTCGGGCGGCCAGCAGCAGCGCGTCGCGGTGGCCCGGGCGCTGGCCGGCCAGCCTGCGGTGCTCCTCGCCGACGAGCCCACGGGGAACCTCGATTCCAAGAACGGCGACGCCGTGATGGAGCTCCTGCAAAATCTCCACCGCACCGGCTCGACCATCCTCATGGTCACGCACGACACGCGGTTCGCCCGGCACGCCGACCGGACCGTCCACCTCTTTGACGGCCGGGTGGTCGAGGAGAGCGTCGAGAACAGGGAATAGCCCAAACGGCCCCGGACATGCTCGCGGACCTGAGGTACGCCGTTCGCCAGCTCATCGGCAACCGCGGCTTCACCGCCGTGGCCCTGCTGACCCTGGCGTTCGGCATCGGGATCAACACGACCACGTTCACGCTCGTGAACGCGATCCTGTACCGGATGCCCCCGTACCGGGACCCGGGCCGCCTCACCATCATCTACGGCACGATGCCGCAGTCGCAGTTCACGAAACTGGCGCCGGGAAACGCCCGCGACGTCGTGCAGCAGGCGGCGGGGTTCGAGGGCCTCACCCCCTGGTGCTGGGACTATTCCAACTTCGCCAAGCCGGGCGAGCCGGCGTACCGGGCGCTCGGGGTCCAGGCCTCCGGCAACTTCTTCTCGACCCTCGGCATCGCCCCGTCGATGGGCCGGGTGTTCACCCCGCAGGACGACCACCCGGGCCGCAACGACGTCGTCGTCGCAAGCGAGAGGTTCTGGAGGGAGAAGCTGGGCGGCAACCCGAACGTCGTGGGCAGCGTGATTCGGCTGAACGGAAAATCGGTCACGGTGATCGGCGTGGTGTCCCAGCGGGACCAGGACCTCATCTACTTCGGGTCGGTCGACCTGTGGCAGCCGCTCGGCTACGGGGAGAACACCTGGAGCAAGCGCGACAACGACTGGCTGGAGTTCGTCGCCCGCCTGAAGCCGGGCGTGAGCCTGGAGCAGGCGCGGGCGCAGCTCGCCACGGTCGCCGCGCGCATGGCCCACGACCACCCGGACACGAATGCCCACCGCGGCCTCAACTTGGCCACCTACGCGTCCGCGCGCTCGCGGGGATCGGCGCAGTTCCTTTGGACGATCATGGGGCTCATGCTCTTCGTTCTCGGAATCGCGTGCGTCAACCTGGCCAACCTGCAGCTTGCGCGAACGGTGGGCAGGATGCGCGAGTACGCGATCCGCATCGCACTCGGGGCCTCGCGCGGCCAGCTGATCCGCCAGCTGCTGGCCGAGAGCGTGCTCCTGTCGCTCGCGGGCGGGGCGCTCGGACTCCTGGTCTCGATCTGGGGAAACCGCCTTCTCGGCAGCCGCCTGAGCATCGCCAGTGGCGGAACCAGCCCGGACCTCCCGCTGGACTACCGCGTGCTCGGCTTCACCCTCGCGGCGTCGGTCGCGACCGGGCTCCTCTTCGGGATCATGCCCGGCTGGATCGCGTCCCGCGCCGAGGTGGGCGCCGCGGTGAAGCAAGGGGGGCGCGGGACGGTCGGCGACCGCTCCAAGCACCGCGCGCGAAAGGCGCTGGTGGTCGCCGAGCTCGCCCTCGCGCTGGCGTCGCTTGCGGGCGCGGCGTACTTCGTCCGGGGGCTCCAGCGCATCACCCGCGCCGACAAGGGCTGGGAAAGCGCCAGCCGGGTCACCGGCACCTTCATGCTTCCGACGTCCACGTACGCCACCGACGACCAGGCGCGGGCCGGAGTCGAGCGGATCCGCACGGAGCTCGCGGCGCTTCCCGGCGTGGACAGGGTCGCGGTCTCGGGGCAGATCCCGATCGGCGGAGCCTTCTCCCACCAGGGCAACTTCCTGATCGAGGGCCAGCAGCGGCCGGCCCAGGGCCAGGAGCCGCTGGCGCTGGCCGAGCGCGTCACGCCCGGGTACTTCCCCACGCTGGGGATGCACGTCGTCGGCGGCCGGGACTTCGGGGAGGCGGACCGCGCCGACGGCAGGCAGGTCGTGATCATCAACCAGGCGATGGCCCGGCAGTTCTGGCCCAAGGGCGACGCGATCGGCCACCGCATCGGCGGCACCGACGCGAAGCGTCCCGACTGGAGGGAGATCGTGGGGATCGTGAACGACATCCCCATCACCTACGGACAGGCCCTCACCCCGTTCCAGACGTACCGCCCGTTCGCGCAGGATCCGGACCGCTGGCTCACCTTCACGCTCCTCTGCAAGGGCTCGCCCTCGGGTCTGATTGGGGACGTCCGTCGCGCCATCGGGCGCGCCGACCCCGACCTCGCGGTGTACGGCCTGGGCACGGTGGACTCCGTCATCGAACAGCTCGGATCCGGATTCACCCTGGTCGAGCAGCTGCTGACGATCGCCGCGCTCCTCGGCCTCCTGCTGGCCGTCGTCGGCATCTACGGGGTCATCGCCAACCTCGCGGTCCAGCGGACCCAGGAGATCGGCGTGCGGATGGCCCTCGGCGCCCGGTCCGGCTCCGTGATATGGCTGATCCTGCGGGAGGGCGTGCGCCTGGCCGCATTCGGGACGGGCGCCGGCATCGTCCTCGCGCTCCTGCTCACGCGGGGCCTGAGCCTCGCGCTTCCCTTCATACAGGGCCAAGATGTCCCAGCCATCCTGGTCATGGCCGCAATCCTGGCGGCGGCGGCGTTGCTGGCGTGCTTCCTGCCGGCGCTTCGTGCCACGCACGTGAACCCGGTCGACGCGCTCACGGCGGAGTAGGACCTCCGGAGGGATCGCCGCCGCGCATGATGCGCAGGTGCGCGGCCGCAACCGCGGCCCCAAGCGCGGCCCCGGCCAGGGCGTCAAGGGCGACGTGCTGGCGTATGGCGATCGTCGAGTACACGATCCCCGCGCACCAGAGCCAGTTGAGGGCGCGCACGCCTCCTGCGGCTCCCGTCTCCCGGAGAAGCCGCCCCAGCCACAGGGCCGTGAACACGGCGAAGGCCACGTGCAGCGAGGGAAACGCGTTTCCGGATGCGTCGATCACCTTGAGATAGGCAACGGACGGGGCGAGCGGCGCGTCCGTCTCCGGCGCCGGGACGGTGGTCGGCCAGAGGATGAAGACGGCGAATCCGGCCACGCTCAGGACGGCGGCGGCGGCGGCGTAGGCGGCGAGCGCCCTGCGGGACACGAGCAGCGCCGGCGCCAGGGACACATAAACCCAGAGCGAGACATAGAGCGGGAGCGCCCCGGGCTGGAAAGGAATGGCCCGGTCGATCCAGATGCGGGGCACCGTCGTGACCGGGCCGCGCGCGTGCCTCAGGAGCCAGAAATACACGAAAAAAAACGCGGTCATGGCCACGGCGGTGCCGGCCATCTTGGCGACCCAGTGCACGGCCATCCGGCGCCCCGCCCTCCGAATCCAGCTCCTGGCGGTTATGTCCTGTTCCGTGTGGGCCATAGGCTTGCGGTGCGATCCGAACGGAGTCTGGGGCCCCGGGGGCGCCCGGCGAGCCACAAAGGTCGGCCGCCTTGAGGACCCATCGGGATCAGGCCGTCACCCGCGTGCCGGTCGCCCCTTCGAGCGCCGTCGAGAGCCCCGAGGGGCACGTGATGACGGCGAAGCCCCCGCGCTCCTCGACGAAGCGGATGCACGCCTCGACCTTCGGGAGCATGGACCCGGGCTCGAACTGGCCCTCGGCAATGTGGCGCCTGGCCTCGGCCACCGTCATCGTGTCGATCGCCCGCTGCCGGGGCGTGCCGAAGTCGAGGCAGACCTTCTCCACTGCGGTCGAGATCATGAGGACGTCCGCGCCGATCTGGGCGGCGAGCACCGCCGAGGCAAGGTCCTTGTCGATCACCGCGGCGACGCCGCTCAAGATCCCCTGCTCGTCGGCGACGACCGGGATCCCGCCCCCGCCCGCGGCGATCACGACGCAGCCGCCGGTGACCAGGAGGCGGATGGCCCCGGACTCGATGATGCGGACGGGGATGGGCGACGGCACGACGCGGCGCCAGCCGCGGCCCGCGTCCTCGACCATCTGCCACTTGTCGACGCGCGTCCGCTCCTCGGCCTGCTCCCTCGTGTAGAACTCCCCGATCGGCTTGGTCGGCCTCGCGAAGGCCGGGTCGTCGCGGTCCACGAGGGTCTGGGTCACGACCGACAAGACCGATCTTGAGAGCTTCCTGCGGCGGAACTCGTTCTCGAGCGCCTGCTGGATCTGGTAGCCGAGCGCGCCCTGGGTGTCCGCGACAATGGAGTCGAGCGGCACCTCGTGCAGGATCCCCCGGGAATGCTCGCTGCGCAGCAGGATGAAGCCCACCTGGGGCCCGTTGCCGTGGGTGATCGCGATGCGGTGGCCGCGCTCGAGCATGTCGCTGATGTGGCGGACAGTCTCGACCACGGCCGCGTACTGGTGGGCGACGCTCTGGTGGCGCGCGTCCTTGATGAGCGAATTGCCGCCTATGGCGATAACGATGGTTTTCATGCGAGCCCCGGGGGCGAGCCTTCATCATGAGGCACTTGCGAGGCCCGGCGTCAATCTTCGCGGCCCTTTCGGACAAAATATGCATAGCCTTCGGCAAGACCTGGGTAGAGCCTGGACCGGCTTGGTGACAGGATGCTTACGAGACCGTTGCCCGTCAGCGCGCTCGGCATGAAAACAGCCCAACCTTTCCTCACCGAAGCCCAGCTCAACGACGAGTTGAACCGGTGCATCTCGTGCGAGGAGAAGCCCTGCCAGGCCGCGTGCCCGGCAGACTGCTCGCCGGCCGACTTCATCATGGCGGCCCGGGGCGGCGCGAAGTCCGACATTCGCCGGTCGGCCGCGATGATCCTGGGCGCAAACCCCCTTGGGGGCGTGTGCGGGGCGACCTGCCCGGACACCTTCTGCATGAGGGCGTGCTCGCGCCGGATGTTCGACCGGCCGATCGAGATCCCGGCGGTCCAGGCCGCCATCGTCGAGCGGGCGAAGCGGCACGGGCTGCGCATCCCCTCCCCCCTGCCCCGCAATGGGATGAAGGTCGCCGTCATCGGCGCGGGGCCTGCGGGCCTCGCCGCCGCGGGCGTCCTCGCGCAGCGCGGCTACCGCGTCACGGTCTTCGAGAAGCGCCGCCAGCTCGGGGGAATGATGAATCTCATCCCGGGCTTCCGCCTGCCGCGGGCCATCGTCCGCACGGACGTCGCCTTCGTCCGGCGCCTGGGAGCGATCGACGTCCGCCGCGAAACGGCCGTCGCCAAACCGGCGAAGCTCTTGGGCCGCTACGGCGCCGTCATCGTCAGCGCGGGCTTGGCCGAGCCGGTGCGCCTCGGGATCCCGGGCGAGGAGCACGTCGTCCCGTGGCAGAAGTTCCTGGAGCAGCGGGGGCGGCCCCGCGTCGCCGGAAAGCGCGTCGCCATCCTCGGCGGGGGCGCGGTCGCGGCGGACTGCGCGACCACGGCGGCGCGCCGAGGGGCGGCGTCGGTCGAGCTTGTCTACCGGCGCCGGATGCGGGACATGCCCGTCACGGCCTACGAGCGCCGGATGCTCCTCGAGCACGGCGTCGAGATCTCCACCTGCATGAGGCCGGTCGCGGTCGTCGCCACCGCCGGCCGGGTCCGGGGCCTGCGCCTGGCGCGCCAGGCGCTTCCCAGGGGCCTGGCGCCGCGGCCCGGCAACTTCGTCGTGAGCGCCAAGGAGCCGCCGGTGCTGCGCGAGTTCGACGTGGTGGTCTCCGCCGTGGGCAACCGCGCGGCGCTCCCCACGGACGCGGCGCCCGGGGTCTTCTATGCGGGCGACATCATCCTCGGCTCGTCGACCGTCGTCGAGTCGGTGGCGAGCGGCAAGAACGCCGCGCGCGAGGCCGACGCTTTCCTGTGCGGCGAAGAGGTCCCGAGGATCGCGGACCGCGCGAAGAGCCGCGTGCCGCTCTCGCCGGAGAGCCCGCTGCCGGTCCCGCTGGAGACCGACTTCTTCGGCCGCAGGATCCTCTCTCCGCTCCTGCTCTCGGCCGCGCCCCACACCGACGGCTACATCCAGATGCGGTCCGCCTATGCGGCAGGCTGGGCCGGGGCCGTGATGAAGACCGCCTTCGACAACGTGCCGATCCACATCCCGGCCGACTACATGTTCGTCCTCGGCCGATCGACGTACGGCAACTGCGACAACGTCTCCGGCCACTCGCTCGACCGCGTGTGCCGCGAGGTGGAGCGGCTGGTCGGCAGTTTCCCGGACCGCCTGACCATGGCCTCGACCGGGGGCCCGGTCACCGGCTGCGACGAAGGGGACTGCGCCTTCTGGCAGTCGAACACTCGCAAGCTCGAGGACGCAGGGGCGATGGGCGTCGAGTACAGCCTCTCCTGCCCGCAGGGCGGCGATGGCACGAACGGGGACCTGGTCTCCCAGAACGCCGAGCTGACGGCGAAGATCGTGGGCTGGGTGATGGAGACGGGCAACCCCGACGTGCCGAAGCTCTTCAAGCTCACCGGGGCCGTCACCGCGATCCAGCCGATCGTCCGCGCGATACAGGAGGTGCTCGCCCGCCATCCCGGCAAGAAGGCCGGCGTCACGCTCGCGAACAGCTTCCCGTCGCTCGCGTTCCGGCCGTCGGCGGGCCGTCGCTGGGACGAGGGGGTCGTGATCGGCATGTCGGGCGAGGGCGTGCTGCCGATCAGCAACCTCACCCTGGCAAAGGTGGCCGGCATGGGCCTGACGGTCTCCGGCAACGGCGGGGCGATGACGTACCGCGATGCGGCCAACTTCCTGGCGCTCGGGGCGGGGACCGTCCAGTTCTGCACCGCCGTCATGAAGTACGGCCTCGGCTACGTCGGCGAGCTCCACTCGGGCCTGAGCCACCTGATGGAGGAGCGCGGCCTCGGGTCGGTGGCCGAGCTCGTGGGCTGCACCCTGCCCGGCCCCATCGCCGACTTCGCGTCCCTGCCGGCGCGCAAGAGGATCCCGACCCTGTCCGCCGCCCTCTGCACGCACTGCGGCAACTGCGAGCGCTGCCCCTACCAGGCCGTGGCGCTCGACGGGCGGGGCCTGCCCGAGTTCGACGCGGCGCTCTGCGTCGGGTGCTCGCTGTGCGCCCAGAAGTGCTTTGCGGGCGCGCTCGCGATGCGCCCGCGGTCGGCGGTCGAGGCCGCAGCGTTTGCCGAAGGCTAGAACGGACGCCGCCCATGCCCTCTGCCCTCCTCATCGAAGACGGTACCCTGCTCTCCACCGGGGGGACCGCGTCGGTGCGGCGCGGGCACTCGGTCCTCATCGAGGACGGCTTCATCACGAGGGTGGCGCCCGGCGCCGAGTTCGCCGGGTACAAGGGCCGGCGCCTGAGCGCGGCGGGAAAGCTCGTCGTCCCCGGGTTCGTGAACGGCCACACCCACCTCTACAGCACGTTCGCCCGGGGCCTTTCGAAGGCCCGGCCGTCCAGGGACTTCATGGGCGTCCTGCGCAACCTGTGGTGGCGCCTGGACTCCGCGCTCACCACCGAGGACTGCTACCAGAGCGCGCTCGTGGCGCTCATCGACTCGGTGCGCCACGGGACGACGACCGTCATCGACCACCACGCGAGCCCGGGCGCCGTGGGCGGCTCCCTAGACGCGGTCGCGCGCGCCGTGGGCGAGTCGGGCCTGCGCGCCTGCCTCTGCTATGAGGTCTCCGACCGCGACGGCGCCAAGGTGGCCCAGGCGGGGCTGGCCGAGAACGTCCACTTCATCCGCCGCTGCCAGGCCCACGGCGGCCCCAACCTGAGGGCGCTCTTCGGCCTGCACGCCTCGTTCACGCTCTCCGACCGGACCCTCGAGGACGCCGCGGGCCTCGGTCACGCGCTCGAGGTCGGCTTCCACATCCACGCCGCGGAGGCCAAGGCCGACCAGCAGGCGGCCCGCCGCAGGTCGCGCACCGGGGTCATCGACCGGCTGACGCGCTTCGGGGTCCTCGGAAGGCGCTCGATCGCCGCCCACTGCGTCCATGTCTCGCCGCGCGAAATCGCCAGTCTTGCGGAGACCGGCACGGCCGTCGTGCACAACCCGCAGTCGAACCTCAACAACGCGGTCGGGATCGCCCGCGTGGTCGAGATGGTGCGCCGGGGGGTTCTCGTGGGGCTCGGGACGGACGCGATGACGGCCAACATGCTCGAGGAGGCGCGCGCCGCGCTCTGGGCGCAGCACCATGCGAACGCCAACCCCTCCTGCGGCTTCGGCGAGGTGACGGGCGCCCTCTTCGGAGGCAACGCGAGGATCGCCGGCCGCATCTTCGGGCTGCGCGTGGGGGAGATCCGCCAGGGCTGCGCCGCAGACCTGGCGATCTTCGACTACGACCCGCCCACCCCGCTCACCGACGGGAACGCGCTCGGCCACGTCCTGTTCGGTCTGTCGCAGGCGCAGGTCGACACGACCATCGTGGGGGGCCGGGTGCTGATGGAGCGCAGGCAGCTGAAGCTCGACATCGACGAGGCGCGCGTGATCGCGCGGGCCCGCGAGCTCGCAAGGAAATTATGGCAACGCATGTGAAAACGACAGCCCGTCACCCCAACACCCCGCCCGCGGCCGCGAGCTTCGAGGCGATCCGCGCGCGCGCGAAGGAGCTGGAGGCCGACACGGCCCGCTTCCTTGGCGACCTCGTGCGCACGCAGTCCTTCTCCTCGAAGGAGGCCGCCGTGGTCGCGGTCATCAGGAAGGAGATGGAGGCGATCGGGTTTGACGAGGTCCGCGTCGACGGGCTAGGTAACATCATCGGCCGCATCGGGTCGGGGCCGCGCGTCGTCGCGTTCGACGGACACGTGGACACCGTCTACCCCGGAGACCGGTCGCAGTGGACCTTCGACCCCTTCGAGGGGAAGGTCGTCGACGGCAAGGTCCGGGGCCGCGGCTCGGTCGACCAGAAGGGCGGCGTGGCCGCCCTGGTCCACGCGGGCCGCGTGATCAAGGAGCTCGGGCTCAATGAGCAGTTCACGATCTACTTCACCGGGACCGTCATGGAGGAGGACTGCGACGGCCTCTGCTGGCAGTACATCCTCAACGAGGACGGGATCAAACCGGAGCTCGTGGTCATCACGGAGCCCACGAACCTCAACATCTACCGCGGCCACCGCGGCCGGATCGAGATCCGCGTCGAGGTGAAGGGCCGCAGCTGCCACGGCTCCGCGCCGGAGCGCGGTGACAACGCCATCTACAAGATCGCGCGCGTCGCGCTCGAGATCGAGAAGCTCAACGGGCGGCTGCGCAGCGACCCCTTCCTCGGGAAGGGAACGGTCACGATATCGGAGGTGAAGTCCTCCTCACCCTCCCTCTGCGCCGTGGCCGACGAGGCCGGCATCCACCTGGACCGGCGCCTGACGGCCGGCGAGACCAAGGACAGCGCGATCGCGGAGGTGCGCGACGCGGCGGCGCGCGCCGGCTGCCCGGACGCCAGGGTCTACGTGCTCACCTACGAGGAGGCTGCCTACACGGGCAAGGTCTACCCGACCGAGAAATACTACCCGACCTGGGCCCTCGACCCGGCCTCGCCGCTCCTTAAGAGCGCGGTCGAGGCCTACGCGGGCGTGCTCGGCAAAGCGCCCCTTGTCGACAAGTGGACCTTCAGCACCAACGGCATCGCCACGGCGGGCCTGAAGGGCATCCCGACGCTCGGCCTAGGGCCGGGCAACGAGGTCTACGCGCACGCGGCCGATGAGGCGTGCCCGGTCGAGCACCTGAGCGCGGCCGTCGCGTTTTATGCGGCGCTCGTGGCGAGGCTCAACGCAAAGGCCTAGGGACCATGGTACCGTTCGTCTACCGGTGCACCGTCTGCGGGGGTCGCTTCGAGCGCGACCGGGTACGCTATCTGTGCCCTGAATGCGGCAAGGCCTACCACCCGGGCATGCCGCTCAGCGGGGTCCTCACCGCCGAGTTCGACCACGAGCGGATCCGCCGTAAGTTCCGAAGGGCGAAGCCCGACTGGAACCTGTTCTGCGCGGTCGAGCCGGAGTTCCACCCGCCCTACGCCATGGCCCCGACGCCGTTCGCCAGGTCCGCCGCCCTCGGCGAGGCCTTCGGCGTGCCCGACGTCTGGATAAAGAACGACGGCCTGAACCCGAGCGGCTCGCTGAAGGACCGCGCCTCGTTCCTGGTTGTCGCCGAGGCGATCCGCCTGGGCGAGCGGACGATCGTCACGGCGTCCACAGGCAACGCCGCGAGCTCGCTGGCCGCGGTCTGCGCCGCCGCCGGCCGGCGCGCCGTGATCTTCGTGCCTAAGTCGGCCCCGAAGGCGAAGCTCGCGCAGATGCTGCTCCACGGGGCGCAGGTCGTCCCGGTCGACGGCACCTACGACGACGCGTTCCGGCTGTCCCTCGACTACACCGCGCGCTACGGGGGGCTCAACCGCAACACCGCCTACCACCCGCTCACGATCGAGGGAAAGAAGACGGTCGGGCTCGAGATCTGGCAGCAGAACGGCGGGCGGGCGCCCTCGGTCGTCGTGGTGCCGACCGGCGACGGCGTGATTCTCGCCGGCGTGCACAAGGCGTTCCTGGACTTAAGGGACGCGGGCCTAATCGAGCGCCTGCCCCGGCTGGTCTGCGCGCAGGCCGAGCGCTCGAGCGCCATCCACGACTACATCGTGACGGGGCACTACCGCGACGCGGTCAGCCCCTCGACCGTCGCGGACTCCATCTCGGTCTCGGTCCCGTCGAACGCTCACCTCGCCCGGGCCGCCGTGCTCCAGAGCCACGGCTGCTCGGTCACGGTAAGCGACGAGGAGATCCTCGCGGCCCAGCGCACGCTCGCCGCGGCGAGCGGGGTCTTCGCGGAGCCCGCGGCGGCCGCGGCCGTGGCCGCCCTTGCCCGGCTGCGCGACGGGAGGCTCCTGGCGGCGGACGACCAGGTCGTCGTCCTCGTCACCGGGCACGGCCTTAAGGACGTCGACGCCGCGCTGCGGGGCGTCGAGATGCCGGCCGCGATCCCGCCCACCGCCCGCGGGCTCGACAGCGTCGCCGAGCGGCTCGCCGAGAAGGGGGTGCCCGCATGAAGGCCGCCGGAGAGAAGGGCTGGCGCAACGACGCGCACGCGAAGGTCACCGGCAGGACAAAGTACACGGACGACCTCAAGTTCGCGCGGCTGCTCCACGCGGCGCCCGTCTACTGCGACTTCGTCCACGCCCGGATCCTGCGCGTCGTCACCGAGGAGGCCGCGAGGGCCCCCGGAGTCGTGCGGGTCCTGACGGCCAAGGACGTCCCGGGCTCCAACCGGTTCGGCCAGATCATCCGCGACTACCGCATCTTCGCCGACGACAAGGTCCGCTACAACGGCGACGTCGTGGCGATGGTCGTCGCGGAGACCCGCGACCTGGCGATCCGCGCCTCGGCGCTCGTCCGCGTCGAGGCGGAGGTGCTGCCGGCGGTCCTCGACCCCGAGGAGGCCCTGCTGCCGGGCGCCCCGCTCGTCCACGAGAGCCACGGCTCGAACCTCGTCAACACCCACAGGATCCGCCGCGGCAACGTCGACGAGGGCTTCCGCCGGGCGGACTTTGTCGTCGAGGAGCATTTCCGAACGCAGTCGGTCGAGCACGCCTACATGGAGCCCGAGGTCGCCGTGTGCGCGCCGCGCGCCGACGGCGTCATCGAGGTCTTCGGCAGCATGCAGCACCCCTTCAGCACGCGGCGGTTCGTGGCGGCGTGCCTTGGCGTGCCCCTGTCGGAGGTCGAGGTGGTGGGCACGCCCATGGGCGGCGGGTTCGGCGGCAAGGACGACACCGCCGCCATTGTCTGCGCGCGGGCCGCGCTGGCTGCGAAGCTCCTCGGGCAGCCGGTCAAGCTCATGTACCGGCGCGACTGGTCGATCCGCGAGAGCTACAAGCGCCACCCGTACCGGGTCGCCTACAAGATGGGCGTCGGGAGCGACGGCCGCATCACCGCGGTCCAGTGCCGGATCGTCGCCGACGGCGGCGCGTACTGCTCGGTCACCCCGTGGGTGACCTGGCGGTCCACGGTCCAGTGCTGCGGGCCGTACGTCGTCGAGAACGTCCACTGCGACACGCTCGGCGTCTACACGAACAATGTCGTCGCCGGGGCGATGCGCGGCTTCGGCTCGCCGCAGATGAACTTCGTGGTGGAGCAGGTGGTCGAGATGGCCGCCGCCAGGCTCGGCATCACGGGCGTCGAGTTCCGCAGGCGCAACATGGTGCGCCAGGGGAGCGTGACCATCACGGGCCAGACGCTCGATTCGCACAAGGTCGCGATGGGCGAGGTGCTGGACGCCGTGCTCGCCGAGACCGGCTACGAGGAGAAGCTCGCCCGGTGCTCGCACGGCAGGGCCGACGGCGACGAGCTCTACGGGGTCGGGCTCGCCATGAGCTACCGCGGCGTGAGCCTGGGCGCCGAGGGCGTCGACTTCTGCGCCGCGGTGATCAACGTCCAGCCCGACGGCTCGATCCTCCTCGAGGTGGGGATCCACGAGAACGGCCAGGGTGCGGAGTCGGCCATGTCGATCCTCGCGGCAGAGGAGCTGGGCGTCGACGTCGGCCGGATCCGCTACCGCCGCGCCTCGACCTCGACCGTGCCCGACAGCGGCACGACCGTCGCGTCGCGGGGCACGATCATGGGCGGCGGCGCGGTCACCCTCGCGGCCCGCGAGCTCAAGCGCCGGATGGCGGAAGCGGTCTGCGGGCGCCTGCAGTGCCTCGCTGGGGCGGTGCGGTTCGAGGGGGGCGCTCTCCTCGACCCCGCGGGCCACCGGAGGGTCTCGTTCGACGAGGCGATCGCCCTGATGTTCGCGACGCAGCACTTCCCCCACGTGGTCGGTGTGTTCCGGGCGCCAAAGACCACATGGGACGAGCACACCGGGCACGGCGACGCCTACTTCACCTGGGTCTACGGCTGCCAGGCGGTCGAGCTCACGGTCAACAAGAAGACGGGCAGGGTGAGGCTCCTCGGCGCCGCCGCGGCCCACGACGTCGGCCGCGCGGTGAACCCCGAGATGGTCCGCGGGCAGTTCTTCGGCGGCATGGCGATGGCGACCGGCTACGCCCTCCACGAGGAGGTCCGCTCCAAGGACGGCCGCATCACCAACCCGAACCTCAACACCTACCGCATCCCGCGCTCCACGGATTTGCCGGAGATGAGGGCGATCATCGTCGAGAACCGCGACCCGCACTCGCCCTGCGGGGCCAAGGCGCTCGGCGAGCCGACGAACGAGATCCTCGCCCCCGCGATCGCGAACGCCGTCTTCAACGCGACGGGAAGGCGGCAGTTCTCGCTGCCAATCAAGCTGTCCGCGCTCCCGGACGAGATTGCCGAGGAGGACTGCCGCCTATGAGGCTCAACATCAACGGGCGCGACCTCGAGGTGAGCGACTCTGTCGGCGAGAAGAAGCTCATCACCTTCCTGCGCGAAGACCTCGACCTGACCGGCGCGAAGAACGCGTGCGACATCGGCGCCTGCGGCGCCTGCACCATCCTGGTCGACGACGAGCCCGTGAAGATCTGCATCAAACGCGTGAAGGACGTGGCCGGCCACCGCGTGCTCACGATCGAGGGCATGGCCGCCCCCGACGGCACGCTGCACCCGCTGCAGCAGGCCTTCGTGGACCGCGGCGCGATCCAGTGCGGGTTCTGCACGCCCGGCATGGTCCTCGTCGCGCACGCCTTCCTGCTCAAGCAGCCGCACCCGACGCGCGACGAGATCCGCAAGGCGATCCACGGCAACCTATGCCGCTGCACCGGCTACCAGCAGATCATCGACGCGATCGAGGAGGCCGCCGCCCACTACCGGGGCGCGCCGGCGCCCGCGCAGGAAGCCCGCCTATGAACACCGTAAAGGACAGCCTCGCCCAGCTCGCCGCCCTCAAAACCTACGCCTTCGGCAGGGATTTCCTCCTCACGTGGGAGAAGCCCGACCCCGAGATACGCGCGCTCGCGCTCGTCGCCGAGATCCTCTGCGAGCTGCACCGGGCGGGCCGCCCGCTGCGCGCCTTCGAGTCGGGGCTCGCGGTATCGATCTTCCGCGACAACTCCACCCGGACGCGGTTCAGCTTCGCCTCCGCGGTCCAGGCGCTCGGCCTCGGCCTCGCCGACCTTGACGAGGGCAAGTCCCAGATCGCGCACGGGGAGACCGTGCGCGAGACGGCCAACATGATCTCGTTCATGGCCGAGGTCATCGGCATCCGGGACGACATGTACCTCGGCGAGGGCAACGCCTACATGCGCGAGGTCGCGAGGGCCGTGCAGGAGGGCTTCGACGAGGGGGTCCTCCACCAGCGCCCCACCCTCGTGAACCTCCAGTGCGACATCGACCACCCGACGCAGTCGATGGCCGACCTGGTCGCGCTCAAGCGCCACTTCGGCTCGCTCGAGGCGCTGCGCGGCAAGAAGATCGCCATGTCCTGGGCGTACTCGCCGAGCTACGGCAAGCCGCTCTCCGTGCCCCAGGGGATCATCGGCCTGATGACCCGGTTCGGCATGAACGTGACCCTCGCGCACCCGGAGGGCTACGGGCTCATCCCCGCGGTGGTCGAGATCGCGCGCGCCAACAGCGCGGCGAGCGGCGGGTCGTTCTCGGTGGCGCCCAGCATGGAGGAGGCGTTCCGCGACGCGGACGTCGTCTACCCGAAGTCGTGGGCGCCCTACGCGGTGATGCAGCGGCGCACCCCCCTCCTCAGGAAGGGCGACCGGGACGGTCTCAAGGCGCTCGAGAGGGAGTGCCTCGAGAACAACGCGAGGTTCAAGGCGTGGGAGTGCGACGAGGCGAAGATGCGCCTCACGAGGGCGGGCAGCGCGCTCTACATGCACTGCCTGCCCGCGGACATCTCGGGGGTGAGCTGCGCCGCGGGCGAGGTCTCCGCGGGCGTGTTCGAGCGCTACCGGCTTGCCACCTACCGCGAGGCGAGCTTCAAGCCGTTCGTCATCGCCGCCATGATCCTCATGGCGCGCTTCAAGAACTATCCCTCCGTGCTCCGGCACCTCGCAAAGGACTGACATGTCTAAGATCATCAGGCAGCTCCACCCCGAAATCATCCGCAAGACGGCACGGCGGTGCCGCAACCGCGAGATCGTCATACCGACGTTCAAGCAGCTGCGCGACCCGACGCACGTGCCCACGTCCGTGCGCGCCCGCCTGGCGGATGTCGGGATGTCGGACCTGAACCCCATCAACCTCTTCCGCATCACCTGGAAGAACGACGTGCACACCGGCCTCTACGGGGGCGTTAACTACGTCGAGCTGCCGCCCGCGATCACCGGCGTGAAGGCCCGCATCATCGGGCTCGTCGGGTCCTACTTCCCGACGGGCGCCCACAAGGTCGGCGCCGCGTTCGGCTGCCTCGTCCCGCGGCTGGTGAGCGGCGAGTTCGACCCCGAGGTGCACAAGGCCGCGTGGCCGTCGACGGGCAACTTCTGCCGCGGCGGCGCGTTCGACTGCGCGCTGCTCGACTGCACGGCGATCGCGATCCTGCCCGAGGAGATGTCCCGCGAGCGCTTCGACTGGCTCAGGCAGATCGGCGCCACGATCATCGCGACCCCGGGCTGCGAGTCGAACGTGAAGGGGATCTACGACAAGTGCTGGGAGCTCAAGCGCGACCCGGCCAACATGATCTTCAACCAGTTCGAGGAGTTCGGGAACCCGATCTTCCATTACAACGTCACGGGCCCCGCGATCGAGGAGGTGTTCTACGGGCTGCGCGACCGCAAGCTCCGGGCCGCTGCCTTCGTCTCGGCGACGGGCTCCGCGGGCACGATCGCCGCCGGCGACTTCCTGAAGGCGGTGCACCCGCAGCTCCGGATCATCGCCGCCGAGGCGCTCCAGTGCCCGACGCTGCTGCGCAACGGATTCGGCGCGCACCGCATCGAGGGCATCGGCGACAAGCACATCCCGTGGGTGCACAACGTGCGCAACACCGACGCCGTCGCGGCGGTCGATGACGAGGACTGCATGAGGATCATCCGCCTCTTCAACGAGCCGGCGGGGCGCGACTACCTGGCGTCGCTCGGCATCGCGAAGAAGCACCTCCGCAAGCTGCCGCTGCTCGGCATCTCGGGCGTCTGCAACCTGCTCGCCGCGGTGAAGACCGCGAAGTACTACGACCTCGACGGTAACGACGTGATCTTCACGGTGTTCACGGACTCGATGCAGCTCTACCAGTCCCGCCTCGTGGAGCTTCGCGAGCAGAAGGGCGACTACCGCGAAAAGACCGCCGTCGCCGACTTCGCGGGCGCGCTCGCGCACCAGTCGACCGACAACTTCAGGGAGCTCTCCTACGCGGACCGCAAGGCGCTCCACAACCTCAAGTACTTCACCTGGGTCGAGCAGCAGGGCAAGACGGTCGAGGAGCTGAACGCCCAGTGGGATCCGGAATACTGGCGATCCCTGTTCGAGGACGAGATCGGCTACTTCGAGCGGCTGATCATCGCCTTCAACAAGATGGTGATGCGCTGACCGGGCGCCCGCAGCCCCCCGGCGGGGGGGTAGGGTTTCACCCCATATGGGGGCGGGCCGCCGCGGTGTAGCTTCGCCGCAGCGGGTGACAAGTCCCCCGCCCTCCTTTTGCGAACCCACCAGACGAAGCTTCCGCCGATGGGCGATCCCGAGCTGTGGTATTCGGGACCTCGCGCGATTGAGGATACCCAGGGCCCTTGTGGCGTGCCGGCGGCACGGCCCTTGCCAAGCCCCGAGGACGCAGCAAGGGCCTCTGCCCGGAAGATTCTGGTCGTCGAGGACGACACCATCATCCGGGAGCTTGTGGCAAAGACGATCTCGCAGGCGGGGTTCTGCGCGGACACGGCCCGTGACGGGGAGGAAGGGTGGATCGCCGCCTGCATGACGGCCTACGACCTCATCATCACCGACCACGAGATGCCGAGGCTGAACGGCCTAAGCTTGATCAAGCGGCTGCGCCAGGTGTCGCCGGAGCCACCCTGCATCCTGATCTCCGCAATCCTCCCCGTTCATGGACCCGCACTCGAGGGAGTCATTCCCGAGAGTGCGTTCCTTGCGAAGCCGTTCTCACGGGCCGCCCTGATCGAGAAGGTTTACGGACACCTGCTGTACGGCGATTTCCAGGGGGCCTGAATCGCAGAAAGGCAATGCGCGCCGAAGGCCGGCGCATGTCGGCGGAAACCGCGAAGATTGGATCGCCCTGTAGCGAGATTCCCGTTCGTCATTGGATCGCATCCTTTGTGTCTTGGGGCCCAATAAAATGCGTAAGATATTTTATTTAAATAGGTTCCAATTAATCCATATTTCAAAAGGTTGACGAACGCCTTTTTTATACCCACTACCTTTTTATAACAAGGTAGCTTGATAAAGAATTCCGATGATCATCAACGAGAAGTTCTCAGCGATCCGCAAGGGACTCCTCGAGCTCCTGGTGCTAAAGATCGTCGCCGGAAACAAGGTCTACGTCGCCGACATCCTGGACCAGCTCGGCGGGACGGAATTCGCGACGCAGGAGGGCACGCTCTATCCGCTCCTGAGCAAAATGCGCCGGGAGGAACTCGTGGACTATGAATGGAAGGAGTCCGAGGCCGGGCCGCCGAGGAAATACTACCAGCTGACCGCCAAGGGACGGGAGCAGCTGAGGGAGACCGAGGATTATTGGCAGAAGATCAGCGCAACCGTGAAGAGCCTGGGCCGGCCGCCCGGATCGCAAACCGAAGAGAACGCATCGCCATGAACAAAGTCATCATCATCAACCTGAATGGAATCGCCTACCAGCTCGAGGAGAACGGCTATGAGGTGTTGCGCAGGTACCTCGACGCCGCCGCAGGCCGCCTCGAGGGCAACCCCGACAGGGACGAGATCATCGCCGACATCGAGCAATCGATCGCCGACAAGTTCCGCGCCGTCCTCGGGGCCAACAAGACCGTGGTGGTGACCAAGGAGGTCCAGGACGTGATCGAGGAGATGGGTCCCGTCCAGGACGCGTCGGACGACGCGGCGGGCGGCGACGCGGCGCGCAAGCCGGGCCCCGGGCCGGCGGCCGCCGGCGAGCCGCCGCCGCCCCCGAAGCGCCTCTACCGGATTCGTGAGGGCGCGCAGCTCTTCGGCGTGTGCAACGGCCTCGCGGCCTATTTCAACATCGACGTGACGCTGATCAGGATTCTCTTCGCCTGCATGATTCTCACGGGAGGCGCCGGGTTCGTCCTGTACCTCGCCATGGCGCTCGTCGTCCCCTGGGCCAACACCGCGGCCGAGAAGGCCGCGGCCACCGGATCGCCGTCCACGGCCGAGGAGTTCATCCGCCGCGCGAAGGAGGGCTACTACGAGGGCATGAAGACATTCGGGGACCGCAGGGCCTTCCGCGAGTGGAAGGGGAGATTCAAGCAGGAGTTGCGGCAGCGCAGGCGCGACTTCAAGAACGAGATGCGCCAGAACGCCGAGCAGTGGCGGCACAACTGGCAGCAGCACTGGTCCCAGTGGCCCCACACCCACCCCGGCTGGTGGTTCGCTTTCCCCATTCTGGGGGTCCTGAGCGCCGTGCTGACGCTCCTCTGCCTGGCCTCGATCGCGTCGCTTGTCCTCACCGGCGCCGTCTTCGGGTTCTTCCTCCCGGCCGGGATCCACCTCTGGCTGGCGATCCTCATCGTTCTCGTCGTCTTCAGCCTCCTGAAGCTGCCGCTCAAGGCGATGCGCTACTCGTGCTACTATCATGGGGGCTACGGACCGGGCTACTACCGGCCCGTCTTCCACCTGTGGAACTCCCTCGTCTGGCTCGCCTTCCTCATCATCCTCCTGTGGGCGCTGAACAGCCATTCGGAGCACGCCCATGCGGCCATCGAGCACGTGCGGGCCGCCGCCCACCATGTCGTGGATGCCCTGCGCGATTGGTGGAACACGCCCTCGCTGAAGCCCTGACCGCCCGGCGGCCCCGCCCGGAACGCATGACTCCTTTCCCTGTGGCTGACACATCAGCCCGACCGCAAACGACTTAACCGGCAGCCCTCGGGGCGCGGGCGCGGGAGATTCGCCCGAATTACAGCGGCTAGAAGACATGCAACATTCCGGCGGCCGGTCATCCTCCGGCCAATACACCGTTGACCAGCGTGGACGCGGCCGGTTGAGTGCCGCTCCTGTATGAGCCTATCCAAGGCCGCCTTGGACTCCTTGCGGATTGAGCGAGGCGCCGCACCCAGACCGTCGAAGCGAGCCTCATCGCTGGCGGTGGCCGCGGCCGTTGTCGTCATCGCCGCCGCCGCCGCGGTCTGGCTGTCGACCCGGACCAAGGCCGCCGAGGTGCGAACGGTCGCGGCCCGCCTTGCGCCGGCCTCCGGCGGCGAGCGCACGGTACTCAACGCCTCGGGCTACGTCACCGCGCGCCGGCAGGCGACGATCTCGTCCAAGGTTACGGGCAAGGTGACCGAGGTGCTGATCGAGGAGGGGATGCGGGTGAACGAGGGGCAGGTCCTCGCGCGACTCGACGACACGAACGTCGTCGCGAGCCTCCAGCTGGCCCGCGCTCAGCTCGAGTCCGCGCGCCAGGCCCGGGCCGAAACCCAGGTGCGCCTCAAGGAGGCGGACCAAGACCTGCAGCGCCAGACCGAGCTCATCGGCAAGCACGTCGTCGCGAAGGCGGACTTTGACCACGCGGACGCGGACGCCGCGGCCTACCGGGCGCGGCTCGCCCAGCAGGAGGTCGACGTGACCGTGTCCGAGAGGACCGTCACGATCTGGCAGCAGCAGCTCGACGACATGGTCCTGCGGGCGCCCTTCTCGGGCATCGTCACCTCAAAGAACGCCCAGCCGGGCGAGATGATCTCGCCGATCTCGGCCGGGGGGGGCTTCACGCGCACCGGCATCTGCACGGTCGTGGACATGGGCTCCCTCGAGATCGAGATCGACGTCAACGAGGCCTACATCAACCGCGTCGAGCCGGGCCAGCCGGTCGAGGCGACGCTCGACGCGTACCCCGACTGGAAGATCCCCTGCAAGGTGATCGCGATCATCCCGACCGCCGACAGGGACAAGTCCACGGTCAAGGTGCGGGTCGGCTTCGACAAGCTCGACCCGAGGATCCTGCCCGAGATGAGCGTCAAGGTGGCGTTCCGCGGTGAGGCCTCCGCGGGCCCGGCCGCGCCCGCGGAGGTGCTCGTGCCCAAGACGGCGGTGCGCCAGGACGCCGGGCACGACGTCGTCATGGTCGTCCGGGGCGGCCGGGCCGAGCGGCGAGCGGTCACCGTGAGCGGATCGACGGACAACGAGTCGGCCCTGAGCGTCGGGCTCGCCCCGGGCGAGCGCGTCATCGTGGACGGGCCGAAGGACTTACCCGACGGGGCAACCGTAAGAGAGGCCAATCATGAGTGAACCAAGCGGCAATGGCGGGGCGTTGGTGATCGTCGACGGCGTGGAGAAGGTGTTCCACCGCGGCTCGGAGGACATCGAGGTGCTCAAGGACCTGCACCTGAAGGTGCCCGCGGGCGAGTTCCTCGCCCTCATGGGGCCGTCGGGCTCGGGAAAGAGCACGCTCCTTAACCTGATCGGCGGGCTGGACCGCCCCACGCGGGGCACCGTGAGCATCGCCGGCGAGCGCGTCGACGAGCTCTCGGACCGCCGCCTGGCGGCGTGGCGGGCGCGGCACATCGGCTTCGTCTTCCAGCTCTACAACCTCCTTCCGGTGCTGACGGCGGAGCGCAACGTCGAGCTGCCGCTCCTGCTCACCCACCTGTCGAAGGCCGAGCGCCGGCAGCACGTCGCGGCGGCCCTCGAGATGGTGGGGCTCTCGCAGCGGGCCCACCACTACCCGAGGCAGCTCTCGGGCGGCGAGCAGCAGCGCGTCGGCATCGCGCGCGGGATCGTCACCGACCCCACCCTCCTCCTCTGCGACGAGCCGACGGGCGACTTGGACCGCAAGGCGGGCGACGAGGTCCTGAACCTGCTGCAGGCGCTCAATCGGGAGCACGGAAAGACCATCATCATGGTCACCCACGACCCGCACGCCTCGGCGCGCGCCTCGAGGACCGTCTACCTGAACAAGGGGCAGCTCACGAACGAGCAGATGGCCTAGAGCGGAGCGCGCCATGAAATTCGCGTACCTGATCTGGAGCAACCTGCGGCGCAAGAAGACCCGCACCGTCCTGACGCTGCTCTCGATCGTCGTCGCCTTCATCCTCTTCGGGTTCCTCTCGGCGATCAAGCAGGCGCTCACCGGGGGCGTCGTCCTCGAGGGCGCGAACCGGCTGATCGTCCGCCACAAGGTCTCGATCATCCAGCTCCTTCCGCAGAGCTACCAGCAGCGCATGCAGCGCATCGCGGGCGTCGCCGCCGCCACCCACCAGACCTGGTTCGGCGGCATCTACCAAGACCCCAAGAACTTCTTCATGCAGACGCCCGTCGTTCCGGAGGAGTTCCTGGACATGCACCCGGAGTTCGTCGTGCCGGCCGACCAGAGAAAGGCGTGGCTCGAGACCCGAACCGGCGCGATCGTGGGCCGCAAGACCGCGGAGCGCTTCAACTGGAAGATCGGCGACAAGGTCCCGATCAAGTCGACGATCTGGTCCCAGAAGGACGGCAGCTTCCTCTGGACGTTCGACGTCGTCGGCTTCTACGACGGCCGGGACAAGAACACCGACACGACCGCGCTGTTCTTCCGCTACGACTACTTTGACGAGGCCCGCCGCCCCGGCTGGGGGAAGGGCCAGGTGGGCTGGTATACCATCCGGGTGACGGATCCCTCGAGGGCCGCGGAGGTGGCGAAGCTCGTCGACGCGGAGTTCGAGAACTCCTCGGCGGAGACGAAGACCGAGCCCGAGGGGGCGTTCGTGCAGTCGTGGGCGAACCAGATCGGCGACATCGCGCTCATCACCGCCTCGATCCTCGGGGCCGTGTTCTTCACGATTCTCCTGGTCACCGGCAACACGATCTCGCAGTCCGTCCGCGAAAGGACCGGGGAGCTCGGCGTCCTCAAGGCGATCGGCTTCACCAACGCCCAGGTGCTGGGCCTCGTGCTCGCCGAGTCGTGCCTGCTGGCGCTCCTCGGCGGCATCGTCGGCCTCGGCCTCGCCTGGTTCCTCACGTCGCGGGGCGACCCGACGGGCGGGCTCCTGCCGCTCTTCTTCTTCCCCGTCCACGACGTCCTGATCGGCGTGGGCTTAAGCCTCGTGCTCGGCCTCGTCACCGGCTTATTTCCCGCGCTGCAGGCGATGCGCCTGCGGGTGGCGGAGGCCCTTAGGAGGATCTGACGATGGCCGGCCCCGCAAACTGGATCTCGCAGATCGCGGCCGTCACGAAGTTCGGCCTCCTCTCCATGCCGCAGCGGCGCGGCTCGGTCTCTGCGGCTGCCTTCGGCATCGCGGGCGTCGTCGCGGTCCTGGTGGGCGTCCTCTCCATCGCGGCTGGCTTCCGCAACGCCATGTCCGCGTCCGGGTCGCCCGACGCGGCCCTGGTCCTAAGGAGCGGCGCCGACAGCGAGATGGTGAGCGGGCTCGGGCGCCCGAGCACCCGCATCATCGCCGACGCGCCGGGGGTCGCCCGCACGGCCGCGGGGCCCCTCGCCTCCGCGGAGCTCTTCGTCATCATCAGCCTGCCCAAGATCTCGACCGGCTCGGACGTCAACGTGCCGCTTCGCGGCGTCGAGCGCGCGGCCCTCCTCGTGCGCGACAAGATGAAGATCGTCGACGGGCGCATGTTCGACTGGGGCAAGAACGAGGTCATCGTGGGGCTTGGCGCCGCCCGGGAGTTCTCGGGGCTTCGGGTCGGCGACCGGATCAAGGTCGGCCGCTATGACTGGCCGGTCGTCGGGGTCTTCACGGCGGGCGGCGGCGCGGCGGAGTCCGAGATCTGGTCGGACGCGGCCGTCCTCCAGGCCGCCTACAACCGCGGCGACAGCTTCCAGTCCGTGTACGTCAGGCTCAAGTCGCCCGACTCGTTCAACGCGTTCAAGGACGCCCTCACCACCGACCCCCGGCTGAGCGCCGAGGTGATGCGGCAGACCGACTACTTCGCCGACCAGTCGACGGCGGTGACGAAACTCATCACGACGCTCGGCTACCTGATCGCGTCGCTCATGGCCGTCGGCGCGGTGTTCGGCGCCCTGAATACCATGTACAGCTCGGTCTCGGCCCGCACGCGCGAGATCGCCACCCTGCGGGCCCTCGGCTTCGGCAGCGGCGCGGTCGTGGTGTCCGTCATGCTGGAGTCGGTCGTGCTGGCGCTCCTCGGAGGGGCGATCGGCGCCGTCCTCTCCTACGTCGTGTTCAACGGGTTTCACACGGCGACGATGAACTGGCAGAGCTTCAGCCAGATCACGTTCTCCCTCGCGGTGACGCCGCAGCTCCTGGTCCAGGGCGTGGTCTGGGCCACGCTGATCGGCGCCATCGGGGGCCTGTTCCCGGCGATCCGCGCCGCCCGCCAGCCGATCGCGGCGGCGCTCCGGGAGCTCTGAGCCTCCTTCCCCGCGGGCCCCGGTCATCTCAGCAGCCCTCTCGGGCCGCTGACGCACGGATTGCCCCGCTCGAAGAAGCGAAGCGGCCGGTGCGCCTCCTTGGTGATCCCGATGCGCACGCTCCGCCCGATTGACGGCGGGGCCCAGCGCCTGTCGGGGGCCCCCAGCCAGAGCTCGCCCGGCGCGCAGAGGTCCACGCCGTCATGGCGCTTGCCGATCCCGAGCGCCGTCGCCAGGCAGCCGGGGCCGCAGGCCAGCTTGTGCAGCGGCGCGCCGGGGCGCCTGCGCAGCATCAGGTCCGCCCCCTCAGCCGGATCCAGGGCGCGCAATAGGACGCCCCCGCCCACCCCCTCGGCCTCGCCGGAGACATTCAGGCAGAACCACGTGCCGTAGATGAAATAGACGTAGGCATGCCCATGCTCCAGGAAGAGCGACCGGTTGCGCGGCGTCATCCCGCGGAAGCTGTGGGCCGCGGCGTCCCCGACCCCATAGGCCTCCGTCTCGACGATGCGGCCGCTCATGCGCCCGTTGGGCGAGTCATGGACCAGCGCCTTGCCGATCAGGAAGCGGGCGAGCTCCCTTGTGTCGATGGGTAGTTCTTTGCGGCGCAGCCGCCGATATCGGTGCATGTCCGTCCGGGCCTGGGTTTGCGCCGCATCCTAGCGGGGGCCACGGGCGGTTCAACACGGCCGTTCGCGAAGATTGGGCCGATCCGTGTTTGCGGTCCCTGCGCAGAATCCCTAGAGGTTTGGTCATGAGTCGAAACTCCCCCATGTCGTTCGTCGCGGGCGCGCTCCTGCTCGGCGCCGCCGCCTTCGCGCAGGAGCTGCCGCCCGCGAAACCCGAGAACCTGGGCCTCTCGCCCGAGCGCCTCCAGCGGATCGGGGGCGCGGTCCAGCAGTCGATCGACGACAAGCGGATCGCCGGGGTGGTGACGCTCGTCGTGCGCCACGGCCGGGTCGCCTGGTTTGACGCCCGCGGTATGGCCGACCGCGAGGCGGGCAAGCCGATGCAGAAGGACACGATCTTCCGCCTCTGTTCCATGACCAAGCCCATCGTCAGCACGGCCGTCATGATGCTCTACGAGGAGGGGAAGTTCCTGCTTGAGGACCCGGTGTCGAAGTACCTCCCCGAGTTCAAGAACCCGAGGGTGCTGGCGAAACCCGCCAGCGGCCCGTCGTACACCATCCCCGCCACGCGCGAGATCACGATCCACGACCTGCTGACGCACACCTCGGGCCTCACGTACCAGTGGGACGCGGACCTCGGCAGGGCCTACGCCGACGCCAACGTCGCAAGCGGGCTCGTGCAGTACGACGGCACGATCGGCGAGAGCGTGAAGCGGCTGGCCGCCCTCCCGCTCCTCTTCAACCCAGGCGAGCGCTGGAACTACAGCCTGTCGGTGGACGTTCTGGGGCGCCTGGTCGAGGTCGTCTCCGGCATGCCGCTCGACCAGTTCCTCCAGTCCCGGATCTTCGAGCCCCTCGGGATGAAGGACACCTACTTCTACCTGCCCCCGGAGAAGGCCGACCGGCTCGCGGCCGTCTACACGTACTATGACGGCAAGGGCCTCGGCCGCTTTCCCGACAAGCCCATCGTCGAGGGGACTCTTGTTTACTCGGCCGACTATCCCGTCAATGGGCCGAGGAAGCTCTTCTCGGGCGGCGCCGGCCTCTGCGGGACCGCCATGGACTATGCGCGCTTCTGCCAGATGATGCTGGGCGGGGGAAAGCTCGGGGACGCCCGGATCCTCAGCCGCAAGTCGGTCGAGCTCATGAGCCACGACCAGCTCGGCAAGATCAGCCCGGACACGGGCTTCGGCCTCGGCTTTGGGATCGACGGAGCCAAGGCGCCCCTCAAGGAGCTCGGCAGCGCGGGGTCCTTCAACTGGGGAGGCTTCTACTACACGTCGTTCGAGATCGATCCCAAGGAGGACATGATCATCATCTCGATGGCGCAGCTGCACCCCACCGGCGATATCAGCCTCGAGGCGCAGGTCAACGTCCTGGCCTACCAGGCGCTCGCGGACCAGGCGGCCGCGCCGGAGCTCCCAGCCGCCTGGCTCCACTGATTTCAGCCATGGCCGACCCAAAGCTCCTGCAAACCTTCCCGAACCCCGCGCCGGGGCGCGACTACGTGATCGAGCACACCCATCACGAGTTCACCTCGGTGTGCCCGGTCACGGGCCACCCGGACTTCGGTTCGATCACCGTGCGCTACGTGGCCGACCGCACGTGCGTCGAGCTCAAGTCGCTCAAGCTCTATTTCCACGGCTTCCGCAACCAAGGGATCTTCTTCGAGGCGGTGACCAACAAGATCTGCGACGACCTGGGGGCGCTGCTCAAGCCGAGGAGGCTCACGGTCGTGTCGGACTGGAAGGGACGCGGCGGCGTCACGTCGGTCATCACCGCCGAGTGGGGCAAAGGGGCCGCCCGGCGCCGGCCCACCTAGGTTCCGGGACACGAGTCCGTCCAAGCGCCCTCCTGCGCGACATGGGCCAAGGCATTAAGCCGTAGTCGCTTACAATCTGGAGTCGCTTTTTTTCATAAATGCCTCTAGGTCAGGAGACTGACAATTGATGCGGAGGTTTGGGCAACCGATGCAATGCGGCACCAGCCGCTGGAGTCTAAACTGGCCACCTTACTATGATCGAGTCCATCGAGTCCCTGGTCCGTCCCACCTCAAATTTCTGGCGCTCCGCACGCGGCAGCGCCGTCTCGCCCGCGGATGCCGTCAGCGGAATCCGCAGCAAGACCAACGTCTTCATCCACGGGGCGGCGGCGACGCCCACCCCGCTAATCGAGGCGATGGCCGCGCGCCGGGATCTCTCCGACGTGCACCTCTACCACCTGCACACGGCGGGGCCCGCGCCCTTCGCCGATCCGGGCCGCGAGCGCGAGTTCCTCTCTAACTCGCTCTTCGTGGGCGCCCCCCTGCGCCCCGCCGTCGCGTCGGGCCAGGCCGACTTCGTGCCGATCTTCCTTTCGGACATCCCCGGGCTCTTCTCAGGGGGCATCGTCAAGCTCGACGTCGCGCTCGTCCAGCTGTCGCCGCCCGATGAGCACGGGCTGTGCTCCCTCGGCACGTCCGCCGACGCGGCCAAGGCCGCGGTGGACCATGCCCGCCTGGTCATCGCCGAGATCAACGAGCAGATGCCCCGCACGCACGGCAACAACGTCGTCCCCTTCGACCGGCTCGACGCCTTCGTCTCGACCAACCGGCCCCTGCATGAGCACAAGGCTCAGCCTGAATCCCCGATCGAGGCCCGCATCGGGGAGATCGTCGCCGGGCTTGTTGAAGACGGGTCGACGCTTCAGATGGGCATCGGCGGCATCCCGGATGCCGTCCTCTCCCGCCTTCTCACCAAGCACGACCTGGGGGTCCACACCGAGATGTTCTCGGACCGGATCATCGACCTGGTCGATTCGGGCGCGGTGACCAACAGGCTCAAGGCGGTCGGCCACGGCAGGATCGTCACCTCCTTCATCAACGGCACCCGCCGCCTCTTCGACTTCGTGGACGACAACCCGCTGGTGATGTTCTACCCCTGCGACTGGACGAACGACACCGCCATCATTCGGCAGAACCCGAAGGTGGTCGCGATCAACTCGGCCATCGAGGTCGACCTCACGGGCCAGGTCTGCGCCGACTCGATCGGCCACCGCATCTACTCGGGCATCGGCGGCCAGATGGACTTCATCCGGGGCGCGGCCCTGTCGCCCGGCGGAAAGCCGATCATCGCGCTTCCGTCCACGGCGAAGGGCGGGCGCCTGTCCCGGATCGTGATCCAGCTCGCTCCGGGGGCCGGCGTTGTCACGACCCGCGGCCACATCCACTGGGTCGCCACGGAGTACGGCGCCGTGAACCTGCACGGGAAAAGCCTGCGCGAGCGCGGTGAGGCGCTGATCTCGATCGCGCACCCCGACTTCCGCGCCGAGCTGCGGCGCGACCTGTCGGCGCTGCGCCACTTCACGCCGGCCGCGTAGGGGCCGCTGTCAACACCGGCACCGCGCTCAACCCTTCACCTTTCTTGGGGGTCGGGCGGGTGCTTTGCACCCCTTGGGCGGGGCCGTGAAGGGGGCGGACGCCGCCCGGTGTTATGCCGGGCGATTCCACACCACCCCATGAACAGCCCCACATGCCTAGCCCTGCTCGCGTCCCTCGTGTGCAGCCCGACCGCCCTGGCGCAGGCCGCACTCCCGGACTATGTACCGGTTAAGATCAACCAGAACGTCGACGCCACCTACCCCCCGAGCATGACGACGGCCGGCGTGAAAAGCGGCGTGGCGAGCCTCGCAATAGCCGTCGACGACTCCGGCGTGCTCTCGGATTGCCTGGCGACCGGCTACACGCACCCCGCGTTCGCCGCATCCGCCATGACCGCGGTCCGGAAGTGGACGTTCGAGCCCGCGCGCATCCACGGCGCCCCCCGCAACTCGAAGGCGGACGTCACGTTCCACTTCGAGCTGGACGGCGTCGCGGTCGTGTCGATGGACGTCATCTCCTACAACGAGCTCGTCCACTTCAAAGTCGCCCCGAACAGCGAGGCTTACAGCGTCTGCACGCTCTCCCAGCTCGACCGCGTGCCCGCGCCCCTCAAGGTCGTGAGCCCGGTCTACCCGGGCGAACTCGCGCGCAGCAGCCGCGGCGGGCACGTCGTGGTCGAGTTCTACATCGACCCGCAGGGCCGCGTGCGGATCCCCTCGGTCGCGCGGGAGACCATCGAGGCCAGCCCGGAGCTTGCCGCGGTCGCCGTGGCGGCGGTCTCGCAGTGGCAGTTCGCCCCGCCTGTCTCGAGCGGGAAGCCCGTCCTGGTCGTCGCGAGCCAGGACTTCAGCTTCAAGCCGCCGGCGCCGTGACGCCGGCCGGGCCTCGGCCCTAGCCGAGGGTCGCCACGATCTTGGAGCCGTCCCTGATCCGGTCGAGCGGCGCCAAGGCGCCCTCGACCGGCTTGCCGTCGATAACGAGCGACCTGACCCCCCGGCTGACGCCGTCCGGGTTCTTCACCGTGATCTTCACCGTCTTGCCGCGGAAGACCCGCGTCATGGTGAAGCCCGGCCAGGACCTGGGGATGCAGGGGTCGATGCGCAGGCCGTCGATCTCCGGCCTGATGCCAAGGATCCACTGAAGCGCCGTGTGGTGGCTCCATGACGCCGTCCCGGTGAGCCACGGGGTCGCCGACTTGCCCGCGTTGCGGTTGCACGTGGCGTAGGTCGTCTGGCAGTGGACGTAGGGCTCGATCTCGCGCACCTCCGCCCGCGTGTTGTAGGCGGAGGGCATGAACGCCCGGTAGAACTCGTAGGCCTGGTCGCCGTTGCCGAGCAGGCACTCGGCGATGACCACCCAGCTCTGCGTGTGGCAGAAGATGCCGGCGTTCTCCTTGACCCCGTGGTTGAAGATCACCCCGACCATGACGGTCGGCGGCGTGAGCGTGAACGGCGGGGCGCTCAGCATGATGCCAAACGGCGTCGCCAGGTCGCGCACGAGGGCGCCCATGCACAAGCGGCCCTGCTCCGGCGTGGCCGCACCGGAGATGACCGCCCAGCTCTGGGTGTTGACGTAGATCTTGCCCTCGGTCTCCGCCTTCGAGCCGTAGCGGTGGCCGTCCGCGCCGATCGCCCAGAGGAACCATTCGCCGTCCCACGCCGCCTTCTGGATGTTCGCGTCCAGCTTCGCTAGCTCCGAGCGGGCCCATTCAGCCTCCTCCGGCAGGGCGAGCCGCCCCGCGATCCGCGCGTAGGTGTCGAAGGCGTAGCGCAGCTGGAAGGCCACCATCACGGACTCGCCCGCGTAGCCCATCTTCACGCAGTCGTTCCAGTCGGCGTGCAGCCCGCACGGCAGGCCGTTCCTGCCCGAGTGCTGGACGTTGAACTCGATCGCGCGGCGCAAGTGGCCCAGCACCGTCGCCTCGCCCTTGTCGGCAAACGGGAGCACCTTGTTGTAGAAGTCGAGGTCGCCCGTCTCGGCCACGTAGTCCGGCACCGCGTTGAACAGCCACTGGCAGTCGTCGGACCTGAATTCCTCGGCCCGGGGAGCGGGCATCGCTCCCGGGTGGTGGTTGAACTGCTGCACGACCGGCATCGCGCCGCCGCTGGCGACCTGCCCCGTGAGCATGAGTTCGAGGCGCTCGCGAATCCCCTCCTTGAGGATCGGGATCGCGCCGAGCATGTCCTGCACCGTGTCCCGGTAGCCGAGGCCGTCGCGCTCGCCGTTGTAGATGAGCGACGCGTGCCGCGACCAGGTGTAGGCGATCAGCGCGTTGTAGGCCCCCCAGACGTTGGCCATCGAGTCGAACTCCGCGTCCGGAGTCTTCACCTTTGCGCCCTCGAGGAGGCCGTGCCAGCGGCCGACGAGCTTCTGCAGCTCGGCCTCGCAGCGCTCCGGCGTGCCGAACTCGGCCCGGGCCCTGTAGCCGTGCGAGTCGGGCGTGCCGAGCCCGAGCATCGCGATCAGCTCGCGCGTCTCGCCCGGCTGCAGCGCGATGTCGGCCTGGAGGGTCCCGATCGCGTTCCCGCCCTCGGCCAGGAAGTTGGAGCACTTCCCGTCGATCACCGCCTGCGGGTTCGCGTAGGTGTTGTAGATGGACCCCAGGAAGCGCTCCCGGACGGTCTCGTAGCCGGCGAGGGGGGCCCCGACCAACGCCATCCAGAGGCGGTGGCAGCCCATGAGGTCCGCCGGATCGTAGGGCATGTATGGATGGACGGCCATCCCCAGCATCTCCTGCTCAACCGTGGCCTTCGTGATGAACTGCGAATACTGCAGGTTGCTCATGTCGTTGGGCATCGCCCAGGGACTCGACATCTCGCAGTAGGTGAAGACGGAAAGGCGGCGCACCTTCCTGGACTTGTTTGTCACCCTGAGGCGCCAGTACTCGAACGCCTGCCCGAGTGGCACGAAGTACGTCGACTCGGTCTCGATGCCGGCGTAGCGCGACGTGATGATCGTGTAGGCCGTGCCATGGCGGCAGACGCTCTTGTACTTGGACAGGGGCTTGCCGACCGGCTGCCAGGAGGACGACCAGTAGTCCCCGGTCTCGGCGTCGCGCAGGTAGAAGTAGCGCCCGGGCTGGTCCATCGGCACGGAATTGGGCCGCATGCGCAGGAAGCGGCTCGTCAGGGCGCTCTTGTAGAAGCTGTAGCCCCCGGCGTTGTTGGTGATGATGGCGCCGTAGTCGAGCGACCCGAGGTAGTTGCTCCACGCCCGCGGAGTGTCCGGGCGGGTGATGACATATTCCTTCGCGTCGTCGTCAAAGTGGCCGAATTGCATTTGCGGGAGCTGCCTACGATCGAAAGCCCGTGGGGAAAGCGCAAGGATTTGCGCAGTCCCGGCGCCCGATTATGACTCCCGCGTATGGGCTCATGCGCCCGCATACTACGGCCCCGGAGGGGCCGCGGCGGCGGTTTTCACCCCAAAAACCGCTCCGGAGCGCGCCAGAGCGTCCCCCAAGAAACGCCCAGCCATTGCCAAAATGTGAGGAGAAGCGCGGTCCGCGGGCGGCTATCCTCCCCTCGTGGAAGCTAATTCTATCTTGACCGATAGGAAGGGCGGCGTTGCTCGGATCATGAAGCACGCCAGTGGAGACAAGCGCTTCAAAATCCTCGAGGCGCACATCAAGAAGTTTCAGGGCCGCCAAGACGCGCTGATCGAGGTGCTGCACCGCGCCCAGGAGCTCTTCGGGTTCCTGGAGGACGACCTCCTGCTCTTCGTCGCCTACAAGCTGAAGCTGCCGGCGAGCCGCGTCTACGGCGTCGCCACGTTCTACCACTACTTCATCCTGAAGCCGCAGGGCGCCCACACCTGCGTCGTGTGCACCGGGACCGCCTGCTACGTCCGCGGCGCGGACAAGGTCCTCTCGGCGGTCGAGGCCAAGTCAGGGATCAAGGCCGGGGAGACCACGGCCGACAATGAGTTCTCGCTGCTCACCGCGCGCTGCCTCGGCGCCTGCGGAATCGCGCCCACGGTCGTGTACGACGGCGTGATCACGCCCCACCAGACCCCCGACGCGGCCGTGGCGCGGGTCAACGAATGGCTTCCCCATGATCATTGACGACCTCGACGCGATCGCGGAGGCGGAAAGGTCCTCCGCCAAGAAGACGGTCATCCGCTGCTGCATGGCGGCCGGCTGCATGTCCTCCCACTCCGAGGCGGTCAAGACCAGCCTCGAGAAGATCGTCCGCGACTCGGGCCTCTCCGAAAGGATCGAGGTGCGCGGCGTCGGGTGCATGCGCCTCTGCTGCCAGGGCCCGCTCGTCGGCGTCGACCCCGACGGCATCATCTACGAGAAGGTCACGCCCGAGGACGCCCCGGCGGTCATCATCGCGACGCAGGGGGGCGAGGCGAACGTCAAGAGGGGCGACCCGACGCACCCCTTCTACACCAAGCAGCTCTCCATCGTGCTGGCCAACAGCGGCCTGATCGACCCCGAGCGGATCGAGTCCTACATCGCGGTCGACGGGTACCGGGCGCTGCACGCGGTGCTGCGCGAGATGACGCCCAACGACGTCGTCGAGAGCGCGATCAAGAGCGGGCTGCGCGGGCGCGGCGGAGCGGGGTATTCCACGGGCCTGAAGTGGGCCACGGTGGCTAAGACGCCCGCCGCCCAGAAATACGTGGTCTGCAACGCGGACGAGGGCGACCCCGGCGCCTTCATGGACCGCAGCGTCCTCGAGAGCGACCCCCACAGCGTGCTCGAGGGCATGGCCATCGCCGCCTACGCGGTCGGCGCGAACCAGGGCTACATCTACGTCCGGGCCGAGTACCCGCTCGCGATCAAGCGCCTGCAGATCGCCATCAAGCAGGCGCGCCAGACGGGGCTGCTCGGCAGCGGCATCTTCGAGTCGCCGTTCAGCTTCACAGTCGACATCCGGATAGGCGCGGGCGCGTACGTCTGCGGCGAGGAGACGGCGCTCATGGCCTCGATCGAGGGCCGGCGCGGGACACCGAGGCCGCGCCCCCCCTTCCCCGCGGAGAGCGGCCTCTGGGGCTGCCCGACGCTCATCAACAATGTCGAGACCTTCGCCAACATCCCCGTGATCATCCGCAAGGGGGCCGAGTGGTTCGCCTCCATCGGCACCGGCCTGAGCAAGGGGACAAAGGTGTTCGCGCTCGCCGGAAAGATCGAGAACACGGGCCTCATTGAGGTGCCCATGGGCACGCCGCTGCGCCAGATCGTCGAGGAGATGGGCGGGGGCGCGCCTGGCGGCGTCAAGATCAAGGCCGTGCAGACCGGCGGGCCCTCCGGCGGATGCATCCCGGCCAGCGAGCTCGACACGCCGGTCGACTACGAGTCGCTCACCCGCCTCGGCTCCATCATGGGCTCCGGCGGGATGATCGTCATGGACGAGTCGACGCGCATGCCCGAGATCGCGCGCTTCTTCATGGAGTTCTGCATGGACGAGTCGTGCGGCAAGTGCATCCCGTGCCGCACCGGCACGGTGCAGATGCACCGCCTGCTCGACAAGATCGTCCGGCGCGAGGCCACCCCCGAGGACCTGGCCAAGCTCGAGGAGCTCTGCGACATGGTCGCCCGCACGAGCCTGTGCGGCCTCGGCCAAAACGCGCCGAACCCGATCCTGAGCACCCTCAGGTTCTTCCGCAACGAGTACCTCGAGCTGCTGCAGGCGCAGCCCGACGGCAAGCCCGCCCCCGCGGGCGCGAACGCCACCTGACCCCCATGGCAGCCAAGACCCTCATCATCGACGGAAAGCAGGTCAGCGCGCAGGACGACGCCACGATCCTGGACGCAGCGACCGACGCGGGAATCAAGATACCGACCCTCTGCCACCTGGGGGGCGTGTACGACGTCGGCGCCTGCCGCCTGTGCCTGGTCGAGGTCGCCGGGGCGAAGAAGCTCTTCTCCGCCTGCACGACCCGCGTCGCCGAGGGGATGGAAGTCCACACCGACACGGAGCGCCTGCGCAAGTACCGCCGGATGACGCTCGAGCTCCTCTTCGCGGAGCGCAACCACGTGTGCTCGGTCTGCGTGTCCAACGGGAAGTGCGAGCTCCAGACGCTCGCGTGGCAGAACGGCATGGAGCACGTGGGCTACGACTACAGCTTCCCGAGGTGGGGGGTCGACGCGACGCACCATCTCTTCGGCCTGGACCACAACCGCTGCGTCCTCTGCCAGCGCTGCGTGCGCGTCTGCTGGCACATCGAAGGCGCCGGGACGAAGAACGTCGCGGGGCGCGGCGCGCGGTCGGCCATCATCGACGACCTGAAGCAGCCCTGGGGCGACTCGGAGACCTGCACCTCGTGCGGGAAGTGCGTCCTCGCCTGCCCCACCGGCGCGCTCTTCAACAAGGGCTCGACCGTCGGCGAGATGTCGCGCGACCTCAACAAGCTCGAGTACATCGTCAACGCCAGACTCAAAAAACAATGGATCGCCTTAGAATAGCCACCGTTTGGCTGGGCGGCTGCTCCGGCTGCCACATGTCCTTCCTCGACCTGGACGAGTTCCTGATCGACCTGGCGGGCCTTGTGGACCTGGTCTACAGCCCGGTCATCGACGTGAAGGAGTACCCGGAGAACGTCGACGTTTGCCTCATCGAGGGCGCGGTCTGCAACCGCGACAACCTAGAGATGCTTCACACGGTCCGCCGGCGCACGAAGGTCCTCGTCTCGTTCGGCGACTGCGCGGTGACGGGCAACGTGCCCGCGATCCGCAACCAGCTGGGCGCGGGCAACGATGTGAACGTGCTGCAGTGCGCCTACATCGCGAACGCGCAGAACAACCCGAGGCTGCCCGTCGCCGACGGCATCGTCCCCGAGCTCCTGAAGCGCGTGAAGCCCCTGCACGAGGTCGTCCCCGTGGAGGTTTACCTGCCCGGCTGCCCGCCGTCGGCGGACCGGATCAAGCTGCTGCTCGAGCGCGTGCTCGCGGGCCTGCCGCCCGCCCTGGAGGGAGAGCAGATCCGGTTCGGCTGAGGACTTCCCATGGCAAAGCGCATCGTCATCGACCCGGTCACCCGCATCGAGGGGCACGCCAAGATCAGCATCTTCCTGGACGATGCCGGACAGGTGTCCGACGCCGAGTTCCACGTCGTGGAGTTCCGCGGCTTCGAGAAGTTCTGCGAGGGCCGCCCCTTCAGCGAGATGCCGGCGATCACCGCCCGCATCTGCGGCATCTGCCCGGTGAGCCACCTGCTCGCCTCGGCCAAGGCGGGCGACGCCATCATGGCCGTCGCGATCCCTCCCGCGGCGGACAAGCTGCGCCGCCTGATGAACCTCGGCCAGATCGTCCAGAGCCACGCGCTCAGCTTCTTCCACCTGAGCGCGCCCGACTTCATCCTCGGCTGGGACGCCCCCCCGGCGACCCGCAACGTCTTCGGCCTGATCGCCGCCGACCCCGCGCTCGCCCGCTCCGGGATCCGGCTGCGCCAGTTCGGCCAGGAGATCATCGAGGCGCTCGGCGGCAAGAAGATCCACCCCGCGTGGGCCGTGCCGGGCGGCGTCCGCAGCGGGCTTGACGAGGAGGGGCGCGCCCGCATCCGGCAGCGGCTGCCGGAGGCCTTCGCGACGGCCGAGGCGGCGCTCGGCATCTTCCTAAAGGCGCTCGAGTCCCACCGGGAGGAGGCCCTCATCTTCGGCAACTTCCAGTCGCTCTTCATGGGCCTTGTCGCGCCCGATGGCGGATGGGAGCACCACGGCGGCAGGCTGCGGTTCACGGACAGCACCGGCAGCGTGATCGCCGACCAGATCGAGCCGGCGCGCTACCTGGAGTTCCTGGGCGAGTCCGTGCAGGAAGCCTCGTACCTGAAGACGCCGTACTTCAAGGCGCTCGGGCTCCCGGGCGGGATGTACCGGGTGGGGCCGCTCGCCAGGCTCAACGTCTGCGAGCACATCGGGACGCCGCGGGCGGACGCCGAGCTAAAGGCCTTCAAGCAGATGGGCCGGGGCGCCGTCACGTCCTCGTTCCTCTACCACTACGCGCGCCTGATCGAGATCATCGCCGGCCTCGAGGCGATCGAGCGCGCCCTCGAGGATCCCGACCTGGGCAGCGGCGACCTGCGCGCCGACGCGGGCGTCAACTCGCTCCACGGGGTGGGCGCCAGCGAGGCGCCGCGCGGCACCCTGTTCCACGACTACACGGTGGACCGCTCCGGGCTCCTGAAGAGCGTCAACCTGATCGTCGCCACCGGCCACAACAACCTGGCCATGAACCGCACGGTCGCGCAGATCGCGCGCCACTACGTGCAGGGAGACAATATCCCGGAGCCCGTGCTCAACCGCATCGAGCACGGCATCCGCTGCTACGACCCCTGCCTCTCCTGCTCCACCCACGCCGCGGGCCAGATGCCGTTGCGCATCCGGCTGGTCGGGCCCCGCGGCAACGTGCTCCGCGAGGTGGTCCGTGGATAGCTACCTGCTGGTCATCGGCTACGGAAACACCCTGCGCCGCGACGACGGCGTCGGGCCCAAGGTCGCCGCCGCGCTGGAGCGGCTCCGCCTGCAGGGCGTCCTCACGATCGCCTGCCCCCAGCTCACCCCGGAGCTCGCCGACCCGCTGTCGCGGGCGGGGGCCGCCGTCTTCGTCGACGCGAGCGTGGAGCACCGGGGGCCGGTGCGCCTGCGCCAGCTGGGCCCGGCCGACTCCTCGCAGATCCTCGCCCACGCCGCGGACCCCCGCGTGCTCCTGGCCCTGGCGCGCGACGCCTTTGGCCGCGCACCGCGCTCGTGGATGCTGACCATCCCCGCCAAGGAGCTCGGCTTCGGCGAGCGCCTCTCGCGCCCGGCCGCCCTCGGCCTCAGGGACGCCGTGCGCTTAGTGCGTGGGCTCCGCCTCCGACTGCGGGGGCGGCGCCGCGCGGAGACTTCGGCCTGAACGCGTCGGGCGCGGTCCGCCCGCAGGTCCACGTGCGGACGTAGATCTGCTCCGGGGTGCCGAACGCCGGCACCTGGATCAGGAGCCCGCGCTCGGCGTACCACGCCAGGAGGGGCAGCGTGCTCTCCTCGTAGACCCGCATCCTCGTGCGGATCGTCTCGGGCTTGTCGTCCTCGCGCTGCAGGAGCGCCGTGCCGCAGGCGTCGCAGATGCCCGGCCGCGTGGGAGGCTGCATCACCGTGTGGTAGACCGCCTTGCACTTCGGGCACACCCGCCTGCCGGCGAGCCGCGAGACAATCTCTTCAATGGGCAGCTCGTAGCTGAACACGACGTCAAGCGCCACCCCCTCGCGCTCCAGGAACCTGGAGAGGGCCTCGGCCTGCGCCACGGTGCGCGGGAAGCCGTCGAGGACGAACCCGCCGCAGCACCGAAGGCACCGCCCGCGCTCGCCGACGAGTTCAAGGATGGTCTCGTCCGAGACCAGCGCCCCCGCCTTCATGCTGGCGAGCGCGGCCTCGAGGGCCGGCGTGCGCTCGCAGTCCGTGCAGGCCGCGGCCCGCAGGATGTCCCCCGTCGAAAGGTGGCAGGCCCCGAGCCTCGAGCAGAGCAGGTCCGCCTGCGTCCCCTTGCCCACGCCGGGGGCTCCGAGGAGCACCAGGCGCCAGGGCGCACCGGGGGGCGGGTTGGGAGGATTGGCACAATGCGCCTTTCCTCCGCGCAGCCACGCCATTCGGTCAGGTTTGTTCGTCATAAGTTGCGATCCTCCAGGCCTGGAGGATCCGGATGTAGTTGGCCCTCTCGAAGGCCGCGGGGTCCGGGCAGCGTTTCAGGTTCATCGCGCCGCGAAACTCGCTCACGCTCGTGTAGCCGTGCTCGCCCATCCACTGGCTCATCCCGTCCAGGAGGACCGAGAGGAAGCGCGGGCCGTTCTGCAGGAGCGCGGAGACGATCTGCACGGCGTTGGCCCCGGCGAACAGCGCCTTGAGGACGTCCTGCGCGCTGTGGACGCCGCCCGTGGCGGCGAGCGAGCAGCGCACCTGCGGGGAGATGATCGCGAGCCAGCGCAGCCGCACCAGGAGCTCCGAGGTCTCGGACAGGCGCAGCTTCGGCAGCACCTCCATCTCGTCCAGGTCAAGGTCCGGCTGGTAGAACCGGTTGAAGACAACCACGCCGGCGGCCCCTGCGTGCTCGAGCGACAGGACGAAGTTGGCGGGCGAGGTGTGGAACGGCGAGATCTTGACCGCGACCGGGATGCGGACCGAGTCGGAGACCAGGTGCACGATCTCGCGCAGGTCGGCCTCGACCTCGTCGGCGGCGACGGAGGCGCGGGTGGCGATCTGGTAGAGGTTGAGCTCGATCGCGTCGGCCCCGGCCGACTCGAACTTGCGCGCATAGTCGATCCACCCGCCCATCCGCGACCCGTTGAGGGACGCGATCACCGGGATGCTGAGCGCCTTCTTGAGCCCCTCGATCTGGTGCAGGTACTGGTCGGGCGCCAGCTGGTACTCGGAGAAGTTGGGGAAGTACGACGTCGCCTCCGGCGTGCTCTCGGCCGGCGTCTCGATGGCGTGGGCGAGCGCCCGCAGCTCCACCTCGATCTGCTCCTCGAAGATCGACCTCATCACGACGGCCGCCGCGCCCGCGTCCTGGAGCTGGCGGGCCGAGTCGACGCTGTCGCAGAACGGCCCGGCGCCGACGATGAGGGGGTTCTCAAGCTTCAGTCCGAGGTACTCTGTGGAGAGGTTCATGATTGGGCGGGGGGTGGGGTTGTGGCCGCGGGCGCTGTCCTCGTCGCTGGAAGTGCCGGGGCCGCCGGGGCCGGGGCCACGGGGGTTCCCCCGTTTCCATTGCTTGGGGGCTTTCCGGCCAGGCGCTCATAGAAGGCGAAGCGCCGCTTCACCTGCTTCTGCGCCTTCACGGCCAGCTCCTCCGCGCGGGCCGGAGCGACGTGCCTGAGCATGCTGAACCGGGTCTCGTTGCCCATGAACTTCGCCAGGTCGCCCTTCGGCGCGGCCGAGTCGAGCTTGAGCGGCTCGCCCGTGCCCACCAGCCGGGGATCGTAGCGGAACAGCGGCCAGTAGCCGCTCTCCACCGCAAGCTTCTGCTGCTCGGCCCCCAGGTGCAGCGGGAACCCGTGGGCGATGCAGTGCGAGTACGCGATGATGAGCGCCGGCCCGTCGTAGGAGAGCGCCTCGCGGAAGGCCGTCACGGTCTGGCTGTCCTTGGCGCCGAACGCGACCTTGGCCACGTAGACGTAGCCGTACTGCATGGCCATGAGCGCCAGGTCCTTCTTCGCCACGGACTTGCCGCTCGCCGCGAACTTCGCGACCGCGCCGATCGGCGTGGACTTGGACGACTGGCCGCCGGTGTTCGAATAGACCTCGGTGTCGAGCACGAGCACCTTCACGTTGGCCCCGCTCGCCAGGACATGGTCCAGGCCTCCGTAGCCGATGTCGTAGGCCCACCCGTCGCCCCCCACCACCCACACGGACTTCTTGACGAAGTCGTCCGCCAGGGCCTCGAGCCGGCGGGCGTCGGCCCCGTCGAGCGTCCGCAGGATCTCCCGCAGCGCGGCGACCCGGCCGCGCTGGGCGGCGATCCCGGCCTCCGTGCTCTGGTCGGCGTTCAGGAGCGCGTCCTTCAGCCCCGAGTTCGGCAGCCGCGTCTCGATCCGACTGAGGACATCCCTGGCGGAGCGCGCCCGCTGCTCCATCGCGAGCTGCAGGCCGTAGCCAAACTCCGCGTTGTCCTCGAAGAGCGAGTTCGCCCAGGTCGGCCCGCGGCCGTCCTGGTTCGCGCAGTAGGGCGTCGTCGGCAGGTTGCCGCCGTAGATGGACGAACAGCCCGTCGCGTTCGCGATGACCAGGCGGTCGCCGACAAGCTGCGTCAGGAGCTTCAGGTAGGGGGTCTCCCCGCAGCCCGCGCACGCCCCCGAGAACTCGATCAGCGGGGTCATGAACTGGGACCCCTTGACGACGCTCGCGTCGAGCTTCGTGCGGTCCGGGTCCGGCAGGCGCATGAAGAAGTCCCAGTTGGCGCGCTCGGCCTCGAGGCGCGGCGGCTGCGGCACCATGTCGATCGCCTTGTGCCTCGGGTTGGTCCTGTCCTTCGCCGGGCAGATCTGCACGCAGATCGAGCAGCCCGTGCAGTCCTCGGGAGCGACCTGGAGCGAGTACCTCTGGCCGGGGAACTCGGTGGACTTGAAGGGCGTCGAGACGAAGCCCTCCGGCGCGCCCTCCAGCGCCTCCGGCGGGAAGAACTTCGCGCGGATGCAGGCGTGCGGGCAGACGAGCACGCACTTGTTGCACTGGATGCAGACGGCCGGATCCCAGGCCGGGATCTCGAGCGCGATGTTGCGCTTCTCGAAGCGCGACGTGCCGGTCGGCCAGCACCCGTCCATCGGGATGGCGCTCACCGGCATGAGGTCGCCCTTGTCGGCCAGCAGCCGGGACGTGACCTTCAGGACGAATTCGGGGGCCCCGGCGTACGACGGCGGGACCGTGGCGACCGACCCGGAGTCGGGGGCGGCGGGGATCGCCACCTCGTGGAGCCCGGCCAGCGCCGCGTCGACCGCCGCGTAGTTCATCTGCACGATCTGCTCGCCCTTCTTGCCGTAGGTCTTGTTGATCGCCTGCTTGATCTGCGCCACGGCCTCGTCGGGCGGCAATACGCCGGACAGGGCGAAGAAGCAGGTCTGCAGGACCGTGTTCGTGCGCCGGCCCATGCCGGCGGCGTGCGCGACGCCGGTGGCGTCGATGACGAAGAGCCGCAGCTTCTTCGCGATCAGCGTCTCCTGCCACTCCCGCGGAAGCTTGCCCCACGTCTCCAGCGCCGAGTAGGGCGAGTTCAGGAGGACCGTGCCGCCCGGGGCCGCGTAGCCGAGGATCTCGGCCCTTCCTATGAAGCTGAACTGGCTGCAGGCGACGAACTCCGCCTGCCGGATCAGGTACGGCGCGCGGATCGGCCGCGGTCCGAAGCGCAGGTGCGACACCGTCACCGAGCCCGACTTCTTCGAGTCGTAGACGAAGAACCCCTGGGCGAAGTTGTTGGTCTGCTCGCCGATGATCTTGATCGAGTTCTTGTTGGCCCCGACCGTGCCGTCGGCGCCGAGGCCCACGAACACGCAGCGCCGGACATCCGGCTGCTCCAGGTCGAAGTCGGCGTCAAACGGCAGCGACATGTGGGTTACGTCGTCGGTGATGCCCACCGTGAAATGGATCGGCGCGGCGGCGTCCGTCATGCGCTCGAACACGGCCCGGGCCATGCCCGGCGTGAACTCCTTGGACCCGAGCCCGTAGCGCCCGCCGCTGACGCGCACGGAGGCGGCCCGGGCGCGGTCGCCCTCGGCCAGGGCGCCCAGCACGTTCAGGTACAGGGGCTCGCCGAGCGAGCCCGGCTCCTTCGTGCGGTCGAGGACGGCGACCGACTTGGCGGTGGCCGGCAGCGCCGAAAGGAACGCCTTGACGCTGAACGGGAGGAACAGGCGCACCGCGACGACGCCGACCTTCTCGCCCCGGGCCACGAGCCAGTCGACCGTCTCCTCGATCGTCTCGACGCCGCTGCCCATGGCCACCACCACCCGCTCGGCCTGCGGATGCCCATGGTAGTCAAAGAGATGGTACGAGCGTCCGGACGCCGTCGCCAGCATGTCCATGGACGCCTGCACGGCGCCCGGAAGGACGTCATAGAACCGGTTGACCGCCTCGCGCCCCTGGAAATACACGTCGGGATTCTGCGCGGTGCCGCGAAGGGTCGGGTGGTCCGGGGTCATGGCGCGGGAGCGGAACTCCGCGATGTCCTTCTCGTCCACGACCGAGCGCAGGACCCGGTCGGAGAGCAGCGCCAGCTTCTGCACCTCGTGCGAGGTCCGGAAGCCGTCGAAGAAGTGGATGAAGGGGACGCGTGACCTCAGGCTCGCCGCGTGCGCCACCAGGGCCAGGTCGTGGGCCTCCTGGGCCGAGTTGCTGCAGATGAGGGCGCAGCCCGTGGCGCGGCAGGCCATGACGTCCTGGTGGTCGCCGAAGATCGAGAGGGCCTGCGCGGCCAGCGCCCGCGCGCTCACGTGCACCGTGAACGGGAGGAGCTCCCCGGCGATCTTGTAGAGGTTCGGGATCATCAGCAGCAGCCCCTGGGACGCGGTAAAGGTGGTCACCAGGGCCCCGCCCAGGAGCGCCCCGTGGACCGCGCCGGCAACGCCCCCCTCCGACTGCATCTCGACGATGCGCGGCAGCTGCCCCCAGAGGTTAGGCCGGTCGGCCGCCGCCCATTCGTCGCAGAACTCCGCCATCGGGGACGACGGCGTGATCGGGTAGATCGCCACCAGCTCATTCAGCCTGTAGGCGACCGAAGCAACGGCCTCATTCGCATCACACGTCACGTACTCCAGGGCAGAAGGCATTTTTCCCATGACAACATGATGCCACCGCCGGGGGGTCGGCTCTACGCAGTTATTGCCAATCGCTAGGCGAATATTGCGGCCCCGCATTTTCGGCTGCCCAATAACTGCATAGCAATGCGCAATCCATGCGCAGCCCCGACCCTTGCGTATTGGTAGCTTAAGGCGTCATGAAAACGATACTCGCACCGATCGACCTCTCTGACGCGGCGGCCGGCGTGACGTCTGAAGCCCGCGCCCTTGCAGGGATTCTCGGAGGCAAGGTGTCCTTGCTGCATGTCGTGCCTCCTCCGGTTGTGATCAACGAATACTCCCCCGAGGCCGAGCGCTTGGCGGACGAGGAGCAGCAGTCAGCCGAGCAGAGCCTCGAGTACTGGAAGCAGAGCCTGGAGAGCGGGGGCGTGGAGGCGGAGACCGCGCTGCGGCACGGCCCCCCGGTCGCGACGATCCTGGACGAGGCGGTCCGCACCAACGCCGACTACGTCGTCATGGGCTCCCACGGCCACGGAGCCCTCTACAACCTCCTGGTCGGCGGCACCGCATCGGGCGTCATCCAGAAGTCCCCCTGCCCCGTCGTCATCGTCCCCACCCAGAAGGCGGTCGCACGCGCCACCGCCGCAACCCAGGCACACTCGTGAAACCAAGAACCCGCGCACTGCTCGCAGCCGCCCTCTTCCTGGCCGCCCTTCCGGCCGCCCAGGCGCATCCGGGCCATGACGAGGTCATGGGCCTGGCTGGAGGATTCGCCCACCCCTTCAGCGGATGGGACCACCTGCTCGCCATGCTCGCCGTCGGCTACTGGGCCGCGCAGCTGCGCGCCCCCCGGCTCATGTCGGCCGCGTTCCTCGCTGCCATGGCGCTCGGCGCCCTGGCCGGCGGCTGGACGGGGCCCATCCCCGGCATCGAGCAGGCCGTCGCGGCGTCGGTGCTCGTCGCCGGGCTCCTGATCGCCCGCCAGGTGCGGATGCCGGCCGCCGCCGGGGCCGCGCTCGCCGGCGTGTTCGCCCTGCTCCACGGCGCCGCCCACGGGGCGGAGATGCCCGCCACGGCCGGGGCGCTGGCCTACGGCTGCGGCTTCATCGCCGCGACGGCGCTCCTGCTGTCGGCCGGGATCGCCGCGGGAAGCCTGGCCCGGCGCCTGCCCGCCCGCGCCTCGACGGCGCCCGGCTGGCTCGTCGCCGCCGCGGGGATCGTCCTATTGGCCGTCTCGGCCTGAATCAGAGCTTAGCACGGAGGTCATGCACGCATGCACGAGGTTGGGATCATGGAGACAACGATCGCAGCGGTCCTCTCAGAGGCCCGCGGCCACGACGCGTCCCGTGTTCACAACATCGTGCTTCGCGTGGGAGCGCTATCTGGAGTGGAACCCGACGCGCTTCGGCTCGCCTTCGATGCTGCAGTGAAGGGCACGCCCGCGGACGGCGCCGGACTCGAAATCGAGTCGGTGCCGGCCCGCGGGCGTTGTCCCGACTGCGACCTGGAATTCGACGTCGAGTCGGACTTCATCTTCACCTGCCCCAAGTGCGGCCGGATCTCGGGAGAGCTCGTCCAGGGCCGCGAGCTCGAGCTGACCCGCATCGTGATGTCCTAGGCCCCCGCCGATGCCGACCCCCCTCGCACCGTCCGCGCAAAAGGCCACACGAACGGTCGAGCTGCGCCTGTCGCTCCTGGAGAGCAACGACCGCCAGGCCGTGGCCAACCGCCGGCGCTTCAAGGAACTCGGGATGGTCGCCCTCAACCTCGTCTCCTCGCCCGGATCGGGCAAGACGACGCTCCTCGAGCGGACGCTGGCCGAGTTCGGCGCGGCCACGCGGTGCGCCGCCGTCGTGGGCGACCTCGCCACGGACAACGACGCCCGGCGCCTCGGCCGCACGCGTGCCCCCGTGGCCCAGATCACGACCGGCTCCGCGTGCCACCTCGACGCGGGCATGGTCGCCCGCGCGGTCGGCGGCCTCGACCTTGCGGGCGCGCGCATCCTCTTCATCGAGAACGTGGGCAACCTGGTGTGCCCCGCCTCGTTCGACCTGGGCGAGCAGGTACGGGTCGTGCTCCTGTCGGCCGCCGAGGGCGAGGACAAGCCGCTCAAGTACCCCCCGATCTTCAAGTCCGCCCATGTCGTCCTGCTGACCAAGGTCGACGTGGCCGGCGTCCTCGGGTTCGACGTGGAGGCCGCCGCGCAGAACGTCAGGCGGATCGCACCCCAGGCGCGGGTGATCCGGCTTTCGGCGAAGAGCGGCGAGGGAATCAAGGAGTGGTACGACCTGCTTGGGTCGCTCGTGAACTCGGGGAAGGGGTGATCCCATGGTCGGCCGCACCCCCACCCCGCCGGCAACGCGCGAGCCGTCGGACATGCTCCTGCGCGTGCGCGGCACGGTCCAGGGCGTCGGCTTCCGCCCGTTCGTGCACCGGGTCGCGACCCGCCTCGGCCTGCGCGGCTGGGTCAGGAACGACGCCGAGGGCGTGCTGATCCGCGCCGTGGGCCCGGCCAGGGCCGTGGCCGAGCTCCTGGGGGCGCTCAGGTCCGAGGCCCCGGCGGCGGCGCGGGTGGAGGACATCGAGGCCGTCCATGCCGGGACCTGGGACGGCGACGCGGCCCCGGCGTTCACGATCGCGCCCAGCGGGACGGGCGCCCTGCCCGCCACCGCGGCCCTCCCCCCGGACCTGGCGCTCTGTCCCGACTGCCGCCGCGAGCTTCTCGACCCGCGGGACCGCCGCCACCGCTACCCCTTCATCAACTGCACCCAGTGCGGGCCGCGGTACTCGATCGTCGAGCGCCTGCCCTACGACCGGCCGAACACGACCATGCGCGCCTTCCGGATGTGCCCGGACTGCGCGGCCGAGTACGCGTCGCAGGGGAGCCGGCGCTTCCACGCGCAGCCCAACGCCTGCCCCGCATGCGGGCCGCGCGTCACGCTGCGGGCCCCGTCCGGGGGTGAGCTTGCGGGCGAGGCGGCGCTCGCCGAGGCCGTGGCCGTCCTCTGCCGCGGCGACATCCTCGCGGTCAAGGGCGTCGGCGGCTACCACCTGATGGCCGACGCGGGCAACGACGCCGCGGTCGCCGAGCTGCGGCGGCGCAAACACCGGGATGAGAAGCCCTTCGCCGTGATGTTTCCCGACATGGAGGCGCTCCGCCTCGCGGCGGAGGCCTCCCCGGCCGAGGAGGAGCTCCTCGACTGCCCCGCCGCCCCCATCGTGCTCCTCAGGCGCAGGCCGGGGGCGGTGCTGGCGCCCTCCGTGGCGCCCGGCAACCCGTGGGTCGGCGCGTTCCTTCCCTACGCGCCGCTGCACCTCCTCCTCCTTTCGGCCCTCGGGCGGCCGGTGGTCGCCACGAGCGGCAACCTCGCCGAGGAGCCGCTCTGCACCGAAGGGACCGAGGCGCACCTGCGCCTGGCGGGCATCGCGGGCGCCTTTCTCGACCACGACCGCCCCATCGCGCACCCGGTCGACGACTCCGTCGTGCGCGTGACCGCGGCCGGCCCGATCCTTCTGCGCCGGGCCCGGGGTTACGCGCCGTCGCCCCTGAGGCTGCCCGGCTCGGTCGACGGAAGCTGGCTGTGCGTCGGCGCCCAGATGAAGAGCACGGTCGCCGTCGCCGCCCGCGACCAGCTCGTCCTAAGCCCCCACATCGGAGACCTCGACGCGGCGCAGACCCAGGCCGTCTTCAGGCGGACAATCGCGGTCCTCGGCGAGATCCACGGCTCCAGGTTCACGCGCGTCGTCTGCGACCGCCACCCCGACTACGCCTCGTCGATCTACGCGCGGGCGACCGGGCTCCCGTGCACCGCCGTGCAGCACCACCTGGCGCACGTCCTGGCCTGCCTCCTCGAGCACCGGCGCAAGGCGGACGCGGTCCTGGGCGTGGCCTGGGACGGCACCGGCTTCGGCGAGGACGGGACGGTATGGGGCGGGGAGTTCCTCCTGCTCGAGAAGGGAGAGGCCCTGCGTTTCGCCCGCCTGCGCCCCTTCCGGCTGGCGGGAGGCGAGGCGGCGGTCCGCGACGGCCGCCGAGTCGCGCTCGGCCTCGCCCATGCGGCCGGCAGGACGGGCTTCATGGCGCTCAGCCGCCGGCTCGGCTTCTCGGAGACCGAGAGCGCCCTCCTGGACACCATGCTGGAGCGCGGGGTCAATTCGCCGCTGGCGAGCAGCGCGGGCCGCCTCTTTGACGCGGTCGGGGCGCTCCTTGGGGTCGGCGCCCGCAACCGGTTCGAGGGCCAGATCCCCCTGGCGCTCGAGGCGGCGGCGTCCGGCTTCTCGGGGTCCGCCCCGACCCTTCCCCTTCCGCTGCGCCCCGTGGCGCGCGGGGGCGGCGCGTGCGCCGAGCTCGACTGGGAGCCGCTCGTCGCCTCGCTGGAGGGGGGCCTTGCCCGCGGCACGGGCGCGGCGGAGCTCGCCGCCTCGTTCCACCAGGCGCTCGCCGACGCGATCGCCGCAACGGCGCGCACGGCCGGCGTCGGCACGGTGGCGCTCGCAGGCGGCTGCTTCCAGAACGCGCGGCTGCTCTGGCTCACCCAGGCGGCGCTCGAAGCCGCGGGTTTCGAGGTGCTCCTCCCGCGTGAGCTCCCGCCCAACGACGGGGCGATCGCCGCCGGCCAGGCGCTCGGGGCCCTCTGGGGCCTCACCACCGTCAGGATGCCCTAGCCGCCATGTGCCTCGCCGTCCCAGGAAAGCTTCTCGACGCCCAGGGGGACGACCCGCTGGAGCGCAGCGGGCGCGTCAGCTTCGGCGGCGTGATCAAGGTCGTGAGCCTCGCCTGCACGCCCGAGGCGCAGCCCGGGGACTATGTGCTGGTGCACGTCGGCGTCGCGATCGCCGTCGTCGACGCGGCCGAGGCCGAGGAGACCTTCAGGTACCTGCGCGCCATGGGCGAGTTGGAGGGGCTCGAGCCCGAGCCGCCGCCCGCCGCCGCCGCGCCATGAAGTTTGTCGACGAGTACCGCGACGCCGCGATCGTGCGGCGGCTCTCCGAGGCCATCGCGCGGGCCGCGACCCGGCCGTGGACCGTGATGGAGATCTGCGGCGGCCAGACCCATGCGATCGTCAAGTACGGCCTCGACGAGCTCCTGCCCCCGGGGGTCACTCTGGTCCACGGGCCCGGCTGCCCGGTCTGCGTGACTCCGGCCGAGATGATCGACCAGGCGGTCGGCCTCGCGCTCCGGCCCGGCGTCACGCTCTGCTCCTTCGGCGACATGCTCCGGGTGCCCGGGTCCGGGATCGACCTGCTGACCGCGAAGGCCAGGGGGGGCGGCGTGCGGATGGTCTATTCGCCGCTTGACGCCGTGGAGTTCGCGAGGGCCCATCCCTCGCAGCAGGTCGTCTTCTTCGCCGTCGGCTTCGAGACCACGGCGCCGGCGAACGCCATGGCGGCTCTGCGGGCCGAGCGCATGGGCCTTGCGAACTTCTCGATGGTGGTCTCCCACGTCCTCGTGCCGCCCGCCATGCGCGCCATCCTCGGGGCGCCCGGGAACCTCGTGCAGGGCTTCCTCGCCGCCGGCCACGTCTGCGCGGTCATGGGCACGGGCGAGTACGGGCCGATCGCCCGGGAGTTCCGGGCGCCCGTCGTCGTGACAGGCTTCGAGCCGGTCGACATCCTCGAGGGGCTCCTGCGCTGCATCCGCCAGCTGGAGGCCGGAAGGGCCGAGGTCGAGAACGCCTACGCCCGTGTGGTCCGCGCGGAGGGCAACCTGCCCGCCCGCGCCATCGTCGGCCAGGTCTTCGAGGTGGTCGACCGGAACTGGCGGGGCCTGGGCGTCATCGCCTCGAGCGGCTGGGGCCTGAAGGGGCGCTTCGCCGCCTTCGACGCGGTGAAGAGGTTCGGCCTCGGGGCCCCGGCGGCGGCGGCCGCCGGCGAATGCGTGAGCGGCGAGATCCTGCGGGGCCTCAAGAAGCCCCCCCAGTGCCCCGCCTTCGGGACACGGTGCACCCCCGAGCACCCGATCGGCGCCCCGATGGTGTCAAGCGAGGGCGCCTGCGCCGCCTACCATCGCTACCGCCTCCGGAGCCGCTCCGAGAGCGCGGCCTGAACCCAGGGTCAGGCCTTCGGCTGCGCGGGAGCCTCTTCCTTCTTGTCGCAGGCGCAGGCCAGCATGCCCAGCCAGACGCTGAGCGCGATCGCCACCACGGCGACCGCCAGGCTCAGCATGGGGCCGATCGAATGGCTTCCGATCATCACCTGGAACGGGCGCACGAACCGAGACAAGTGCCCTAGCCCGACCAGCATGAAGATGACGCTGGCGACCAACAGACCCATTTTTTGAGGCTTCATAATATTATTCCGTACTGTCTTGGGGTTATCCCTCTTCCTGTTCCCTGACCTAGCAAATTCTCGGAAGCTGCTCGCCGCTGAGCCGGCTGAGGATCCGCTCGGCGCCCACCGTCCTCCTGAGCATCACCTCCCCAGACGCCGAGGCCCTCACGCGCCCGATGATCGCCGGCGGCCCCCCGCGGGCCGTGCGCGAGAGGATCGCGAGCGCCGACAGCGCGGAGGATTCCGGGACGAAGCAGATGAAGCGCCCCTCGTTGGCGACGTAGAGCGGCTCGAGGCCCAGGATCTCGCAGGCGCCGCGCACCGCCTCGCAGACCGGGACGGCGCGCTCGTCGACCGCGATCTCAAGCCCGCGGGTCTCCGCCAGCTCGATGAGCGCCGTGGCCAGCCCGCCGCGGGTCAGGTCCCTCATGCAGTGAACTTCCTGGTACTCCTCGAGGAGCGACGCGACGGACGCCGCGAGCGGCGCGCAGTCGCTCTCTATCGGGCCCTCGAAGGCCATGCCCTCGCGCACCGCCATGACGGCCATCCCGTGCCGCCCGATGTCGCCGCTCAGGATTACGACGTCGCCCGGCTCGATGCTCGCGGGCCCGATGTTCACGCCCTCCGGGACCACGCCCACGCCGGCGGTCGTCACGTAGAGGCCGTCTCCCTTGCCGCGCTCGACGACCTTGGTGTCGCCGGTGACGATCGAGACGCCCGCCGCGGAGGCCGCCGCCTTCATCGAGGTCACCACCCGCCTTAGCACCTCGAGGGGCAGGCCCTCCTCAAGGATGAACCCGGCGCTCAGCCAGAGGGGGCGCGCCCCGCACATGGCGAGGTCGTTCACGGTCCCGTTGACCGCCACCTTGCCGATGTCGCCCCCGGGGAAGAAGAGCGGGCTGACGACGTGCGCGTCGGTCGTGAAGGCCAGGCGGGCCGCGCCCGCATGGAGAATCGCCCCGTCGTGCCTCGTGTCGAGGGCAGGGTTTGAGAACGCCGGCCGGAAGATCGTGTCGAGCAGTTCCTCGGTCAGCCTGCCGCCGCCGCCGTGCCCGATCGTGATCTCGGAGCGCTCCGCGATCGGCACCGGGCACTGCAGCCCGCTGCCTGGAGCGGGCGGATCACCGGCCTGTGCTGGAGCTTTGCTTGCCGAGACCATGGGGTATCGCCGCCACCGTGAGTATCGCCCCGGCACGACTGCATTGCTGCGCGCACGTTGCCGAAGGCTGCGCAATTCTTGCCGTGTGGAAACGGGCTGCGCGAGGTCCGCCCCATCGGGACGCGAATCCCCCCACCCACGGGAATGGCGCCTTCCCGTTTCATGGCAATGACATAGGTAACGCGTGCGCCCCGGCCCTCCGGAGGACCCCGCACGCGGCCACGCCGGGATTGATTCGGGCGGACCCCTGCCCGTACATTGCCCGCAATGCAGGGTCCACGCGCGCCTTCCGTCCCCCGCGCCAGCCTCTGGTGGACGGCGGCGCTGATCCTCGGGCTTTCGCTCGCGTGCTATTGGCCGGCCCTGCGCGGCGGCCTGATCTGGGACGACGACGCCCACGTCACCAAGCCCGAGCTCAGGTCGGCGGCGGGACTCTGGCAGATCTGGTCGAATCCCCGCGCCACGCAGCAGTACTATCCCCTGCTTCACAGCGCCTTCTGGGTCGAGCACCGGCTTTGGGGGGACGCGACGCTCGGCTACCACCTGGCGAGCGTGCTCGAGCACGCGGCCGCGGCGCTCCTGCTGGTCCTCATCCTGCAAAGGCTCCGCGCCCCGGGGGCCCGCCTGGCCGGGGTCGTCTTCGCCGTCCACCCGGTCTGCGTCGAGAGCGTGGCGTGGATCTCGGAGCAGAAGAACACGCTGTCGCTCGTGTTCTACCTCCTGGCGGCGCTTGCGTACCTGGGCTTCGACGGCGCCCGGGGAAGGCCCGGGGCCGCGCGGCTCTACCTCCTCTCCTCGCTCCTCTTTGTCCTGGCGCTTCTGACAAAGACCGTGACCGCGACGCTTCCGGCCGCGCTCCTCGTCATCTTCTGGTGGCAGCGCGGCCGCGTCGACTGGCGCCGCGACGTACGCCCCCTCGTCCCCTGGTTCGCGCTCGCGGCAGCCAGCGGCGCCTTCACCTCCTGGGTCGAGCGCACGCTGATCGGGGCGCAGGGCGCGGCGTTCGACCTGACGCTCGCCGAGCGCTGCCTCTTGGCCGGCCGCGTGGTCTGGTTCTACCTGGGGAAGCTCCTCTGGCCGGCCCATCTCGTCTTCATCTACCCGCGCTGGGACGCGAGGTCCGACGCCCCGGGCTGGACGGGATACCTCGTGGCGGCGCTCCTCGTGACCGCGGCGCTCTGGCTCCTGCGGGGGCGCATGCGCGGCCCGCTTGCCGCCTGGCTCTTCTTCGCCGGCTCGCTCTTCCCGGCCCTCGGCTTCTTCAACGTCTACCCGTTCCTCTTCTCCTACGTGGCCGACCACTTCCAGTACCTGGCCAGCATGGGGATCATCGCGGCCGCGGCCGCCGGCGCCGCGCTGCTGTTCGGCAGGGCCCCGCAGGCCGTCCGCGCCGCGGGGCCCGGGCTTGCCGCAGCGCTCGTCGCCGCGCTCGCCGTCCTCAGCAACGCGCAGAGCCGGATGTACGCGGACCAGCCCACGCTCTACCGGACGACCATCGAGCGGAACCCCGCGTGCTGGATGGCCCACAACAACCTGGGCCTGTGGCACGAGGGACGCGGGGACATTGCGGACGCCGTCGCCGAGTACCAGGAGGCCATCCGCCTGAAGGAGGACTTTGCCTCGGTGCACAACAACCTAGGCGGCATCCTTCGCAGGATGCCCGGCCGCGCGGACGAGGCGTTTGCCCACCTCCAGGAGGCCCTCCGCCTGCAGCCCGACTTCCCCGAGGCGCACAGCAACCTCGGCGTCTGGTACGAGGACCGCGGGGACCTGGCGAGCGCCGCCGCCCAGTTTGAGGAGGCGCTCCGCGAGAATCCCCGCTACGCCACGGCGCACAACGACCTCGGCAGCGTGCTCGCGATGACCCCCGGCCGGCTCGGCGACGCGGTCGCCCATTTCCAGGAGGCCGTCCGCCTGCAGCCCGATTACGCCGAGGCGCACGCAAACCTGGGGAGCGCCTGGATGGGCACGCCGGGCAGGATGGACGACGCGGTCGCGGAGTACGAGGAGGCGGTCCGGCTTAGGCCGGACTCCGCCGAGGCGCACAACAGCCTAGCGAACGCCCTCCTGAAGCTGCCCGGCCGGCTGGGCAAGGCCGTCGCCCAGTTCGAGGAGGCGCTGCGCCTGCGGCCCGGCTACGGCGAGGCGCACAACAACCTGGGCCTGGCGCTGAACGCCCAGGGACGTCCGGCCGACGCGGCCGCCCAGTTCAGGGAGGCGCTGCGGCTCCTACCGGCCCACCCGGAGATTCACTTTAACCTCGCGCTCGCCCTCCTGCGAACGCCGGGAGGCGAGGCCGAGGCGGCCGGGCACCTGGAGGCGTTCCTGCGCGTCGCGCCCGACAACGAGCGGGCGAAACAGATCCTCTCCAGAATCCGGGCGGCAGCGCCGTGAGACACGGCCCCTGGGGCGTTTGCGGCTAGAAGTGCCACCCCAGGCTTGCCATCGGGCCCACCGCGTTCAGGCCGGGGTTGACCCGGTTCAGGTAGGTGTTCGAGATGTGCTGGAAATACACGCCGACCGAGCCGCTCAGCCTGTCCCTGAGCATGAAGCGCACGCCCGGATAGGCCAGCCAGGTGAAGTTGAAGTCCTCGCCCTGCCCCCCCTTTACCGCGTGGCCCTTGCTGTCCAGCCAGCCGACCCCGCCGCCGGCCGCGAAGAACAGGGCGCGCGTCCGCCGCTTGTCCCACCATTCCATGATCCCCGAAGCGGTGCCCCCCAAGAAGTGGTGCTCGGGGCCCATGGAGATCGGCTCAACGAGGAGGCTGAACCGGTTGCGGATCACAAAGTCGCCGCCCGCGAGCGGGCGGGCGGTGCCCACCCGGGTGCTCTCCACCGTCAGCAGCTGGGGCAGCACCGTGTAGGCGAGCGGCGTCGCCGAGCCCGTCACGCGCCAGAGCACCCCGGTCTCGGTGTTCACCTCCCAGTGCTCGGTCGGGTCGTATGGCTGGGCCGAAGTCGCGTCCGCGTCCGCACGCGCAAGCGGCGCGGCGGCCATCGCTGCGAGTGCGCAGACTGCCCGAATGAATCGCATCGGGCGACACTTGGGGCGGCCGGGGCGGGAAACAAGCGCACAAGTCGGAAATCCCAGGTCCGGGGCCCAAGATCTTTAGGATTTTCCGGCGGGCGGGCCCCGAGTAAAACGGAGATTTGACGCCCTCATTCAAGCGGTGAATACCCAACCCGCGTCAGGTTCGGGAATAGACTCCGGCATGCTTTTCGTTAATAGTGGCCGCCAAGCCGAAAACGCGGCCAACCCCACCCCCTTATGAAGGATACCTACGTTCCCTCTGAACTGCGGAACTTCGCCGTTGTCGGCCACGCCTCCGCCGGCAAGACGATGCTCTGCGAGGCGATGCTCATGTGCAGCGGCCGAATCGGCCGGATGGGCAGCATCGCAGCCGGAACGACGGCGTCCGACTATCACGCCAGCGAGCAGCAGCACCAGTTCTCAGTCCACGCCTCGCTGCTCCACACCGAGTGGCAGGGGAAGAAGTTCAACATCGTCGACACGCCCGGTTACGCGGACTTCATCAGCGAGGGCATCGGCGCCCTGCGGGTCGGGGACTTCGCTCTCGTCGTCATCAACGTCGCCCACGGCCTAGGGGTCGGCACCGACACCGTTTGGGACTACGCCACGCACTACGGCCTGCCGAAGATCATCGCGATCAATGCGCTCGACAAGCCCAACACAGATTTCGACGCCGTGCTTGCCGTAGCCCGGGAACACTTCGGGAGGACGGTCTTCCCGATGACGATACCGCTCGACTCAGGACCCGGCTTCAGCCGGGTCCTCGACGTTTTGCGCAACGAGGTCGTCACCTACAAGCCGGGCAGCAACGGCACCTACAAGGAGGAGACGGCGGACGGCGAGCTCGCCGAGCGCGTGCACGAGCTGCACCGCCAGCTGATGGAGTACGTCGCCGAGTCCGACGACGCGCTGATGGAGAAGTTCTTCGCGGAGGGCGTCCTCGGCGAGGAGGAGATCCGGGCGGGACTCCACAAGGCGGTCCAGAACCAGGTGTTCATCCCCCTCTTCGCGGTCTCCGCGGAGCGCAATGTGGGCGTCGCCCGCCTCATGGACTTCATCGCGAAGTTCGGCTCGTCGCCCGAGGACAGGGCCGACGTGCCCGCCCGCGACGGCAGCGGGCTCCCCTCCACCGTGTCGCTCACTCAGCCGGAGCCGGTCGCCTATGTCTTTAAGACCATGAACGAGCCGGGCGTCGGCGAGATGTCTCTCTTCAGGATCTACTCCGGGAGCATCCGCACCGGAGAGGAGCTCTACAACCGCACGCGCCAGCTGAGCGAGCGCCTCGGCCAGCTCTACATGCTGAACGGCCGCGAGCGCGTGGCGGTCCAGACGCTCAAGGCGGGCGACCTGGGCGCCGTCGTCAAGCTGCGCGAGGCCCGGACGGGCGACACCCTGTGCAGCTCCCGCTTCGTCGTTGAGCTGCCGAAGGTGGAATACCCCCATCCCAACATCCACATCGCGCTTCGCCTGAAGGCCAAGGGAGACGAGGACAAGCTCGCGGTCGGCCTGGCGACGCTCCAGCAGGAGGACCCAACCTTCCGCTCCAGGGTCGACGAGGAGGTGCACCAGACGATCATGTCGGGCCAGGGCGAGATCCACCTGCAGGTGATCGTCGAGCGGCTGGCCCGAAGGTTTGGCGTCAACGTCGAGCTCGAGGAGCCCCGCATCCCCTACCGCGAGACGATCCGCGGGCGGGCCGAGTCCCGCTACCGCCACAAGAAGCAGACCGGCGGCGCCGGGCAGTTCGCGGAGGTGTGGATGCGGATCTCCCCCGGGGCGCGCGATAGCGGAGTCGCGTTCACCGAATCGCTTGTCGGCAACGATGTCGATCGCGTGTTCGTCCCCTCCGTGGAGAAGGGCGTGCGCGCGGTCGCCAACGAGGGCGTCCTCGCGGGCTACCGGATCGTCGACGTGGTGGTCGACTTCTTCGGCGGCAAGATGCACCCGGTGGACTCGAAGGACATCGCCTTCCAAGTCGCCGGCTACCACGCGTTCAAGGAGTGCTTCGCAAACGCGTCCCCCTGCCTGCTCGAGCCGATCTACACGGTCGCCATCACGACGCCCGAGGACTACGTCGGCACGATCCTGGGCGACCTGTCTTCGCGGCGCGGCCGCATCCTCGGGATCGACTCGGACGGACACTTCCAGGTGATTCGCGCCACGGTCCCCTACAAGCAGCTGGCGCACTACACGACCACCGTGCGCTCGCTGACAAGCGGCCGGGGCCGCTACGCGGAGAACTTCGACCACTATGAGGAGGTGCCGAGCGACCAGGTCGCGGCGATCCTCGCCGAGGCCAAGGCGCGCAAGGAGGCCCTGGCGGCGCAGAAGTGACCGGCCCCGGGCCGGGCTTGCCTTAGGATTTCCCGACGTCCTCCGGGTCGTTGGGCCCGTACGCCTCGTGGATCCGGAGGCCGCCGGATTTTATGAGGGAGCCCCGGGAACTGCCTTCTCGGGGACACGCGCTCGAGGATCTCGCGGCTCCTGGGCGGATTCGCCGTGGGCTGGCGCCCCGTGGAAAGGCCCGACGCTGTGGCGTTCCCGTCCGCCGATGTAGAGAGGCCCCGCATGGGTCCAGCGGCTTCCGCCCTTGCGCGCGCCCCCTGTTGGGTATTGTCTGCGCCTTCCCGCAACCCCCGATGATGAATTGCCTCACGACCCCGATTCAACGAACCGAACAGCTCTCCAGGAGCGTTTGCGGGTAGGCTGCATGGCTCGCCCAGGCCTTTCCCCTCCAGAGCGTTTCAGGCCGGATGCGGCCTTCCCTGAGGTGGTTCCCGCCGGGAGTTCCGGGCTGTTTGAGCTCCAGGAATCCAATCGCTGGAGGGTCGGGGTTGCGTCGGTTCCCGGAAAGGCCGTATTGGCGCAGGCCGTGCAGCGGATTTACCAAGACCTCCTCCTGGCGGCCGAGGGGATGCACCTTTGCCGCATCTGGAACTTCATTCCCGACATCAACGGGCGCACGGACTCCGGGCTGGAGCGGTACCAGGCGTTCTCCAAGGCCCGTTCCCTCGAGTTCGAAGCACGCTTCGGCCCGGACTTCAGGCGCCGGCTGCCCGCCGCATCCGCAGTCGGGGCCGGCGGCGACAACGTCGTCGTCTGGTTCGTTGCCGCGTCGCGGGAGGCGACCCACGTTGAGAACCCGCGGCAGGTGCCCGCGTACGATTATCCCCCGGAGTACGGCCCGAGGCCGCCGAGCTTTTCCCGGGCCACGCGGGTCTCATTCGACGGCGAGACGGACATCTTCGTCTCCGGGACGTCCGCCGTGGTGGGCTCCGATACGGTCGCGCCCAACGATACACGGGCGCAGCTCGAGTGCACGCTCGAGAACCTGGCGGCCGTCTCGGGCGCGTGCGGCCTCGGGCCGAACCTTGGGGGCGGGCGCGCCGCCTTCAGGCAATTCTCGGTCTACCTCCGGCGCCCGGAGGATAAGTCATGGATCCTGCCCGCGCTCGAAGGCCGCCTCTTCGGGACCGGCGACCTAGTGAGCGTGGCGAAGGCGGACATCTGCCGCGCCGAGCTGAACATCGAGATCGAGGTGACGCTGCGCGGCGTCCGTGCCGGGTGAGCGGACCCGGCGCCGGAGCGCTCCCAGCGACGCGACTGCGGCTGATTTTTTCCAGGTAGGCGCCTTTGGGCTCACCGCCGGATCCAACGACTCAGCGATGAAGATCGTGCTGCCCGTGGGAAATTACACTTCCCAGATAACAGGGGCCGTCGTCGACCCGATTGCCGGTTCTGCGACCGGGACAGGCGTCGCGCTCGCCGAGATCTACGACGCGGATACCGGCACACCGAGTGCGCAGCTCGTCAACATCTCCACGCGCGCATTCGTCGGGACCGGCAGCAATGTCTTGATCGCCGGATTCGTGATCGAGGGATCTACTTCGCAGACGGTTCTCATCCGGGCCGCAAGGCCTACGCTCACCCCCTTCGGTGTGCCCAATTTGCTGGCGGACCCGCAGCTCCAGCTCTTCGACGGCAACATGAACCTGGTCGCCTCGAGTCTTGGCTGGGGAGGCAACCCCCTGATCACGAATGCTGCGGCGGCCGTGGGCGCGTTCTCGTGGAGCAATCCCTCAGGCTCCGACGCGGCAATCCTCATCACGCTGCCCCCGGGGTCCTACACGGTCGAGGTAGGGGGCCGGAGCGGGGACACCGGAGTCGCGCTCATCGAGGTCTATGCGGTGCCCGCGGTGACCAGTCAGTAGGACGCACGCAGCGGACGCGAGGTCCGAAGATCCCTGCCCCGCCTCCGCCTCAAAGCGACGACTCGATCTTCCTGATGTCAGGCTTCCCCCGGGCAGTCACCGGGAACTCCCGGAGCACCATGATCCGGTCGGGAAGCTTCCAGGCGGCGATGCGCCCGGCGAGCGCGCGCCGGATCGCCGCCGCACTCCCGTCGGAGAGGACGGCCGCGGCCAGACCTTCGCCCCCCCTGGGGTACGGGAACACGACGGCGTCCCGCACCGACTCAAGCGCCCTGAGGGCCAGCTCGACCTCCGCGGGGTCCAGCCGCTTCGCCCCGATCTTCACCGAGCGGTCGGAGCGCCCGAGGAGCACGAGCTCTCCCGAGGGCGACAGGGTCCCGTAGTCGCGCGGGCTGTGGCGGCCCCGCCCCATGACGGCCGGGCTCGCGACCGAGAACCTTCGGCCGCGCAGGGGAACGATGCAGACCCCCTTAAGCGCAGTGCCCACGCTGCGGCCGCTCTGCGTGGCCTCGCCGGACCGATCGTAGCTGATCCCGCCGGTCTCGGAGGATCCGTAGAACCCGTGAATCTTCCGGCCGAACCGCGACGAGAACGCCTGGGCAACCGCCGCCGGGAGCGGGGAGCCCGCCGAGATCACCAACCGCAGGCTCTTCAGGGAGACCTCGGGGAATTCGGCGCCCACGAGCGCCCGCAGGAGGATGGGGACCGCGGGCAGGACGGTCGGCCTCCACGTCCGGCAGTCCGACGCGATCGCCTGGGGAAACGGGGCCTGGCCGCAGACGGCCGCGGTGCCCTGGACCAGGAGCGGGACGACCAGGTTGCCAAGGCCGTAGGAGTGGCCGAACGGGACCACCGCCAAGTTGAGGTCGCTCTCCCGGATGCCCATCGTCGCGCAGACCTGGCGGCCGTCGGCGATCATCTGGGCGTGGGTGAACGCATAGGCCTTCGGCACACCGGTGCTGCCACTCGTCACCTTCAGGAGGCAGAGGTCCCGCCTGGGGGAGGGCCTGCGTTTTCGTATGAGCCGCAGGCGGCCGCCCTCCCATATCCACGACGCGCCGATCGAGCGCGCGATCGCCTCCCGCGCGTCCGGGGGCTCGGCCGGATCGACGGGTGCGGCCACGGCGCCCGCCGAGACGATCCCGAGGAACACCCGCAGCCATTCAAGACCGTTCGGCTCCGCCATCACGATGCGCCGCCCGCGAAGATCCGGGACGCAAGCCACGCCGGAAAGCCACAAGCCCGCGGCGGCCTCGAGTTCCTCCCTCGAGTACCGGCGCGCGCCGGAGCTCTCGGCGACTGCGAGGGCCCGAGGCGCCCGGGAGACCGTCCGCCGCCAGAGGCTGGTCAGGGTTTCCGGCATGCGCACGCAGCGGACCCCGGGGCATGCACCGTTCTCATCGGCGGGGCCATCGCGAGCGGGTCACACTTCCTGCAGCTCCTCTACGCCCTTGCTGCCGAAGCGCTGCAGGGTCTCGATGTATTCCCACATGGGCCCGCGGACCCCCCGCTTGCGGAGCTTGCTTATCGTCTCCAGGAATTCGGGCGGCGGGTCGCCGACCACCCAGTTGTGGCAGTCGTTCCTGTGCTGTCTCAGCCTCCCGTAGAGGCCGCCGACCGTGAAGGGCGGCTCCAGGAAAAAGCGCGGGTCGACCACGTAGTCCGCGGCGGTCTCGCCGCGTTTCTCGGGCGCCAGCTCGCCCCAGAGCGGCGTGCCGGGGTAGATCCGCATCCCGATCGTCGCGAAATAGAACGCCCCCGGCAGGGACTGCGCGTTGACGAGGGTCTCCTCGACCGACTCCGGCGTCTCCCCCGGGCCCCCGAAGATGAGGAAGTGGCTGTACTTGATGCCGAGCTCGTGGGCGTAGGCGCTGCACTGCCGGATCTCCTCCCACGTGAAGCTCTTGCCGTACCGCTTGAGCACCGGGTCCGAGAAGCTGTCCGAGCCGAACTCGATGTGGCGCAGCCCCGCGCGGTGCATGAGCTGGAGGAGCTCGCGCGTGACGTTGCGCGGCCTCAGGAAGCACTGCCACTCCATGTCCAGCTTCGCCTCCACGAGCGCCGTGCAGACCTGCACCACATGGTCCGCCCGCGTGTTGAAGACGGAATCGACGATGAACGTGAAGTTCGTGCCCATCGAGAGCAGGATCCTCATCTCCTTCACGATGTCCTCGCCGGTCCGGTAGCGGCTGCGCTTGCCCTCGATCAGCGGGTAGGTGCAGTAGCAACAGCGCAGCGGGCACCCCCGCTGCGTCTGCACGCCCGGCAGCGATCCCCGCGCGGCGTAGGCGCGCAGGAGCTGCGCATCGTGCGACGGCTCGGTGCTGAAGGCCGTGTCGCGGGCGATGCAGGCGTTCATCCGGACCGCGCCCGAGGCGTCCCGGTAAACGAGCCCGGAGACGCCCGCAAAGTCGCCCCCGGACTCGATCTCCTGGAGCAGCTGGACCAGGGCGACCTCCCCCTCCCCCTGGACGCCGTAGTCCACGTCAGCCAGCGCGAAGAGCTCCTTCGGAAAGACGGAAAACCCGCTGCCCCCGAGGACGAGCCTGGCGTGCGTCGCCGCGCGCAGCCGCTTGCAGGTCTCCAGGAGCTCCCGGACAAAGGAGCGCGGGTTGTGGTACTGGACGTTGTCGACATTGCGCAGCGACAGCGCGATATACGCGGGCTCAAACGAGGCCACGCAGGTCTCGAGCGTCTGCTCCGAGACATGGGCGTCCCATATCCTGGCCTCATAGCCGGCCGCCCTGAGGCCGCCCTCGAGGTAGGCCAGCCCAAGCGGATAGACGGGATACGGCTGGTCGTAGCCGTTCAGGTTCGCGAGCAGGATCCGGCCGCGGGCAAGGGGGGGCGTGTTGGGTTCCATCGGTGGGTATCTGCCGGATCTGGACCGGCGGTAATTAATCCACCTTCGGGCGTACGGCAAGCCCGGCATGCCGGTCTGCCAGGGGCCCCAGTTCCACCGCCGCAAGCGCCGTCAGGATGATGACGGCGACCATCGATCCGAGCGCCGCCACCACCGGTATGCCGCTCAGCGCGAGGACGCCGAACGACGCGGCCGCGCATGACGCCGAGATGCGGATGGAGGGGGGAGGCGTCTCGCCGCGGGCCGCGCTCTCCCAGGTGAAGATCGCGTAGTTGTGGGCCAGGCACACCCCCAGGAACGCGCCCAGAAGGTGAAAGAGGTTGAGCGGGTGCCCGAGGAGCCCGAACAGGCCGAAGGCGAACAGGCATGAACCGCACGGCACCGCAAAGATCCCGAACCCGCGGCGCCAGCCATAGATCGCAAAGACGCTGAGCCCGATGATCCCGAGACCGAGCGTGCTCAGGCGAAGCGCCGACATCCGGTAGCGCCCGAAGAGCCCGTTCAGGTTCTCAAGCTCGCGCGAGCTGAAGGTGCGCGTGTCGGCCGGCGGTTCCGCACCCGCGGGATGGTCCGAGAGCGTGACAAACCAGCACGCGCCCCCGTGGGAGGCCAGGGTCAGGGCCACCGGTCCCTTGAGCGACGCCCCGAGGCTCACGACAAAGGCGTCGTACCCCGCGTTCCCGCGGCCGCCCCGCCAGCGCTCCCACTCGTCGCCGAACGAGGCGAACGCCGACCGGTCAAATCCGTGGCGGGCCAGGGCCGCCCCCAGGTCGGCCCCGAACCCGTCCAGGCCGGCGAGCCTCGCGGGCAGCGCAGCCCACTGCGCGGGCGAGGGCAGCAGCGCGCCAAACGAGAGGACGCCGGCTTCCGGAAAGGCCCGGCTGTGCCACGCCAGGAACCGCTCGAGGGATTCCCGCGCCTCGGTCGGCGTCGCGCCCTGCGTCAGGTAGACCATCCGGTCCGCCCTGTCGCCGAAGCGGCTCCGCAGGTCCCCGTCGTTCGCCTCGAGGTCCGGCGACGGAACCTGCAGGTCGCGCACGTCATCCCGCCACGTGAGCCGCCACGGTCCCGCGAGGGCGACGACCGCGGCCACGAGAAGGACCGCCCGGGCCGCCCCCCGGACGGCCGGGGACTCGGGCCGGGCGCGGGCGAAGCGCCGCGTCTCGAGGAAGGGATCGTCGACCTGGGCGAACCAGAGGATCGCCGACCCGAGCGCCGTCAGGAGGCCCGCGCCGACAAAGACCCCGACCTGGCGGACCAGCGGAAGGTCCGACCCGAGGAGCATCGAGAAGCCGAGCACCACCGTGAGCGAGCTCGCAAGGAGCGGCTTCATGAGGCGCCCCACCTTCTCGGCATAGGGCTCGCCCGGCCGCGCCGGCGCCTGCAGGAAGATGTACAGGCCGTAGTCGATGGCCACCCCGCAGAGAAGCGAGCCTACGACGAAGACCACCACGTGGACGCGGTCGAAGGCTGCGATCACGGCCGTCCAGGCCCCGAGCACCGAGAACACGACGACCGGGACGAGGAGGAGCGCGCGAACGGGCCTGCGGACGCAGGCGAGGACGACGGCCAGCACGGCCGCGAGGGAGAGGAGGTTCAGCCGCGAGAACTCGCCCTCGATGCGCCGGCGGCTCTCCGCCGCCAGCCGGACGACGCCCGACCAGCGAAGGGCTATCCCCGGGTCCGCGGCCGACAGCTCGAGCTGCGCCCGAGCGAGGGCCGAGGAGGCCGCCACCTGCCCGTCCGTCTCGAGCGCGGAGGAGCGAAGGAGCGCCCAGATGAGGACGCCGGGGGACGACCCGTCCGCCGCGCCGGTGAATCCCTGCAGGCGGTCGGCCGCGCCGGGGACCAAGAGCAGCGGGTCCGCGTGCATCAGGTCCTGGAAGCCGAGGGCCTCGGGCCGGTACAGGAACGCCTCGAGGCGGGCCGCGGTCCTTTCCGCGAGCCAGGGGCCCCACGGGGCCTCGGGCGCCTCCTTCTCGTGCTCCCCCCAACGCTCGGCGAGCCACGCCGGACCTAGAAGGTCGAACCGGCGGTCGAAGACGAGCCTTCCCAGCGTCTCCCGGTAGGACCCGCCGGTGAGCTCGACCGTATCCTCAAAGGCCCCGGAGCCCCGCAGCGAGGCGAGCACCGCGTCGCGGGCCTTGGCCAGGCGGGCGCCGTCCTTGGACTGCGTTGCGTCCTTCGGGTAGAGGGCGACCATGACCACCCGCGATTGGCGGTCGCCCGCCAGGCTCCGGATGAGCGCCAGCTCCGGCGAGCTCTCGGAGCTCGGGACCAGGTCCATCACGTCAGTTGAGACGTGCCGCGGCGCGTCCCGCAGCCAGAGGATCCCGAGGGCGGCTGCGCATGCGGCGGTGAGGACAAGCCGCGCGGCGCGTTTCTGGTGGTGCGGCGCCATGTCCAGGTTCAGCGGAAGTAGCGCTTGCGGTCGGCGGCCCCGAACGTGACCCCCGGCGCGGGCGCCCCGACCCTGATCTCGATTCGCTGCGTGGACGACCGGTGAATCTCGATCCGCGACAAGGTGTCGCCGGTCCCCTCCACCGTGACCGTGCCGACCCACCGCGCGAGCTCGGCCGACCGGGGGACAAAGTCGATGCGCCAGGCGCCCCCGGAGCGCGCCCCGCTTACATGGAAGACCCGGAAAAGCTCGCCCTCGTCGAACCGCAGGATCGGCAGCAGCGTCCCGCCGATGTCGGGCGTGCGGTCGTCGGGCCGGATCGCGCGGGAGCGCCCCGATGCGTCCCTGAGGACAAGGCCGCCGGCGTCGGCGATCACCATCCGCTCCTCGGGTCTCAGGTAGTGGAGGCTCAGGCCGAGCTCCTTTGAGAAGCGCATCTCGCCGTCAAGGACGACTGGAGCGGTGCGGAACGGGAACCACCGGTATTCCGTGAAGTTCGCAAGCACCGACCCCCGGGATGCCAGCGACCGGAAGAGTTCGCGGAAGCCCGCGTCCGCGCCCGCGGCCGGGAGCTCGGGTCCCGGCTTCTCCGGGAACGGGGCGTCCGGCGGGGGCGCCCCGCACAGGGCCGCCAGCCCGAGGGAGAGGGCCAGCACGCATCGAGGGGCTGCGCGGGTCATCGCAGGCGCCTTCGCCGGGCCCGGAGCGCCGCCGGCCACCGATAGAGGAGGAGCTCGGTGATCAGTCGGATGTGCATCCATGCCATGCGGGTGTTGGCGGACAAGTAGTGAAAGTGGGACACCCCTCCCTCGGCACGCGAAAGATAACGGCAGCTGGAGGCCAGATTCAACGCGGGGACGCCGGCCCACGTCAAGCGAACCGCGACCTCGTGATCGAAGTCGAAGCGGCGCGCGCCCCGCGTCGAGCGCAGGACCCGCGCGAGGGGGGCAAGCGGGTACACCCGGAATCCAAACAGCGGATCCCCGACCGACCGTCCAAGGAGCTCGAGGGTCACCAGCGCGATGCTCAGCTTGCGCCCGTTCAGGCGGATCCACGGAGCCTCGGGCCCGAACACCGGCCGCCCGAGGATCATCGCGTCGGGCGCCTCCCTGGAGGCCCTCATGAAGTCCGCGATCCGGTCGGCCGGATGCTGGCCGTCCGCATCCATCACGAGGCCGTGGGTGAATCCCGCCCGAAGGGCCTCCTCCGCGGCCGTCAGGACGGCGGCGCCCTTCCCGCCGTTCCCCGGGCGCATGAGGACGCGCAGCGCCCCGCCCTCCGCGCGCTCCCCCGCAAGGGCCCGGTCGCTCCCGTCGGTGCTCCCGTCGGAAACCACCCACACCGGGCTCCAGGCGCCCAGCGCCTCCCGGACGGTCTGCGCGAGGCGCCACCCGGGGTTGTAGCTCGGGATGATGACGACGTGCGTGGAGTCCGGGTCCGCCATGGTCAATCGAGCACGGCCTTCAACCGGCCTTCCAGCTCAACCAGCAGTTCGGCGCTCGAGCGCCGGCCGTCCCACTCCCAGCGCCGGTCCTGGGTCACGGTGATCGATGCGGGAATCACGTCCGGAAGCCGCCACCAGGGCCTGCCCTTGCGCCCCAAGCCCGGGGACGCCCTGACGACGATCAGCTCGACCGGGGCGCGGGCCCGCTCCGCGCTAATGAGGAAGCCGTGCGCCATCGGCCCAAGGACCGCCCCCTCGGGGGTGCGCGTCCCCTCCGGGAAGATGAGGAGCGACTTGCCGGCGGCCACCTTGGCCGCGGCGTCGCGCACCCCGTCCACCGTCTTCCCGAAGACGACATAGCCCGCAGCGATGGCCGCGGGACCCGTGAAGGGGTTCCTCATCAGCGAAGGCTTCATGACGCAGATTGCGTCCGGCAGCCTGGAGAGGATGACGGTCGCGTCCACGAGCGTCGGATGGTTGGCGACGTAGACCGTGCCCGGCGTGAGCGGCCGGTCGAATCCGAGCCAGCCGATGCGCACCACGCCGCTCCAGTCGAGCCACCATCCCCAGAATCGGAAGAGGCGGCGGATCGTGCTGCGGACCAGCGCCCCGGCGCGGGGGCTGCCCGGGATGAGCAGCAGGGGGACGCAGGCGGCGCTGAGCACCAGGGCTACCGTGGCAAACAAGAACCAGGACAGGTAGTAGCGCGCCCTGTAGAAGGCCCTGGCGATCCTGGTCGTCATGGGTCGGTCGCGACGCCCGCCCCGGCCCCGGCCGCCGGATTGAGCGGGATGAAGTTGAACCAGAGGTACGGCCGCTCGCGCAGCAGCCCCTCAACCATCCGCAGGAACCCCTGAAAGTGCTCGCGAGCCCGGGCCCGCATCGCGTCCCGGCCTTCCCCGGCCACCAGACCAAACAGGGGCGTCCCGTAAAGGCGCGAGCGGCCGCCGGGCAGCGGGACGCCGACCGTGAGGATCACCGGGCGCCCGAGCACCCGCGCGAGGCGGTAGATGGTGGTCGGGAAGCTCCGGCGCGCACCGAGGAACTCGAAATCCTCCATCTGGCGGGCGTTCTCGATCCGGTCGCACTGCAGGGCGATGGCGTCACCGGTGTCCGCGGCCGCCTTCAGCCCGAAGACCAGCTCCGAAGCCTCGTTGCCCCAGATGAACCGGACGCAGCCGCCGCTGATCCTGGACAGGCGCTCGGTGTCGCCGGAATTGCCGACGCGGCGCCTCACCAGGTAGACGCGGCGTTTCTCGTGGCAGCCGATCTGGAAGCCGAGCATGTCGGATGCGCCGATGTGGAAGGTGCCCAGAAGGAACGGGCCGCCGCCGGCGAGCCACGCCTCGAAGGCCGCCGCGCTGGGGTCGAACTCGCACGGGATGTCGAGGCCGTTGGCCACACGGAGCTTCGCCATCAGGGCCTCCTCGCAGGCGAAGAAATGCCGGAACACGTCCCGGAGCGTGGGCGCTTCCGGCAGGACGAGCGCGAGGTACTCCCGCGAATGGCGGCGCTGCGCGTGCATGAAGGCGAGCGCGACCCACGTGCCCGCCGCCCGAAGCGGCCTGAAGAGCCCCTCCGGCAGCAGGCGGTCGCACCCGAGGAGGAAGCCGTAGCCCCAGTCGGGGCCGGGGTTCCTTGGGCCGTCCGCGACGCGTGTTTCCGGCGTGGTCACGTCCACTCCAATCCGAGCCGCCATTCGGCCGACACGGTCCCGTTGAAGTTCCGGCGGGAGTGCAGCAGGTCGAACCAGGCGGGGAACGCCATCCCGCCCGGGGCGCTCCCGGTCCGCGCCTCCGGGTCCCCGTCGGCCGGCTCCAGGCGCAGGCGGGCCAGCGTCGAAGCGTCCCGACTCTTCCTTAGGGCAAGGGCGAAGGCGAAGCTCCTGTCGCTCGCCACGCCGATGTCGGCCATCCAGCTCCCGCGCTCCTCGCCCCCACAGAACACCACCGGGTCGCAGGGGGAAAGGAGCGCGGCCAAAAGGGCCCGTGCCGCAAGGCAGGGGCCCCCGGCAAAGGGAACGTATTCCCGGATGGGCAGCTTTCGCTCGATCATGACCTGCTGCACCGCGCTCGGGTGGATGGAAGTCTGGAAAAGCGTGGGGCTCTCGTGCGGGAACGTGTCGAGGAAGTCCGCCAGGGTGCGGGTCTCGCCATAGGCCGAGGCGTAGACGGTCGTGCCGCCGCACTGCTCCATCACGCCGCGCAGGACGCCGCCGATCAGGAGCCCGAGGACGGTGGCCCGGCGGCTGAAGCCCGGCGAGAGTCCTGCCCGCAGCCGGGCACGCGTGGCGGCGGGGTCCTCCCCGCCCGCATCGTCGGTGCCCACGTAGCTGACGTAACCCTCAAGCATGGCAGAGGAGGAGGGCCGCATGCGCCCCGCCGAAGGCGTTGCTCGCGCAAAGGACCCCGTCGAACGACCCGTCGGTGATCGGTTCCAAGGCGACCGTCTCCGAGAACGCCGGCGCTGCGCTGCCCACCGTCCCCGGAATCCGTCCCGAGCGCAGCGACTCCACCGCAACGGCGAGCTCCACCAGGCCGTTGCTGCCGAGCGTGTGGCCGATGCTTCCCTTCCACCCGACAAGCGGGCAGGACGGCATTACCCTGCCGAACGCCTCGGCCTCAAGCCTGCCCGAATCAAGCGTGCCCGTGCCGTGCCCCTTGATCCAGAGGCGCCTGCCCGAGGCCAGGCGCACGAGTGGCTCGATGCACGCAATGAATCCGGCGCCGTCGGGGGGAAAGGCCGTGAAGTGATGCATCTCGTTGTGCAGCGTCTGGCCCGCGATGATCCAGCCCGTCCCGGGTCTGCGCAACACGGCAAATGCCGCCCCGTCCCCGAGGCCGATGGAGCCGGTGGCCCGCGCCTGGTAGGGCGCCGGGAACTCCGAGTTCAGGATCTTCAGGGCGTGAAACCCGCCGGCGACGAACGGGCTCAGGAAATCGAAGGTGAACACGAGGGCTTGGTCGGCGAGCCCCGAGGCGACCTGGCGCGCCGCCAAAACGAGGCCCACGTTCGCGGAAACGCAGGCATGCGAGACGATGGAAACGTTGCCCCCCCATCCGAGCTCCCGGCCGATGAACCCGACGCAGGCCTCGGGCGTGCCGTAGCCGAGGTGGGACGCGAGCGCGGTGCGGCGGAACTCGTACAGGTTGCCCACCCCGAAATTGCTGCTGGTCACGAACACCGGATGCCTCGCGCCGCCCCAGGGCGCTTCCGGGCAGCCGCGCATCAGCCGCTTCACGTCGGGGAGCCACGAGGGCGGGCTCGTCTCGTCGAGGCTGCGCCCGGGCAGGAGGGCGAGCGGCACCGGGTCGCCTCCCGCGCTCCCGTGGACCGGCACCAGGGACAGAGCCCTCTCGCCTCGCAGGAGCGCGGCGTGCGTCTGCGCCGCGTCCCCTAGCGCCGTGAGGCATCCGTGGGCGCCGAGTTGGACCGGGCAGAAGGCCATTGGGGAAGGGGTGGACTTCGGCGCGGCGCTGTCCGACACACCGGTCAGGCCGGCGGCAGGCGGGAGGGATCCGCCTTCTGGCGGATGAAGGCCACAAGCCCCGAGACGCTCGAGAGCGCAACCATCGACTCCTCGCTGCTCTTGATCTTGATCCCGTATTCCTTCTCGAGCGCCACGACGAGCTCGAGGGCGTCGATCGAGTCGATCGAAAGGCCCGTCCCGATCAGCGGTTCGTCGTCCTTGATCGATGCAGGGTCAATGTCCTCCAAACGAAGGGTTTGGACGATCATCGTCTTGATGCGGGCGTTCAGGGGGTCGGGCATGCTCGGAGCAACGGATCATTCCCGACGGGACCGTCCCGGGCAAGTGCTGATCACGCGGGAAAGGGCTTGAGGACATGGCAGACGTTGCTGCCTCCGAAGCCGCTGCTGTTGTTGAGGACCGCCCGCGGCCGAGCCTCGACGGTCTCAAGCGGCAGGCGCAGGCCGTCGCAGGCGGGATCCGGCTCCACCAGGTGGGCGCAGCCCGGGACAAAGCCGTCCCTTACGGCCAGGGCGCAGATCGCGGCCTCCAGAACGCCGGCCATGGAAAGCGCATGCCCGGTGAGCGCCTTGGTGCTGCTGATGGCGGGCCTGCCGCCCGCGCAGAACACCGCCTTGAGCGCGGCCGCCTCGGAGCGGTCCCCCACCGGCGTCGAGGTCGCGTGGGCGTTCACGTAGTCGATCCCGTCGGGGGGCGTCGCCGCGTCCCTGAGGGCGCGCCTCATGGCCTGCGCCAGCCCGGAGCCCTCGGGGTGTGACAGCGCAACATTGTGCCCGTCGCCGGCCTGGCCCCAACCGGCGAGCTCGGCGTACACGGGGGCTCCCCGCTCCGCGGCCAGGCCCGCCTCTTCCACGACCATGACGGCGGCCCCGCCCGAGCTCACAAACCCGTCCCTCCTCCGGTCGAAGGGCCGGGAGGCCGAGCCGGGGTCCGGATTGACCGAGAGCGCCCTCATGGCCGCGAACGGAAGCACGGTCTCGGCATGCGTCTCCTCGGCGCCGACAACCAGCACCCGCCTCTGGCGGCCGAGCCTGATCTCGTCGATCGCGTAGCCCAGCGCGTGGCTCGACGACGCGCAGGCCGAGACAAACCCGCAGACCGCGCCCCTGATGTGGTAGTGCGCCGCGAGGTTGAAGTTCAGCGTCCCCGCAATGCTCGAGACCATCCCCATCGGGCTGCCGCGCTCCCCCCTCGCCTCCTCCTGCTGGCGCAGGTAATGGTAGAAGAGGAAGGGCGAGCCAGCCGAGGCGCAGAAGAGCCCGGTCTCCCCGTCCGCCAGGTCTCCGGCGCCTAGGCGGGCGTCCTCGAGAGCCTGCTCGCAGGCGCACAGCGCATAGAGCCCGTGCGGCGAAACCGACCGGAGCGCCTCCGGCCCGAAGCGGTAGCGCTCGGGGTAGCGCCAGTCGCGCCAGTTGGTGGAATCCGTCTCGAAGCCCTCCACCGCGCCCACCACGCGCACGGGGATCCGAGGATTGCCGAGGAATTCAACCGTCTTGAAGCCGTGGCGCAGCTCCCGCAGGCTGCGCAGGACGTCGGTGCGGCTGTTGCCGATGCTCGTGATGAACCCGATACCCGTGATGACCGCCCGCGGCATGTCAGGCTTTGGCAGACTCGAGCTTGTCCCGCACGAAGCGCCGGAGATCCCCCAGGGTTTTCACCTTCGCGATTTCATCATTCGAGACCGAAATCTGGAAAAGGTCCTCGAAGAAGAACACCGTCTCGATGGTGGCCAGCGAATCGAACCCCAGCTCCTCGAGCAGCCGCACATTATCCACCCAGCGGACCTCGCCCTTCTGGTCCAGCTTCTTCGCCAGGAAGTATTTAAGCACCTCGACGACAAGCACTCCGAGCGCCTGCTCGCTTCCCGTTTGCATGAACTCGTCATAGCTGCGAAGGGCAGCCGCAGGAAGACGGCCCAGTTTCCCCCTGGGGTCTCGATCGGGTGCTGCAGACGGGGGCGGAACGGGGTTCGCCTGAGACATAGACTGGATCAAGATGGTAGAAACTCCAATATCCGCATAAAGCTCAATCTTCGTGAGGACTACGATTAATGCCGCCTCGCCGAGCGCGGCCTTTCGACATTACCGGTGGATCACCGTCGTGTCGAAGGTGCCCCTGCTCTGGCTCTGGCCCCACTACCCCCTTCTTTCCCTTGCGGTGTTCATGGTCCCGGAGCTGTGGCTTGCCCTGAACACGGTGGTCCCCAACGCCTCGGGCCTGGGCCCGGTGGCAAGGCGGTTTGCCGCCCAGGGCCGGGAGGTCTTCCTGACGATCGACGACGGTCCCGACCCGAAAACGACGCCGGCCGTCCTGGACCTGCTGGATTTGCACAAGGCCAAGGCCGTATTTTTCCTGATCGGGGTCAAGGCGGCCCGGCACGCCGATCTGGTGCGCATGATCGCCGCCCGCGGGCACGAGCTGGGCAATCACACGCACACCCATCCGCTCGCCTTCTTCTGGTGCGCCGGACCCGGGCGCACCGCCCGGGAAATCGACGCCTGTTCCGGAGCGATCGAGGCGGCCGCGGGGCTTCGGCCGCGCTTCTTCCGCTCCCCCGCGGGAATCAAGAGCGTGTTCATGTTCGGGGTGCTTGCGCGGCGCAAGCTGACCTACGTGGGGTGGAGCGGCCGGGGCCTGGAACCCTTGAGTTCTAGCTCAGACGGGCCGGTGGGGCGGCTGATCCGGAAGGTGGCACCCGGCGCGATCCTCCTCACCCACGAATCGGGAACGAATTCGAAGATCCGCACGGACGTGATCGCCGGCCTCCTTGCGCACCTTTCACGGGAAGGCTACCGGTGCGTCCTGCCGCCGGCCGGGTGATGCGGGCCGCCTCGGCGCCTCTCGCCCGGAGGCGTCCGATCAGATAGGGCTTCCAGGCCGCCGCTCCTGTGCGGGTCCCGGCATTCCCGCCGCTCAGGCCATTGTCGCCGTGGTCGGCGCCTCGAATCCCCTTGCCGGGACCGTCCCCGTCCCGGGCGTGCGCTGCCGGTTCGTATGGGACGCTAGCCTGAGCGCCTGCCACACCCACCCGCTCGGCAGCCCCACGAACGGGAGGCGCCCGAGCGCGAGGCACCGCTGCAGGATCGCCGGGCGCTCGCGGAACCGGCGGGCGTAGCAGCACGCGTTGCGGTAGGTGAAGAACCGGGCCAGCCAGCGGCCGGTACGCGGATACGCGGAAAACTGCTCCGCGGCGATCTTCAGGCGCAGGAGATGGGTAAGCGCCAGCATCCGGGCCCAGACCCGCTCGGTCCACTGGCCGGGCGCCACCCGGTAGAACGCCCCAATTGCGCGGACCACCGTGATCCGCCCGGCGCAGCCGAGGCGGTACCAGAACTCATAGTCCGCGATCGGGCCCCAGCGCTCGTCGAAACCGCCCAGGCGCAGGGCGACGTCCCTGCGCACGAGGACGCCGGGAAACGGCGTCATCGAGCTTTTCAGGAAATGTCGGGGCGGATAGTCCTCAGCGGGGGGCGCCGCGCCCGGGCGCTCGGCTTCCGGCACGACCGGGCCCCTGGACGTCATGGTGCACACCGCGACGGATCCGGCGGCCAGGTGCGGAAGCACGCATTCCAGGTACCAGGGATAAAGCGCGTCGTCCTCGTGCAGGACCATGACCCATTTGCCGCGCGCCATGCTGAGGCACCGGTTCCAGTTGCCGACCGCACCGAGGGTTTCGGGATTCGGCGAGTACCTCACCGGTCCCCATGCGTACCGCCCCGCCACCTCGCGGGTCTGCGCCATCCCCAAGTCATCGCAGACGATCACCTCGATCGGCACGCGGATCGTCTGCGCGGCGATGCTCGCAAGCGTCTCCTCAAGCATGGCCGGCCGGTTGAAGGCCGGCACCGCGATCGAGATCAGGGGCGGTTCATCGTGCCGAATTGGTTGCCAGGCCGGGTCAAGGGACAATGTCTGGGCGGGGCAACTCAGCATGATGAATCGTCCTTGGGAGACGATCAGGTGCCGGAAAGGTTTCCGCGCCTGACGATTTATCCAAAAATTCTCAGCTCCTGGGCCCCGACCCCGCTGATGGCGCCCCCCCCCCGCAATCCTTAGCGGGTCTCCCGCAAAACCACCGAACGCAGCAGGGAAAAAAATCAATATTCCGCAAACCCTTTTGGCCCCGGGTGCGTCACACAAGACCGGAGCCGAACGAAGGCCACGACCTCTCGTGCGCCGGTTCCGGCCCATCCCTCCTGCTGCCCTTCGACCATGTCCCTGCCCGACAAGGTGGATAATGATATTGTGCTCGACGCCGACTCGGTCTGGCGGATTCCCGGGCCGGACGGATTCTCATACTCGGACGGCGAGTCCCAGGAGCGATACCTTCGCGATGTCCTGTGGAAGGCCGGGGACCTGGGCTCAGACTCCTACGAGCTCGAGCGGCACATCAGGGACTGGGTCACCGAGTACCACCTGTCCCGAAAACGCTCGCGGCTCCTGAGCGGATTCACGTTCAACAGGTCCGACCGCGTGCTCGAGGTGGGGTGCGGATGCGGGGCCATCACGCGCTACCTGGGCGAGGTATTTGACGATGTCGTCGCGGTGGAGGGGAGCCCCGCCCGCGCGGCGATCGCGCGCCTGCGCACCCGGGACATGCCCCACGTCTCCATCCTCGGCGCCCCGTTTCAGGACGTCCGCTTCCGCTGCCGCTTCGACCTCATCTTCTGCATCGGCGTCTTCGAGTACTCGAAGCTCTTTGTCGGCGGCGCCGACCCGCACGACGCGGTCCTGCGCCTCTTCAAGGGCATGCTGGCGCCCGGCGGCGCCGTCGTACTGGCGATCGAGAACCAGTTAGGACTCAAATACTTCGCGTCAAGCGCGGAGGACCACAACCACATCGTGTTCGACGGCCTGGAGGGCTATCCGCGCCAGGACCTGCACCGGACCTTCGGCTACAGGGAACTCGGGGACCGGCTGGCGAGGCAATTGGGCCCGGTCCGCTTCTTTTTCCCGTACCCGGACTACAAGCTGCCCTCCTGCGTCCTCTCCGAGGACGCATTCGGCAAGGTGAACGTGGGCGAAATGATCGGAAACCTCGCCCCCCGCGACTATTCAAAGGCGCGCACCCCCGTGTTCGACCAGAGGCTCGTCCTCATGGAGCTCGCCCGAAACAATATGCTGCACCTCCTTGCGAACTCGTTCCTGACCGTCGCCGGCGACGCATCGCGCTCCAAGGTCGCCTTCGAGGGACTGGGGGTCCTCTTCAGCGACCGCAGGACCAAGGAATTCCAGACCGAGGCGAGGATCCTGGAACACGCCGACGGAAGCGTCTGGGTCCGAAAGCGCCGCCTGGGCTCCGGCGTCTCCGCCGACGGAGCCGTAAAGCTTTACGGGTACGAGGAGCCGTGGCTGGGGTCGGAGTCCGTGCAGATGCAGGTGCTTCGGAAGGCGAAGCGAAGGAAGATCGCGTTCGGCGAGCTGTTCGAGCCGTGTGCCCTCTGGATGCGGAAGATCCGGTCCGTCGCCACGATGAGGTCGGGGGAGCTCATGGTGGACGGCAGGTATGTCGACTGCAGCTGGGCGAACTCCTTCGTGAGGGACGGGGACTGCGAGTTCATCGACAGCGAGTGGGTGTGGAAGGAGGAGATCCGCGTGAACGTGCTCGTGGTCAGGAACGCGCACTACCTGCTGAACGAGGTCCGGGGAATGCGTGACCTGAATCCCCAGCTATCGCAGTCCGGGGAGAAATCCCTGGTCGCTAGGATCGGACGGGAACTCGGCGTGGTGATCACGCGAAGGGACTGGGAGGACTTCCGAAAACTGGAGGCGGGCTTCACCGCGACCGTGACCGGAGGAAGGCCGGCGGGAAGAGCCCGCCTGGCGCAGAAGGTCCGGCGCGCGCTCGGCCGGTACCTGGGAGCCTAAGCCCATCGGGTTGCGCTCCCGGGTGGGCGCCCCCTAGGCTCGCGGCATGGACGACGTCACCGGCCTCATCGCCCGGCTCTTCACCGAGCCGCCGTCGTACTACCTCTCGTGGCCGGCCACGGCGATGGTGGCCGGCACCCTGATCGGGATGATCTCCAAGGGAGCGGCGGCGCAGCTCGCCCTTGTGCCGAGGACCGGGGCCGGCCTCCTCGGGCTCATCACGGAGCCCTTCGTCCACACCAGCCTTTCGCACCTTGCGGCCAACCTGCCGCCCTTTCTCATCCTGGGGGCGCTCGTGCTGCGCCGCGGCGAGGCGCAGTTCCCGGCAGTCGCGCTGGCGATCGCGCTCGGGCAGGGCGTCCTCCTCTGGCTTCTCGGGCGGCGGGCGGCGCACGTCGGCATGAGCGGCGTCGTCTTCGGCTTCCTCGGCTACCTGCTCGCGGTCGCCTGGTTCACGAGGACCGGGACGGACCTCCTCGTCGCCGCCGGCGTCCTTCTCTTCTACGGAAGCATGCTGGCGGGCGTCGCCCCCGCGCGCGACGGCACCTCGTGGGACGGGCACCTCCTCGGGCTCATCGCGGGCCTCGGGATCGCCTGGTTCCGGTACCGCGCCTGACCCAAAGTTA